>JBNKIW010000414.1:0-500 GCA_050290865.1 Rhodomicrobiaceae bacterium | reverse complement strand
ATCTCGAATGAAAAAATTATGACCGATTGAATTTGAATGATATTATAAGATATGATTTTCTTGTTTTGATTTAATTTCAAGCTTTCTTTCGGTTTTAACTCGGGTTGATTTTGTGGTTTTCAAGGTTCATCTTATTCATGCACATGCATATGTAAGATCATGTCATATGTTGGTCATATCCATTCCTCACCAAAAGAAAAGCTTTGCCAAATATATATGATGTACGCATAGTCGGTGGCAGTCGCACTCATCCCCGTAGTCAGTTCTAGCGAATCTAATTTACGCAATCGAGGTTAGCGTACCTGCAGAAGAGCACAACATACATATAACATACATCACCACTTATCCCCCAAGTGGCGCCCACGCATTTAACGCTGCGTGGACAGCGCTGCATACGTCACAAAGACGTATTCACGTCTAGTGGAAGTGGCCACAAGACATTCCCAGGTCTCTACTCGCCCTGGGTACGCGGTCGTGACTTGTCGCACGACGGACGTTAG
>JBNKIW010000413.1:0-501 GCA_050290865.1 Rhodomicrobiaceae bacterium | reverse complement strand
CAGGGTCAACAGACGACGACGTCCCCACATTCGGATCTCAGTCTCCTGATTTCCGCTGAAGGGCGAACGCTTGCACTCGAGCAGATGGTTCCAGGGCTCGAACAGCAGTCTCACTGGTTGCCCCGGGGTCAATTGAAAACGGATCGAACGGGGCCCCTGCCGCTCTTTATGGCGGCGCAGGAACAGGCAGAGGTTATAGACATCCATGGGATGAAGCCGGAACTCGGTCATCGGCATGCCCATCGCCGCACTCACCTGCAGAAAACCGCGCACCCAACTATCGGGCAGGTCGATCTTCTCTTCTAGGTAGGTCTCTTCGTGGGCGGTGGCGATTTCGAAACCATCGGGATCGATATGAAATTGGGAACGTTTGTAGTCCCGCAACTTTTGAAACTCGTTGTACAACGAATCGGAGTAGTCGATATTGGTGGTGCCGTAAGCCTTTTCGCCGATGTTGTGAAACACCTCGTAACCGCAGCTCAACCGGGCGTAGGTCGACTC
>JBNKIW010000412.1:0-501 GCA_050290865.1 Rhodomicrobiaceae bacterium | reverse complement strand
GCTTATGGAGCACCGCCGTCAGCCCAGGGAATTCGGCTGGAGCGCAGCCCGTCGGCAGTGTGCGCGAGTGTGCCCCGAAGAAGCGGCTGGTTGCAAACTCACATCGCTCAGGAGGGCGAGCCGCTAATACCCCGCAACCGCGCCATCCGCCGCACGGGGATCGGAGGCACCGAAGAATACGCCGCCCTTGTGCACGATGGAGTTAGTCCGCCCGAGAACGCGGTGCTGGTGACCACCGTCGCCGCTCTTCGGCAGAATGAAGCCGCGCGCTTCCAAAGCGTGCAGCGTATCCACCGAAATGCCATCCTCAGTGATGACCTGGTCCGGCATCCATTGATGGTGAATGCGCGGGGCGGCAGTTGCCTCGGCCACGTTCATCTCGAAGTCCAGCACGTTGAGCAGCATCTGCAGCGTGACCGTGATAATCGTGCTGCCGCCGGGACTGCCGGTCGCCATAAATGGCATGCCGTCTTTCAGCACGACGGCGGGCGTCATCGACGA
>JBNKIW010000411.1:0-503 GCA_050290865.1 Rhodomicrobiaceae bacterium | reverse complement strand
GAACGAAAACGCCCAGTTTTCGTCACGGGAGGAGGCCTTCGGGGTAATCGCAGCGAAGGGTAGCAGCTGGCGAACAGGCGTCCACCAGCCCCCAGCCGAGAGCTGCGTTGCCTCCTACCTCGACAGGTTGCAGACGGCAGGTACTCACGAAGGAGCCTTCGATCAAGTGTTCCAAGCGCTCAGTTCCGATGGGTTTATGGATACGGCGCAAGTGAGCGCCATCGCGGCTGCATACACGGGCGAAGGCGCCGCCCAATACGCCTCGCGCGACGAAGCGCTGGGGGCCATTGAGGGCGAATTCTATGCGCGCGGCCAAGGCCAGGCGCAGGAACAGGCTGCGGCGCAAGGAGGTGGACGGTCATGAGTATGGAACAGACACCCCCGGAGAGCCCACTGGATCAGGCGGTCAATGCCGTCTCCTGGTATGACTTCCGGCTGCGGCAGGTCGATAATTATCAGGCCGACCCTTCGGACATTGGTTCGTCGCGAGACTATTATGTGCA
>JBNKIW010000410.1:0-503 GCA_050290865.1 Rhodomicrobiaceae bacterium | reverse complement strand
CCACCTTCGGTATCAGCGCAGCGGCTGACGCGATTCGATCCGGCACGGCGCGTTGCGCTTTGGTGATTAGCCCCGAAATCACCTCGGCTCAGCTGAATTTCCGTGATCGGGACAGCCACTTCATCTTCGGCGATGTGGCTACCGCCGTGGTGATTGAGTCCGAGGAGAGCTGTCAGTCGGACAAAGCTTTCCGTCTGTTGGGTACCCGTTTCAAGACCGAATTCTCCAACAACATCCGCAACAACTTCGGCTTCATCAACCACTGTGAGCCGGATAAGCAGGACAACAGGGACAAGCTGTTTCGGCAGAATGGGCGCAAGGTGTTCAAGGAACTGCTGCCCCTTGTCGGGCGCGTGAATCAGGAGAACCTGGAGCTAATGGGATTGCAGGCATCGGACATCAAGCGCTTCTGGCTGCACCAGGCGAACCTGACCATGAACCTGTTTGCTGCCAAGAAGCTACTCGGCAGGGAGCCCGATGAAAAGGAGCTGCCGATCATTCTC
>JBNKIW010000409.1:0-505 GCA_050290865.1 Rhodomicrobiaceae bacterium | reverse complement strand
ACATTCATGCATGGTGGGTAGCAACTCTTTAGTCTCACCTTGCTAGTGGAGGTGGAGGAAAACCTACTTATAAGGTGGGTTGCTCTCTATGCACTTGCAAGTGTGTGGAGGAGAGGAGAAAGGGAGAAACACACGCGCACACTAACTCACCTCGCCTTGCTGGGCCAGGCCGGGCTGAGCATCGCGTGGCGAGGCGATGGGCACGGGCGCACGACATGTGTGTGAATAGTCCATCGAAATCTGACCCAAAGACTCACAAGTCTGTGACCTCCTTTTACCATTTATTTTTGCTACGAGTCCGTGTCTAATATGTTTTGATAGAGATAGACCTAGTCGGTTACGGGATGCTGTAACCCTAGGCGAGTCTTCCCTATATATACGTGCGACCGCCATGGAAATAGCAACACATAAACAATCACGAAAACACCAACACATCTAGGTTTCACCGCTTCTGCTCCTACGCTCCCGATGCTACTTCATCCCGTTCATCGACGTGCATCTACGA
>JBNKIW010000408.1:0-505 GCA_050290865.1 Rhodomicrobiaceae bacterium | reverse complement strand
GTATCGAGCGGCCGATCCGTGAACAGCGGGTGGGAGAGCTATTGGCCCAGGTGGGGCTGCCGCCCGAGGCAGCAGAACGCTATCCGCATGAATTTTCGGGTGGGCAGCGCCAGCGAATCTGCATCGCACGGGCGCTGGCGGTGGCGCCGAAAGTGATCGTCTGCGATGAACCCACCAGCGCGCTCGATTTCTCGGTGCAGGCGCAGATTCTTAATCTGCTGCAGCAACTGCAGGCGGAGTTGGGGCTCGCATATCTTTTCATCAGCCACGATCTCTCGGTGGTCGCTCACCTGGCCCATGATGTGGGGGTGATGTACCTGGGGCGCATCGTGGAACAGGGAGGGGTGCGGGAGGTGCTCGAGAGGCCGGCCCATCCCTATACCAAGGCGTTGCTGGCGGCGGTGCCAGTAGCCGATCCGCAGCGGCATCGTGAGGTCATTCAGCTACAGGGTGAGATGCCCTCGCCAACCGATCCACCCAGCGGCTGCCATTTTCATCCACGCTG
>JBNKIW010000407.1:0-505 GCA_050290865.1 Rhodomicrobiaceae bacterium | reverse complement strand
AGAGATTTTAGCGCATCCAGTTTTGTTTTGCTTCTACGCTGTTTGACATTGTTGTTAACTGAAGAGATATGCGGGCGGTTTGGTTCATTACGATGAACGGACACCTGGATATCAAACTACCTAGGGTTTCGGCCCGATGATGGATAGTCAGCTTCACTGTTTGACGGTCTTTGTTACTTCGGTAACTGACTGCAAACAGAGACGGTCCCGATCTTAGCCGGTCGGGATTGATGTGCAGAGGTTCGAACGTCAAGGATACGCGGTAACGCGTTTCAACTTGAGAGTTTGATTCTGGCTCAGAACGAACGCTGGCGGCAGGCCTAACACATGCAAGTCGAGCGAGACCTTCGGGTCTAGCGGCGGACGGGTTAGTAACGCGTGGGAACGTGCCTTTCTCTACGGAATAGTCCCGGGAAACTGGGTTTAATACCGTATACGCCCTTCGGGGGAAAGATTTATCGGAGAGAGATCGGCCCGCGTTAGATTAGATAGTTGGTGGGGTAAT
>JBNKIW010000406.1:0-506 GCA_050290865.1 Rhodomicrobiaceae bacterium | reverse complement strand
CGCATCCTCAAGCCGGACACCATTCCCGAAGGTGCTCGCCTTCAAGGGGTACGAAGACTTCGTCGTTCAGGACATCATCATCAAACCGCACACGGCGCTCTATCGCCGCGAGCGTTGGCTTCTACCCTCGGGCGAGACGGTGGTGGCCACCCTGCCGAAGGAGATCACCAGCCATTTCGGGCCGGAACTCAGACGCTACGTGATCAGCCAATACCACCAGGCTCAGACGACCATCCCGCGGTTGTTTCTGCAGCTTCGTGATCTGGGGCTAGACATTTCCCGGCGACAGATCGTGCGTTTGCTGAACGAAAAACAGGAGGCATTCCGGAAGGAAGCCAGCGATGTGCTGCCTGCCGGACTGGCTACGGCGCCTTGGTTTTCCGCCGATGATACGGGTGCCCGCCACATGGCGCAGAACGGTTTTTGCACGCGCCGTTTCAACCCCGAAGTGCAACAGCAGGGCATATATGACATGGCAGCAAAGAGTCGGAAGGGGCAGACGGGGT
>JBNKIW010000405.1:0-507 GCA_050290865.1 Rhodomicrobiaceae bacterium | reverse complement strand
CCCCGCCGCGAATCGTTTCGTTAACAAAACCTTTTCGCCAAACGGGAGCGGCAAAATTGAGTCTCGCAGAAATGAGGAGATTCCTGAGGTCGTCATGATCTGGTTTGTTAAAGTAATGCTATGCGAATATGAGTACAAGGAGATAGCAAAACAATATTATCCGAATGACTACAAAATATATTCACTCTTCCCATTAACTCCGTTCCAATGGCCAAGCGTTACAGAAAAAGAAATTAGAGATGCTCGCGATAGGTTGACCAGAAAAATAGCAGTTCTTGGAGGGGCGCTAGCAGCTGCGCTGTTTGCTCTTGGATTCACAACGCAGATTATGGATCTATTTCTGTGAAACGTAGAGGTAATTCACGCCCACATCTCCCGGCTCGTCGCCATACCTTCTCCCCCACTCACCACCCATCTGGCTAGCGCCCCACTTCGGGGTAATCCGAAGCAGCGCTCCAGAACCCGTCGCTTGCTTGGTGTTCAAGACAGGATCGCTGTACTTCTGAC
>JBNKIW010000404.1:0-508 GCA_050290865.1 Rhodomicrobiaceae bacterium | reverse complement strand
TTCATCGCCTTCGCGCTCGAACAGCCGCCGCCAGCCAAGATAGCTTGGAAGATATTTCGTCGCCACGCCGTTGAAGCGGCGCATCCAGCTTTTCAGACGGCTGTGATAGGCGTTCACGTTCTGAATGTGGAAGACACCCCGGCGATGCTCGCCGCCGCTGGTCATGAGCCCCACATGGTCGATGCCGGCCTTTGCGGCGAAGGAGGCATAGGCGTCCGCGCCGTCGCTGACGAGGACGGTGTCCTTGGCGACGACCGGCGTGAGTACGCTGTGGATGGTGGGCGCCTGAAGGTTTTCGAGGACGGCATCGGTGGTAGCGCCGAAGCGGTCGCGCAGCACGAGCACGGGAACCTGCTCGTCCGACAGCCCTGGTTTCGACGCGGTTCCGCCCCGTTTGCGCGGTGGACGGCTGATTTCGCGTTCCCCTTTGAAAGATTTGAGGAAAAACGTCTCGTCGGCCTCGGCAATGCCGGCGATGACCTCGGCCTTGGCATCTTTGGGGCGGGTA
>JBNKIW010000403.1:0-509 GCA_050290865.1 Rhodomicrobiaceae bacterium | reverse complement strand
GGATCACAGGTATAACTCTCTTCCTTTTTCAATTCAGAATTCAAATTCTTACTCATTCACGAGTCAAACTTTCATGTTACAGGGTTCTCATACGGGTCCAACACCCGTGATGATGTGGGGAGGGTCTCCTGCAGCCGGGCAGCCTTCGACGTGGCCGCTGCCGCCTCCAGGTGGATACTGGCCGCCACCGCCTTGAGGTGGATACTGGCCACCACCGCCTCTAGCCGGCCATCCAGGCCAGAGTTCCAGCACTCCTCCCCCACCTTCGGGCCATCGATATTGGCCACCACCATGGGCACCTATAGCTGGAGGGCAAGCCCCGCCGTGGGGAATGCCTCTGTGGATGACACCAACGTCACAGCCGCAGCCGCAACGACCTTCTTCTTCGCCACCGACGGTAAGTCATTCGTGCCTACTTTCAATTGTTCCATTCATAATACGAGCAAATGTCGAACGTCTCACTTACTCATCCATTTCTATCTTTAAGCGTCCTTCATCATCGGTCGGAC
>JBNKIW010000402.1:0-511 GCA_050290865.1 Rhodomicrobiaceae bacterium | reverse complement strand
TCCCTCATCACTCTCCCCCTTAATCCCCTTCAAACCGAGCCTTAACGAGCCTTAACGCCTTCAATGACGTTAAAGCCATTAACGCCGGTGATTAACTCTCGGCCACCCCTCCCCGGCGCTCCCCCGGCCCCTATAAAAGGACGAGGAGCACCCCCGGCCATCACCACACCTCACCTCGCTCTCAATCGCTCGCTTCCGAGTCCACAGCTACTCCTCACCGAGCGCTGCCGCCTCCCCATTCTGCACCACCGCCGCCCAGCCTCCATAGCGCCGCCCGAGCTCTGGTGAGACCTGAGCCGAGTTCCCCTCACTCCCCTCTCCATTATACGCCCCTGCCAGCGAGCTTTGGCACACCGGAGCGGCCGGAGGCCGAGCTTCGGTGAGCGCGCCGCCGTGCCCGTTGTCCGCGCCGGCGTCGGTCCACGGTGGACCGAGCGCGCCCGGCCGGTCCACGGAGACGTGGACCCGGTCCACGAATTATCCGTTAGGAAATAATTCGTTATTCCGGATA
>JBNKIW010000401.1:0-510 GCA_050290865.1 Rhodomicrobiaceae bacterium | reverse complement strand
AATCCCCGGAATTTCTTGCAATTTCCTCACCTCCTCGCCTCTCCCGAGCTGTAGGACCTCCTCAGCCAAGCCGGCGACCACCGGAGATCCCTCACCGCCGACGAATGCCGCCGCCCGACGCCGTTGGCACCGCCTCACCGTCGACCCGCCGTTCCGGTGCGCCTCTGTCCCTTCCTCCTTGCCCGGCGCCTTCCCCGTGACCCCCTCGAGACCCCCGGCAGCACCTTGCCGTCGTCGAGCCACCGCCGAGCCGTCGGCGAGCGCGCCACCGCGCCGTCCCGCGCGCGGTGACCGCGCCGACGCGCACGCGGCGCGCGCGCGCAGCGCCGCGCAGGCCAGTTGCCCCGCTGGGCTGGGCTGCCAGGCCGTGGCCCAGCCGGCGTTCGGCCGACCGCGCGTGGCAGGCCGCCGCGCCTCGTGGGCTGTAGCCTCAGGCCGGTTTCGGCGCAGTACTATGCAACGGTTTTTAAATGTTTTTCAATTATTTTAAATTCTAGAAATTGTTTCAAA
>JBNKIW010000400.1:0-511 GCA_050290865.1 Rhodomicrobiaceae bacterium | reverse complement strand
ATGCGTGCGCTCTAACCACCTGAGCTACCGACCCAGACAGACCGGTAGGTCTGTGATTACACTGAAGAGATATGAGGACGGCCTGGCCCTGATAAGCCTTGAGACTTATCTATATTTGCTCTTGCGAGCTGCTAAGTGTTCGTCGAGATCAGCAAGCTGATCTAACCAGAACATCCTTAGAAAGGAGGTGATCCAGCCGCAGGTTCCCCTACGGCTACCTTGTTACGACTTCACCCCAGTCGCTGAGCCTACCGTGGTCCGCTGCCTCCCAAAAGGGTTAGCGCACGGCCGTCGGGTAGACCCAACTCCCATGGTGTGACGGGCGGTGTGTACAAGGCCCGGGAACGTATTCACCGCGTCATGCTGTTACGCGATTACTAGCGATTCCGACTTCATGGGGTCGAGTTGCAGACCCCAATCCGAACTGAGATAGCTTTTTGGGATTAACCCATTGTCACTACCATTGTAGCACGTGTGTAGCCCAACCCGTAAGGGCCATGAGGACTTGACG
>JBNKIW010000399.1:0-514 GCA_050290865.1 Rhodomicrobiaceae bacterium | reverse complement strand
ACCACTCGCCAGGCCTGCGCCGTCTCGCCGCCCATATTCTTCACTGCTAACAAGACCTTCTGGCCGTCCTCGCGGACACCAAGAACAACCAGCAGACAGATCGTCGTGGCCTTCTTGTCGAGGCGTGCACGGACCACCGTGCCATCCAGGATCAGGCGGACGATCGGCTCATCGGCCAGCGAACGCCGGTTCCAGGTTTTCCAGTCGGCCTCCACCTTCCGCCACACGCGGCTCACCGTATCCTTGCTCACCGCGCCGCCGAATAGCGTTGCCCGCGCCCGCCGTACACGCCGCGTGTTGACGTCGGACAGATAGGCGCTGGCAATCAGGGCCTCGGCCGCTTTCGTGCGCCGCCGGTAGATCGGCAGCACCTTGCTATGCCATTCCGTGGTCTTGCCATCCGCCGTATCGATCCGGGTACGCGGCGCGTTGATCTGGACCTCACCGAAGGTTCCCATCAGCGATCGCGAGCGGTGACCATGACGATGGCCGCGACTGGGCGGCTTGGCAGAGC
>JBNKIW010000398.1:0-515 GCA_050290865.1 Rhodomicrobiaceae bacterium | reverse complement strand
GGCACGGTGTTCCATTTCGAGATACCGGTCACCCTGCTGCCAACCGAGGAGATCCCCGCCACCTCATCCCGTGGCCGCGTCCTGGGTCAGGCCGAGGGACAGCCGCGCTATCGGATCCTCATCGCCGAGGACCAGCCGGAGAACCGGTTACTGCTGCGCCAGCTGCTCAACCCCCTGGGATTCGAACTCCAGGAAGCGTTCAACGGCCAGGAAGCGGTCGAGCACTTCGAGCAGTGGCGTCCCCATCTGATTTTCATGGACATCCGCATGCCGGTGATGGACGGACTGCAGGCGACGCACAAGATCAAAACGAGTGACAACGGGTCGCAGACCCGAATCGTCGCCCTCACCGCCCATGCACTTGAAGAAGAACGTAAGCAGATCCTGGCAGCGGGCTGCGATGATTTCGTGCGCAAGCCTTTTCGTGAGCATGAGATCCTTGGTGTCATGGGCAAACATCTCGGTCTGAGATTTGAATATGAAGACAGCCGGGCAAAAACCGTGGCGGTCAAACC
>JBNKIW010000397.1:0-516 GCA_050290865.1 Rhodomicrobiaceae bacterium | reverse complement strand
GTTTGGTTGGCTTCAGATCAAGACGGTCACTTGGCGGCCTTCATGACTGGGGGGATCGGTCCGATTCCTAAGTCGATGCTTTGCTCAAATACTATACCGATAGAGGATATTGAAGGGCTAATTTGTGATATGCCGATCGTGTCTCAAGCTCGGCTCTTGGTATCCGTAAAGCGCCCGGACGATATCGTTGATCTGGCCGAACGTGGCGTTTTTGTTTACGATTGGACTGATTTACATCGAACGACTCACAAGGTTATTGCCGCGTATGAGAAAATTGCGACGCCGACCAAACCGATCAAGATGGGCACGCTGCCAGCTCGACTTAGTGCAGTTGCCAAGGCTATCAGGTTTTCGAATGTAAAGTTTATAGCAGAGCCGATCCTAGACCGAAGTTTTAACTTGGCGGTTACTTCAACCCACTGACATCGTTTGAGTTTTTAAAATACGGATCACTCGGCGCTGGACACAAGCGGATGAGCCAGAGGAAGAGGAAACCGCAATCCCTTGATAGGGAAA
>JBNKIW010000396.1:0-517 GCA_050290865.1 Rhodomicrobiaceae bacterium | reverse complement strand
CGCGATTTGCGATCAGTACAAACTGCAGGCAGAGTCCTTTGGACGGATTGTGCGGAAGGTGCAACAACCCGAGTTTGAACTCACGGATAGCCGGGCCCAGATGCGTGTCGTCGATGCCTTGTTCCAATCCGCGCAAACCGGCACATGGTCAGACATTAGCCCTTCTTAATCACCCGGCTCGCAAATACCACGCCGTAACACACTGCAACGCCGTATAAATTCGCCATCCAGCACACTCGTATGCGCTTTTTGCCGGAGCCGCGCGAGCCTGAACGGCGATGCCCATCTCAGGGTTCGGCACGGTCCCCGCGTCGCCGCAGCCATAGGCATCGTCAAGTTAACCACCACGAAGACGCACCGAGAGGGCAAACGGCTTCTTGTGTGGTTATGCGGCAATCGGTGCGGCTGCGACCTCAGCCCAGGCCGCAAACGCCTTGGCACGTGCGGCGCGATAGTCAATGGCTGAAAGCGTGTTGCGTGGGCAGTGGAAGAGATTGGCGATCCGGTCGTGGATGGA
>JBNKIW010000395.1:0-520 GCA_050290865.1 Rhodomicrobiaceae bacterium | reverse complement strand
ACGCCGATCTGACGGTGGAAGGCTTCATGCGGCAGGGCGAGTTTGAAGTCGATCCCGGCCTTTTCGATGATCTTGTTCCAGCGGCCCACACCACCCGAAGCATCGTTGGTGTAATCGTCGCGCAGACGCATGTTGATCGCGGTCAGCGCCGGAACTTCCTTGCGCACAACCTGACCGTTTTCGATGTCCCACACGGTGTAGGTATCATCCGTCAGCTTGTGGTCGTCTTCCAGACGATGCTCCTGATAACGCCCCTTGATGCCCGCGTTGAACGCGTTGGCGGCGTTAGTCGAGACCTCCTGACCGAACAGATCAAGGCTGAGCGTGTAGTGCATGTTCAGCTTTTTCTGGATCAGCGGCAGATCGACCACGCCGAGGGCGCGCAGACGGTCGGTGTCATAGGGGTCGTCGATGCCGTTTTCTTTCATCACCTGACAGGTGCGTTCGATGGTGCGGCCAATGCCGGTTTCGCCAACGAAAAGGTGATGCGCCTCTTCGGTCAGCATAAAGCGGCAGGAGC
>JBNKIW010000394.1:0-520 GCA_050290865.1 Rhodomicrobiaceae bacterium | reverse complement strand
CCAGCAGTTCGCCGCTGCTCTCGTCCACGATATTGTTCGCCAGCACCTTGCCGTGCAGGAACTCAAACGGCACCTCCAGCGACTTGATGCCCGCCTTGTCCAGATCGCGGATATGGCGCTGGGTGATACGGCGCCCGGTCTCCACAATCACCTTGCCCTTGGCCTTGATATCGAAGGAGGCGGTCTCGCCGCGCAGACGCTCCGGCACCAGATCCAGTTTGGCGGACTTCTGGGTTATCGCAAAGGAGTCGGTCTCGAAGAACATGGCCAGGATCTGTTCGGTATCGAAACCCAGCGCCCGCAGCAGCACGGTGGCCGGCAGCTTGCGGCGGCGGTCGATACGCACGAACACGTTGTCCTTGGGATCGAATTCGAAGTCGAGCCAGGAACCGCGATAGGGAATCACCCGAGCGGAGAACAGCAGTTTGCCCGAGGAGTGGGTCTTGCCCTTGTCGTGATCGAAAAAGACACCGGGTGAACGGTGCAACTGGGAGACGATCACCCGCTCGGTACCGTTGAT
>JBNKIW010000393.1:0-520 GCA_050290865.1 Rhodomicrobiaceae bacterium | reverse complement strand
AGACGTCACTGAAGAGTTCAATTCGCCAACGCCCCAAATCATCACCCTCGGAGACATTCGGCCGCAACTGACCTCACTGGCGTTCAATGAGCGTAGCGCCCAGGATTTCATCAAGGACGTGCCCAAAATCAGGAAGGTTTAGGCAGTCGGTCGATCGCCGCGTAACCTTCAGGGGTCGCCAGGATGGTCTTCTGGAACCGCGAAAGTGTCGCCAGGTGGGGATCAAGGGCCGCGCTCGCCAGTTGCACAATGCGTGCGCCCGGTTGCTCGCGTAATTCCTCTGACAAGCTTCCCAGCCAATCACCAAGCGAAATAAGGGTTTCTGTGGAGCGAAGCCGACACAGAAACCCGGTTGGACTGAACGCGCTGGACCGGTTGGGCACTATGGATTTTTCACGCGAGGTCTGCGCCGGGCAGAAGAGGAATTGGCGGCGATGTCGGTGCCGAGCGCTGCTGAACGACGCGTGCAGCGGCGTCGTGGCCCGATAAATGAAGGCCGCCGGAGTGCCGCGATGGCGGT
>JBNKIW010000392.1:0-520 GCA_050290865.1 Rhodomicrobiaceae bacterium | reverse complement strand
GATGGATGATACTGACACGACCCTCATGACCATGGGCAAAACCCTGGATACGATCTTTTGCATAAGCCAATGCGTGTTGGTAGGCGCGAGTGGACAGGCCGACGCCTTCCATGCCAACTTCAAGCCGAGCGTGGTTCATCATCGTGAACATACAGGCCAGACCATTGTTCTCTTCGCCGATCAGGTAACCTATCGCACCATCATTATCGCCAAAGCTCATGACGCAGGTGGGCGACGCGTGGATGCCCAGCTTGTGCTCCAGCGAAACCACGTTCAGGTCGTTACGCTCACCGAGGCTGCCATCATCGTTGACCAGGAATTTCGGCACCAGGAACAGCGAGATCCCTTTAACCCCTTCCGGTGCACCGGGCAGACGCGCCAGCACCAGATGGATGATATTCTCGGCCATATCATGCTCGCCCCAGGTAATGAAGATCTTTTGCCCGCTGATGCGGTAAAAATCCCCATCGGGGACAGCCTTGCTGCGTACTGCCGAAAGATCCGATCCGGCCTGAGGTTC
>JBNKIW010000391.1:0-521 GCA_050290865.1 Rhodomicrobiaceae bacterium | reverse complement strand
CGGCCACTTCTGCGGGCAACGCCCGACAGGATTGGCCGCGTCGCACATAGCGCCTGCGTGACAGCGCCGCCTCAAGCTCTGCTTCGATCAGGTCCTGGATGAAATCGTGTACGCGGGCGCGCACACCAGCCTCGATCGGGTCGAACCAATCGTCGAAAAGCTGGGCAGTGGCGGTTGCTGCTGGCTGTTTGGCTGCGGGAAATGGAGTAGCGTCGGTCATGCGTGGTCTCCACCGGCATCACTTGGCCGGAATCACTTGGGGTTGAACACCCGGAGACTACGCAACCTTCAATTTCCTACCAACCCCGCGACGGCACCTGGCTGTCGGCCAGCTTGTATTGCATTTCACGTTGCTTGGCGTTCCTGACGGTGACTTCGGAGAGCGGCATCGGCATTCTCAAACAGTCGGGTGTGTGGGGGTACATTCGGCATCGTAGGCTTTTTAGACCCCCAAAAATCGGCGGAAGGCGACGGACGTCTACGGAAGATAGCGGAAGGAAAATGCTCTTGCCGATGTAGAA
>JBNKIW010000390.1:0-522 GCA_050290865.1 Rhodomicrobiaceae bacterium | reverse complement strand
CAGGCGCTGCACCTCCTCGAATGCCCAGTCGAGGAAATAGTTCGGTGCATAGTCCTTTTCGTGGTCGATGATTTTCGCGTGGGTCAGCCGGGCGCTGTGCACCTGCCCCTCGGTCATAAACCCCGCTTCGACCAGATTGCTGAGAACCTGATTCGTCCGCGCGCGCGAATCCACCGGGTTTGAGTGCGGCGCATACTTCGAGGGTGCTTTGAACAGCCCGGCGAGGATCGCGGCCTCAGCCAGGTGGATGTCCCGCACCGACTTGCCGAAATAGAACTGCGACGCGGCCTCCACGCCGAAATTGCCGCCGCCCAGATAGGCGCGGTCGAGATAAAGCTTAAGGATCTCGCGCTTGGTGAGATGCGTCTCAAGCCAAAGGGCCAGGTACAACTCCTTGATCTTGCGCGGGATCGAACGCTCGGAGGTCAGGAAGAGGTTTTTGGCGAGCTGCTGCGTGATCGAGCTGCCGCCCTGAATCGCGCTGTTCGCCCGGGCGTCCTCAATGAGCGCCCGCGCCGTGCC
>JBNKIW010000389.1:0-523 GCA_050290865.1 Rhodomicrobiaceae bacterium | reverse complement strand
GACGATCGCTATTCAACGAGGGGAGGCCGCATGCTGGGCCTCCGCTGATGAAGCAACGCTCCACAACCTGCCGCTGAAGGGTTGGTGCAGTCGCGGCAATTATACCGCAATTAGCCGCCGCAGATGTTCCGTATTGTCTTGTTGGCGCATGCAGCAATGATCTTCGCAATGCTCCCCCTTCACATGGCGGAACACGGCTTGTCGACCTGCCCGCCACCCACAGCCCGCGACGGCCTACCAGTCCAGCCCGAAGCGGATGAAATATTTTCGCAGACGGTTGGCGTAGGGGGCGTCCGTTCCCCCGGATGTCGATGCCGCAAACAATGTGCGTTCGGCAGTGCTCAAGCCTGCATGCTCCCAACAGATTTGCACTATTTCCGTAAGCGATGCGCCGATCACGGGGCGACGGGCGCAGCGTAGGCCCAGGGCATGCGTTCGTCGATGCGGCGGGCTGGCCAGCGGTTGACGAGCTTGGTGAGCACATCGGTGAGCCACGTGTGCGGATTGACGCCATTGAGCTTGC
>JBNKIW010000388.1:0-529 GCA_050290865.1 Rhodomicrobiaceae bacterium | reverse complement strand
CTTTTAACGCAGCTTCCGTCAGCCTGTAGGTTTCCCCCAGCAAGGCAGTCAGACGTGGAGATACTGCAAAATGGACGGTGCGGCTCATCTCAACTTCCCGGCCAGCGAGCAAGAATCGAAAGGTTCAACAACCTTTACGATATCTTGCCGAAATAGGCTTCTAACTCAGCGCAGCGTCCTGTGGATAAGCGGAATTTAGTTCAAACTTTTCGAACGTCCGTAAGCGACCTCCGCGTCGATTTGACCTTTGGCCCAGCCGCGCTCACCGCTCGATTTGGCCCGATCGTCGAATCAGGCCGACGTACTAAGCCGCTCGCGCCGCAGGGAGCCCGTGGCGCGCGCGGCTTAGTACTTCGGGCGTCCGACGTTGAGTGCACCAAGGAGGCCTGTGAACGGCGGTTTTTCAACGTAGAACCGCCGCACGTTGCGGGTGGCTCGAACGACCGTTCACGACCCGTCGTGAAAGACAGCCGCCATAAATTGCGCGCCCGCGCCAAATCGGGTTCAACAGATCGATGACGTCACCGAC
>JBNKIW010000387.1:0-531 GCA_050290865.1 Rhodomicrobiaceae bacterium | reverse complement strand
CGCGACCAACGCCGATATGCATCGCGATCCGACCATCGTCATCGATGATCGGCACCATGATGAGGCTGGTCCAGAACCTGCGCCCGGTCCGGTCGTAACAGAGGTTTTCGGCCTGAGCGAGGTGCCCCGCACGCGTGCGCTCTGTCAGCAGGTCAATCGCGGTGGGGTCAGAGTCGGGGCCGTATATCAGCTCCAGCGGCGTCTTGCCCTCGCTTCTTCCAACGTGAAACCATGCAGTCGCGTAAAGCTGTCATTGACCCAAAAAACGCGACCGGCCGCATCCAACAAAACAATGGCGTCGGTTGTGTGCCGTGCCACCAGCGACAGTAAGTTCAGCTCTGCCTGATTTTCCTGCAACTCGGCATTGGCCTGCTCCAGCGCCGCGCGCCCGGCCTTCACCTCGTCGTAGCGTTCGGCCAGGGCCCGGTTTGCCTGCATCAACTCATCTCGCAGCAGCCGATCGGCCGTGATGTCCCAGTTGACGCCGATCAATCTGCGACGTGATTTCTTATCGACGAATAGCTGGCCCAT
>JBNKIW010000386.1:0-531 GCA_050290865.1 Rhodomicrobiaceae bacterium | reverse complement strand
AAACCTCTTCTGTATAATTAATACATGAACCTAAGTTGTAATAACTTCTACTTGAATTTATAATATGGTATTGTACTTATGTGTGTTGATTGTGTTCTCACTTCACCGAAAATCACTCTAGTTGATCTTGGCGATGAACCCCTCCCCGAGGTCGTTCTGTCACAATGGATAACCAAGTTTGTCAAGGATTCAACTTCCATAATGAGATGTTCACAAGTTCCAGCATGATGGAAGTAATGCTGGCAAGATCCCCAAGATGCTCTAGAAGATGCTGCAGGAACTGAGATATGAGAAGCAACTAAAGTATTATGGAACTCAAATAATGTATGAAGGCTTCAAATCTGTGTGGCATGTTTGAGTCTACATCTTCACCCCCAAGCCCCTCCGAGGAGTTTTTGAAGTTGAGAAGATCCATGCAGCCATCGCCCCAAGATGCAACTTCTATGCTGGAATTCGTGATGCTGCCCGTCAAGCTTACATGGTCACTCATTCACGTCATCGCCAACTCTTGGATGGAACGGAGTATGGCCA
>JBNKIW010000385.1:0-532 GCA_050290865.1 Rhodomicrobiaceae bacterium | reverse complement strand
AAACCGCCGGCCGGAGTAGAATACGATGCCGGCGCGGTGTGGCAGGATTGGGAGACCAGCCTTGAGCACTGGCGGCACAATCCGGATATCGCGGCGCTGGCGCGGCTGGAGGCTGCGACCATGCGGGCGCTGCCAGATATTTTGACCGGCAGGGTGCGGACAACGGATGTGATGTTCCCTGGTGGCTCCATGGCGTTGGTGGAGGCGGTCCATAAGAACAACACGGTGGCGGATTATTTCAGTGACGGCGCCGCCGGAATAGCCGGGGCCTTTGTCAAAGCGCGGCTGGAGCAGGATGCGGAGGCGCGCATCCGCATCCTGGAAATCGGCGCCGGGACAGGCGGGACCAGTGTCAGGCTGTTCAGCGGGCTCAAGCCCTACCGGCAGCATATCGCGGAATACTGCTACACCGACCTGTCGCAGGCATTCCTGAGCCATGCGCGGCAGGCTTATGGCCCGGAAGTTCCATATCTGAACACCCGCATTCTCGACATAGAGCAGCCGCTCGCGGCGCAAGACCTGGAGTTCGGGC
>JBNKIW010000384.1:0-534 GCA_050290865.1 Rhodomicrobiaceae bacterium | reverse complement strand
AGCTCACTCTGTGCCTTCAGGAAGGCGTAGACGCCCGTTTTCGTGGCGGCGTCCCCAACCATGTTCGTCCAGGTTTCCGGCTGCGAGGCGCCCTCTGTGACGCGCACAACAACCACCGCGGCGCCAGCCTGATCGTAGATATCGTCGAGGGCATCGCGGAGCGTACCTGAAGCGCCGAGCAGCGCCGCCTTGTGCGGATTGCTGGTCAGCAGAACCGGCGTGTTGAGCGGGAATTCGGTTGTGTCGGCGAGAGGCGCGGTGCCGATGACGCCGATCACCGAGCTTTTCACGGTCTTGATCGGGCGAACACCGTCCGAGACCTCGATGAGTTCGACGCCGTGGAGGTATTGGGTAGCCATGCTGTTCTCCTGAACCGGGGGCGGCAAAGAAAAAGGCCCGAGCGCGGGCGCCGGGCCGGTTGAGGGTGGATGAGATGCAGCAGAGATCAGACGATCAGAGCATCAATCTCGGCATAGGTGGTGATCGTTCCCCCCGTGATGTCGGCGAGGGCTTGCTGTTCGAGCGCGAAGGCGT
>JBNKIW010000383.1:0-535 GCA_050290865.1 Rhodomicrobiaceae bacterium | reverse complement strand
GTCACTGTCGTATCTGCGAAATCGACCTTCATCTGCTCTTCGAAGAACAGTTCCACGTCATCGCGCAACGTACCCTGATTACCTTTCAGCGAGAAGATGTAATCGGCCTTCTTGTCGATGATCCGCCGGGCGATCTCGCGCTGGCACCCCATCGCGGCGCTTGTCTGGCCGCGATCAGCAAGCATCGCATCGATGGTGACGATGGCGCCATGAATCTGCAGCAGGTCGAGCAGCTCGGGGATGGCGGTAATCTCATTCGATTTCTCGTCCACTTTCACCTGGCCGAGCACCAGATTTTGTTCCGAGCACCACGCCGAGACCATGTGGATCGCGCCCTTTTTGCCGGCCTCGTCGAACGAGCGGCGCAAGGTTTTCCCATCGATGGCGACGACACCTTTTATGCCGAAGTTTTCACTTGGCGTTACTTAGAGCGCCTTACGGGGCGCCGATCTTGTGTGGTTTGGGCGCCATAAATGTGTCCATGTAATTTACTTGCACCTCCTCGCGAATCAGCGCATGCTGGCGGGTATGTTCA
>JBNKIW010000382.1:0-536 GCA_050290865.1 Rhodomicrobiaceae bacterium | reverse complement strand
AGCTTGAACGGCAATACGGTTTGTGTCGCCATGCGAGTCACCAAATGGGTGAAGAGGGGGGTGGTCTGAACACCTTCTATCCTCTTCATCCTGCGGCCCTTTTCAACCTTCTTCTTTCTTCACCGCGGATCTTGGGGTGTGAATGGGGAGTCCCCGCCTTCGCGGCCTGACGCAGGCATGTCACCCAGTTGACGAAACACTTCTGGAAGCGCTTTTCGTCGATGCGGGCGAACAGGTAGCTGAACTGGTCATGGGACGGCGTACCGTTCTCGTAGGGCAGAAAATGCCGCAGAAGATCGAGATTCTTCTCGCCGTAAAGGGCGATCGCCACCCAGTCGTCGGCGGCGGACAAGACCGCGCGCAGCACCAGCAGCAGAATCTCCGGCAAGGGATAGAGCGATTTGTTGATCTGACGTGGATCTTCAAGCTTCGAGAAATGATCAAGAAAACCAATGTGATCCCTTGGGGGCCCGGCCGTGTTCGCCATGCGTGTGATCCTTCCCTTCGCGAATCAAAGATCACTCGAGCGATTCAGA
>JBNKIW010000381.1:0-536 GCA_050290865.1 Rhodomicrobiaceae bacterium | reverse complement strand
CGGCCAGCGGCACATGCATTCTTTCAAATCAAGGAGGGAGACGTGCAGCGGCGCCGGGGATGTCGTTTCGACGATTGGTGATGGTGCCTCGGGCTGCTTGACCGTCGGCATGAGCAAGAACGGCAGCTCATACTGGACCGGCGCCTGGCTCGCCGTACTCACCGTCGCTGGCGCGGAGCCCACCTGCACTTTCTTGGACAACAGCTGCTTCCGGCGCCCGCCTCTTCTCATCCGCGGTCCTGGCTCATGGTCCACTGTGCTGCGACCATCGAGACCAAGCCGGTGCACTTTGCCGATGACGGCATTGCGCGTGATGCCTCCCAGGCGTCCGGCGATATGGCTCGCGCTCTTCCCGTCAGCCCAGAGCTTTTTGAGCGTTCCAACACGTTCCTCAGTCCACATCACACGCCCTCACAATGACTAATATAACGCTGTATAGCTAATATCAGGCGGCACGTCAAGTAATAATCTGTGTGCTTAATAACAGGAAAATTGACGAATCTCATGCGCTGCGTGTATGCGTGGTTCCATGAGTA
>JBNKIW010000380.1:0-537 GCA_050290865.1 Rhodomicrobiaceae bacterium | reverse complement strand
ATTGAAGGCATCGGCAAGGGCCGTGGCTATCTTGAGCGCGGAGTAGGTATCGTTGCACTGGCCGATATCGAGCAGTCGAGGAATGCCATCGATGTCGCCGAAGTCATGCTGATTGAAACGGTATTTGTTGCAGCCCAGAGTTAGTACCACAGTGTCCTTGGGCACCTGTTCGGCGAAGTCGGTGTAGTAGTTCCGGCCGGGAGCGGCGCCATCGCAGCCGCCGATGAGGAAAAAATGGCGGATGGCACCGGTTTTCACCGCTTGGATCACCTTGTCGGCCAGCCCCAGCACGGCATCGCTGCCGAAACCGATGGTGATGCTCCTTGCCGTCGCGTCTTCCTTGAAACCGGGCAGGGCCTGGGCGGCCTGAATAAGAATGGAGAAGTCATTGTTCTCCAGATGACGAACGCCTGGCCAACCTACCGGACCGGTGGTGAAGATGCGTTGGCGGTAGACTGGCTGGGGCTCGATGATACAGTTGGACGTCATCAGGATCGGGCCCGGAAAGTCGGCGAAGTCTTTCTGCTGGTCCTGCCA
>JBNKIW010000379.1:0-537 GCA_050290865.1 Rhodomicrobiaceae bacterium | reverse complement strand
CGATGCCGGTTATGCCTTCGCCAAAGCAAACGTCGATTACCACTACACCATCCCGGTTAAAGAGACCCTGAGCGGCAAACCGGTACTGGTGTGCAACGGCAACACCGCGCTGGGCCTGGGCGTGATGGCCTCGGGCATGGACATGGTCTCCATGTACCCGATCACCCCGGCCACCTCCGCCTCCCACTACATCGCAGACGTTTACGACAAGGTCGGCGGCTTTGTGCATCAGGCGGAAGATGAGATCGCCGCCATCGGTTTCGCCATCGGCGCCTCCTACGCGGGCAAGACCGCCTGCACCATCACCTCCGGCCCCGGTATGGCGCTGAAGACCGAGATGATCGGCCTCGCGGTGATGGCGGAAATTCCGCTGGTGATCGTCGACGTGCAGCGCGGCGGCCCCTCCACCGGCCTGCCGACCAAAGTCGAACAGGGCGACCTGCTCTCCTCCCTGTTCGGCATGCCCGGCGATGCGCCGAAGATCGTCATTGCCCCGGCGACCATCGCCGAATGCTTCCACTTCACCATCATGGCACG
>JBNKIW010000378.1:0-537 GCA_050290865.1 Rhodomicrobiaceae bacterium | reverse complement strand
AAGATGGGTGAGCCCGATGATGAGCCTGGTAGCGTGTTCGCGTCGTAGTGCATGCGATTTCCAGCAGCATTGAAACCGAGGTGATCGCCGATCGCGAGTTTCAACACATCACCCATCACCCTTGGGGTGCTGCAGGATCAGTACGTGTTCGCCGCGCACGCCGGACGAAATCTCCGGATCATAGGCGATCCAGCCGCGTTTTGGCGCCGCCATGTCGCTCGGCCCACCGAGACGGTCTTACCGATGTGCTGACGAAGCTCGTCAATCGCTGGCCAGCCCGCCGTATAGACGAACTCATGCCTTGGGCCTACGCCAAGAAGAACGCCGTCAAGGTGTGAGCAGAGCAGCGCTTACTGCCCACTAACTTTGCGGTGCTCAGCAAGTTCAGGCACCAGGTCATCCGACTTTGGCTTCGGACGCTCCGGCGACGAAGTCAGAAGGATGATACCCCCTGGACGCGGATGGAAAAGCTGACCGCTGATTTCCTCCCAAAACTACCGAGAATCCTTCATCCATGGCCCTCGGTGCGCTTTGCCG
>JBNKIW010000377.1:0-540 GCA_050290865.1 Rhodomicrobiaceae bacterium | reverse complement strand
GGTGTCCGAACCTTATCCGCTGTACCCCCATAAGCAGCAGCTTGCCTTACCCGCCACTAGCGGCATTTGACTGTCCGAGATTCGATGAGGTCGCATTGTGATCGCTGACTGGCCGTCCGTGTGACCTTGGGAGAGCGGGCCGGTTGGTCGAGGCCCGTCAGGGCGCCTCCTCCCGATCCGATACAGTTGGCGAAGCGTCGCCTGGGCTCGCAGGGAATGCGAGAGCCGTCGCGTAATCGCGTACGTCGCTGGGCCACGCCGCAATCTGCTGCTCGAAGCGCGCACGGTCGTTCGCAAACAAGGCGCGCACGGCTTCCTCGAAGCCCGCGAAGTCACCCGCCAATGCCGACATGAAGCGGTAGGCGGCTTCCTGAGCCGTGCGTAGTTTTTCCAGGCTGCCCCCGGTTCGCCGAGCCTCCTCGACCAGCTTCCGCAGTGCGACCGAAGCGCCGCCCGGTTGCGTGTTCAACCAGTCCCAATGCCGCGGGAGCAGTGTCACCTCACGTGCGACCACGCCCAGCTTCGGCCGTCCCCGCCCGC
>JBNKIW010000376.1:0-546 GCA_050290865.1 Rhodomicrobiaceae bacterium | reverse complement strand
AAGAAGCACCGCGAAATAGCTGTTGATGAGCTGCGAGTCGCCCGAAAAGCCATGGTCGATCATCCGCCGGACGGCGACCGGCAGCGCCAGCATCGCTGCGGCGGCGACCACCAGCCCGACGAAGCCGAGCACGATCTGCAGCTTGTAGCGCACGAGATAGGGATAAAGCGCCAGGAGCGGCGTGAGCGAACGCGAAGCCCGCCGGGCATCCGGCGGAACGCCGTTGCCGTTGCCGTTGGGCAGCGTCTTCTTCGCTTCGGACTGGAAATTCGTACCGTGGCTGGCGCCGTTGCCGTTCTTCATCGACTCTTTACCCCTGGCGCCCGGCCGCGGTGCCTGAACGCAAAAACACTCGTTTGTTATCCGCATTTCAACGGCTGGAAACCATATTTAGTCCGCTGTCGCTGTTCAACTCTTTGTTGGTTAAAGCGTTACCAATGAATACCGCCGGCGCTCCGCCGCAACAGCAATTCTCATTTTGACTCTGGATGCGGCCGAATGAATCATCGACCTGAAGCAGACGAACTGGTTCAAGTTCGCTGTGGC
>JBNKIW010000375.1:0-547 GCA_050290865.1 Rhodomicrobiaceae bacterium | reverse complement strand
CGAGAACGGAACAGGAACAAGTTTTTCCCAGATTCCTTCGGTTTTCTGTCGCATCAACACAGAGGGTGAATTGAGCCTAGTTTTTTGAAGCCTGCGGGCTATAGGTCGATCATGCTTGTTACTATAAGAAATAAAAGCATTATAAATAAGAGCCTTCATTTTTCTAATCCTGAGGGATTTCGCCAACTCCGCCGGGGTGGCAATAGACTTTCGGTATTTTCGGTCGTCCATCAGTGACGCTCCCAATCGTGAGCCAACAAGCACACCAAAGGAAGCATCATCGATCTTACCAGCCCCCCTTTTCTGTTGCCAGGTATTAGGCCCTAGGCCGAACTCTTTACTCCCATGACGCGCAACGCCCTAATTTTGCATGACAATTCCGAGAATGGCGGCGCTGAGCCGGGCGGCACGGCAGCTTTTGTTGAGGCAGTGCGAGCGGTCGGCGGGCATGTCACACAGATCTATATCCGGCGCCGTTTCAACCCCGAAGTGCAACAGCAGGGCATATATGACATGGCAGCAAAGAGTCGGAAGGGGCAGACGGGGT
>JBNKIW010000374.1:0-548 GCA_050290865.1 Rhodomicrobiaceae bacterium | reverse complement strand
CACGGAGACGCTAGTTATGTCGAATACAAATAACGCAATCGCTGACTCAAAGAGCAACTCCGGCGCCGACAACGCCGCAGCGCAAGAGGTGAATGTCGTTGTTGGCGGAGATCAGCGCAACAACACTGTGGCGCGGAACGCAAGCGGCGACTGTTACGGCGCATGCTACATGTGCTCACGCAGCCCTGAGTATTGCGCGATCGCAAGGCAGCATCTGTCTGCGCCGGAATTCGTCAACTTCGCGGTCCGGTGACCATGAACTCGACCGAACTCGCCGCCGCAGCGGCAGAGATCGAGGCGGCCGCGCTGAAGCGCCGCCAATGGGCGGAACAAGCTGCCGATCCGACCTGGGCCGCCGTCCATCGCGGTGTGGCCGGACAGCTTCAGGATCGCCCCGACCAGGTGCAGTCGTGGTCAGCAACGGCGGCGCATTGGGAGCGCAAAGGCCAGGAGCGTTCCGCTGATGTGGTGGCGCGGATCGATGCTGCCGTTGCCGAGTTTCTGGATATGGCGCGGGCAAACCAATGAACGATCTCACTGCAGAACAG
>JBNKIW010000373.1:0-551 GCA_050290865.1 Rhodomicrobiaceae bacterium | reverse complement strand
GGTCGAACTCTTGTGGCAAACGCTGACACAAAAGCGCTGGGAGCTGCTTAAGGCCATGACTGGCCAAGGCCCCATGACCATCCGCGAAGCGGCGCGACGCGTTGGCCGCGATGTGAAGGCCGTTCATGGCGACGTGCGCGCGCTGCTCGATGCCGGTGTGCTGGAGCGCACCGCAAATAGGCGCATCGTTTTTCCCTACGATGCCGTGCATGTCGATTTCACGATTGGCGTGCCCGCATAAGGTGGATCATAGGGCTACACATGACAATCGCCGCCATGGCATCGCCTGACGCCCATCACGGGTCGTCTGTCAAGTGCAAAGACCATGGTCTTTGCCGTGAGGATGCAAAGTTCCGTGGTCTTTGCGGTCGCCAGCAATCCGTGGCGAAGCTATCCTATGCGGTTCGCGCCTTCTTTTGGCGCCCCCGCCGCGCTTTACTCGGCTTCGCCGACGGCAAGAAACCGCATTCCACGAGTGCCCGCCGCAGCAATTCGGGAACGGTCGTGCCTTTCTCAACCGCCGCCTGCCTCAAATGGCGCATTTCCTCGGT
>JBNKIW010000372.1:0-551 GCA_050290865.1 Rhodomicrobiaceae bacterium | reverse complement strand
GAATTAAACCACATGTTCCTCCGCTTGTGCGGGCCCCCGTCAATTCCTTTGAGTTTCATTGTTGCCAACGTACTCCCCAGGTGGATTACTTAATGCTTTCGCTCAGTCGCTGACAATGTATCGCCAACAACGAGTAATCATCGTTTACGGCGTGGACTACCAGGGTATCTAATCCTGTTCGCTCCCCACGCTTTCGTGCATCAGCGTCAGTAACAGCTTAGTAAGCTGCCTTCGCAATCGGTGTTCTGTGTAATATCTAAGCATTTCACCGCTACATTACACATTCCGCCTACTTCAACTGTACTCAAGAAAAGCAGTATCAATGGCAATTTTACAGTTAAGCTGCAAGATTTCACCACTGACTTAACATTCCGCCTACGCACCCTTTAAACCCAATAAATCCGGATAACGCTCGCATCCTCCGTATTACCGCGGCTGCTGGCACGGAGTTAGCCGATGCTTATTCATACGGTACCGGCAAATACCCTCACGAGGGTAACATTCTTCCCGTATAAAAGTAGTTTACAACCCATAGGGCAGTCTTCCTACAC
>JBNKIW010000371.1:0-554 GCA_050290865.1 Rhodomicrobiaceae bacterium | reverse complement strand
TCCTTCCACTGCTTGATCTGGCTGGCGTGGACATCAAATTGTTGCACCAACTCCGCCAACGTCTTTTCGCCCTTGATCGCGGCAAGCGCCACTTTCGCTTTGAAGGCCGGGCTGTGGTTGCGGCGGGTTCTTTTCGTCATGGTTTCTCCTGTGTACGGCTAAATTGCCGTCAGAGGACTGAGAAACCACTTAACTCTGGCGTTCAAATTTCCCGAGCCAGCTCTCTGCTCAAGATGACCGTAAGCGGAGAGCGTTGCTCAGCCCCGCTGAATCCGCAAATTTTTACGGCACGTGAAGGCGCAATAAGCGTTTGGACGTTATCCCAGTCTCGTGCGGATATCCTAATGCGTTGTTGACATAAGTAATGCCATCAATACATATGTACTGATTGAAGTGTGAATGTCCATAAACGTGAATTTTCGATTTAAACGCTCTAAGCTGTCTATCAATTCTCTCTGCCCCGAGAACTGGATGAAGCAAACGCCGGTAAATGCGGCTTTGCCAGGGGAGAACATCTATTCGAGGTAGAAAATGAGAAAATGTAATGACGAATT
>JBNKIW010000370.1:0-554 GCA_050290865.1 Rhodomicrobiaceae bacterium | reverse complement strand
ACGGCGTCGCGGACCTTCCCCATCAGGATGCGGATGTCCGTGTCGGGTGTCTCAAGGTGCTCGGCCAGCGCCTTGGCGAACGGGCTGTTGCCGCCATATGGGCCATCCTGCGCTTTGCCGCCCTGATGCGCGGCGTAGGCCACGAACAGATTGCCCGCCGTCTTGATATCGGAAACACCAGAGCGGAAAGAACGGCCGTGCTCCCTACCGCGCATGCGGCTCAGAAAGGGGTTGTCGCGGCAGGCGTCGAGTATGATGAAGGGCAGCGTCGCCGCGCCGCAAACGTCGTCAACGATCTCCTGCAGCGAGGCGGTTTCGGCGCGGACGCGGCGCACATGCTCCAACTCGGCATCGACCGGCAGGAGGTAGTTCTGGCCGTCCACCTCCATGCCATGACCGGCGAAATAGACCACGGCCATGTCGGCACGCTCGGCAGCGAAGGAGAAATCCGCCGTCAGCCGCTTCATGGAAATCAGATCAAGATCGGTATGCCAGCCCTGATCCGGTTTTGCCTGGGAGCGCGTCAGTTCGAAGCCCAGCCGCTCAAGCACGCC
>JBNKIW010000369.1:0-555 GCA_050290865.1 Rhodomicrobiaceae bacterium | reverse complement strand
AGTGCTCGAAGGACTCGCAGAGCGAGACTTGCTGCGCCGCATCACCCATCATGAGTTGCATTTTGCCCCTCGAAAAACTGAGGGGATGGCTGAGGAATGCAACGATTAAAACAAGCCCCAATCACGGTCACCAGCAGACATCCGGCGACAACAGCGACTATCTCCGGCCAGACACTTGCCCGATAAAACTCCGCGCTCCCATTGACGACCAGGAGATATTTGGCGATTCCCCAACCAATGACGAAAATAGGGAGAACCAGCCATCCCAGACCGCGAAAAATGTGGTTCCCCGCTGTCTCAAGTGGGTAGCCTGAGGTCGAGCTTTCCAGCGATCATGTAGATGATCGCTTTGAGGTTTCGGGTCGAGCGGTAACCTCTGGCTTTGGCCTTGGCGGCCTGGACGAGGCTGTTGATGCCTTCAATGAGGCCGTTGGCGATTTTGCTGTCGAACCAGCGCAGTACACCATCCCAATGCCGCTTGATGGTTCTCGCGGCTTCTGCAATAGGTTGTAAGCGGCTGTGCGTGGCCCAGAAATACCATTTCTTGAGGAAGGC
>JBNKIW010000368.1:0-556 GCA_050290865.1 Rhodomicrobiaceae bacterium | reverse complement strand
TCGCGTAAGCGTAGGGAATGAGGCACACGGAGCAAGCAGGCCGAGCGAGCTCCGAAAGAAAAGCGCTGCTTCCCAGACGAACCCGCGGTTTGGGGATGCCGCCATCATCACGCCCCGTTTGTGAGGGTAGACAACGCGGCTATGAAACACGCATCAGTAATGAAAACAGCCTGGATGGTCTGCATCTTTGTTGCCGGATCAATTGCCATTTGCAGGAGCGGGATCGCCGACGATGCTGGTCCGGGCGCTTCCAGCGGCAGTGAATCCGTCTTGATCAACGGGAAACCGGCGCAACGGCTCGGGGATCAGACACCCCCCTCCAGCAGCGAGTCGAGAGACGCTTCACCCAATGTCATGATCAATGGAAAGCCTGCGGCCGTAAATGGGAAGTGCCCCAATGGGGCGCCCCCCACACCCAGCCCGAACGTCTTCGTGAACGGCAAACCTGCAGTGTTTTGCGAAGGCTGAATTTTCTCTCTGTTCGCGATCCGTGTGCCAGCCTCGCGCCTTATCATCTTTCGATGCGCACAGTCTCTGACTGCGAACCATCCCTATA
>JBNKIW010000367.1:0-558 GCA_050290865.1 Rhodomicrobiaceae bacterium | reverse complement strand
TTTTTCCAGAATTTTTCCAAGTTTCTAGCGATTTGTTTGAGCTAATTTCCTTCGGCTAATTTCCAAAATTCGGAAAAACCCGACACGCGGACCCCACCTGTCCCGACACGCGCCGCGTCGGCGCCGCGGCGTTGAAGCCGTGGTCGGGAGCGCGCGCCGCGCGTCCCGACCATTGCCTCGTCGCCCGCGCGCCCGTGCCGACCGCGCTGCCCGAAGCCGACCGCCGCTGCCTCGCCGCCCGCGCCGTCGTCCCGACCGCGCCGCGCCCGTCGCCCGACCGCGCCGCGCCACGCGGCCGCCGTCCCGACCGCGCCGCCGCCGCTGTCCGGGCGCCGACGCCGTGTCCGGACGCCGTCTACCCCGCGCCGTCTACCCCCGCCGCGCCGTCGCCGTCGCCGCGCCGTCGCTGCCCGGTGAGCCGTCGACACTCTCGTCGTCTCCGTGCTCCGGCGAGCCTCGCCGACGCCGGGGCAGCGCCACCGCGCCGCGCGCGCGCGAGCGACGCAGGCCGCGCCCGCGTGGCCGCGGGCCGCGCCGGCGCTGCGCACGCGGGCCGTG
>JBNKIW010000366.1:0-560 GCA_050290865.1 Rhodomicrobiaceae bacterium | reverse complement strand
AATGCCGGCTGGGGACTGCGCCGAGGCCATCGGCAGGATTAGCATAGGCACCGCAACGGAGCCTTTGGCCGATTGCGATATGGTGATCGAGACCGCCGTCGAGGACCCCCGGATCAAGTGCGAGATTTACGAAAAGGTTTGTCCAATTCTGCCCGAAGAGGCGATCGTCTGCACGAACACCTCTTCGCTTTCCGTGACGATGCTGGCCAAGCACACGGACCGGCCGGAACGGTTCATGGGCATGCACTTCATGAACCCCGTGCCGGTGATGCGGCTTGTTGAGCTGATCCGCGCGCTCACCACCAGCAACGAGACCGAAGCGGCGGTGAAAGGCGTCGTGGCCAGGCTGGGAAAAACCGCGGTTCCCGCCCTGGACTATACGGCGTTTATCGTGAACCGCATTCTGCTGCCCATGGTCAACGAGGCAGTCTTCGCCCTGTATGAAGGCATCGGGACCGTCGAGTCCATCGACGCGGCCATGAAGCTCGGCGCCAACATGCCCATGGGGCCGCTTGAGCTTGGTGACTTTATCGGGCTCGACATCTGTCTGAGCATCATGC
>JBNKIW010000365.1:0-561 GCA_050290865.1 Rhodomicrobiaceae bacterium | reverse complement strand
CCCCCATTACTTTGACTTGGAATTGCTGCAGAGATTTGCTGAATCTGTGTCTCCAATATCTTATTGAATCTCAGCTGGTTCTACATAGCTACTGTGAAGTTGTCCATTATGGCATTGATGTTGTCCAGGAGCTTGTCCATGGCATGGATCCTTTTGCCAACTTCGTCGTTTATCCTTACCTGATCCCTGATGATATCTCTAAGAGAGGGCTCATTTCTGTTGAAATTCTACCATTACCACCCTGTTGGCGGTTGTCGAACGGGAAACTGGGTTTGTTCCACCTAGCATTGAAGCCTTGATTAGGACGAAAACCATTGTTGGAATTACCAATGAAGTTGATATCCTGGGAGACTATCGTGTAGTGGATGCCTATGTGGCCTATTTCTCTGCACTCTTCACATGTTACTCAGGCATCGACCATTTCGAGATGATCAAGGCCCAGGTTCTCAAGCTTTTTCATAAGAAAATCAATCTTGGCGGTGAGCATGTCCACCTCTTCAAGCTGGTGAACCTTGTGGGTGTGGGTCTAAGTGCGCTCCTCATCCTAGCTCTGGTTAGAGG
>JBNKIW010000364.1:0-562 GCA_050290865.1 Rhodomicrobiaceae bacterium | reverse complement strand
GACTTCAGCGGCCGCTTGTTCGCGCCCGTGATGACGCGGCCGCGGCGGCCATTGTCGAACAGCGCGTCGACGGCCTCCTGCAACATGCGCTTTTCGTTGCGGATGATGATATCCGGCGCGCGCAGCTCCATCAGCCGCTTCAGGCGGTTGTTGCGGTTGATGACGCGGCGGTAAAGGTCGTTCAGGTCCGAGGTCGCGAACCGGCCGCCATCTAGCGGAACCAGCGGGCGCAGCTCTGGCGGGATGACAGGGATCACCTTCATGATCATCCATTCCGGGCGGTTGCCCGACTGGATGAAGGCCTCGATCACCTTGAGCCGCTTCGCGAGTTTCTTGGGCTTCAGCTCGGTCGTTGCCTCGATGATCTCCTGGCGGATCGTCTCGCGCATCTGCTCAAGGTTGAGCGCCATGAGCATGTCGCGCACGGCTTCCGCGCCGATGCCGGCCTGGAAGTCCTCGCCATACTCCTCCTGATATTTGAGGTAGTCTTCTTCGGACAGAAGCTGGCCGGCCTTGAGCGGCGTCAGCCCCGGCTCAATCACGACGTAGTTCTCGAAATA
Organism: Rhodomicrobiaceae bacterium; assembly: GCA_050290865.1. GTDB lineage: Bacteria > Pseudomonadota > Alphaproteobacteria > Rhizobiales > Rhodomicrobiaceae > JARRLC01. The sequence continues at coordinate 2 of JBNKIW010000364.1, read as the reverse complement.
GA
>JBNKIW010000363.1:0-564 GCA_050290865.1 Rhodomicrobiaceae bacterium | reverse complement strand
TGCCACTATCCGCGGGGTTGACCGGGCGTGCAAATAGCGTGGTCGGTTCCAGACCCAGTGCTTCACGGGTTTTGTCGGTAAGTGAGCGGCCTATGATTAGCGGGATACGGCCTCCAGCACGCACCTCATCGAAAATGGTAGAAGGCTTGAGCTGAAATTCGCTCAGTGTCTCCCCTGCTTCATTGACGATCTTGCCCTCATAGGGCAACAGGGTGATCATCTCACCCATCTTCAGTTTCGATACGTCACACTCGATCGGCAACGCACCAGAGTCTTCGGCGGTGTTGAAGAAGATCGGCGCGATCTTGCCGCCCAGAATCACTCCGCCCTGATGTTTGTTGGGCACATAGGGGATCTCGTGCCCCATATGCCAGAGCACAGAATTGATTGCCGACTTACGCGAGGAACCGGTACCAACCACATCACCAACGAAGGCGAGCGGATGTCCTTTCTCCTTCAACTCGGCGATACGCTGCATCGCATCGGGCATTTTGCTCACCAGCATTGCCCTGGCGTGTAGCGGGATATCGGGACGGCTCCAGGCCTCGGGGGCCGGTGAGAGAT
>JBNKIW010000362.1:0-564 GCA_050290865.1 Rhodomicrobiaceae bacterium | reverse complement strand
CGGATGCTCAGCCGGATCGACAATGCCGATGCGTCCGACCCCGGAAGCCGGACTTCGGTCTGGATCTACGATATGGCCGCGCATGGCATCGGCAAGTTGCATCGTTCGGCGAGCGGGCTTGCAGCCAGTGGGGGCACCGAGGGCTACAGCCTTACCAACAGTTACGATGCCTTGAGCCGGATCGTCTCCAGCGTGGAGACCGTTGACGGCGAGAGCTTCACCACTGCAACGACCTATGATCAATATTCCCGCCCAGAAACCTTGACTTATCCGTCCAATTTGGCGGTGACCAATGTCTATGATGCTCAGGGTGCGGTCAGCGAGGTCCGGGATACGGCGACCAGCGCCAGCCTGTGGCAGCGCGTGAGCGTCGATGCACGCGGCAACATAACCAACTTCACGCTGGGCAACGGGGTTGAGAGCTTCAAATCCTTCGCTCCCGAGACCGGGCGCCTCACGGGCATCTATTCGCTCAAAGGCACTAACATCATCCAGGATCTGGCCTACACCAAGGACTTCCTCGGCAATCTGACGCAGCGGAAGGACAAGCGGCAGGATCTGACC
>JBNKIW010000361.1:0-565 GCA_050290865.1 Rhodomicrobiaceae bacterium | reverse complement strand
ACTGGCGACGATCAGCAAGCCGCGCACACCGATCTCAGACAAATGTTTTTCAAGGTCTGCCATGATATTATGCAGTTTCTCCTCAACGCCGCGGCGCTCGTCAAGTGATGTTGTCCACAACGATGCGTCCAATGCCTGATGGCTTGGCGCTGTTTCATCGAGTAATTCAAGAAAATCGTCACCGAATGTACGCAGAGCGAGGCCAAGAAGTGCCGCCCGCAACATATCTTCTTTTGCAGACTTGTTTTTCGCCATCCCGACACCTTTTCCATAAGTCGCAGATTTTTGGCTTAACAGGAAAATACAGTATTACGCGATTTCCCCGCCGTTTTCCCGGTCACCTTTCTTGCACAAAACTGGCGCTGTCCGCGTAGCCGCTTCCTTGGGTTTCCGCAAGAAGGAGACGGCCGCGGGAGGCAGCTTACATCCCAGCCGCCGTCCGCTCGGCATCCCTAAGCCTCGCCATTTCGCGATAGAAGCTTGCCCGAAATGCTTTGTGGACCGAGTGTCCAGAGGACGCCGCTAAAGGTTTTCTCTTCTGGTCATAACGTTGCGGTAACGTTTC
>JBNKIW010000360.1:0-566 GCA_050290865.1 Rhodomicrobiaceae bacterium | reverse complement strand
CGAGATGTCCACTTGTCGGTCTCTACGCCGTCTCCGAAAACGGCATAGAGACTGGAGAGTTGCTTCATACATCTAACGGCAGAGCAATCGATTCTGAAGTCTTCTTGCCACCTCGCGCATCAGCAATCGCAATACGCAATGCTACCAATGACAGCGTCATTCACGACCTCCAAGTATCTTCCGTTCGCTATGAACCATTCAGAAGAAACATAGATACGCCCACGGGGCACTGCCAAACGCCAGCAGGTGAAACGGATACTAATATATTCATACACACATTCGGTAAGACCGGATCGATATCACTGGCAGAAACATTACATAAAACGGAACGTGCTACGGTATCGCGGGATCATTTCGTCAATCTTCCGTATCTGAGTCAGAGTACACACTGGTATGCAAGAGAGATTTTGATGAAACTGAACTCCGCGTCTCTTCGAAGAAAGCGGATTACATATTCACTGTTTAATGATTTCACAGAGAGAAGCTTCGTTGTTTGCGGCGTCCGGGCCCCTCTTGCGCAAGTGATATCCATGATCTTTCAAACCAAAGGCGATATATTTATGTCG
>JBNKIW010000359.1:0-568 GCA_050290865.1 Rhodomicrobiaceae bacterium | reverse complement strand
CGTCGTAGACGTGCAGCGGCCGGGCGAGGCCGATGGAAATATAATTGGTCACGTCCACCGCGGCGTTGATGGGACGCAGGCCGATGGCGCGCAGGCGGCGCTGCAACCAGTCGGGCGAGGGCTTGTTCGTGGCGCCGCGAATGAGGCGGCCGGCGAAAACCGGGCACGCGCCTTCCTGGCCTTTGGGGAGTTGCAACTTGATCGGGATGGGGCACTCGAACGAGCCTTTGCCCACGTAACCTTCGTTCGGGTGCTTGAGCTGGCCCACCCCGGCAGCGGCCAGATCGCGGGCGATGCCGCGCACGCCAAGGCAGTCGGGCCGGTTCGGCGTGATCGCCACGTCGATGACCGGATCGTGCAGGCCCATTACGTCCACGAAGCGCTGGCCCACCTTGGCCTTCATGCTCTCCGGCAGCTCGATGATGCCGCTGTGCTCGGTGGAAAGCTCAAGCTCGCGTTCGGAGCACATCATGCCCGCTGAATCGACGCCCCGGATGCTGGCCTTGCCAAGCGTCACGCCGATGCCGGGCACATAGACGCCAGGGGCCGCGAACACGCCGATGAGGCC
>JBNKIW010000358.1:0-570 GCA_050290865.1 Rhodomicrobiaceae bacterium | reverse complement strand
AGGCGACGATCACCCCGCTCAGTATCTGATACCGGTAGCCGCCGCGCAGCGCCGGACGTGACGCGATCCAGGTCCGGACACGCGAAAGCCAACCTGTGAACGCGCCTGTCCGCTTCGCCGGTTTGGGAGGGTTAGTCACGCATCCCCCGCTGCAAACGGCGGCCTGCCCCTTCCTTTGAGGCAGCCGGAAGCATGGCGGCTGATCGCAACCTCATCTCAAGCCTCTGTTGAGTCAACGGTCGACCTCCGAATGGTCACCGCAATCTCTCACAGAACACTAAACGCGAATTGAAGACGCGGCCGTGTCGGGCGCGGTCCTTATGATCCTGGCCGTGCCCGGCGCATTTGCACTTGACCGCCGACGCCTGACGTTTACCCTCCGTTGCGTCCGGCCTGCGCGTGAGGGAGCATTGCGATGGCGAAGATCAAGACGACGGAGGGGGTTACGATCTACCGGCCAGGAGGGGGGCTGCGGTTCGTGCTTGGCGCCGCCTTCTTTTTCATCCTTCTGTTCCTGGTCAACGCGCTGGCGGGTGCGACCTGGCTGGCGTTCCACAATCTGTTCGTGGA
>JBNKIW010000357.1:0-574 GCA_050290865.1 Rhodomicrobiaceae bacterium | reverse complement strand
AAAGTTTGCAATAAACATGACACACAGCTGGTCCCAGGATTGGATGGATGCTTCGGGTAAGTTGATGAGCCATGACCTAGCTGCTCCGGTCAACGCCGTATGCAGAAAGTTGGCCTTCACCCGATCATCTCCTCTGGCAGCTTCGATGACGGTCTGATAAACCTGAATGAATTCTTCAGGATTGCTAGTTCCGTCATACTGATCTATATGGCCCGCCTTGAATTTGGCTGGCCACTGGACATCCCTGAGTGGTCCTGCCAGGGCGCGAAAACCACTTCTCCCCGTTGGGGTAACGTCTCTGACTAACTGTCGTCGAGGTGAACTCGGTGTTCTATTTCGGAAACACCTCCGATCTTCAATAACGTTTCGGAGGTCGTCCCGATCACGGCCGTACTCCCGCACATTGCGGTTCTGGGTGATGCGTTGCCGCGCGTCGTTTCCAGCCAAGCGCCGGTTAGGGCTGAAGGAAGATGCAACTTCACTTCGGGCACGCCTTGCCCGATCATTATGGCCCCCAGACGGTTCTCTTCGGGGAACGTCGGTCGACTTTTCTGCTACGACCAAGTTCGCTGCT
>JBNKIW010000356.1:0-574 GCA_050290865.1 Rhodomicrobiaceae bacterium | reverse complement strand
CCCTTGCGCATCTTTTTGCGTGATCGAAAAGCGAGCCTGCTCTTTCATCGCCGCAGAGATCCGCCCATTTTCGGAATAACGTCGACGGTGGAAACGAAACAGAAACCATCACGAAACGTGATCAGAAAATGCCCTGCTCCCCACCGGAAACCGTGCTCCGGTTCACCGGCACGACCCACGAAGGACTGCGCAGCGGCAGGCCATCGCTGATATGCCCAGTCCTCGCCGATCAGCCGTTTTGGGGCAGACGCATCGCAGCGCTTGGGGCGGGAACCGCACCGATCCCGCTTGCGAAGCTTACTTCACGCAAATTGGCGGAAGTTTTGCGTGTCTTAAGCCGAAGTTCCCGCCGTTTCCGCGCCGCGTGACAGCCGATAGTCCATGCATTTCCGCCACATACTCTTGGCGGCTGCGATTTGGGTTGCAAAAACGTACCCATGTAAGTGCGGCGACATAACTCAGTCATGCGCTCGGCAAATCAGCCATCCATTGCGGTATGTACATCGACATCGTGCCCAATCGCGGCTCCCAGCCCGCCATTCTGCTCCGCGAAAGCGTGCGCGAGGGCAAGCGC
>JBNKIW010000355.1:0-574 GCA_050290865.1 Rhodomicrobiaceae bacterium | reverse complement strand
AGTCCTTCGAGCACTGCTTGTTACCTCCCGCCCGCCGTAGAAGCTCCAGCATCACCAACCAGGGCAAGCATAAACGCGCGCGCTCAACTTCTAGAGGCGGCCCGGGCGACTCGAAATCACACCGCTTTCAAAATGAGGGGATTCCTGAGATCCTGTCCGTGAGCGCTTGCTTCGCCATGATCTTGTTTCCCTATCTTGAAACCGGCGAAACGCCGGCAACTTCCTTTGGGGCAACGTCGGGGCAACAAGATCAATGCGCTTCAGTGTTGCCCCGTGAATCATTATGATACACTCTCTGACGAGAACCACCAGATATGGGCGAAATATTTGCGACAGGATGCAGCGGTGTGTTTCGTGGCGCGCGGAGTGGATTGGCGGCTGTTAACCGCTGGCACGATCTCATCGGCGACCACACCTACGCCGACGCCATCCTCGACCGGCTCATCCACAATGCGCACCGGATCGAGCTTGCCGGCGAGAGCATCCGCAAGACCCGCTCGCGAGCCGCAAAGAAGGATTGACGACGACCGAAACCACCTTCAAATGTGAACCGCCAGCGAGGCCCCGTGCCCCG
>JBNKIW010000354.1:0-574 GCA_050290865.1 Rhodomicrobiaceae bacterium | reverse complement strand
TAGACCGAAGTTTTCACTTGAACGTCACTTCAACCCCATTGATCAGAAACGCAATTTTCCAACGCTCCAGGCCGCTCACTGGACACAAGGCAGCGGCAGTCCGAGGAGCGCGAAGGCTTTCTCCTGCAAGGTGGTGGGGCGCGCCAGCATGGCGAATGTCGCCGTCCCCTTCATCGGGAGGGCAACGTCGTTGAGCGTCAGCGTCGCGAGGTGGGCGAGGAGGTCCGGCCAGGCCAGCACGGCTTGGCCGTCTGCGCTGCGGCGGCGCGTGCGCTTCTCGATTGCCGCGGCTGAGGCTTGTGCCGGAGCGACGGCCGATTTGCGCTCCCGCGCCTCGGGCGCATGCTCCGTGAACAGCATCGGCGCCAGCGCCCGGCGCATATGGAATTCGACGTAATAGGCCAGCATGCACAGGAACACGTGCGCCCGGACGCGATCTCCGAGCCAATGGTGGATCGGGCGGATTTGTAAATCGACGCCTTTCATCGTACGAAATGCGCGCTCCACCTGCGCCAGACTTTTGTAGGCGCTGACGGTATCCTCAGCGCAAAGCCGATCCTCCGGCACGCTAGTG
>JBNKIW010000353.1:0-576 GCA_050290865.1 Rhodomicrobiaceae bacterium | reverse complement strand
ATGACTGCCGACCACGCTTTGAACGCCATGTCGCTCGAAGCGCGCGTTCGCCATGGGTATTCGTTGTTTTTGAGGCAAATTCTTCACCGCTGACGCGGAGCTTTCCGGGACCGTGCGCCCTCCCGCGTCAGGCTTGCCGGCCGAGCAAATGGCGCGCTCACACAGCGGGGGAAGTTCGATGATCCTGTATCTTGCGCCGCGCATCAGGACTTTCCCAGGACTCACAGAAGCCTACACGACAAAGCGGACATCCTGGCCCGCCCCGCTACCAGTCCAGTAGGAATACTTTAGCCGTTTGGGGAATTACAATGGCGCACAGCATCAGGAGGAATGCTTATCCCATCTTACGCAGTCCCTCAGTAGCTCTTTGGATGATGCTGGTCTGAGGGGCGTGCTCTCGCGCCGTCGGCTATGGCCCCGCTGCGTGCGGGCGGAATGCAAGGAGGCTGAAAAGGTTAGCTTCCGGACAACTGTTGCTGGTAACCTCGAACTTTCACTCCAAGGTTAGTCCCTCTTAAAGATTGGCGGTTCACGGTAGTCGTAGTTTATGCGATTCCATTGGCGTCCGGCTAACTC
>JBNKIW010000352.1:0-581 GCA_050290865.1 Rhodomicrobiaceae bacterium | reverse complement strand
CCAAGAAGCGTGGTGAGAAAACTATGGCTAGTAAGTTGGCGGGTGAGTTGCTGGATGCTTCTGAGAACAAAGGTTCTGCAGTAAAGAAGCGTGAAGATACACATAGAATGGCAGATGCCAATAAGGCGTTCTCTCACTTCCGCTGGTAATTAACCAAGCTGGGAGGCTTACTTGTGGCACGATCTACCCCGATTAATGATTACCGAAATATCGGTATCATGGCTCATATTGATGCGGGTAAGACCACGACAACTGAGCGCATTCTTTTTTATACCGGTGTATCTCATAAGATAGGTGAGGTACATGATGGTGCTGCAACCATGGACTGGATGGCGCAGGAGCAGGAGCGCGGCATCACGATTACGTCTGCTGCCACGACCACGTTCTGGGAGCGCACCGAAGATGGCCAGAAGGCGCTCTCTCCGAAGTTTCGCTTCAACATCATCGATACGCCCGGACACGTTGACTTCACAATCGAAGTCGAGCGTTCGCTGGCCGTTCTGGATGGAGCTGTCTGCGTTCTTGATGTCAACGCTGGTGTCGAGCCGCAAACCGAGACCGTCTGGCGTCAGGCTGACCGC
>JBNKIW010000351.1:0-583 GCA_050290865.1 Rhodomicrobiaceae bacterium | reverse complement strand
GGCCCATCTCCTCTCTCCCACCGGCCCATCTCCTCCCTCCCGTCCGGCCCAGCCTGCCCCGCCACCTCCACTCACTGACAGGTGGGCCCACCCTGTCAGCGAGCCGGCCTTCTTCTTCCTCCGGCCGACGCCACCGGGCGCCGCCGCCGCCACCTCCCGCGCGAGCTGCCGCCGCCCCGAAGACCCCTCCTCTCCCGGAAACGGCGCCGCACCTTCACTCCCCGCTGCCCGCTCCTTTCCCATTCCCTCGGTGCCAAATCAAAGCCGGAAAACGCCCGTCCCCATTGAAGCTCCACCGAGCCGCCGCCATTACTACCGGCCGGCCACCTCCCCGCCTCCCCGGCCCTATAAAAGGAGCGCCTCACCCCGGCCAACACCACCGCGCTCATCCTCGCTCCCCTCCCTTCACCTCCTCTCCCCGAGCTCCGCGCACACCGAGCGCCGCCGCCGCCGTTCGTTCCTCCCCGTCGTCGGCCCATCTCCGCCCCGCCGCCGCTCGTCCGTGCAGCCGGTAAGGTTCCCCGCGCCGCCCTCTTGCCTCCCGTGCCTCCGCGGCAAGCCGCCATGCCCGGAGCGGCCCCGA
>JBNKIW010000350.1:0-584 GCA_050290865.1 Rhodomicrobiaceae bacterium | reverse complement strand
TCACCATACGCCTCCGCGTGAAGCAGAACGCCCAGCTCCACTTGGAGATCGAGGTTGAGGACACCGGTCCAGGCATCAGCGAAAAAGACCAGCAGCGTTTGTTTAAACCATTCATCCAGGTCGGCGAAGCGGGCACGCAGAAGGGCACGGGGCTTGGGCTCGCCATCTCGCGCCAGTTCGCGGAACTGATGGGCGGCACCATCGGCGTTACGAGCACGGCCGGCAAGGGATCAGTCTTTCGCGTCGAACTGCCGGTGGAACTAGCCGATGTTGCGACCGTCAGCGCCTTGCAGCGCCCGGCGGAAGGGGGCGAAGTTGTTGGCCTGGCGCCCGGAACGCCCCTCTACCGCATCCTCATCGCCGAGGACGAGCCTGACAACCAGATGCTGCTCGCTGAACTGATGAGCGGGCTGGGCTTGGAAGCGCGGATCGCGGAAAATGGCGAGCGTGCTGTGCAGATATTCCAGGAATGGCATCCGGATCTCATTTGGATGGATCACCGCATGCCGGTCATGGACGGTGCCACTGCCACGCGCGCAATTCGGCAACTGCCCGGCGGCGAGGACGTGAAGATCGTCGCGGTG
>JBNKIW010000349.1:0-585 GCA_050290865.1 Rhodomicrobiaceae bacterium | reverse complement strand
CGCCCTCGTGAATTTCACTGCGTTTTCCGCAAGGTTAACAAGAATCTGCCGCAGGCGCGGGCCGTCAGCCTTAATGTAACGCGGGACCGAAGGTGACTGCTCCACCTCCAGGCGCAAGCCCACCTCGTCGGCGCGCAGCCGCATCATGTCAGTGACTTCGTGAACCATGGCACCAAGGTCAAAGGGGGCGATCTGAAGCTGCTTGCGCCCCGCTTCAACCCGGGTGATTTCCAGCACCTGGTTGATGAGCATCAACAACTGTTCGCCGCTGCGGCTGATGATGGCGAGGCTTTCGCGCATATTCTCCGTTGCCTGCGGCTCGCTGCGCAGCAAGGCGGAGAAGCCGAGGATTGCGGTTAATGGCGTGCGTAGTTCGTGGCTCATATTGGCCAGGAACACGTTCTTGGCTTTGTTTGCAGCTTCAGCCGCATCACGCGCGAGCAGCAGTTCGGTGGTGCGTTCCTCAAGTTGAGCCTTGCGGCGTCTCAACTCTTCGTTGGCGAGGCGGTGCTCCTCGCGAGCACGCAGCGCGGTGATGCCGAACGCCAGATTGCTCGCCAGTTCCTCCAGTATCCTGATTTCATC
>JBNKIW010000348.1:0-586 GCA_050290865.1 Rhodomicrobiaceae bacterium | reverse complement strand
GAGGATGCCGCAGGTGCCGCGGGGCGCCAGCGACTCCACCGCCTCGCGGATGACCGAAGGCAGACCGGTGGTGTCGAGGGCGAAGTCGACGCCGAAGCCGCTGAGCTCCAGAATCCGCTGCGCCGCCGGCTCCTTGCCCGGGTTGATGGTATGGGTAGCCCCCAGCTCGCTGGCCATCGCCAGGCGTTCGTCGTTCATGTCCACCGCTACGATGGTGGAGGCTCCGACCACCCGGGCCGCCATCACCGCCGAAAGGCCCACCGAGCCGGTGCCGAAGATCGCCATGGAGCGGCCGGCCGTGACCTTCAGCGCGTTCATCACCGCGCCGGCGCCGGTCTGCACGCCGCAGGCCAGCGGGCCGAGCAGTTCGAGCGGCAGCTGCGCGTCGACCTTGACCACGTTGGCCTCGTGGCAGAGGGCATGGGTGGCGAAGGATGACTGGCCGAAGAAGTTGCCGTGAACCAGCTCACCCTCCCGGCTCAGCGCGCTGGTGCCGTCGGCGCGTACGGCGAAGAAATTGCGCGGAAAGAACTCGTGACAGTAGCTGGTGGCGTGGTCATTACAGCTGGGGCAGGTGCCGCAGGAG
>JBNKIW010000347.1:0-586 GCA_050290865.1 Rhodomicrobiaceae bacterium | reverse complement strand
CAACCGATACGCCGGATAAGGTGAGCTACGAGCGGCTGGCACGCGTCACCAAGGGAATTGAGCGTATCCTCCGTGGCCTGGTGAAATAGGGGATATCCGAGAAAGTGTTAGCCTATGCAAGACTGCGGATCGCGCCCAGGTCCGGCGTCCTTCAAGACTTGATGGCCGTGGCAAGAGCAAAATAGACGAGCGCAAGCGGATGGAGAATTTGTCATGGATGTTGACACCAACAAGATCGACGAAGCCGTGCTCGCACTGCTGTTCCTTGGCCTTCACGATGATGTGCGGGCCTGGAAAACATTCGACTGGGCAGCAATGGACAGGTTGCATGCAAAGGGATTGATTTCCAACCCGGTAGGCAAGGCAAAGTCTGTCGTTTTCACTGAAAATGGGTTGCAGCAGGCAGAGCTGCTATTCAATAAGCTCTTCGCAGCTCAGGCGTGCTCGTAAGGCGAACGGAGGTTCAGCACGAGGGAAGAAACAAGGGCCTCGGCGGACCACGGGATATCCGGGGTGAACACCGCGCCGCCGCCCGCTCACTCCCCTCTCTTCGGCGCATGTGCGTCTCCGTTGGTGGCTGGCCCGG
>JBNKIW010000346.1:0-587 GCA_050290865.1 Rhodomicrobiaceae bacterium | reverse complement strand
ACGAATTTGTGCTGCTCAACGGAGTTCGAGATCTCGTAAATGATTGATGTGTAGAAAATCTGCGGCGTGTCAAGTCGCGTGGCGGCGGCCACCGCGAAAAGGCGGAACAGATTGGGCGAATTCGAAGGAGACTTGATTTTTCCTAATGTGTTTTTATGTGCAGTAATGGATGCTAAGTGAGCGGTGTTTGGCGACGCTACCTGCACGGGCTTGACATCGATCGCTTTTTCCGGGTTTCTGTGTCGGCTTCGCGCCACAAAAACCCTTACTTCGTTTGGGGGCTCCATTTCAGTGTGTGCGTTTCCGCGGAATTTTCGAGTTCGCGCTTGTTGAATATGCCAGAGGCGCAGCCCTTTGATAGCGATTTCAATTTCATTCCTGATCTCCAGGACATCCTCAAGCGAGGTTAGCACGCCATGACAGCCCCCCATTGCTTAGATGTTAAGCTCGCAGATGACGAAATTCCGGTGTGCTTGCCCACCAAGGCAGCGAACCTCAATGCCGTACACATCTTCGATGCTGTGTCCGTCTATGCTGTCAATGCTGCCCTCGCTTCTCAACGCCCGCTCCTCGTCCGCGGCGAGCCG
>JBNKIW010000345.1:0-589 GCA_050290865.1 Rhodomicrobiaceae bacterium | reverse complement strand
CAAGTACCGGCGCATTGTCGACACGGCGAGGGAAGGCATTCTGGGTGTCGACACCAACGACCTGCTGAGCTTCGCCAATACCAGGATGGCCGAAATGCTGGGCTATACAGTCGAAGAGATGATCGGGCGGCCTCCAACCGACTTCATGTTCGAGGAGGACGTGGAGGATCATCGGCGCATGATGGAGCGGCGGCGCAGGAACATAACCGACTGCTATGAAAGACGCTTTCGGAATAGAGACGGAAATGCCGTGTGGACGCTCGTCTCTGGGGGTCCGGTTTTCGACGAAGCGGGTGCCTACGATGGCTCATTCGCCATGTTTACCGACATTTCCGCTCGCAAAGCGGCGGAAGCTCAGATCGAATTTCTTGCATACTATGACGCCCTCACAGGGCTGCTGAACCGCACGCTGCTCCGGGACAGGATCCAGGCGATGCTAGCTAGCGCCCGCCGGCGAAGAAATAAGATAGCACTCCTGTTTCTGGATCTCGACAAATTCAAAACCGTCAATGATTCCCTTGGGCATGCGACGGGCGATGCTCTTCTGGTTGAAGTGGCCAGACGCCTCAAGAGATGGAGCCGCGAACAG
>JBNKIW010000344.1:0-593 GCA_050290865.1 Rhodomicrobiaceae bacterium | reverse complement strand
CTGATGGCGACGGGCTCGGACGACAAGACGGCGCGGCTCTGGAAGCTGCCGGAAGGCGGGCGCGGCGGGCCGGAGCTGCTGCGCACCTTGCGCGTGCCCATCGGCGAGGGCAACGACGGCAAGGTCTATGCCGTGGCGCTTTCGCCGGATGGCAAATGGGTGGCGGCGGGCGGCTGGGACGTTGGATATGTTGGCGTTGGCCGGGGTTCGGTTAGCGTTTACATCTTCGAAGCCGCCACGGGGCGGCTCGTCACCCGCCTCGGCCGCCTCGGCAATGTGATCCTCCACCTCGCCTTTTCGCCCGATGGCAGCCGCCTCGCCGCAACGCTTTTCGGCGGCGAAGGCATGCGGCTGTGGGAGACGGCGGGCTGGCGGCTTCTCGCCGAGGACAAGGATTATGGCGGCAAGAACAGCTTGGGCGCGGCCTTCGATGGCGCGAACCGGCTGTTCACCGTGGCCTATGACGGGCAGATCCGCCGCTATGGCGCGGATGGGCAGCTCGAGGCGAAGGCGGCGGCGCTTGGCGGCAAGGAGCCGTTCAGCGCCGGGGTGCGCCCCGGCGGCGGCAAGCTCGCCATCGGCTTCAAGGACAC
>JBNKIW010000343.1:0-593 GCA_050290865.1 Rhodomicrobiaceae bacterium | reverse complement strand
CTCGATCCCCCATCGAAGGGCGACCCCCTGGCCAGTAACACCTTCCTCCGCCGAAATAAATCGAATCCCAACCAACTCAAACGCGGCAATGACGTCCTTGAGCGTGCGTTGGTAAGGCGTACTTACACCTCGCTCAAAATCAGCGATTGCTTTTTGTGACACCCCCGATCGCTCTACCAATTCCTTTTGTGACCAGTTCAAGAGACCTCGTGCTGCTCGACATTGTTCGGGAGTGATGGGCATGTTTTTATGTGACCCCACATAAATTATGTTGACCTCATTTGAGTGATGCTACATTATCGATGTGTGGTCAGCAATGATCAACCTGTGATCTCCGAGCGTAGTTCACCTGTCCTGGAAGGTGTTGAAATGAAATCCCCTTTGCCACTCACCGCCGCCGTCGTTCTCAAGGAAGCGGCCAAGTGCATCGAGGACGCCCGGACGATCTGCCGGGGGCTCGGCGAGCATGAGGCGGATCAGGTGCTGGGGAGGCAGGTCGCCGAACTGGAACCGATTGCCAGGGCCCTGCACGAGCGGGCGCAGAGCGGCGGCGACCGGCAGCAGGGTCACACGGGACACCAGGAATAGCGCGT
>JBNKIW010000342.1:0-596 GCA_050290865.1 Rhodomicrobiaceae bacterium | reverse complement strand
GGCCGCAGCCCGCTCAGCTCACGGGTTCGCGCACCAAGACGCCTGCCTCGTGCAGCACCTTGCGCAGGAATTCGCCAACGGTCATGCCGGCCTCCGCCGCCGCTTTCCGCAAGTGCCGCATTTCCGCGGCGCTGAAATCAAACGCCATCTGGTTCACATTCTCGTCGTACCACTGCCGGGAGCGCGGCGCCCGGCGCGGCTCGTCAGTCGCCGCGAGGTCTTCATCCATGGCGGCGTCCGCGGCGGGCTTGAACAGCCGCCATAGCGGCGTCTTCACGACCGTGGCCAGCTTGACCATGGTGTCGATGGCCATATTGCACGTGCCCGCCTCGATGTCGGAGATGTGCGATTGCGCGATGCCGGTGAGGAGGTGGACATCGCGCTGCCGCAAGCGGAGCCTGACGCGCGCCCGGTGGAAGTTCTACCTGAATACGGCCCGCTCGGCGGCGCTATCGACGCCGGGCATCTGCTTTTTCATCGCCCCCTCCGCCTCAAGATCATGCGGCCTGTCTTGGCTTCGTTTACACGCCATCAGGCTCAGGGCTGAGGTACACTGCTTGCGGCGCGGCGGCAAGAGCGGGTTTTCATTCAAGCCA
>JBNKIW010000341.1:0-596 GCA_050290865.1 Rhodomicrobiaceae bacterium | reverse complement strand
TCGCGACGATGAATGGCGCATTCGCAAGGACCGCGCGCCAGCCAATTTCGCCGTCATCAAGCACATGGCGAGCAATATCCTGCGTTCATCGAAAGGCAAGCAGAGCATGCGCCAGAAACGTCACGCCGCTGGTTGGGACGATGACTTTCTGTTCGATATGATCACCGCAAAATAAATCATGCGATTCCCCTGAACACCCGACATGGCACGAACCCAGCGGCAAAAGAGTGTCTCTCATGCAAATGGGCGCCCGCAGGCGCCCAAACTTGCGACAGTTGCTCTTCAGGCTACTCAATCGAAATGGAAACCGACCCGGCCACGGATCACAGTCGCATCCATATCAATCTCATTCAAGATGGGATTACTGCCGGCATAGTTGTTGATCAGAGTAAAACGCTGAGCATCAAAATCATAGTGGAGAGCCTCAACGCCTACCGTCACGCCTGAGCGGTGCATGTATTCGAGGCCGCCCCCATAAACAATGCCGTCTACGGTATCCGACCCCTTAAAGGCTGCGCCGCCGTAATCAACAATGTGTTCCACATTGGCGAGGGCCAAACCACCGGTGCCGTAAAGCAACAGGTTGTCGCGCAGTG
>JBNKIW010000340.1:0-599 GCA_050290865.1 Rhodomicrobiaceae bacterium | reverse complement strand
ATCTTGGTTTCCCGTCCCCGGGTTTGACCTCTTTCACCTGGTTCGTTCTTGGGGAGTGCCCCTCTCTCCTCAGATCCAGTTCCTCTTCTTCCTATTCACCAAATCTTACATGGATTTTTTGGGCCCGCAGGAAATCAGCGGTGGAAGGGGTTTGTCGATTGCACCATAAAACCGACAGGAGGACGACGGTGTGGGACACGCATCGAGATCTAGCGGCTTGCTTCACGTGGAAGCAAGTCTGGCTAGGGTTTCTCAGTCTGGCCTGAAGACTAACGGAGGCACGACGGCGGGTGGTGCACGTGACACCATCGCGGAGGTTGCGTCGGAGGCAAGTTGAAGATGGACGAGTCGATGCGACGGGCTGCGTCGGACCCTGCTACCCTTGCTTTGTCATTTTCCTTCTATTAGGCTTTAGGGATGTAGTAGTCATTTTAGCCTTTTGCTTGGGCCTATATATAGGACCCTAGAGGGTTGGGGCACTTTGTCACTTCCCCAAAAAAATCATTTTGTTATTCTTAGGTTAGAAGTGAGTCATGTCTAGGTGTTAGTTCCAATCAAAAGAGGGAGGGAGGGCGGAGACCTCCGTGGTTATAAGGATT
>JBNKIW010000339.1:0-602 GCA_050290865.1 Rhodomicrobiaceae bacterium | reverse complement strand
GGCGACTGTCACAATAATTGACGAGAGGGCGGTGAGCATGGGCGTTCACCGGTGAGCAGCCGCTTTTGAGGGAACAGGAGGGGCATTTCCGGCGCCATTGATCGCTTGAACCCGATCCGGTGCGGCTCTATCGCTGATCGTGGCCGTTCTGCGCGTCGGGTCGTTTTCCGACGTTGGGGCGGTGTCGTTTGCTCGGTTGGTATTACTCTGATACCTGCCGTTAGAGCTCGGGTGCTTTCCGCCCAGCGACTGCCGCACGCCCGCTGCGTGCCAGCGCGCCGGCATAGCAAGCGAGAGAAACGCAATGCTCGCGCTGGACTGTAATAAAGCGTGTGCCGCTATTGAGATCCTCTGGTTTCAGTTTGTGTCAATACCCGGCATTGTACAACTTGTTCTCTTTCCTTGTCTTCGTAATATTCAGCCGAAAACTTGATCGACCAGCGCTGGAAAAAGACGCGTACTCTTTTGCTGAATTTTTCTTCGCAAGAAGGCTTTGTCCCCTCGTACTGCGCTGCATACCTTCGAAGCAGAGCACCAATCAAAGGGATCGTGGAGAAGTTCTCCGCCGTGCGTGCCATCGCGGCTCGCGAGATCTTGCCCAG
>JBNKIW010000338.1:0-602 GCA_050290865.1 Rhodomicrobiaceae bacterium | reverse complement strand
GATGTGTGGCAGCCCTTTGCCGCCACGATACGCCGCCTTCCTTTTCCGGGGCCGTCACCAACTTTCCCGCATAGCTCCCAAAACACGGCAGTTGGCTGAACATGGCGCAGGCAATGGCAGCCCCGTCCTTCCACGAACTGGCTGCTAGAGCAGTGATAGCCGGGCGAAGCCGTGCGGCCGGTATAATGGGTACGCAGTTTGCGTCCGCAATGTCCGCAAACGGCAATACCTTGCAACAGCGCGCTGCCCTCTCTCACGGCGCCGCTCCCGGGCTGATGCGGCTGCGGCTTGGTGTTTGACGCCATCCGTGTACGGTTGCTTTCATAGGTATCCCAATCAATATACCCTTGATGGTGATCGCGAATAAGCACCTGCCATTGTTCAGGCGCAAGCTTGCGCGTGCGCTTCTTGCGCTGGCCGGTGCCATCGAGAACAAGCTCATGGCGGGTCTTGCCGTAGACATAGGCGCCAGCGTAAACCGGATTGCTCAGGACCTTATGGATGGCGTGATAGCTCGGATCGATCCAGCGGATCGGTGCGCCATAGTGGTGCTGGCAGGGGAATCTCAGACCTTCCGAGCGCAGAGCAAGCCAGACGCTGCG
>JBNKIW010000337.1:0-603 GCA_050290865.1 Rhodomicrobiaceae bacterium | reverse complement strand
TATAGGGTCAGCCAGAAATTGGTTGGTAGGCTTCTGCGTCAGCTCGGCTATAGCTGTCAGGCGAACCGGAAGACGCTTGAGGGATCGAGCCATCCGGACCGTGACGCTCAGTTCCAATACATCAACAGCGCAACCAAAACCGCGATCGCCAACGGCGAGCCGGTGATCTCCGTGGACACCAAAAAGAAGGAACTGGTTGGCGATTTCAGAAACTCTGGCAAGGAGTTACGACGCAAGGGGCAACCGGAGCCCGTGCGCGTTCATGATTTCGAGATCGAGGAATTGGGAAAGGTGGCGCCTTATGGCGTCTACGACATAGCTGCCAACAAGGGCTGGGTGAATGTCGGCATTGATGGTGATACGGCCGCATTTGCCGTTGAGAGTATCCGCCGCTGGTGGCTCCGCCTTGGCAAGTCCCGCTATCCTACGGCCAAACGTCTTCACATCACTGCCGATTCCGGCGGCAGCAATGGCGCCCGGGTCCGTCTGTGGAAGGTCGAGCTTCAAAAACTGGCCAATGAAACCGGCCTCGAAATCACGGTTACGCATCTGCCGCCGGGCACGAGCAAGTGGAACAAAATAGAGCACCGGCTGTTCGCCTTC
>JBNKIW010000336.1:0-604 GCA_050290865.1 Rhodomicrobiaceae bacterium | reverse complement strand
TGCTTCCGGCTGGAGCGGTTGGCCGGGTGGGATTTGCACCCACTGGAAAGCGCCGCCTTTGCACGGCGCACCTCCAATACCTGCCGCTCGGCAGGTGTCTGGATAGCGATCGCTTTACCGCAGTTATCTGCCGCTCGTCCTTCAGTGCTTGCGCCCTACAACTAGCACAACCCTGCCGTGTTAGGGTGGCGCGCTCGCCCGTCGGGAAAGAAGCAACTCTCCCCGGGTGAACACGTGCAGGCGGTCGCAGGTGACTTATGCCGTAGGCACCGCATGCCTACAAACGCCGTTGCCGCATCGATCGTACCGGTGTCGCGCAGAACTGGGCGCCGGTAAGCGACCGGCCCTGCAGGATCGAGAACCAGCATTCGACCTGATTGAGCCAGGAAGCGCGCGGCGGAGTGTAGTGGACGGTTACGAGGGAATGGCGCGCCAGCCACTCCTCGTTCTTTTTGTGCGTATTGAGATTGTCGAGGATCATCTCGAGCCGCCGGTCCGGGTAAGCCGCAACGACCTCGTCCATGAACGCCAGGAACTCTTTGCGGTGGCGCCGCTTCTCGAGCCGCACCATGACCTTGCCGGTGGCCACCTCGTAGGCTGCGAA
>JBNKIW010000335.1:0-605 GCA_050290865.1 Rhodomicrobiaceae bacterium | reverse complement strand
AAGCAGCACCTCGTGCAGCGCTCCGATGTCCATCCCCGCCTCCATTCCCCTTGCGAATCAGAGACCTGAAACAGATTCAGCATTCGCAGCTCATGTCACGCGCTTTTTCACCCGATTGCCCTGATTGTCTGCCAGAATACGGTTGACCGGAGGCACCGAAGCAGGCAGAATCCCGGTCTGTCTCGCATCATCTATGGTGGTTTTAGGCACTCGGCGGAGCGTGGCGCAGCCCGGTTAGCGCACTAGTCTGGGGGACTAGGGGTCGCGAGTTCAAATCTCGCCGCTCCGACCATGATTTCAAAGACTTAGCCCTTCCCCCGCAGAGTTTTACAAGATTCGCGTCATCGGTTTTCCAAACTTCGTTCATGGACCGTTCTCGTTCATGCGTCGTTCGCCCGCTCCCATTTCAGGATTGCCGCGCACGCCAGTTTGCGTTGGTTCACCATGATCGAATAATGTGCGACCATCTCGCGTGACTGCCCCGTGATCGCTGCAACCTCCGCGTCTGTACAGCCCGCTTCCAGCAGTGAGCTATGCGGGAAAGTTGGTGACGGCCCCGGCATTGATCAGGCGGCGGTAGGTTTCTGGTTCACTTCAATGCCATC
>JBNKIW010000334.1:0-607 GCA_050290865.1 Rhodomicrobiaceae bacterium | reverse complement strand
GTTGGAATCATCACCCCGAGCCTACCGGCTCAAGGCGAGCAACGCCTGCCTCCCATTTTCAACATTCACCGGGACAACGCCCTGCGCCCGCGGGCAGGCCGAAAATCTGATCAAGCTGCATAAGGCCCGACTCGCTTCCGACCGCACCAACTGCCGCTCACCGCTCGCCAATCAGTTCCGCCATATTCTGCACACGGCCGCCTATTGGCTGCTGCTCGATCTGCGCAATCGTATTCCGTCCTGGCATCCCCTGCACAAGGGCGAGTTCGCCAGTATTCGCCTTCATCTCTTGAAAGTTGCAGGCCGCATCACTGAAACCGCGAGCCGCATCCGCGTTGCTCTGGCTTCCTGTTGTCCGGAGGCCAACCTGTTCAGCCTCCTTGCATTCCGCCTGCACGCTGCGGGGCCATAGTTGGCGGGGCGTGAGTGCCCCTCGACCCCCGCATCATCCACCCCCAACGCGTCGCCGCCAGAGTCTCTGCCCCTCACCAGCCGCAGCTACGTTTTGCCCGGGATGGATCACCATGCCCAGCGCCGTTTCAACCCCGAAGTGCAACAGCAGGGCATATATGACATGGCAGCAAAGAGTCGGAAGGGGCAGACGGGG
>JBNKIW010000333.1:0-607 GCA_050290865.1 Rhodomicrobiaceae bacterium | reverse complement strand
GATGACGTCAAGTCATCATGGCCCTTACGGGTAGGGCTACACACGTGCTACAATGGCGGATACAGAGGGCAGCGAACCCGCGAGGGGGAGCGAATCCCAAAAAACCCGTCGTAGTCCGGATCGCAGTCTGCAACTCGACTGCGTGAAGTCGGAATCGCTAGTAATCGTGAATCAGAATGTCACGGTGAATACGTTCCCGGGCCTTGTACACACCGCCCGTCACACCATGGGAGTGGGCTGCAAAAGAAGTAGGTAGTTTAACCTTCGGGAGGGCGCTTACCACTTTGTGGTTCATGACTGGGGTGAAGTCGTAACAAGGTAGCCCTAGGGGAACCTGGGGCTGGATCACCTCCTTTAAAGTAAGTCATTCCGGTGCCGGCGGAGCATCCACACAAGTTACCTGTACCACAAAGACACAGACGCGGGTCTACATGACCCATACAGAACGTTGGGTCTGTAGCTCAGTTGGTTAGAGCGCACCCCTGATAAGGGTGAGGTCGGTGGTTCAAATCCTCCCAGACCCACCAACTTTCGAAAGAAACAACTCATCAGGGGCCATAGCTCAGCTGGGAGAGCGCCTGCTTTGCACGCAGGAGGTCGGGAGTTC
>JBNKIW010000332.1:0-608 GCA_050290865.1 Rhodomicrobiaceae bacterium | reverse complement strand
CGCCCCGGTAGTCCCCCCGGGCTTCGCGCCTCGGGTGACGCCCCTGACCGCCCCGGCAGTCCCACCAGGGTTCCAGCCCCGGGAGGTCACACGGATTCCGGCCGTGCCACGCACGGCACCGGACTCCACCGTCGCACCACGCGCGGCACTGCCACCTTCCGCGCCCTGCGCGGTCTACGAGGGGCCGCCACCTCGTGAGTGGCCTGCTTCTCCGGCGGTCTACTCCCGGCGCACCGCGCCTCCAGCTTCGCCGCCTCCGGAGCCGGCCCCGGTTCCACCTCCTCCGTCTCTGCCCCGACGGCCTCCTGGCAGTGAGGCTGCCATGCTACCCGTCACGCCGCCTGTAAATCCTCACCGGATGATTACGAGGGCTAAGGACGGCTTTCGGATGGCTACACAGCCGTTCGCCCTCACCACCTCGCCTCCGTCTCCGATCCCGTCCTCTGTTCGTACCGCGCTCGCCGATCCCAATTGGCGCGCGGCTATGGAGGATGAGTACGGGGCCCTCATGAGCAACGGGACCTGGGAACTTGTTTCTCGGCCCCGTCACTCTAACGTCGTCACCGGCAAGTGGATTTTCACCCACAAGCTCCGGGCCGACGGCTCCT
>JBNKIW010000331.1:0-608 GCA_050290865.1 Rhodomicrobiaceae bacterium | reverse complement strand
CTGTGCCCTCCGGATCGCCGCCCCGCGGTCCGGCAGGACAATCTCAACCGCCCGCAGTATGATGCAGCGTTCCAGTCGTGGCTCGCGCCGTTCATCATGGCCGGCATCAATACGCGGGTCGTGCACCGCTCCAACGCCTTGCTGGGCGGCGTCTACGGGCCGGATTTCCGTTATGACGAGGCCATGCTCTCTGGCCAAGGCTTGCGCGGCCGCATGAAGGCCTATTCGATTGCCGGAGCGCTGTTCGGCTTTCTGACGATGTCCGCACTTGCGCCAACGCGGTGGTTCTTAAAGCGCTTTGCCGTGCCTGCGCCGGGCGAGGGACCGTCGCTTGAGGCGCAGAAGAAAGGCTTCTACGATTTACGCTTTCTGGGGCTGCTCGAAGATGGACGGTCACTTCGCGCAAAGGTTACCGGCGATGCTGACCCTGGATATGGTTCGACATCGAAGATTCTGGCGGAGGCCGGAGCACTCCTGGCACGAGGCGGCGGCGGGACGAATGCGGGAGGGTTCTGGACACCGGCCACGTTGTTGGGCGATCCGCTGCTTGAGGTGCTGCAAAGGCGCGCGGGCCTTACATTTCAGGTAACGGAGTGAAGTTCCCGCCC
>JBNKIW010000330.1:0-608 GCA_050290865.1 Rhodomicrobiaceae bacterium | reverse complement strand
GGCGGCTTTGCGCCGTCCTGACGCCTTCGCCTGGGCCTGTTTGAAGCGGTATCCCCGCTTGCCACTGTTGCGGGCCAGCTCGCGGCTGATCGTCGAGCGGTTGACACCGATCTGGCGGGCGATGGCGGCCTGCGAATGGCCGCTTTGAAGGAGTGCGAAAATCTGGCAACGTTGTTCGCAGGTCAGGTGGTGATAGCCTTCGGGCATGCTGTCCTCAAGTGAGATGTGCTGTCCCACGCGAGGGTAGCCGCCATCTGGCCGCCCAGAAACCGGGCGTACACGACATGGCTAATGGTGCCGGACAGGACGGCACACAGCACCAGCAGTAGAACCTCCGGCAAGGGATAGAGCGACTTCTTGATCTGGCGCGGATCTTCAAGCTTCGAGAAATGTTCAAGAAAACCAATGTGATGGCCTGGACCGCCAACCTTGTTCGCCATGCGCGTGATCCTTCTTTTTACGAATCAAAGATCACCCGAGCGATTCAGAA
Organism: Rhodomicrobiaceae bacterium; assembly: GCA_050290865.1. Classification (GTDB taxonomy): domain Bacteria; phylum Pseudomonadota; class Alphaproteobacteria; order Rhizobiales; family Rhodomicrobiaceae; genus JARRLC01. The sequence continues at coordinate 118 of JBNKIW010000330.1, read as the reverse complement.
TATGGTCGATCTGTCAGCTGTTATTTCGTGCGATTGCCCTGGATCAAGGGCGAAAAGACGTTGACGGAGTTGGTGCAACAATTTGATGTCCACGCCAGCCAGATCAAGCAGTGGAAGG
>JBNKIW010000329.1:0-609 GCA_050290865.1 Rhodomicrobiaceae bacterium | reverse complement strand
TGATGATCTGCCGCCCCCCTCATTGGAATGTCAGCGCGCTTTTCACGTCGCGTCAGGCTGCGGAAACATTCGCCGCCGGACCGACCGCGCCCAGCAAGCCGGAGACGGCCGCCAAGCCCGTCCCTGCCGTGGGATTGGGGGGGGGCATTACGCGTTGGCGCATCGGGCCACAAGTACGTCGCGTGCGCAAATGCATGCAATAACGGGTAAATCTATGAGAACCCGTGTAATTTTGTGAAAATCAGTGAAATCGATACGCGCTTGCGCAAACTTACGCAATCTTTCACATCTTTTCACCGGCTCTGCGGGCAACATAGGTGATGTTGGCCAACATCACAGTTGCTTACAGCGCCTGCGGCTCGACGCGCGCGGGCCTGTGGCCCGCAAGAAAACGGCGGGACATCGTGCAAGAGTTTGCCGCCATTCGCCGGTTTTGGTGACTGATCGGACTCGAGTTCTTGGAATGTCCATAGCTCAGCAGGGGCGCCGCATCGATGCACAGCGCTCCAGTTTCGCCTCCCAGCAACGGAAAGCTTGGTCTTCTTGATCGGCTCAGAGCTTGGAGTGGCTGGCGGCGAATAAGCGCACGATCAATAAAATAGTTAATAC
>JBNKIW010000328.1:0-612 GCA_050290865.1 Rhodomicrobiaceae bacterium | reverse complement strand
GGCCCTGCTTATCTGTGCATCGACTGTGCGCTTCGTTATTTTCGCGGTTGCCATGTTGCTTCTCGTTTCCTGATGGCTTCGGAAACAAAATAGGCACCGTATAGGCACCGCGCAAGCGTCTTGAGGAACGTAGGGGAATTTACGAGCATAGTGATGTCATTGAGTCTTAAGCGACAATCCCTGTTGAGGATACGTCAAGGAATGTACGGGAAAGTTGTAGCAGCAAACTACGAATCTGGGGGTCGGGAGTTCGAATCTTCCCCGGTGCGCCAATAATTTCAATGACTTAGCCTTCCACCAAAGAGCGCGTTTTACAAGATTCCACGGCGCGTTTTACAAATTTCGTTCACGGGCCGTTCGCGCCCTCCCATTTCAGGATGGCGGCACGGGCAAGTTTGCGTTGGTTGACCATAATGGAGTAGTGCGCCAGCATGTCACGGCTCTGGCCCGTGATTGCTGATACCTCGGCGTCGGTGCACCCCGCTTCCAGCAGCATGACAACGGCACTTTTGCGCAAGCCGTGAAAAACCAGGCGCCGGTCACGGAAGCGCTTGAACAGATCCCTATCCATGGCCTTTTGCCACGAGGCTTTGAACCCCGATGACCACGGTC
>JBNKIW010000327.1:0-612 GCA_050290865.1 Rhodomicrobiaceae bacterium | reverse complement strand
CGGGGTTGTAATCGAGGGGGCGGTCATGAAAGCCGCGTAACCCGTTCGCGCACACAAGAGGAAACGCAATTGCCGGGCAATTGATCATTCCCGGCAATCCAAGGTGGACGAACCGATCCATGATATGGCTTTCAATGCCGAGGAGCAGAATGGTCCCGTCCCCCTGGGTCTTTACCGCACGCAAGCGGGATATTGGTGCGGCCGATTTCGATCGGCGACCGTATGTGAGTTTGGAACGGCAGGGCAAAGCAACGCCACCGGGCCTCGCAACCGGACCCAAACCTTGGATTGAAAAAGAATGGTTCTTCACTGTTTGGCGCGGTCGCTGGGCTTCTCCTGACTAGCCCCATCATGCCGCCGTGCTCATTCGCTATCAAGGCCAAGCCCCTTGCGGGGCGCTTCGCGGCCTTGACAGCGCCTTGCGCGCGGACGGCTGCGCAATCGCGTGGGTCGGGACGGAAGGACGGGCTCAGCGGGCACGAACAAAAGGACTGTTGTTAAGGGAGGTGTGTTGTTCGGGGGGCAATACCCCTTGACCCCACCTTCCCCATGTGAGTCATGGAGGTAACGAGATGGCTGAAGCCTTCGGGTAGCAGGGTCACGTATAGGTGA
>JBNKIW010000326.1:0-616 GCA_050290865.1 Rhodomicrobiaceae bacterium | reverse complement strand
CGGACGAAGTAACCTTGCGATTTAAATTCCCGGGCCACAAAGCCTCCGAGGTAACCTGTGGCGCCGGCGACAAGGATGCGTTTCATGATTCAGTTCCTTTCCGTTGATGTGGTTACGGTGGGGATCTGCTTCGGTATTGAGCAAGGCCTGTGCCAGTGAGCCGGAGCACGGTTCCCGGTGGGGAGCATATGCGGTCGATAGCGAACGGCTGGTCTTGAGAGAACAGCGAAGGCGTGTCCACCGCCATTGATCGCTTGAACCCGATCCGACGCGGCTCAGAAGTTTATCGCGAGCGTTCTTCCCTACGGGTCGAGTGAGGGTTGGGCCGGATCAGAAAGAACGCAACCGCGTTTCGCTGCGGCGGCCTTGCCCCACATCGATACAACGCTAGCTTCGTTTCGTTTTGTCTGCGGCACTCCGACGAAGCTCCCGCTCCGTCAGAGCGTCAAGAACCACAGTCTTGTCAGCCAACAGGTACACGCGCATACCGTGGAGCGCGACAGCAAACCCCCAACCGATGAAAGGCCAAATGAACCAGATAGCTCCGGGCGAGGTCAGCACGTTGATAATCACCAACGCGACCATCACCGCTGCGTAAACCGCTGCGTGTACAAAA
>JBNKIW010000325.1:0-617 GCA_050290865.1 Rhodomicrobiaceae bacterium | reverse complement strand
CGGAAAATGATGGGCTCACGATTACCCGGCAGACGTGGCAACTACGACTCACTCTCCAATGACGCCGGGTACTAGGCATGCCATCAAGCGGAAATCCTATCCGGCAAATTACTCCGTCCGGTCAATTCTTGGATGGCAACCCTATTAGAGAGATCAAACCTCTTGGACAAATTGTCCAATCCGGGGATATCCTTAAATCAACTGGAACTGATATCTATAAAACCGGTATATTCAAAACCACCAAGTGGTGAAGATGGTGCCAAAACTCTTCCTTGTTTAAAACAAGGGAAAGAATTTGGAGCTTAAGAGCTGGACTAGAAATTTGTTATGAGTGGTTTCAGCGACGTGTGCTTCTGTTTGTTTGCAGGATGGAGAGGGAATCAAAGTACCTTGGGCTGAGACCACTCATACCCAACATGCAGATGTTTGCTGCGTTATCCAAGTGATCGTACGGATGGAGAATAGGAGTTAATCGAGCCGTTCATACCTGCGCTTTCGAACACGGGCGGCCCTCAGCCATCCCCTCATTTTTTCGAGGGACAAAATGCAACTCATGATGGGTGATGCGGCGCAGCAAGTCTCGCTCTGCGAGTCCTTCGAGCACTGCTTGTTACCTC
>JBNKIW010000324.1:0-620 GCA_050290865.1 Rhodomicrobiaceae bacterium | reverse complement strand
ACGAGCTTAGGGAGGCAATTAAATGGCTAAAGGTAAGTTTGAACGGACGAAGCCCCACGTGAACGTGGGCACCATTGGTCACATCGATCACGGTAAGACGACGCTGACGGCAGCGATCACCAAGACGTTGTCGCTCAAAGGGTGGGCGGATTTCCGGGCTTTCGATCAGATTGACAACGCGCCGGAAGAAAAAGCGCGCGGTATCACGATTGCGATTGCGCACGTGGAATACGAGACGGAAGAACGGCACTATGCGCACGTCGACTGCCCCGGCCACCGGGACTACATCAAGAACATGATCACGGGGGCGGCGCAGATGGACGGCGCGATCCTGGTGGTGGCCGCACCGGATGGGCCGATGCCGCAGACGCGGGAGCACGTGCTGCTGGCGCGGCAGGTGGAAGTGCCGGCGATGGTGGTATTCCTCAACAAAGTCGACATGATGGACGACGAGGAGCTGCTGGAACTGGTCGAGATGGAACTGTCGGAACTGCTGGAAGGCTACCACTTCCCGGCAGATACCCCGATTGTGCGCGGTTCGGCGCTCGAAGCGCTGGAATGCGCGAGCACGGACCCCAGCGACCCGGCGTACGCGGCGATCTGGCAGTTGATGGACACCG
>JBNKIW010000323.1:0-622 GCA_050290865.1 Rhodomicrobiaceae bacterium | reverse complement strand
CCAGAACCTCATTGCAGAAAACAAAGTGACCGACGCCATCTTCCGGGTCGTTTGACAAAAATGAGGGAATGCATGAGGGGGGAATGGCGACGCATCTCAGTGAGGGGAAGTCTCAAATCGGATGCGCGCTAGGCCAAACGCAGCCATTCTGTGGGCGAATGTTTGGTTGTGATCCAAAGCCCTGCCTTTATACCGCCTATATCGGCAACGGCACGGTACTGATAAATGCTGAAGAGCCGTACGATTGCCCTAAGATTCATGGTACGCTGGCCGGACCAGTGTCGGCTCATTACAGATCAACAGCCGCTGTTCTGGGATGTTTCCAACGGCTGCAGTCGACCCGACGCGAAAAGTGGTCGCGATAATATTCTGAGCCGCGTCGGATCGGGTTCAACCGATCAGTGGCGGCGGAAATACACGGTCTTATGTAGCACGCTCCACGGCTGTTGAACTGGCGGTCGACCGATCGAACGGAACACGAACATTTTGCTTTCCCCGATACCGCGAAGCGTGTAGTATCGTCCCATCCTCACAATCCGGAGACACGCATGGCACAGCATTTTCTGCTGTCGGCGGCTGCGCGTACGCTCAGCCTGCTGCAGGTGATGCGGCTGGACAATGC
>JBNKIW010000322.1:0-627 GCA_050290865.1 Rhodomicrobiaceae bacterium | reverse complement strand
CTCCGGATTGGCGATCTTGTCCGGGACAGTAGGCGCCGGCGGGCGGAGAGGGAACCAAGAAAAGTTGATTTCGTTATCATCGCGCCCCACTAGTGTCCCAACGTTAATCGAATAAATTCAATTGGTTATCCGATTGAGGGGGAGGAATTTGCGGAGCGCAGCCGGAAAAGAGTTGCAGAATGGGCGTTTTCTCGAAAAGCGTGAGGCTCAATATCTGTAGCATTTCGTAGAGGCTGGCCTTGATGGCGAGCCGTTTTTTGACGATGGCGACCAGAACATAGACGCACACGGCCGACCAGATTTGCGCTTTGACGGCATTCTCGGTCTCGCCGAAAAACGCTTTGATCCGCAGGTGCTGCTTGATCCATTTGAAGAAAAGTTCCACTTGCCAGCGGTATTTGTAGAGCCTTGCAACCGTCAAGGCGGGAAGCGCGAAGTTGTTTGTCAGGAACACCAGCGTCTTTTTCGTCTCTGGATCATTGAACTTGATACGCCGCAGGGGACGGTCAAACCCTTTCCGCGAGTAAAACCCCGTCAACACGATGGTTTGATCGCAGATCAGTCCCGTGGACCGGTCCACAGGATAGCGGCGCCGGGCTTTCAGGTTGGATTTTGCGCGCGTGATGA
>JBNKIW010000321.1:0-627 GCA_050290865.1 Rhodomicrobiaceae bacterium | reverse complement strand
ATAAAGCGGATCACGAACTGCTGTCATGATCGCTTCATTGACGCAAATTCATCCAGGATCCGTTAACTTGACGATGCATCGGCCGCGGCCTCAACGCTTTTGGCTGTGTTCACTGCGGCAACGCTGTCTTCAAGCGAGCCTGGCAGTCTGGCGGCGAGAAAATCGGGGAGCAGGCTGAATGTTTGCCGGCTCTCTGGACAATACCATCGTGCGATGCGCAGTCCTGGGGGTGTTGCACGCCCGTAGCTGCCGTGGCGGACAAGAGAACAACCGCCGGACGGGTGCGCAGGGCAGTTGGATAGCCGGGCGCCGCGCCATTCCTCGTTTCTGATGTACGCCTCGGCATTTGATGATGTGCGCAGCGGAACTTGCACCGGCCTTCCCCTTCTCGTCGGCGCGTCGCCCGACAGAGGCGAAATTTATGCGGAGACCGACGGCCGCATGTCGTCGGCCGGAATTGCGGCGTCAGCACGCCGCTCAGCATAAAAACGAAATCCAGATAATGGCTCTTATCCAGAGCTCCGGATAAGAGCCACGCCAGGCGGAAGTGCATCGTCAAGTTAACGGATCCTGGATGAATTTGCGTCAATGGATCGATCATGACAGCAGTTCGTGATCCGCTTTATC
>JBNKIW010000320.1:0-630 GCA_050290865.1 Rhodomicrobiaceae bacterium | reverse complement strand
CAAGCGTGAGTTCGACTCGCTCACATTCCAGGCCGGTGAATCGATCGACGACTTCGGCACGCGCCTTAGTCGGATCACAAACCAGCTGGCGGTTCTCGGCTTCGAATACAAGGAGGAAGAAATTGTGAGGCGGTTCCTTGCGGCGCTGCCTCCCAAATTCGAGCAGATCGCCACGTCGATCGAGACCCTGTGTGATCTGGACACGATCACAGTTGATGAGCTGATCGGGCGGCTCAAACCGTCGGAGGAGAGGATCAACCGCAACCAGGGCAAGTCAGTGGCTAGTCTGAACTTGACGGAGGACGAGCTGGTGGCGCGGCTGTCCTCGCGTTTGAAGATGACGGGCAATGGTGGCGGTGAACAGCATAAGGAGTCTACAATAGGTAGTGGCAAGCGTGGTCATGGACGCGGGGGTGGCCGTGGCAGCAGTTCTGGCGGTCGCGGTGGTGGATGTGGCGGCGGCGACACTGGCGATCGCGGTGGCGGAAACGCCGGTCGTGGCAACGGTGAAGGCAACGGCGGCGTTGCGAAAGATGAGTGTCGCTACTACGGCAAGAAAGGGCACTGGGCCCGTGAAGGCAAGAAGAAGAAGCGCGACGAGGAGATTCACGCCGCGAAAGCTGAAGAAGA
>JBNKIW010000319.1:0-630 GCA_050290865.1 Rhodomicrobiaceae bacterium | reverse complement strand
CACACCAACTCATCGCCTCATCGCGGCCGTAATGGCCGTCGCCGCGGATGATGATATGCGTTTCCGGCCAAACCTGAGGGATCCGTTTGATGAGGCGGCGCAGCCATCCGTGGACCTCCTTGCCGGAGGGCGTCTTGCCGGGGCGCAGGATCAAGGCAACCGGACGTCCCGTCGCGGTGTCATAGATGTGGATCGGCAGAAAGCAGCGCTCATTGTAATGGGCATTCCATAGCGCCAGCTTCTCATGGCCGTGTACGATGTCGGGCGTGTCGTCGATATCCAGAACCACCGCGGCAGGTGGCGTCGTGTAGCTTGCGCACCAGATGTCGATTAGCGCGTAAGTTAGTCGGATAATTTCCTTCTAGCTGGGGGCGTTCTCCCAGCGTGAGATGGTGGGCTGCGAGCACAAATCGGCGCCGGTTTCGGGCAACCGTCCGCAGGCCAGCTTGAAAGCCGGATCGAACCGCAGTCGGTCGAGATCATTGCCGTCGGGGTAGCCGCGAGCGATCGCGAAGATGCGGGCTCTCAGCACATCTTCGATCGTGTGCGTGGTCCGCGCCGGATCACGCGGATCGTCGATCAGAGCCGCAAGCGTTCCGACAATCGCGCGCCGCCGTTCCGCCAGCGAAA
>JBNKIW010000318.1:0-631 GCA_050290865.1 Rhodomicrobiaceae bacterium | reverse complement strand
CTCAAGGTTGTTATCTACAAGTGCTTCAAACCGATTGTGAATAGCATTTATTGCTACAATATGCCGCAGATTTTTGTTCTGTGCCATGCGTGCCCGCTCATTGGCAACGATCCAAAGAAAGCTCCTGGTAAGATAATAGGCGAGACAATCTGTTTGTTGATTAAAATTGCCGCCAAATGCCAAGCCATCATCCTGAACAAAGTCAAATACAAAGCAATCAGTATTTCTCGCCATTTGCGGCATATCAACAACTATCATTGTGTTGTTCGATTCCACCTTTAGGTATCCTGATGTTTCTTTCAAAACCATAATGCGCTCAGAGAATTCGAGCTTTTTCCACATGCGACAAAATAGCTCGAACATAGACCTGTTTCCACCGAACCACGACACAACGGTATTTCTTGGAAGGCTAACAAAAAGGTCACTTAGATATGGAATGATGTGACGAGAACTGTAAGATATTTTGTCAAACGTTTCGCTAGAGTAGTGAATATGGCTTGCTTGTATCATCGGAAAGTCGATAGATGACTTAAGGCTTTTGATATAAAGCCCTCCATATAATCGATCTACTCGAATTTCTTCAATATCGTCTCTTGCGCATCCCCATGTATACTTTTGTTCAGGCAGGCTC
>JBNKIW010000317.1:0-633 GCA_050290865.1 Rhodomicrobiaceae bacterium | reverse complement strand
GTTCAGCACAAACAAACCAAGTTGGATCGAGCGGGGCGCATAAGAACGGCTAGTTGGCAGCAATACCCGGCGCGTGGCGCGTTTCGCCATCCGCGGCGGTGACGAAAACGTTGGCGCGAAAACGCACGACGTACTCAAAGCCGAGTTCTTCGAGGAAACCGAATAACTTAGCGTCGCCAAAGCCGCGGTCGGCAAGGATCGTTGCCTTCACATCATCAGGCAGCGCCTCTTTGAGCCGGGCGAGGCACATGTCCTCGATGTCGTTACGTTTTCCCTCCGGTCTTGGGGGATGTTCCACAGGGGCAAGGTCAGTCGCTCGTGAATTCGTCTCGGTGCACACCATCTCTTTCGGGAGCAGAGACACGTTCGACATTCGCCTCCCGCGCTCTACTACCTGTCCGGAGCGGTGAGTTCAATCGATCCCAGTACGGACAGGGCAGAGGGGCAGAGGAACAGCCTCGGCAAACTGATCCGACTCTCTTGCTCGTGACCTGCGGCAAGAACATGCCTGCATCTCGGTACTAACCATCGGTTGCTGCCTGTCAACGCAAGCAATGCACGACCTCGAGGCATTCGCCGGCATCGTTGAACTCGATCGAGACGCTGGAACCGTCAGTGCAAAATTGTGACACA
>JBNKIW010000316.1:0-634 GCA_050290865.1 Rhodomicrobiaceae bacterium | reverse complement strand
CGAGAAGAGCATCAAAGCCATACTTGCCGCCCTTGCGAGTTCTGAGCGACCAGCCGTCCCGCTCCGGCACGGCGCGGCGAAAAGCCCTGACGGCGCTTAGACGAAGGGGGCGTGGACCGGTCAGGACTGCCTCTTGGCTGGGTAAAGCGAGAACATGCTCAAGCGGACCACGATCGTTCGCCGGCGTCATGCCTTTCGGGTTGGCGTTGGAATTCCCCCAAGCGATCCGGCGGTCGTCCATCGAAAAGCCGGTGGCCCAAATGGGCATGCCCACGCCCCGCAGCCTCAGGGGCCGGCCATTCGCCCCAAGACGGCTTGTGCCCTTGCGCAGATCCCAGATGTGGATCTCCTTGTCGTCGCCTCCGGCGGTCGCCGCCCAGCGCCCGTCCGGGCTGATGGTTGTGGCGAGGACAATGTTATCGTGGCCGCGATAGGTTAGGATTTCGCGGCCGGAGGTGACATCGTAGACGTGGCAGTCCGTCGGCGCGCTCGCGGCTCCGGACAACAGCAGCTTGCCATCGGGGCTGAAACTGAGGCTGCCAACCGCCGCCCCCTGCCGCACCAGCGACTTGCGGAACCCCCCTGTCTTGCCATCCCACAGGCGGATCTCGCCTCTCTTGTCCCCCGAGGCCAC
>JBNKIW010000315.1:0-634 GCA_050290865.1 Rhodomicrobiaceae bacterium | reverse complement strand
TAGAGAGGAGAATTCAGCGAAATCAGATTTTATTGCATGTCTTTATTTTTGGTTTTTTTATTATTATGGGGTTGATTGTTGCATATTTTTCTAGCTAAAAAATGTTTTTATTGTCGATAAGTTTTTTGGTGTACAATTTTCAAAGAAGTCGGAACTTACAGAAAGTTGCTCATAGATACTGATGCGTCTTAAATAAGTAATACCTTGTGCTTGAAGAAATTTATGATATTAGCCGGCTAAGGTTAGCAATATCAAGACGCTCGCCAACAACGCCCAGGTGCAAAATCTGGTGCAGAAGGGCGGCAAGACCTCATACACGTTCCAAGACACCTGTCCTCGGGCAAGCGTAGCGTGACCCGTGGAACGATCTCTATCAGCTCACAGCAGCGACCGGCGAATGGGGCAAGCCCCGTATCGCCGCCGACAAATTCACGCTGTCGATGGCATACGACAGCATCCACAATATCACGAGCAAGAACCAGCGCGCCTACAAGCAGTTCAGCAACGGCGCCCAGACGCCCAATGTGGTGGTCAGCTATGACTGGGCCTACACCTATGACCTTGCCCCCGTGGAACGTCCCCCAAGACCGATGTGATCATGCTGCGGCTTTCTCCGGTTGAGCAAGCCGATTTT
>JBNKIW010000314.1:0-636 GCA_050290865.1 Rhodomicrobiaceae bacterium | reverse complement strand
AGTCCTGGCGAAGCTATCCGCGCCTGATCGTGTGCGTCCGTTGCCGCCGCCACGGCGTGCTGTGCAGCCGCTGCGACCGGGGACAGGTTTATTGCTCCCCCGCCTGCGCCCGCGAGGCCCGGCGCCAGTCGCTGCGCGCGGCCAACAAGCGTTACGCTCGCACGTCCAAAGGCCGTATGGCGCGCGCCAGAGCCGTCAAGATGGTGGGATACTCGAAATTCTCAGCCAGTTGAGACAGAGTGCGGGCCAGCCCCGCATCAGTCTCGCTTACCCGCCGGATAACCGCCCCGATCCGGTCGCTGTCCAGGCTCTCCAGGGCCTCCCTGAGTTCCTCGCGCAATGGACCGGGCAATGCCGTCAGCATCGCCGGTTCCAGGCAGGCCGGAGTGGCTGCGGCTTCTGGAGGCGCGGCTTCGTAGGTGTATTCCACGCCGAGCAGCCTTGCCAGGCAGTCGTATATTTCGTGGAGGCGGTAGGGTTTGCGCACAAAGTCATCCATAGCGGTGTCCAGCATCTGTTGCTGCTGGTCCATGAATACCGAAGCCGTTACCGCCGCGATTTTGACATCCCGGCCTTCGGGAAGAGCGCGAATGCGCCGCGTGGCCTCCATACCGTCCATGACGGGCATGCGGCGGT
>JBNKIW010000313.1:0-637 GCA_050290865.1 Rhodomicrobiaceae bacterium | reverse complement strand
AAGGCCAACTGGCGCTTCACCGCCGACGATGCCCGCATCAAGCTCAAGCACCTCTACCCGCAATTTGAGTGACTCAGGCCACTGGGCTTACGAAGTTGCTCATGGGCGGGCGTCCGAAGCGAGGCTGGCGAAACAATGTCCCGAGTTTACACCCAATCCGCCCCGCCTCCCCGTTAAGTCCGACAAGGCTGCTATGGGGCGAGCGACGAAACGGGTAAACGTCGTCGCAAACGCAACGATTACGACGGAGGCCCCCATGGCGAACACCTTCGACACTCGCAAGTCATGCATCCCCTTCGACCAGAGCAGCACGCTTGTTGCCGTTATCGAGCTGAGTAAGGATAGTTGGCTCGTCGGAGGAATTGTGCCGGGACTGAAACGTAATCCGGCCAAGAAGTTGAACACCAAAGAGAAAAGAGAAGAAGAGCTGCTCAAGCTGTTGCTACGCTGGCGGGATGAGGTGGTCAAATCGGGACATGCTATCAAGCGGGTTGCCGTGGCCTTCGAATCCGGACGCGACGGTTTCTGGCTGGCGCGCTGGCTGGGGGCGCGGGGCATCGAGGCCTATGTCATCCATGCCGCCAGCACCGCCGTGTCGCGCGAACATCGCCGCGCCAAGACCGATCGCCTCGACATC
>JBNKIW010000312.1:0-639 GCA_050290865.1 Rhodomicrobiaceae bacterium | reverse complement strand
CGATGGCGGCCAGGGTGGCACGCTCACCGGCTGTCAGTCGAAGACGGGCTTCGGTGTCTTCGGCCACAAGCGACTCCAAGCGTCTGTGCTTCCCAAGTGCTTACGCTTGCTCTTCATTGTCCCAAATGAGACGTTCGTGAGCTCCGGGTTCCTCCTTCGTGAATGCGTGATGGGGATGCCGGACTTGGCAGATTGCATCGCGACAGCGGGGCCAACATATCCGGAATCGCCACGCACACGTAAATAGCGCTCGAAGGCGAGCCAATTGGATCGTTGCCGTTCGCGGCGCCGGCGAAGTCACACCATATTGCGCGGCTGACAAGCGGAGGTACCGCTCGCCAAACGAATTCTCCGCCGATCTATTGAAGAACAGCTCTTTTCTCCAGCAGCCTGTTCCGATATCAAAAGCGAGTACGTTCATTTGAGTAGTTGGTTGTGTGTTCGAAATTCTGCACGGGGAGCGGAGCGAGAATGCGATACTGTACCCGCATTTCAGTCCGTCTTGCGATTGTGCTCACCTGCGCGGCATTTAACGCCGATCCCCTCCATGCCGAACCGCAAAGCTGCGTTTCCAAACGCACGCGCATCGTCGGCGGCGAGAGCGCCAGTGCCGGAAGCTGGCCGGGACAAGCTGCGCTG
>JBNKIW010000311.1:0-640 GCA_050290865.1 Rhodomicrobiaceae bacterium | reverse complement strand
AACAGCGCGGCGTCTATTGTGTGCTGTGGTTCGGTGATGTGCCTAGCGCCTCCGGACGTCGGTTGAAGGCGCATCCGGACGGTCTCCCGCCGCCAACCAGCGCTGAGGAGATGCGCGACATGCTGGTAGCGCGCATCCCAGATGCGCGCCGAGCATCGATTAACGTGCTCGTGCTCGACCTAACCGCCGGAAAACCCCGCCCCTGAACCGGAAGAGGTCCGTTACACACCCCATAGCGAACCCATGTTGAATCAACACGTTCGCATTCGAAGCGTAGAATGGCATGGCGAAGGCTCGTGTTCGCGATACGGTCAACATCTGCCGCTCGTAGCCCGTATTCCCAGAGGCGGCTCACGGCCTTGACCGTTGGAAGCGGCGGTGTTGAGGACATGTTTCACCGCCGAAGGCACCGTCAACTAACTGTCGTCGAAGGTGCAGTAACGCTGCTATCGTAGTGCCATCGAAAGTTCGTCGATGATTGGCGTGAGTTGATTGTCACCACCCCCCGATCGGTAGAACTTGGCTTCAACTCCCAGTGCTGCGGCATAGGTACGGCATAATTCCCTGGATCGCTCCTGGTGTTCCGCTAGAACTTCGGTCGACCGAAATGGCCGTGCGCGAACAGCGTCCACGCGACGGC
>JBNKIW010000310.1:0-641 GCA_050290865.1 Rhodomicrobiaceae bacterium | reverse complement strand
GGGGGATCCCCTGCAACCGGCGAGTCAGATTCGGTGAATACCGGCCGCACCAAGGCAGCGGCCGGAGCAACCGGATTTGGATTTCGCCATGGCTGTCAAGGAAATCGCGGTAAAGAAATACATCGTCAAACTGACCGAAGCGGAACGCGAGTATCTGCAAACGCTTATCAACAAAGGGAAAAGCCCTGCGAAGCGGCTGCTGAAAGCCAGGATATTGCTCAAGGCCGACGCCTCGGAGCAGGGCGAGAGCTGGAGCGATGGCCGGATCATCGAGGCCTTGGATACAAACATGTCCATGGTGACACGGGTGCGGCAGCAATTCGTGGAAGAAGGGCTTGAGGCGGTGCTGAGCCGCAAGCAGCGCGAGAGCCCGGCGAGAACGCCCATTTTCGACGGTGAGAAACAGGCCCAGCTGACGGCTTTGGCCCGTTCCACGCCTCCCGAGGGCCGCGCCCGTTGGACCTTGCGGCTTCTCGAAGACAAGGTGGTGGAACTGGGCATCGTCGAGCGCGCCAGCGACAGCACCATTGGCCGCGTTCTAAAAAAAACGCGTTGCAACCTCATCGCAAGGAGCAGTGGGTCATCCCGCCGCAGGCCAACGGCGCATTCGTAGCGGCGATGGAAGATGTGCTGGATGTTTA
>JBNKIW010000309.1:0-642 GCA_050290865.1 Rhodomicrobiaceae bacterium | reverse complement strand
CGTACAGCCATTCGCCCGCCATGCGTCACACACGATTCATCGAACCGCCATGGAAGGCGATCCTCTCGAATAAGGGCATGCTGCCGATCCTTTGGGAAATGGCGACCGGACATCCGAACCTGCTGGCCAGCTATTTCGCCGACGATCCGGCCCGGCAGGCGCTCGGCCGCAGGTACGCGAAAAAGCCCTTCTATTCGCGGGAAGGCGCCAACGTCCTGTTGGCCGTCGATGGCAAGGTTGTCGATATCGACGAAGGGCCCTATGGCGAGGAAGGCCATATCTTCCAGGAACTTGCCCTGCCGCCGCGGTTTGATGGAATGTATCCCGTTATTGGCAGTTGGGGCGTTGGGGCGAACGCATGCGGCGTCGGCATCCGCGAGGATACCTCGCTCATCACAAAGAACACCTCGCGTTTTCTGCCGCACATAATCCTTCCATGAGCCCGTAAGCGGGTGCGCCCCTGCCATGTTTCTCAATGTGAGGGAGCACATAGGGCTCTCTCCGCCAAAGGAAGACGTCGCCAAGTTGATGAGTGGTTTGAAACGGGAAAGCGGGAGGCGTCACGGAGCTATGCGGGAAAGTTGGTGACGGCCCCGGCATTGATCAGGCGGCGGTAGGTTTCTGGTTCACTTCAATGCCATC
>JBNKIW010000308.1:0-643 GCA_050290865.1 Rhodomicrobiaceae bacterium | reverse complement strand
AGCCGAGATGTACCTGGTACTCCCGCAGATCTTCCGCAGTCGCCTTCTGCGGAACCCCGCAAAAGGTGCTGAAGTGACTGACGGCGCGGGCATAGGAAGCTCTGGTGCGGGGCGAAAACTTCCGCGCGATCATATCGTCGATCATGCGCTGACGCAGAAGACTGATTTGCTTGGGCTGAGCTGTCATAACGCGTACTCCTATTGGTGCCGTCGCGGGGTTGGTAGGAAATTGAAAGTTGCGCAACCTCCGGCATGGGAAAGTATCCGTTCAGGCTGCGAGGTCAATGGGGAGATCACTGGTCTCCACGGCAAGTGTTCGCCAGCCGTCGACCTTGCGCATCACGATCTGGCCTTAGGCCAAAAGCGCCCAGAACAGCATGGCTGCGGTTTCAGACGAGGGCAGAACGGTTTGCGTCTTGATGCGCCGCTTGAATTCCTCGTGCAGCCTCTCGATGGCGTTGGTGGTGCGTGCGCTTTTCCATTGATCGGCAGGCAGCCTGGTGAACGTGAACAGCCTATCGCCCGCTTCCTCCAGGCAGTCGGCAACGGCTCGGCAGCGGATGCGCCATTTGCGCAAGAACGCCTGGCGTTTTTTCTCTATTTCGGCGGCCGTCGTCGCGTAGATCATATCGTTGTAATCCTC
>JBNKIW010000307.1:0-645 GCA_050290865.1 Rhodomicrobiaceae bacterium | reverse complement strand
GAAGGGCTCGCGGAAGTAAAGCCGGTTGCATTGCGATCGTTTGGTGCTGGTGCCCGCCCTGGCGTTGCCAAGGCGGCGTAGCCGTGCCGCACGATCAATGCGGCTCACGCTGATTGTGCGTTCCGCGTTCGCTTGCAATCACAGAGGACCGCTCGCGCCGTGGCCATGGGCGCCACCGCGTCGCGCGCGAGATATTGAAAGTGAAGGCGATGGACGAAAGCAAGATCGACCGCGAAGCCATGGGGCGTCTGGCGAAAGCTCTGACTTTCATCTGTGGTCCGAAGCACGCCGCGACGCTCGCCCTTCAGGCAGCGGCCGACAGCGGGGCCGAGCGGGACATCAAGGCTGCCCGAACGCTGTTCCTGAGGCTGAAACCCGGCGACCGCAAAGCCGCCATGGCGATGCTCGAAGACTGAACCCGCCATATTGTCGTTCGCCGTCAGCAGGTGCCCATGCTGAAAATCGTCTCCTCGGTCAGCGTCGAGCGCCGAAGAGGTAGCATGGGCCGCCGGCGGCCGACCGGGATCGCGGCAGATGCTCCCCCAATATGCAGTCGTTCACTTGCGGAAAGTCCGCGCCCATCGCCCCACCTGGCGAGACCGGTCAACCCCCAAACCCCTCGCGTTTCAGCCGGACGATGACGAG
>JBNKIW010000306.1:0-649 GCA_050290865.1 Rhodomicrobiaceae bacterium | reverse complement strand
ACTCCAGCGACATATCGCCGAACCACCTCGACGACGCCAGTACCAAAATGTCCGCTTGGTAAGTTAGCGCGAATGGGTGGCCACCCTGCCGAAGGAGATCACCAGCCATTTCGGGCCGGAACTCAGGCGCTTCGTGATCAGCCAATACCACCAGGCTCAGACGACCATCCCGCGGCTGTTTCTGCAGCTTCGTGATCTGGGGCTGGACATTTCCCGCCGACAGATCGTGCGTTTGCTGAACGAAAAACAGGAGGCATTCCGGAAGGAAGCCAGCGATGTGCTGCATGCCGGACTGGCTACGGCGCCTTGGTTTTCCGCCGACGATACGGGCGCCCGCCACATGGCGCAGAACGGTTTTTGCACGCATGTTGGCGACGACCGTTTCGCCTTCTTTGCCACGACTGTTTCGAAAAGCCGTATCAATTTCCTGGAGTTACTACGCGCCGGACGCAAAGATTACGTCATCAACGCCGCAGCGCGGGATTACATGCGCGAGCACCATCTGCCCTAGGCAGCCATCAAGCTTCTCACGGATAATCCGCAGCGGCGCTTTGCCGATGAAGCAGCTTATCCCACGCCGTTTCAACCCCGAAGTGCAACAGCAGGGCATATATGACATGGCAGCAAAGAGTCGGAAGGGGCAGACGGG
>JBNKIW010000305.1:0-649 GCA_050290865.1 Rhodomicrobiaceae bacterium | reverse complement strand
GAAGGGAAATGTTCATGCTTCGTTCGATTGCAGGCAGCCGCCAACGCAACCGCGGTGGAGGGTGCTACATAAGACCGCGATTGCATAATGCTGAGCGGCGCGCGCGTATCGTTCCTTGAGGTGGCCGATGCGCTCACGGAGTTTGCCGGCGTCCCTGGTTCCGGGCTGTTTGGCTAAGCCAGCCGTGATTTTTTGCAATTCCGCTTCGAAGCGCTCCGCCTTCTTCGTATCGATCGCCTTGTCCTTTTCCGCTCGCGCCGGCGAATGGCAATACAACAGAACCTCGCCGCTGCCGGCCTCGTGAACCCTTTGTACGTGCACTGGCATTTGACCGGCGGTCAGAACCTCAGTGGTGTGATCAAAGTCGAACTGACGTGTCCGCTTTTGGCTCACGACGACGTAGTGATAGCTGTGCTCCTTGAGTCAGATCAGGTTGGCTTCAGTGGCGATCCCAGCGTCCATCACGACCGCAGCACCGGACGCATAGCTGGCTCGGGAAAATTTGAACACCAGAGTTGAGTGGTTTTTCAGTCCTCTGACGGCAATTTAGCCCTACACAGGAGAAACCATGGCAGTACTGTCCGGTTAAGCGCGGGACGTGGCGCGAATTTTGGTGTTCAAGCAGCAGTTTAAGGCCGGTTTTGCCTGG
>JBNKIW010000304.1:0-649 GCA_050290865.1 Rhodomicrobiaceae bacterium | reverse complement strand
GAAACGCGCGAAGCCGCATTCGGCGCCATTGAGACGGAGTTCTACCGGCGGCTAAGGGCGAGCCATGAAATCGAGGAGGATCAGGAGCACGGGCGGGGGCGATGAACACCAGAGGGGCGGGCGGCAATATCAGCTCGACCTTGGTGTTGAATTCGGCGCCGCGTGCAACGAATGGGGGTTATGCAGGTAATAATCTGAATACAGTAGTTAGGATGGAGAGAATACGTGACCAACAACACAGGCGAATTCACTGAATTTCTTAACCGAACCGGTGAGGTCTGCGATGAAGTAGGCGACCTGCTCGATAACCGATTTGGCGATGCGGACCCTCGCTGTCTCGCGTTGGCATTAATGCAGGTTGTCGGGTTAATAATTTCCGACTTTCCAGACCATCAGCGCACGTGGATGGTGGAGTTTGTCTGCTCGCAGATGCGCCTGCTTGTGGACAAGCTTTCCACGGTTGAATGATGGACGCATTTGGCGCTGCAGCGGCAGGGAAATTCACCTGAGGAGGAAGGACGGGCGGGAGGGGACAATGACGGACGACCTCGAAGGACGCGCGGTGTTTGCATAGAATTTGCGCGCGGCTCGCAAGGCACGCGGCCTCAGCCAAAGCGAGGTAGCGGGAGCCTCCGGCGTTGAACAGCAC
>JBNKIW010000303.1:0-654 GCA_050290865.1 Rhodomicrobiaceae bacterium | reverse complement strand
CCCAGGGCGCGCTTCATTCTCCAAATGCTCCGCCCCGCCGAACCTGGCGACCGCAGCATCCCAATCCTTGTCGAGCAATGATTCGTTTGTCATCCCAACTGGGAATCACAGACGATTCTTGGGGTCAAGAAAATACGTTAGCGCGAATGGGGGATTCCCTCCAGCCCTCCAATCCGACCACCATCTCGGACGACCACACCAAAACATTCGGGATCTCCCACCCTCTGCATTTGGAGGGAGTCCTGGATGACTCCCAGCAGCCCCAGGAGTCGCGAAACGAGGCGGCCCGGTAAGTAAGTAGCGGGGAACCTGAGCGGGCCTGTAGGAGTCCCTATGCGGCTTCTCGAGTCGTGGGAACCAAGAGCCCTTGCGGGTCCCGTTGAAGGTGGGAATGGTGGCCATCTGCGAGCCAGTCAATGTGGAGAAGCCCGGCACCTATACAGGACGAAGATTGCGTGACCGCCAGAGCCCCCCTTACAATCCGCACCGGCAGTTTTTCATTCATCACTTTCGTTGTTGTCATCAATGAATACAGCAAAGACGTTTCCAATCGGGTCGGCCGAGGGGCTTGCAGAGGCTAGTACCCGGCGTCATTGGAGAGTGAGTCGTAGTTGCCACGTCTGCCGGGTAATCGTGAGCCCATCATTTTCCGGG
>JBNKIW010000302.1:0-656 GCA_050290865.1 Rhodomicrobiaceae bacterium | reverse complement strand
TTCGGCGAACGCGGCGGTTTCCTTCCTGCTGAACTACCGCGGATTCCTCGGTGATTGCGTTCAGACCTAGCGCCGAGGGCCATCTCAATAGAAGCTTGCCCATGGGTCCCTCTTCGCGAGCGGTTCAGGCTAACGCCATATGTCACGCCCAACAATCTTACGAGATGCGGAAACTTGCGCAGCCGGAAGCTCCGTCAGCATATAAAGCTGGAACGCAAGATCGTCGAGAATAATGGTGGGGCTTGGCACGAGGCTGCCCATCCCAAGCCTTATACCTCTGGTTGAGGTGTTCAGGTTTTACACCGCTCCCAATCTCATTACGGTCGTTGTTGGGGGTACAGCGATCCCGTCTTGAACAGCAGGGCGAACGTCGCCTTATGGAGCAAGGCAGCTTTGCGAACCGCCGTACGCCGCGGTGAGTTCCAGGCGGCATGTCGGCGGAGCGAAGCGATTGCCGAAATAGCCCTTCGGGATCGCGAACGAGCCGCGGGAGGCTTCTGGTAGCTTTGACTTCGCGCTCGTCTCGGCAACCGCGCGGGCGAGCCACGTGGCAATGAGTGGCGTCGGCCCCTGCACTCCCCCCTCTCCTTTGGCGGCTGCCGGATGGGCCGGTGAACCGCAGCTTGCCGGCGCCCTTTGCGCACACGCTGGTGTTC
>JBNKIW010000301.1:0-657 GCA_050290865.1 Rhodomicrobiaceae bacterium | reverse complement strand
AGGCAAAACCGGCCTTAAACTACTGCTTGAACACCAAAATTCGCGCCACGTCCCGCGCTTAACCGGACAGTACTGATAAGACGTGGGTGTTTACCTACGAGGGGCGACCCATCTCACGAATGTTGAACTCGGCGTGGAAGAAAGCGAGGGTGCGGGCGGGATTGCCGGAAGTCCGCGTCCATGATCTCAAGCACACTTTCGGCAGGCACCTTCGGGCCGCTGGCGTTAGTTTCGAGGACCGTCAGGATCTGCTCGACCATCGCTCCAGCCGCATAACGACCCACTACTCGGCAGCCGAACTGACCGTCCTTATGGAGGCGGCCGACCGTGTCTGCGACACGGACAATCGCCGGCCAGAACTCGTCGTCTTGCGAACAAAACCCACACAGAGATCACGCAAAATTCACGCAAAGGAGGCTTCGAGATGACGACGAAACGCTGTAAGTGCTTGATTTTATTGGTAGCGGAGGAGGGACTTGAACCCCCGACCTACGGATTATGATTCCGCCGCTCTAACCAACTGAGCTACTCCGCCATGTTTACGGTATAGGCAGCGCAGGCGCGCCCGTCAAGCGCCGGTCCCAGGGCAATCGCACGAAATAACAGCTGACAGATCGACCATATTCTGAATCGCTCGGGTGATCTTTGATTCGTGAA
>JBNKIW010000300.1:0-659 GCA_050290865.1 Rhodomicrobiaceae bacterium | reverse complement strand
GGCGCTTCTGCAGACACCGGCTGCGAAGCCCCAGTGGCGGAGTTCGTTTCGATCGCGGATATGGCAGCAGAATTCTCCCACGTCATCTTAACCGTCCTCCCATTCGTGTCCCGCGTCTTTGCCCTCAGGTGCGGATGGTTAATCTGAGAGCTTAACATCCTTGTGCTGCCAGTTTTCGACGTTCTGATGGCCATTTGCGACACGACAACTTTTCCACAAGCGACCTTGCCCCTGTGGAACGCCTCCCAAGGCTGGTAGAAGACACCGAGCATTGGAGGTGGTTAGATGTCGAAACAGGTGCGGGCGGACTACACGCTTGAGTTTAAGCAGGAAGCTGTGCGATTGGCGCAGAGTGCGGTGTCCGTGGTAGCGGCAGCGCGCAGTTTGGGGATTGCGGATCAGACGTTGCATAATTGGGTGAAGGCAAATCGTGCAGGGAAGCTGACTGCGACAGCGGCCAAACGGGTAAGCGCCGAGCAGATGGAGATCGCGCGGCTACGCAAGGAACTGGCCGAAGCGCGGATGGAGCGCGACATCTTACGCCGTTTCAACCCCGAAGTGCAACAGCAGGGCATATATGACACAGGGCAATCGCACGAAATAACAGCTGACAGATCGACCATATTCTGAATCGCTCGGGTGATCTTTGATTCGTGAAA
>JBNKIW010000299.1:0-660 GCA_050290865.1 Rhodomicrobiaceae bacterium | reverse complement strand
ATATGAACCGCCGCGGAAGCCGTTCGCATCCTCGTGGCTCGTGCGGAACTCGCGGATGGCGTCGGCGTCGTAATGGTAGCGTTCCGACTTCGTGAGCAGGAAGATATGTTCGTGAGCTTTGGTACAGCGATCGCGCGTTGACTCCGGCGTGGGGTTCGGCTTGTACCAGATGATTTCTTGCCGCAACCACCAACCATCGGCACGCAGTGCGAAGGCAACGGCCCAAGGGCCGCCTATCAAGTCCTTCGGCTTGATGCTGGCGGCCGCCGCCGAATTGCCTTTGAGGTTCGGCGCGGTGAATTCTCTGTTTGCACGCTGACCGTTCTTCCCCTGCCAGCCAGCGCCACCGCGTGAGGCGTAGCTGTCGCCCAGATTGAGCCACAGCGTGCCGTCTGGGCGCAGGACGCGCCGAGCTTCGCGGAACACGGCGACCAGGCGGGTCACATATGCGTCGAGCGTTGGTTCCAGGCCGATCTGCTCATCCACACGCACGGCGCCGCACTTGGCGCACCCCTCACGGAATTGTATGTACGGCGTTTCTGCAGCCTTGTGCCCTCCGCCTCGGTGTTTTTCACCAAGCGCGGCCAAGCCGGCACCCTTGCGCATCTCTCCGGCGATATGATCGCAGCTCGAGCTGCCGCCCTCCCAGCGACCAGTTCC
>JBNKIW010000298.1:0-662 GCA_050290865.1 Rhodomicrobiaceae bacterium | reverse complement strand
TTGATCACTCTCATTAGTCAATGCCCGTAACAGACCGAAGAAATTTTCCGGATCATGCAATATCCTTTGTTTGCCTGGTGATTATTGCGAAGCGCCCCCACCCGATCCCATTCCGAACTCGGTCGTGAAACGCTTCAGCGCCGATGGTACTGCCAAGGCGGGAGAGTAGGTCGTTGCCAGGCATACTAAGGATATTGTTACGCGGGTTATCCCCTCTACACGTTTGCACAGCGGTTCACCCTTGTCTGAATAAAGACGGTCCCCGGCGGCGCTCGTTTACGCGAGAGGCGACGGGGGGATATTTCCGGGATATCCGTGGCTTTCCACGGGCAGCTGTACATACCCTATACGGATGTTGTGGCGTCGTAAGCGATATTCCCAGGGCATCTTCCCGACCGTCGCGCACACGGGCATGGTGTGGCCCCATGAATCCACGTCGTTTCAACCATAGGGTCAAACCGTGGCCTCGCGAGTGCAGCGTGTCGAGGTGATCACGGGCGTCGAGAGCCATCGGGAGTGGCCGGACGAGAAGATGCTGGCGATATCGCGGAGAGCTGTAAGCGGTGTTCCGATCACAGCGTGGCGGGGACTGCGTAGGCGCAGGGCATGAGTTCATCGATGCGGCCATCGTCCAGGAAACGGATCATTCCATCCCAATGGTT
>JBNKIW010000297.1:0-662 GCA_050290865.1 Rhodomicrobiaceae bacterium | reverse complement strand
GTGAAGCGCCGTGCAGCCTTACCTCGAGCTGCCGCGGGGCGACTGGGAGATCGCGCGCAAGGCGACGGTTCGGATGAAGATCACCGCGGCGAAACTGCACAACTGCTTCACCGATGCGCTGACCGCTGAGGCAGCCGCGTCACATTTTCGTCCGGCTCCGGAGTGATACACTGCAAGCGAAATTATGTGAACACGGCGGGGTGTGCCATGCGTTTCATTGCCATGCTGTTTGTGGGGTTGGTGCTGGCGGCTGGCGCGGCGCGGGCCCAGGAGGCTACCGGCTGGTCTGGGGTGGAGGTGGCCGATGTCACCGCGCAGGAGGCGGGCAAGCTCGGCTGGAGCGCACCGCACGGTGCCAAGGTGGTAACGGTCGAGCCGGGCTCTCCTGCCGCGGCGGCGGGGTTGCAGCCCGGCGACGTGGTCACCGTTGTGGACAAGATGTTCCTCGACAACGCGGCCGATTTCAACGGGGTCGTTGGCGGCAAGGCGCCGGGCGCGGGGGTGAAGCTGCGTTTCGTTCGGGAGCAACCGTCCGGAGCGAAGGGGATGACGGCGACCGTCACGCTGGCGGCACGGCCCGTGGTGCGGGCGGCGGAGGATGCGCCTATCCCGATGCTCGACACCGGCGGGCATATGGCGGTGATCAAAGACATCGCCTTCAC
>JBNKIW010000296.1:0-665 GCA_050290865.1 Rhodomicrobiaceae bacterium | reverse complement strand
ATGTTGGCTTCGGTGAGGCAACGGATACGCCGGTTTTTCGAGCAGGTGACGTTGGAGGAAGCCGCCGAAGCGCGGCTGCTGGCCGATCAACTTGGCCTCCGCGGCAAGCGCGGCTGGGACTTGCAGATGGATCGCACGAACTGGGACTTCGGCGGCGTAACGCATAACATCCTGACGCTGAGCGTTCTGTGGAATGGCACGGCGATCCCGTTGTTCCGCATCATGCTCGACAAATGCGGGAACTCGGACACGCCGGAGCGGGGCGATCTCTTGCAAGAAGTGCGTGATGTTTTTCCCGATCAACCGATTGCGTCCATCACAGGCGACCGCGAGTTTATCGGCCACGAATGGCTGGGGTGGTTGGATGAAAAGCGCATTCCCTTTGTCATGCGGCACAAGGAAAATATGTACGCGTTCCGCGAGGATCAGGCGCCGGTACAGCTCGGTTGGCTGGCGCGGAACCTGAAACGCGGCGAGACGCTGAACCTCAAGGGCGGCTGGCAGATCGGCAAGAGCGAGCGCGAGGCGTCGCCGAAGGTTTTTCTCGCGATCAAGCGGCTGAAAAAAGACGGCAGCCAGAGCTGGCGGTGCCCGGCGTGACGCCCACCTCCCGCGCAATGGCGCGCGATGCCACGCCATCGGCAGCCAGCAGAACAATGCGGGCG
>JBNKIW010000295.1:0-666 GCA_050290865.1 Rhodomicrobiaceae bacterium | reverse complement strand
GGAATCACTGGGCGTAAAGGACGCGTAGGCGGGATGTCAAGTCAGGTGTGAAATCCTATGGCTTAACTGTAGAACTGCACTTGAAACTGGCAACCTAGAGTATGGAAGGGGCAGATGGAATTAGTGGTGTAGGGGTAAAATCCGTAGATATCACTAGGAATACCGAAAGCGAAGGCGATCTGCTGGGACATTACTGACGCTAAGGCGTGAAAGCGTGGGGAGCAAACAGGATTAGATACCCTGGTAGTCCACGCCCTAAACGATGAACACTAGTCGTCGGAGTACTAGTTACTTCGGTGATGCACTTAACAGATTAAGTGTTCCGCCTGGGGAGTACGGTCGCAAGATTAAAACTCAAAGGAATAGACGGGGACCCGCACAAGTGGTGGAGCATGTGGTTTAATTCGAAGATACGCGAAGAACCTTACCTGGCCTTGACATTGATAGAACACTGTAGAGATACGGTGGTGCCCTTCGGGGAGCTTGAAAACAGGTGCTGCACGGCTGTCGTCAGCTCGTGTCGTGAGATGTTGGGTTAAGTCCCGCAACGAGCGCAACCCTCGTCCTTAGTTGCCAGCAGTTCGGCTGGGCACTCTAAGGAGACTGCCTTCGCAAGGAGGAGGAAGGTGAGGACGACGTCAAGTCATCATGGCCCTTACGGCCAGG
>JBNKIW010000294.1:0-668 GCA_050290865.1 Rhodomicrobiaceae bacterium | reverse complement strand
CTGCCTTCGCTTCCTTATGTTTCGGTCACAGAAGTCCCGGCCTGGGCCACGAGTGAGGCCAGACTTGCACCTGCCGGGATCGCCTCCGGGCCAGCGGGGACGGTGGGATCGGTTTCCTGTGCCGTCTCCGTCGCGTCGGCGGGCGCACCGAACATCGTCGCCAGGGACGGTGCCTGACCGCTCTCATCCCTCGCGACGGGAGCGGGGGTGCGGTCGAGCAAAGTCTTCAGCACCCCGCGGGTCTCCGTTTCCGAAGCCTGTTTCCCCGCCCCAGCAGTGACGGGGGCATTCATCGACATGCGCGTTCTGCCGCTGCGCGCAGACCTGGTCCCGCTCTGCGCCGCCTCCTCAGATCGTAACTGCGAAACCTCCGCGGCAAAGTCTGTCTCGATCGCGGATACGGCAGCAGAATTCTCCATCGTCATCTCCCCCACCTCCCTTTCCTGTTCCGTGTCTTTGCCCTCGGGTACAGACAGTTACTTTGAGAGCTTAACATGCTTGTGCTGACAGTTTTTGACGTTCTGATGGCCATTTGCGACACGGGGGCTTCTCCTCGTCCAGTGTGTGGAAAACGCCCGTTGGATCTGAGGCTTCGCGGCAGAGCAGAACGCGCTGTGAGGCATCCAGAACGGGCCAAACAGATGGCCGATACCAAGCGCGCGGTGAAC
>JBNKIW010000293.1:413-672 GCA_050290865.1 Rhodomicrobiaceae bacterium | reverse complement strand
GCCAAGGTTGGGGTCGTGGGTTCGAATCCCATCGCCCGCTCCAAATTTCCAGCCAGAAAATCCTTGTAAATCAAGGCCTTTTCCCAGAAATGCGCCAGGAGAACGCTTGTTCTCGTGTTCGACGTTGGCGCATGAACGCCCCATGAACCTATGGTTCAGCGATGGGGTATGTTTGGGTTACGCGTTCTCAACACGTTCTGAACGCCTAACCGGCCCGACCGTCCGCAACTCCGGTTGCGACGAACAATCACTCACACCC
>JBNKIW010000293.1:0-403 GCA_050290865.1 Rhodomicrobiaceae bacterium | reverse complement strand
GATGCACTGGCATGCCAACAAAGAACGCGGCTCATACCGCGCATGGCTCCATTGGGGGCGCAACTCGACGGCACGCCGATTTGAAACTAATGCTCGATGAGCGAGACAGCTGGAGGAAGGCTGAGAGTAGCAATACGCGCGAAGCCTATGAACGGTATCTTCTGGCGTTCCCGAAGGGGCTTTACGCCGCGGCTGCGCGTCAGCGCATCGCAGCGATCGCCAGCCGGGATGCGCGGTCTTCGCTATCGAGGGAACTGGGTGCGCAACCGGAAGGTCATGTTCCGCCTGAAACACAAGGCTTTGCGCCTAGCTTTAACTGTGCGGAAAACTTGATGAGGACCGAGCAGGTCATCTGTGGTAGCCGACGGCTATCGCAACTTGACGTCACCATGACGCAAATCTA
>JBNKIW010000292.1:0-674 GCA_050290865.1 Rhodomicrobiaceae bacterium | reverse complement strand
GCCCGCGTGGCAGCGCGCCGCTGCCGCGTGGCTGCCACGCGCCGCACCGACCGCGGCTAAAAGCCGCTGTCGGGACAGCGCGACAGCGCCGTCCCGACAGCTCGCTCGCGCCGCGCCACGCCCGACCGCGCGCTCGCGTTCCGCGCCCGACCCCGCGCCGCCGCCTCGCTCCCCGCGCGTCCCGACCGGCCGCCTCGCGCCGCGCCCCGCGCCTCCGACAGCTCGCCTCGTCGCCCGCGCTGCCCGAAGCCGCCGTCGCCGCGTCCCGACAGCCGCTGTCCGGACGTGCCACCCCGACGCCGTCGCCGTCTACCCCGTCGCCGCGCCCGCCGTCACCGTCGCCGCGCCTGCGCCGTCGCTCGTCACCGCCGGTGAGCCGTCGCCCCCACCCACCCCGCCGTCTCCGTGCGCCGGCGTCGAGCCGTCGCCCAGTGCCGTCACGCCGCGCCGTGCCTTGCTTGCGCCGCCGCACACCGTGCGCCACGCGCGCCGCCGGCCGAGGCCGTGGCTGGGCCAGTGCCGCGCACTGTGCGACTGGGCCGAGCGCGAATTCGGCCCAGTGCACCCGGTTTAAATTTTATTAATTTCTGATTTATTCAATTCTTTGCAAATTCAAAAATTTGTGTAGGATTCATTTGAACTCAGAAAATTATGAAACAAATTTTGTTGGAAAG
>JBNKIW010000291.1:0-676 GCA_050290865.1 Rhodomicrobiaceae bacterium | reverse complement strand
CAGCGCTGCCAGGTTCACAAGGCCCGCAACATCGTTGAACGCCTGCCCAAGCACTTGCATGCCAGCGTGCGCAAGGCGCTGCGCCAGGCCTGGGAACTCGGCGATGCGGACAAGGCGGAGAAACTCCTGCGCAACCTCGCCCGCCGCCTGGAGCGCGAGGCGCCGGGCGTCTCAGGGAGCATCCTGGAGGGGCTGGATGAAATCCTCACCGTCACTCGCCTCGGCCTGCCTGCCGATCTGCGCCGCTCGCTGGCCTGCACCAACATCATCGAAAACATGAACGGCACCATCCGGCGCGTGTGCCGCAATGTCAAACGCTGGCGGGACGCATCCATGGCGTTGCGCTGGACCGGCGCCGCGATGCAGGAGGCCGCCAAGGGCTTCCGTCGTCTGAACGCCTGGCGGCACATGCCAGCCTTGCGAGCCGCTCTCAAGGCTCATCAGCTCAGGCATACAATGAACGGCAACATTGAACACCAGGCCCGGGCAGCGTAGGCTGCTCAACCAGCAATGCCTGCCGAGCATATTTCAACAAAGGCCGGGACATTCCCTCGGCATCCATCGTCTCGTCACGCATTACGCCGGACTGGCAAGCAAGTTAGTGCCATCGCTGGCAGCCAAACGCGTCAGTCCACATACGATCCGGCGCACGACCGCCGTGCATCTGCTGCGCGCC
>JBNKIW010000290.1:0-676 GCA_050290865.1 Rhodomicrobiaceae bacterium | reverse complement strand
TTTGAACACGCACGCCAAAGCTTGCTGTACGAAGCCTTCCCGCCTGCGGAGGCGTGGCGGCTGGCCGAGCGCTTCGAGTGGCATTACACGCAAAGCCGATCGGAAAGACCGCCGCCTCTCTGAGAACCGCAACGACAAGCGCCAATGCGTGGTGCTGGTCTGCGAACGCCCCGCCGCCGGCTCGGAAACGGGCCGGACGCTCGCCACCGTTACGGCCGGCGAGGAGGGCGCGATGCTTGCTGATCGCGGCCAGACAAGCGCCGCGATGGGCTTCATCAAGGCCCGCCTTGATCGCGGGACAACGGTGCACGCTGACGAAGGCACCGCCTGGAACGAATTACACGCGCATTTCGACTGTCGAAATGCTCGCCTGATTTCGACAAGCGAAATCATCCAGGCGTGTCAACCACTCCATCGAATATGCGAGCGCCGATGCATCAATCCCGGCGCAGGTGTAACCGGAGCCGGGCAAAATTGATGCACAAGCAAATGCCTGCGTAAACCAGGCTGAGAGCGGTTTCAGCCGCATACGGCGCGCTGAGCTTGGCCATCATCATCATATCGCGGGGCCGTATCTTAGCCGCTATGCCAAGGAAGCGGGCTAGTACCCGGCGTCATTGGAGAGTGAGTCGTAGTTGCCACGTCTGCCGGGTAATCGTGAGCCCATCATTTTCCG
>JBNKIW010000289.1:0-678 GCA_050290865.1 Rhodomicrobiaceae bacterium | reverse complement strand
CCTGCGCCATGGCTATGCGACACGATTGCTCGAGCGCGGCACCGATACGCGCGTGGTGCAGATCTTGCTCGGCCACGTCAACATTGCGACGACGGCGGTCTATCTCCATCTGTGCTGCGCGCCAATCAACGCGACGGCTACGCCATGCTTCTTTTTGATTGACACCGGGCATCCGCCCGGTGTTCGGCCCACTTAGCCGTGGGCCCCGAAGAAAGAACTTGGGCTTGGTACCCGGGACCCGCGGCCAAGCGGGCACACATCGGCGCGGATGCGCCGATGGCGATGCGATTGCCCTGCGCCAGAGACTGAACTGGTTTGACAACGGCGAGCCCCAAAAGTAAGCACGAACGCAGAACGTCAACCACGAGGAAAACGTGAAACCACAATTTGCACCCGATTTCGGGAAAGCCGGTGGCCTCATCACCGCGGTAACTGTCGATGCCGAGGACGGTGAGGTGCTGATGGTTGCATACATGAACGAGGAGGCCTTCCTGCTTACGCTCGATACCGGCAAGGTCCACTACTTCTCGCGCTCACGCGGCAAGCTGTGGAAGAAGGGCGAGCAAAGCGGCAACATGCAGGAGCTGGTTGAAATGCGGGTCGATTGCGACCTCGACACCGTGCTGCTGCGCGTCAAACAGAAGGGTCCCGCCTGCCACGAAGGATATCGGACCTGTT
>JBNKIW010000288.1:0-680 GCA_050290865.1 Rhodomicrobiaceae bacterium | reverse complement strand
ACCGACATGATTTCGTGCGGCGAGCATCCCGCTTCCGCCAGACGGCGGCAACAGGCTTTGCGAAGCCCATGCGGCGAACGGCCTTTCGGCACCCCTGCCCGCTGCGCCTTCTCCGTGAACCAGTTGTAAAAGCCGGTCCCGGTGAACGCTTTGCCGAATTGCGTTTGCAGGAGATAGGTCTGGCTCATGAGGGACGGCATTGCCTCTATGGCGGCCCGGAGTTGCGGCAAGATCGGAATATCGATCTCGGCTCCGGTCTTTTTCTGCAACAAAAAACCAATCCGCATTTCAGCGGTTTGCGGCACTCGCTGCATAACTGCGTCCGGGGATACGCTTTGCTGCGACTGGGTTAGAAATTTGCGACAGAACCAGGTGACTTATGTAATCGGCACCGTATCCCGTATGTCCATAAACGCCGTTGCCGCGCCGATCGCATGGGCGTCGCGCAAGATGGCAAGGTGTCCCTCCGCGCGCGGTTCCTGGTGCGGCGAACGATCAACCATGCTCAGCCAGCAGCCACCGAGTTCGAAACGCTCGACCACGGAACGCAACAGCGTTGCGTGCGGGCGTGGCGCTCGGCTTATAACGGCCGAGGCCCCTGGTGGAATGCCGGGGCCAGCCACATGAACGACGCTTACCGCAAGTCCTTCTTCGACAACCTCGGACTGCTGTCTCTCCTC
>JBNKIW010000287.1:0-687 GCA_050290865.1 Rhodomicrobiaceae bacterium | reverse complement strand
CCTCGTAGACGTAAGCGCGCATCGAATGACATGATATGCAGAACTCGGTCGAGTTGGCCCGAATGTTCAATTCCTCGGCCACAACGAATGACAGGCCGAGAACGAGAACATCGGCGAGCCCCGCTAGAATGCCGTTCAATGGGCTGGCGAAGAAGTCGTGAAGGGCGCGCAGAAGCGCGCGCGCCCTCCCTTCGCGGGGCAAAGCTTCACTTGAGACTGACAGCATTGATCACTCCGTCGCCTTTGCCGAGGCTGAGCGTTACGGGCAGGCTGACGCCAGCGATAAACCTCAGCGCAGCGAGGGGTTCATGGAGCTTGAACTGTCGCGGCGCAGCATCCGCCGTTCGCCGGAAAACCTCATCGGGGCGCTCGATCTCATCGAAAAGACAGTCGTTTCGATCTGATCGTGTTCGATATGTGAACTCGTACGGAAATACCGTCGTGTGCATCGGGATCCGCTCAGCAATCACCAAATGCCGCCATCACCTCGGCCAGCATGCGCGCTTCCTCGCCACTGTGGCGGGGTGAGAAGTGAAACGGCTCGACTCGGCATACCTGCGCCTCGCGCGCAATCTCGCCCGCGGCCGCCGTCGTCAGATGCGCGCGTTCGGCCGCCAGGGCGGCGTCGCTTTTCGCAAATGCGGCTTCGATGAACAGTAGTTCGGCATTGCGAACCAGTTCGATGAT
>JBNKIW010000286.1:0-689 GCA_050290865.1 Rhodomicrobiaceae bacterium | reverse complement strand
AGAGCAGATCAAGCTGATGGAACACGGTATCCCAGAAAATATTCGCATTCGGCTTATGGTAGACCGGGGTAATTACATTACGGTAGCTGATCCTACACGCATTCAGCAAGTCGCGATGAATCTGGTGATCAATGCGCGCGACGCCATGCCCGACGGCGGCGTGCTCACCCTCGCCACGGCCAATGTCGAGCTGGGTGCCGAGGACTGTCGCCATCGTCCCGAGCGCCGCCCCGGGCATTTCGTGGCCGTGTCGTGCCGCGATACGGGCCACGGCATGACCACAGAGGTCCAGCAGCGGATCTTCGAACCCTTCTACTCGACGAAGCCGGCGGGCAAGGGCACCGGCCTCGGCCTTTCGACCGTGCTCGGCATCGTGAAGCAGACCGGCGGCACCATCGCCGTCGAGAGCAGAATCGGTGAGGGCACCGCGTTCCGCATCTACCTGCCGCGCTATGTCGAAACCGCGGAGGATTTGAAAGCGCTCGAAAGCAAGGCCGATGCGGCGGAGAAGATCGCCGACCTCACCGGCAGCGCCACCGTGCTGCTGGTCGAGGACGAGGACGCCGTCCGCTCGTTCGCGTCGCGTGCGCTTGCCACACGCGGCTACAAGGTGTTCGAAGCGGGCAGCGGCGTTGAGGCGCTGGAGGTCATGGAGCGCGAGGAGGGCAAGATCGATCTCGTGCTGAGCG
>JBNKIW010000285.1:0-691 GCA_050290865.1 Rhodomicrobiaceae bacterium | reverse complement strand
GGTTCCTTGCGCGACGCGGTGAAAATCACGGCTGGCCAGAAAATCGCCTATGTCACCGACGTGGCCGACACCGCGGACAATCGCGCGGCGATCATCGAGCTTGTTCGCAATGCCGATCTGCTATTCATCGAAGCCGCATTTGCGAAGTACGACGCCTCCCTGGCGGCCGAACGCGCGCATCTGACGACGGAGGCCGCGGGCGAGATTGCGCGCGAGGCGCAGGTGCGCCGGGTCGAGCCGTTTCACTTCTCACCCCGCTACAGTGGCGAGGAAGCGCGCATGCTGGCCGAGGTGATGGCGGCATTTGCTCCGGATGTCGGTTCTGCCTGAGGGGAAGGCAGCAGTCTTCAGGCTGCAGGTCCCTCGATGAAGGTGCCTGTTTCCAGCAATAGCTGTCCGCGCCACCGCCGCCCATGAAACGGCGAAGAATGCCCGGAGCCCGGCACCACGCAGCGTTTACGTTTCTACGCTGGAATGAACGGCGAAACAAAATGGCGGTCGGTCGTGCTCCGAAACGCTGCGATGGACGCCAAAATCCCGCCTTCGCGGGAGCAGGGCGCGATGTTCTGCGCCCCGCAGTGGGAAGGGCTAAATCGGCAGGCGCGTGAAGTATTTGATGCTGGGAGCACGGGTCAGGTAGGATGATAGCTGATCAAGACCACCTGACTGCCTAATCGCATCGATATATCCC
>JBNKIW010000284.1:0-693 GCA_050290865.1 Rhodomicrobiaceae bacterium | reverse complement strand
AAGGGGGAAACGATGAGAGACACCGATTTACTGCAACTGGCGCTCGGCTTGGTGCCGCCGTGGCTGGTGGTGGCGAGCCGGTTCGACCCGTCCGCACGGCGTCTCGACATTGATGTGTCGTTTCCCAAGGGCGCGCGTTTTGCGTGCCCAGATTGCGGTGCACCAGACTGCCCCGCCTATGACACCAAAGAGATGACCTAGCGTCATCTGAATTTCTTTCAGCACGAGGCTTATCTGCATGCGCGGGTGCCGCGCGTCGAATGCGAGACCTGTGGCGTGAAGCGCGTGCCGGTGCCATGGGCGCGAGAGGGGAGCGGCTTCACCCTGCTGTTCGAGGCGCTGGTCATGGCGATGATGACCACCATGCCGGTGGCTGCGACGTTTACCTGGTCGCGGCCAGCAAGCGCCGCTCCGCCGCCGCCCGGCTGGTTGGCGAGCACGACACCCGCCTGTGGCGGGTTCTCCATCACTATGTCGAAGAAGCGCGCAGCCGGGCCGATCATTCGGCCGTCACCCGCGTTGCTTTCGACGAGACTGCCGCACGTCGTGGCCACAATTACGTCAGCCTGTTCGTCGATCTCGATGGCCCGCGGGTCCTGTTCGTCGCCGATGGCAAGGATGCCGCCACCGTCGAGGCGTTTGCGGCCGATCTCAAAGAGCACGGCGGTGCAGCGGAAAACATCCGTGAAGTGT
>JBNKIW010000283.1:0-694 GCA_050290865.1 Rhodomicrobiaceae bacterium | reverse complement strand
GGAGGACCGCAAGCGACTCTTCAAACCCTTCGTGCAGCTGGCCGCCAGCGGGGAGCAGAAGGGGACCGGACTGGGCCTGACCATCACCAAGCAGTTCGTCGAACTGATGGGAGGGGTCATCACCCTGGACAGCAGAGTGGGTACGGGCTCTCTGTTTCGAGTGGAGCTACCGGTAGAAGTAGCTGAAACGAGCGACCTTGCCAAGCCGGAATCGAAGCGGTATGGCGAGGTCGTGGGACTGGCGCCAGGGCAACCACGCTACCGCATCCTGGTCGTGGAAGACCAGGCCGATAGCCGGTTTCTGCTGAAGCGTCTGATGAGCGACATCGGACTGGAGGTTAAGGAGGCGGAGAACGGCCTGAGTTGCGTGGAGCATTTCAAAGCATGGCATCCCGACCTGATCTGGATGGACATCCGCATGCCGGTCATGGACGGAACGGAAGCAACCCGGCGTATCAGACGGGCCGAAGGTGGCGCGCAGACCAAAGTTGTTGCGCTCACCGCGCACGCCCTGGAAGAAGAACGCGCCGAAATCATGGGGGCAGGCTGTGACGGTCTCGTCCGCAAGCCATACCGGGAGCACGAAATATTCGAGGCCATCACAAAATATCTTGGCGTCGTGTTCCTGTATGCGGGTGAAGAAGTGCCGGCTGTTGAAGAACAGCCGCCTCGGTTGACTACGGACCAGTTGTGC
>JBNKIW010000282.1:0-700 GCA_050290865.1 Rhodomicrobiaceae bacterium | reverse complement strand
GTCCCCTCATGGAGCGCTTCCAGAACCTCATTGCAGAAAACAAAGTGACCGACGCCATCTTCCGGGTCGTTTGACAAAAATGAGGGAATGCATGAGATGCATCCCCATCAAGGTGAGCCCTCACTCACTCCCTCGTCTTTAAAATACATAAATGATTTTGATTGCTTATGGTTTGAGGCGACTTACTTATAACTCGTTCAAAAATCAAAGCGAGGGCATTCATGGGGGGCGAATCTGCGTCGACTTCATGCCCAATGGAATGACAACAGCTATCTCAGCTATCCGATAGTAATCATAAGTGATTTCTGGTTAGTAAAACGAATATGGTAGTTTGCTGCGGGTCGGGCGGACGGCGGGTGCGGATCACACCATCAACGTCACTGCTTGTGGGGGGGGGCGGTAGAGCCGTGTGCCGTCACAATGGTGGCAATGGTATCGATTACGTCGTCGAGTTATCGGCATCACCCGCGGGAATCGGCTGGTGGGCATCGTTGGGCAGAGGAAGGCGGTGACGATCGCCGCACGCAACATCAGTGGCGCCACCGCGAGTCAAAGCTGAAGGAATGGCTGGAGGGTGCGCAGAAAGTCTCGATGAGTCGCATCGGCGAACAGCGCCAGGGGTAGCGCACCTGAACCGCAGTGTTCCAAATCGGCCATTTTGAATAACTGTTGTCGGAGGTACAGCGGACAGGGGTCAGAT
>JBNKIW010000281.1:0-703 GCA_050290865.1 Rhodomicrobiaceae bacterium | reverse complement strand
AGCCATTTGACGTCAATGTCAGTTATCTCGGCGTTTGTCAGGTATTTACCCTTGCCAAGGGCAATAAATTTACCATTGTTGTCCATAAATACATTATTTAGGAATATAAACACATTTTGGACACTAGCACTCCCGTTCCATTTAAAGGTTCCATGGAACTGCCTACACAACTTTGGCCGCATTTCCGCCGATTCAAAAGCTGTCCGCCCGTTCGTGGGCCAGGCTAGGAGCACAAGGAGTAATGCAAACATTCGCGAATCTATCACTAGTATCTCCTATTACTTGCAAAGGATGGTGGTAGCATCTGCCGACGTCGAGGTTGGCCGACGCACAGTGTACGGCAATCAAAACGCTGCCGCCAAGACAGTTACTCGCACAAGTGCCAAGTGTGCCGAGCCTCCGGTAACGCGATGCTCCAAAACCCGCCCCTCGCTTGGTGTTCAAAACAGGATTGCTGTACGCCCAACAACGGTCGTTCGAAATAGGCACCACTGAGGCACGTACCGCCCCGGTTCGATCACTCGGTCTATTGTGGCATGCCCGAACATCGAAGTGATCGTGCGGGACAGCGCCTAATCCGGCGCTGCATATACTTAGTTCAACTTTCTATAACATAGAAATATTCCGTATTGGCATATGATTTGCAATAAGTTAATCTATACATTATTTTCAACAGAAACGTTTCTGCATTGATTTGCTATCG
>JBNKIW010000280.1:0-707 GCA_050290865.1 Rhodomicrobiaceae bacterium | reverse complement strand
TTGCTGTTATCTCTCTGGTCTTCGGTTCCGGGGTCCTGGTTCCTCTCGCCATAGCGCTGTTGATCTGGTTCCTGATCAACGCCATGGCCAAAGGGTTTCAACGGCTATCCTTGGGCGCCCTGCAGATGCCGCGTGCCCTGGCACTTGTTCTCTCCCTGGCTACGATATTCGTAGCGGGCTTTTTCGTGGTCAATCTCGTGGTCGTGAATGTCAGCGAGATGAGCACCCGTACCATCGACTTCGGCAGAAGCCTCAACCCGATGATCGACAAAATTGCCGAAATCGCCGGCATCTCGAACAAGGATGTGCTGAATCAGATCTTCGACAGGATCGAAATCGAAAATCTTCTGAGACGAATACTCGCCACGATGACGAGCTTTGCCAGCCAGTTCGTCATCATCATGGTCTATGTGATCTTTTTGATGATCGAACAGCGATTCCTGAGCGCCAAGCTCGGCGCCCTCGTCAAGGACGACGAGCGGCGCGAGCGGATACGCGCAGTTCTGGACAGAATCGCACATGATATTCAGAGCTATCTCTGGATCGTTACCCTGATCAGCGCGTTGACGGCGAGCTTGTCCTACGCGGCAATGGTCTGGCGGGGGCTCGATCATGCCGCCTTCTGGGCTTTCCTGATCTTTGTCCTGAATTTCATTCCGACGATCGGCTCCATCCTCAGTACGGCCATGCCGGCCATGTTCGCACTG
>JBNKIW010000279.1:0-714 GCA_050290865.1 Rhodomicrobiaceae bacterium | reverse complement strand
CTTTCGCCCCGATGGCCTCCCCCTGGGCATTCTGCATGCGGACTGCAAGGCGCGGGACCCCGGGGAATTCGGCAAGAAGCACGAGCGCGCCAGGAGACCAATCGAGGAGAAGGAAAGCTACAAATGGATCAAGGCCCTCGACCCCATCCGCGAAGCGGCCGGTCAGTGCCCTGAAACCAGGGTCGTCACCGTTGCCGATCGCGAGGCGGACATCTACGAATTTTTCCACGCGGCGCAGGAGAAGGAGCTCGACCTGCTGGTCAGAGCCAGACTGAACCGCAAGCTCGCCAAAAGCAGCACCGCCGATAACGCCGGCGATGCCGAAGCCCCGGACGAAACGGCGCTGCGCCTGCAGGAGCACTTGGAAAAGCTGCCGGAGGCGGGCCGCATCGAACTGAGTGTTCCTCGCCACGGCAAGCAAGAAGTCCGTATCGCCAGGATGAGCGTGCGCTACGCTCAGGTATCTTTTGCGCCCCCCACGGCCAACGCGGCGCTCGCTCCCATCCCCATGTGGGTCGTGTGGACGGCGGAAATCTCGCCGCCAAAGGACGCGGAACCCCTCGAATGGTTCCTGCTGACCACCGTTCCTATCGCCTCCCTCGATGACGCCGCCGAACGGATTCTCTGGTACGCACGGCGCTGGGGGATCGAGGTGTTCCATCGCATCCTCAAAAGCGGCTGCGAGATCGAGGACAGGCAGTTGGGAACTGTCAG
>JBNKIW010000278.1:0-716 GCA_050290865.1 Rhodomicrobiaceae bacterium | reverse complement strand
GCCTCGAGCACCTTGATCCAGCGCTCCGGACTCAGCAGCGGCGTGCCGGGAAGACGCAGTGGGGCGTCCTCGTAGAGCCACCACCCCTCCAGCAGGCCGAAGGTGAGGTGCATCGGCAGGCTCAACTCGCTCAGTTCGTTGAGCAGCAGCAGGCCGTTGCGGCGCAGCGCCGCCTTGGCGTTGCGCAGACTGCGGCGGATATTGCGCGTGGCGTGCAGCACATTGGAGGCGATCACCAGATCGTAACCGCCCACCTCCAGGCCCTGCTCGCCCAGCGGACGCTCGATGTCCAGCAGCCGGGGCGACAGATAGGGCGCTTGCGCACGATAGTGCTGCCGCGCATGCTCCAGAAAGGCCTGGGAGAGATCGGTGTAGGCATACTCCGCGATCCGCGACGCATAGGGCTCGAGCCGGGCAAACACCCCGGCGCTGGTGCCGCCGGTTCCGGCGCCGATCTCCAGGATACGAATGCGCGCCGTCTCATCCTGCGCCAGCCGCGCCCGCACAAAGGCCTCGGCCAGATTCGCCACGCCTTGGTTGAAATGGTCCGCGACCCGGTTGTTGCGGTAGATCCCTTCGACCCGCTCCATCGAGCCCTCGGGAAACAGCACATCCGTCGCCCGGATCTCCCCACGCAGGATCGCTGGCAAGACCTCCAGCGTCTGCGCTTCGAGCCGCACCAGCGCGCCGATGTCGGGATCCTGCTCCCCGTTGAC
>JBNKIW010000277.1:0-724 GCA_050290865.1 Rhodomicrobiaceae bacterium | reverse complement strand
CCCACCTCGTAGGACAAGAAAGACAGGCGATCAGGGGGATAATGGAAGGAGCGCTAGCACGGCCGGTTATCTTCCAGCAAGAGCCGCTCCGCCGAAAAATCTGGAGGGCAGCAAACGGGGCAGAGCGTTTGTTCGATGGCGCGAGCAACGGGCACGTGTTGGGCGACGATATAGGCGAGCTTGTGATCGGATTTCGCAGCGGCCTCCTCCGCCCACTTGATCCTCACAGCGCCGGTAGCAAGTTGCACGACGCAGACCGCCTGAATTTCAAGAGTCGAATGGCGCGGGGGTGCAAACGGTGGTCAGAAAGCGCGGAAATCTGGCGGCGATGACAGGCCGTCCTTCATTCTTCCTTGTTGGTGACAGTTCCCGCGTTCGGCGGGGTACGCCTGTTCCCGCGTCCTAGCAGTCTGTCGGACTTAACAAGGCAGCGCGCTGAGTTGAGTGTAGAATCCCGGTATTGATTCGACAGCCTCGCTTCGGATGCACCCGCCCATGAGCAACTTCCGCAATTCTGATCGCCACACCGGGTTCCTTCTGCCGTCATCCGTGGACGACTGGCTGCCTGAAAAGCATCTGGCGCGCTTCATTGTCCGCCGTTTCCACCCCTACGTGCAACAGCAGGGCATACGTGACGTGTCATTAATACCGGTCTCTGCAACGACGGCAAGTTCGGCGAGGTGAGCACGCAGCGCGTTGATGGGTTGCCTACGCGAACGCACCA
>JBNKIW010000276.1:0-729 GCA_050290865.1 Rhodomicrobiaceae bacterium | reverse complement strand
GACGCCCTTGACCCCGTCTGCCCCTTCCGACTCTTTGCTGCCATGTCATATATGCCCTGCTGTTGCACTTCGGGGTTGAAACGGCGATGGAAAAGGTACCCCCCAACTATCAGGCGAAATCATACACATATACCTCCACACCTCTCCCCGTCAGCTCAGCCAGAATGAGAGGCTCGATACGCTCCCACTTGCCGCCTGCGAGCCCACAGCCGATACGCGGCATATGAACGGACGCCTGCAGCTCGCCGGCCTTTCGGGCAACCTCTGCGAGACCTGCGGCCACAGCTTCGTAGCGGATCGGTGGACCTTCGGGACCTTTTCGCAGACCGTGCTGGCCGATCATATTGGCCACCCAAACATCGGCCTCCACCTGAACGAATTGCACCGCGCCCAGCGCAAAGTCATTGCTGACGCGGTCACGGTACCACACTCGGTAGGCACTTTCAGGCTCCGGCCAACGCCGGGATATAGCCAGCACGAAGCCTTTGCCCCAACCACCGAGATCATTGCAGACATGGGCGATGATCTTGTTGCCACTGGCTTGCGGCGATGTCGCGTCACCCTTGAGATATGTGATCGTCACGCGTCCCTCCTGTCGGCAAACGGCTGGCTTGTTTCCCCGCTCGGCAATCCTGCCATCCTGCTAGTACACCCCGCCGGAAGTCCTGACTCCGACCATGAGTCAGTAATGTAATACATAGCAGGCACACCCTGTCCCTGAATTGGTTG
>JBNKIW010000275.1:0-729 GCA_050290865.1 Rhodomicrobiaceae bacterium | reverse complement strand
CCGGATTGAGTTCGATCAGCACCGCGTTGCGGCCGAGCCAGTCGGCGACCAGGCCCGTGGTCCCCGCGCCCCCGAAGCGGTCGAGGACCACGCCGCCTTTTGGACACCCGGCCTTGATGCAGGTCTCGGCGAGGGCCTCCGGGAATGTGGCGAAATGGGCCTCGGGAAAGGGCTGCGTCGCGATCGTCCAGACAGACCGCTTGTTCCGCCCGGCCTGGACGGTGGCCGTCTGGTATTCCGCCGATGTCCGCCCGCTGCGGTGGATTGTGCCGTGCGCGCCTTCGCCGCGATCCCACCCGCCGGGGATCTTGACGCGCCTGTTGCCCGTGACGGCGCGCGGCCCCGCCTTGCCATCGACATAGGAACCGCCGCGGAAACCGTTGGCGTCCTCGTGGCCGGCCCGCATTTCCCGGATAGCCTCGGCGTTGAAGTAATAGTCGTACGCCCGCCATCGCGCGACCGTCGCATCCGGCTTGCTGGCGGCGGGCAGCCGTTCGCTGCGGTCGGGCTTGCCGGACCATTCGCCGGTATCACGAGCGCGCCAGATCGTGGGCCTGCCGCTCTTGCTCAGCAGGAAAATGTGCTCATGGGCCTTTGTGCAGCGGTCGCGGACACTCTCCGGACACGGATTTGGCTTGCTCCAAATGATCTCTTGCCGAAGCCACCAGCCGTCGGCCCGCAGCGCGAATGCAACCAGCCACGGGATGCCGATCAGATCCTTGGTTTTGA
>JBNKIW010000274.1:0-731 GCA_050290865.1 Rhodomicrobiaceae bacterium | reverse complement strand
TCCCGCATTGAGGAGCATTGGGCGAACGGCCAGGCCAAGATCACCAATATCCAGTTCAAACTGTTCCTCGAAGCCAAGCTCGGCCGCAGGGTCACGAGCGGCTATCAGGTGAGTTCCTTCCACACCGATGTCGAACGCCTTTTTTCCGGCCGGGTCGCGGTCGCTAAGAACCGCAATGGCTTGTCGTTGTCCTGGAACGGTGCGCGCTAAGCAACATGCTGTGACACTGGGGGGAAATGAATCTCCCGCTATGTGAGTTTTTCATTAGCAGCGCAACGCTGCTCGTGTATTGTTTGGCTATGATGGAGAAAAGGGGTAAGCTGTGTATCGGCGCCGCTGGTTGCCCTCTCACGGCTGGTGAACGAGCAAGCGCACGCGTTTTCTGTAGGAGTAACAGGAGCAAAACCCATCCACCCCCGCCGTCGTCATCTGTTGCCGTGACTGCGTGACTTGTGCGATGTCGCAAGGGGTTCGACCGCTCAACATTTGGGCATCATCGCCGCTCCGATCGAACGGTGAACAAGAAGCTTATGAGCGAAATCGGTCTGCCGATGACGCGCACACACCATGGCGGGCCGCACCGTTAGCAAGCCGCGGTGACGAAAAAAAATGCAAGATTGTCTAAGACCAGCGGCTGAGCCGCTTCCATCCTGAGGGTCTCGGAACCTTCTCAGGAGCGCGCAATGTTTTGCGATCACTTCTTGGACCGCTTGGCAGGACGTGGCAGACCA
>JBNKIW010000273.1:0-738 GCA_050290865.1 Rhodomicrobiaceae bacterium | reverse complement strand
GCAACTCTGAAGGCACGCAAAATGGCCGAATGCCCAATATGCGGGAGTCAGTCCGCTTCAATCAGTTGGGACGGGATCGACTGCCCGAGATGCGGACGGGTTGCCAAAAATGCTCATCCTAGTGACATTTCACTTGGCATGGCGAATTTACTTGGCGACTGGGACAACGCTCGGTCTGTACATCGCCGCTCCCTTCTAAGTCATTTGCTCCGCCATGGGTCGACCCTACTTCTCAACATTAAAGTTAGTGACCTCGATCGCAGACTTAACGAGCCATTGCCATCCCCAGTTGAGCAACTCAATTACCTAATCCTGTGGCTGGGCGACCATCAGTGTGGCGTAGAGCCTATAGAGCTGGCTCGGGAAATTTGAACACCAGGGTTAAGTGGTTTTTCAGTCCTCTGACGGCAATTTAGCCGTACACAGGAGAAACATGACGAAAAGAACCCGCCGCAACCACAGTCCGGCCTTCAAAGCGAAGGTAGCGCTTGCCGCCATCAAGGGCGAAAAGACGCTGACGGAATTGGCGCAACAATTTGATGTCCATGCCAACCAGATCAAGCAGTGGAAGGATCAATTACTCGAAGGGGCAGCCGGGGTGTTCGGCGCCGAGAGCAAGACGCCATTGGCGCCGGAAGTTGATGTGAAAACGCTTCACGCCAAGATAGGAGAGCTGACGCTAGAGAACGATTTTTTAGCCGGAGCGCTCGGCAAGGCGGGGTTGCTGAGCGCAAAACG
>JBNKIW010000272.1:0-741 GCA_050290865.1 Rhodomicrobiaceae bacterium | reverse complement strand
GTGCCTTGGCGACATCGCCGAAGCGCTCGGCGGTCATTTCAGTACTGAGAAGATAGTACGCTGTTTCTGTTGTTATTTTTGATCCTGTTTCGCGCGTTCTAACGATCTTCCCGATGGCTTTGAGGCCCGGCCATCGAGGATGTTCTTGAAGCCAGTCGATGGCTGTGGAGACTGTGGCAACACGGGTTTCGATGCGGCCGTGATCGCCCTCCACCGCAGGCGACGCAGTGGTCTTCTCGGAGCGGGGGTCGTCCAGAAACAGCCGCACGTCGTCGTGCAGCGTGCCTTGGTTGCCTTTGAGCGCCAGCGCGTAATCACCGCCTTGATCGACAATTTGACGTGCAATCTCGCGCTGGCAATTGAGCGGCGCTTGTCTGGCCGCGATCAGGCAAGCATCGCGTCGGCGGTCACGACGCAGCCCTTCAACGACAGCATCTCCAGGAGTTTAGGCACGGCGGTGATCTCATTCGACTTGGCATCGGTTGCGATTTGGCCCAGCACCAGACGCTGCTCGCACCCCCAGGCGCTGACCATATGCAGGGCCGATTTGCCGCTTGACGTGTCGAACGAGCGGCGCAGCACTTTCCCATCGATGGCGATAACCCCCTGGCAAGTCTCGGAAAAGCGCGTCATGAACGTCTGAAAGCAAGCTCGGAACTGCTCAGGCTCCAGCGCCCGGAAAACCCGGCTGAATGTATCGTGCGACGGCAAGCCATTGCTCAAAATCAGAAACTCTCGAAG
>JBNKIW010000271.1:0-751 GCA_050290865.1 Rhodomicrobiaceae bacterium | reverse complement strand
CACATTTTCGACGCCAAGAAACGCCTAAATAACTGTTCCAACTGGGGTTTCGAGTAAGTTTAAGTAAAAACTTCGGGCTATAGGGATTCGGTCAGTTAAGGTTAAATGAAGACTAAGGGAAATCATCTCGCGATAACACCGGGCTTATGGTATGAATTTAGTAACCAGTGTCATCAGCAAGGCAAGCGCCGTGAATTACGAGAATTTTACCAATCGCACGAGCGAGCTCCTGGCGAAATTGATGCTGGTGATTGCTGTTCCGATTTTCATTTCGATTGCAGTTGTAAATATTTATACGCATCTTGCAACTGACATTCTGGCTTTCGGTCAAAACTGTAAAATCAACACTCCTGGCAAGTTGCACCATTGTTTGCTCGGCCTTAACCGCGAATAGCCCGACCGCACCAACAGCCGTCTTCAAACGACTGTTGCTGAGAGAAGGGCGTCCCCGATTTGAACGCCAAGCCGATGACGGCTATTGGAGCATCGCCATCAACGGCCAAGGTGCACCTCACCTCGCGGCCGCCTCTAACCCATCTTATTCATCTCCCATGAGGGAATACGCAGGCAGATATAGCGCAACACATTGAATTCGGCTAGTAAAATGGTATCGAAGCCATCCGTCGCGCGTCGCTCACCGGAGCCACACCCGCCATGCCTGACGATACCCCCCTCACCGTCCCCTATCCCTCCCTTGCGCGTCGACGAGTCACAGCCGCATTTGACGGCGGCCGCCTCTCGTCCGATAGCG
>JBNKIW010000270.1:0-752 GCA_050290865.1 Rhodomicrobiaceae bacterium | reverse complement strand
GGCCAAATTTTCAAGCCCAACGTCCGAACTTCCAGACGCAGAGGCCTCAGCAGCAACCACCTCGACCCAACGTACAGCAACCGCCTCGCCAGAGCACGCAGCAAGGCCCCCGCTCCAATGCCCCAACCACGCAAGG
This sequence comes from Rhodomicrobiaceae bacterium, assembly GCA_050290865.1. Lineage (GTDB taxonomy): Bacteria > Pseudomonadota > Alphaproteobacteria > Rhizobiales > Rhodomicrobiaceae > JARRLC01. The sequence goes on along the minus strand of JBNKIW010000270.1, from coordinate 616 downwards.
TGCACAACCTCAGGGAAACCGCGCTAGTGGAGCCTGTTTTAAGTGTGGATTGACTGGTCATTTTGCGTGGCAATGTCCCACCCGGTCTACCACTCCTGGAGCAGGAAACCAGTGAAGCCACAAGGGCAGCAGAATTTCATGCATGGCAGGGGCAATCGTATGACCAGCGAGGAAGCTCAGCAAGCCCCGGATGTAGTACTAGGTATGTTTCTTGCCAGTTCGCACCCTGCAACTATTTTATTTCATTCTGGAGCATCTCATTCATTCATATCATCAAGTTTTGTGGCAAAACATAGCTTGCCAATAGCAACCATGAAACATACAATGCTTGTTAGCTCACCAGAAGGTGAAATGAGGACAAAGCATATATGTCCCGCAGTTAGCATATCTATAAGGGGGGTAGACTTTCCGTCAAACCTCATCCTCCTAGACTCCAAAGGTATTGACATCATACTAGGCATGGACTGGTTAAGCAAGTACGACAAAGTCATTCAGTGCGCCAGAAAGGCAGTGAAACTGACTAAGAAAGACGGAACCTCAGTTGAGTTTGTAGCCATGGTACAATCAGGTCCGAACAGCAAGCTCAACCATACAAAAGCAATAGCCCTAGAAGATA
>JBNKIW010000269.1:0-755 GCA_050290865.1 Rhodomicrobiaceae bacterium | reverse complement strand
TCGAAGTTCATGGGGCTGACGTAGCCCAGTGTCGAATGAAGCCTCCTGTGATTGTAGAACGTCAGCCAGCTCACGATCTCATCTTTTGCCGCCCTGCGGGTGGGAAAACGCATGTCGGCGAGCCGCTCGACTTTCAGTGAGCCGAACAGCGTCTCCGTCACCGCGTTATCCCAGCAGTCCCCCTCACGGCTCATGGAACCACGCATCCTGAAGACCTTGAGCTGGCGTTGAAAATCGCCGCTGGCATACTGGCTGCCGCGATCGGAATGGAAGATTAAGCCGGCCCCAGGCCGCCCACGGAACTTGTGCCTGCGCAGCGCATCGATGACCAGTTGCCGCGTCATCCGCTCAGCCATGGCAAAACCGACAACCTGACGGCTGAACAAATCGATGACCGGTGCCGCGAGGCTTGTCTGATCGCGGCGACCAAAAAAACGCCAGATAGAGCCATCCCTCATCGGTCCATACATATGTGATGTCGCCGGCCCAGACCTGGTTGGGTTCATCCGCCTGGAAATTCCGCTCCAGAAGGTTCGGCGACACCGGAAGGCTATGATTGCTGTCGGTTGTTGCACGGAATTTCTTTCGTGACCGTGCCTGAAATCTATTTTCTTTCATGAGCTTGCGTGTACGCTCCTTGCCAACGCGCAAGCCGCGGACACGAAGCTCCCGCCACAGGCGCGGCCAACCATAGGCTCCTTTCACTTGGGCGAAAATCGCCCGGATGTGCACCAGAAGGGTAGCGTCGCTCAGCC
>JBNKIW010000268.1:0-759 GCA_050290865.1 Rhodomicrobiaceae bacterium | reverse complement strand
GAGGCCGTATTTTTCCAGCGGCGCGTCCAGCGCCACCTTGTCCAGCGGCAGATGCAGGGCCGCGGCGAAGCGCTTCTTAAGGTAGAGGCCGCTGCGCTCCAGCAGGGCGGCGTCATGCGAGCCGGCCGGCGTCGCGCCGTCTGCATCCGCGGCCACAACGGGAACAGCGGATGCAGACGCCTCCCGCCCCCCCGCCATCATCGCCCGCACCCGCGCCGCATCGCCGTAGAGCACTGCCGCCTGCGCGCACCCCGCCGCCATGGCCCGGTACAGCGCCGCAATGCCCTCGCCCGAGGGCAGAGCCGCCAGCCCCGCTGCCGCCAGCGCCTGTTCCGCGCCCGCAGCCCGCATGCCGCCCTCCGCCCACAGCGGCCAGTTCAGCGACAGCGCCCGGCCCTGCCGTTCTCCCCGCGCCGCCAGGGCGTTGCGGTGCGCCGCATACGCGTCCATGAAACCGTTCGCCGCCGCGTAATCCGACTGCCCGGCGTTGCCTTTGACCGCCGTCAGCGACGAGAAGCAGACAAACCACTCCAGCCCCAGTTCGCGGCTGGCTTCGTCCAGGTTCACCGTGCCCCCAACCTTTGCCGCCAGCACCTGCCGCAGCGTCTCCGCGCTCTTGCCCGCCAGCAGGCCGTCGCGGATCACTCCGGCGCTGTGCACAATGACGTTCACCTCGCCGTGGTCCTCGCGGATCTGCAGCAGCAGCGCTTCTACCGCCGCGCGCTCCGCCACGTCGACGGCCCGGTATTCCACACGGGC
>JBNKIW010000267.1:489-767 GCA_050290865.1 Rhodomicrobiaceae bacterium | reverse complement strand
TAGACCGCTTCCATCTGACCAGCGGTTATTCCAAGAGCAGGCGCGACTTCGGCTGCAGCTACGCCCTTCAGTAATGCTTGGAGCGCAATATCAGCCTTCTCATACGGAAGCGCATAATAGAATTCTTCCTGGGTCTGCGGCAGGCTGTAAGTGTTTGTCGAAGGTAATTGACAACAAATTTCTTCGGGCACTCCCAGGTGCCGAGCCATGGAATAGACCTGGGTCTTGTATAGATGCGCGATCGGCTTGATATCGGCGAGGCCGTCACCGCCGCGCAC
>JBNKIW010000267.1:0-479 GCA_050290865.1 Rhodomicrobiaceae bacterium | reverse complement strand
GTCGGCATGATAGTATTCGATATTCTTGCGGATGCGCTGCTTGAAATTCGTCGCCGCCACGACCTGGAGGTAAACCTCAATAGGCATGCGCGTCGTGCTCAGCTCGCCACCGGGCTCTTGCACCACGATGTTGAAGTGGGCGATCATGCCCTCTGTAGCTGGACTGATGACGATCTTGTGTTTCCAGTCGGGGCCATAGTCTGGCACGACGGTGCGGATGGCATCGTCACGACGCTGATAACAGCCGATGGCCTCCAGCGAAGGCCCGACATCCTCGATCGCATAGGTGATGCCGAGTTGCTTGCACAGTCGTTCGGCACGGTCGTGGGAGTCATCCACCATGTCGCGCTCGGGCATGAGGAGGCCGAACACTCGGCCGGGTCCCAGCGCGTCCACGGCGAGCGCAGCACAAGCCGCGGAATCGATGCCGCCACTGATACCGAGCACCACTCCGCGCCGGTTCAATCTGCGTACCGATT
>JBNKIW010000266.1:0-774 GCA_050290865.1 Rhodomicrobiaceae bacterium | reverse complement strand
TTGTAGTAGTCCCGCGCAGATTTGAACTGCGGACCCCTACATTATCAGTGTAGTGCTCTAACCAACTGAGCTACGGGACTATTTTAATACTAGCTCACAAATCAATCACACACATATATTTTGAAATAAGAAAAAAAGTAAGAGGCACGAAGCCACTTTCTCTAGAAAGGAGGTGTTCCAGCCACACCTTCCGGTACGGCTACCTTGTTACGACTTAGCCCCAGTTACCAGTTTTACCCTAGGCCGCTCCTTGCGGTTACGGACTTCAGGTACCCCCGGCTTCCATGGCTTGACGGGCGGTGTGTACAAGGCCCGGGAACGTATTCACCGTATCGTTGCTGATATACGATTACTAGCGAATCCAACTTCACGAAGTCGAGTTGCAGACTTCGATCCGAACTGGGATCAGTTTTAGAGATTTGCATCCATTCACATGGTAGCTGCCCTTTGTACTGACCATTGTAACACGTGTGTAGCCCTGGACATAAGGGCCGTGCTGACTTGACGTCATCCCCACCTTCCTCTCACCTTACGGTGGCAGTCTCGCTAGAGTTCCCGGCATTACCCGCTGGCAACTAACGATAAGGGTTGCGCTCGTTATAGGACTTAACCCGACACCTCACGGCACGAGCTGACGACAACCATGCAGCACCTTGCACTCTGTCCGAAGAAGGACTGGTTTCCCAATCTGTCGTTGTACATTTAAGTCCTGGTAAGGTTCCTCGCGTATCATCGAATTAAACCACATGCTCCACCGCTTGTGCGGGCCCCCGT
>JBNKIW010000265.1:0-774 GCA_050290865.1 Rhodomicrobiaceae bacterium | reverse complement strand
TGACCAGGGCCTGTTCATCCAGATCGTGCAGCGCGGTGATCACCGGAAAACGTCCAACAAACTCCGGAATCAGTCCGAAATGGCGCAGATCATCTGGCCGCACCTCTTCGAAGATCTTCAACTGGTCATAGGCGTTGGAGGTGTCGCTCAGATCCACATGAAAACCGATCCCTCCCTTACCCTTGTTCATGCGCTTTTCCAACTGTTTTTCCAAACCGGCGAAGGCGCCCCCGGCAATAAACAGAATGTTGCGGGTACTCAGTATCACATCACCGGGTTCCTTGCGACCCTTTGCGTTGATCTTGACCTGGGTGCCCTCTACCAGCTTCAGTAGTGCCTGCTGCACACCCTCGCCCGAGACATCCCGGGTTCCCTGAGAGGATTCGGCGGTACGCGCCAGTTTGTCGATCTCATCGATGTAGATAATGCCCCACTCGGCGAGTTCCCGGTTGCCGTCTGCGCTGTCGAGCAGCCTGACAACAATGCTTTCCACGTCCTCACCCACATATCCGGCCTGAGTCAGGGTGGTGGCATCGGCGATCACAAAGGGTACGCCGACAATTCTCGCCAGAGTACTGGCCAGCAGGGTTTTTCCGGTTCCCGATGGGCCGAGCAGGAGAATGTTCGATTTCTCGATCTCCACCTCGGCTTCACTGGCGTTCACGTGCAGATCCTGGCTTTCCATATTCAACCGTTTGTAATGGTTGTATACGGCCACCGACAGGGTTTCCTTGGCCAACTCCTGACCGATTACATAGCGATCCAGCTCATCCT
>JBNKIW010000264.1:0-774 GCA_050290865.1 Rhodomicrobiaceae bacterium | reverse complement strand
TGGCTACCAACTTGCTCCTGGGTAAGCCTGCACGCTTCTCGCGCAGCGCGCAGACGGCGGCTAAGCTCCTCCTGCGTTATCGTCATGTTCTGCCTCCGCTGATCCACACCCCGGCCAACCGTCCGTGTTGGCCAACAATACACAGCGTTACGTAGCAATTCAAAGTTTTTGAACAAAGATGCGAAAAATCAAACAAACCTCTTGCCATAAGGTTAATTCTTAATCAGGATGCCGATTGTCGCTGTACGACTCATACGACTGTTCCAGGTGAGTACAGGTATGGCGGCAGGGTGCCAGGCAATCGTGCGGGATAGCTTGGCATTTCTGGATAACAAGAGGGATTTCGCGATGCAGTCTGCTTCAGGCGGAAACGCCGTATTCTTTGTCAATTCGAATACACGAATGACGATTGCCCGTGATGCTGCGGTTCACACGGCCCTGATCAAGCTAAGCGCTGGAGATGCCCAGCAATTGATCGACGCGTCGCAAGCACCCGTGGCGGTATAGCCAGCAATTATCCACAGCCAGATCGCGGCCAACATGAGATGACTGGCGACATGCCGCAACAGTCTGGGTGTGCCACGGGACATCACATCCGCGAGCAGGAGAAAGACATGCTTCTGCACTGAAACGAACCAGTTTGTCTTGACTGCATCTACACGGGTAATGCGTTGACGGATCGACATCAGAAGAGAGCGCCCTTTCAGGCGCAGGCTCCCCCACCACCAAGAGCATCGGCGCCGTTCAGCGCCATGGCGGCCCAAAGGGGCGGTC
>JBNKIW010000263.1:0-777 GCA_050290865.1 Rhodomicrobiaceae bacterium | reverse complement strand
GCTCATTCCGTCGCCTCGCTCTTGAAGTGCTGGCTGCTCGGCACGCATCAAGGCGGCGTCCAGCCGCAGCATCTCGACTATTACCTCGACGAGTTTACGTTCCGATTCAACCGTCGCCGCTCGAAGGCGAGGGGCCTTCTTTTCCATTGGCTCGCCGAGCAGGCTGTCGCCGTCGCCCCGGCCCCATACCCCACAATCATCGGAAAACCAAACAATCCGCGCAATTCCAAGAAATCAGGTCAGTGAAGGGGATAGCCCACTCATGCGATTTCCCTGGGTTGAGTTTGAGGAAGGCTGTGCAGCCCGAGAAGGGCCACGGCTGGGTGGCGTTGCAGCAGGCCCTCGACATGGGCGCGATGGCGACGCTTGATCATGATCCTTGCATTTATTCCGAGTCATGGAAGAATTGCAATGTTAGCGCGTGGATTTTTAACGAAGCAGCCAGCGGAGGCCGGTGCCTCACCGTGCCAATACGGAACAGTCCGTCAGCGGTGCCTTCCCGCGCATTCTGCCGCGGAGATTGCGCGACGATGCAGTGCGCGCTATCCAATGATCGTATCATCACTATTCGGTGCACAGCGATGCGCGTATACAAACGGCGGATGTGCTCCAAAAGCTGCCCCTGACGGCGGTCTGAGATTGCGGCAGTTGCACGCTCAATAACGGTCGTTCGAAATGGCCGATCTCGAACGCTGCGGCTCAAGTGCACTCGCCCGGGCGCTGCTCGCCGATGACATTCACCAGCCATTCCTTGAGCCTCCGCCATCGGCGGCGTCC
>JBNKIW010000262.1:0-778 GCA_050290865.1 Rhodomicrobiaceae bacterium | reverse complement strand
CAAGAAAATCATCACTGAGCGTCCTCAATCCCAACCCAAGCAGCGCGGCGCGCTGCGAATCTTGTTCCACCGACCGCTTCTTCTTTGTCATCCCTACAGCCCTTCGAAAAGCGAATTACCTTAAGACACCCACACACACAAATACTCGTCGCCTGCTCAAGAACGCAAAGGAGACTACCATCCCCTTTCACGCTTCTTCTAACCACATTGAGGTGAAAATGCGATGTGAAACGTAGGGGTACCCTTCACGAATATAGGGGCGAAAAGACCGTCCAGACCGACCCTGTTCCCCGCCGCTCAACGGCACTCTCCAATTTTATTCCTATCTGACAAATGCTTGCCAGAGCGGCGCTCTGATTTCATCAAACGAAAGACCGACCCTGAGGCCGACCCTGGACCGACCCTGGACCGACCCTGAGGCTGCCCCTGTTTCGCCGCCGACCGACCCTGCCCGACCCTGGACCGACCCTCAGGCCGACCCTGCCGAAAGCGCTGCTCAGCAAGGCATTCCGTGTCACAGGGTCGGCATGGACGGCCTTTCTTCTATGTTTGGGGGATGAAGGAAGAGATATTCATCTTTTGTTCTTCTTGGTGTCAAAAAAGAACCTCGCCGAGCAAAATGCTGGCGAGGTTCTTGGCAAAACCTTTTTTTGGTGCGCCTACTTCCTGACGATTTGAATGAACCGCTTGCCGTCGCTTTTGCCGCGTTTGATCGTGATGCCGATCTTGCGCAGGGTTGGGGCGGCGAGGCGAAGACGGCTGGACATGGATGACGGGT
>JBNKIW010000261.1:0-784 GCA_050290865.1 Rhodomicrobiaceae bacterium | reverse complement strand
GGCCAACTATTTCATTCCGCTGATGATCGGGGCAAAGGATGTGGCGTTCCCAAGGCTGAACGCCTTCAGTGTCTGGTTGTTCTTTATGGGCATCATTCTGGCCTTGCTCACTTTCGTGGTCCCTGATCCGCCGGATGTCATGTGGACCGGTTATCCGCCCTATTCGATAATCACCTCGGGTAACACGGCCCTCTATACTTTTACTGTTCTGTTGATCGGCTTTGCCTCTATTTTGGGCGGCGTCAATTTCCTCACAACCGTTAGCTTCATGCGTGCGCCGGGGATGACTTGGAGTAAACTGAATATCTTTGTCTGGGCCACCTGCTCCGCCTTTGTTATCCAGCTTATTTTCGTCCCTGTACTGGGTACGGCGGTCACGCTGATTACCTTTGACAAATATCTAGGCACCAACTTCTTTGATACAACCACCGGCGGGGATGTACTGACCTATCAGAACCTGTTCTGGTTCTATTCCCATCCGGCGGTCTACGTCATTCTGCTGCCCTTCTTCGCCATCATATTTGAAATCGTGGCGACATTCTCTAAGAACAGGGTCTTCAACTACAAGATGGTTGTCTATGGCGGAATTCTCGGCATCGTTCTCATCTCCGGTGAAGTATGGGTACATCACCTGTTCGTTACCGGCATGCCCGATTGGCTACGGGTCGGCCAGATGGTGACGACGCTGTTGATCAGTGTACCAGTGGGGTTTCTGATGATCGGGCTGGTCGGGACCCTCTACAAGGGGGCGATCGACTGGAACAAGACACCCATGCTGTATGCC
>JBNKIW010000260.1:0-784 GCA_050290865.1 Rhodomicrobiaceae bacterium | reverse complement strand
GAATACCATCAACTAAACGCAAAGCGGCAGTCGCTGTTAAATGCCAAGAAGACGCTGCTCGAACTGGCAGTTTCGGGAGGGTCGGTCGATGAGCGGCTAAAGGTGCACCAGCGTCTGGCCGAGGTCGAGGAGGCGATCCAGAATCTCAGTATATCGCTTGGCGATTTTGATACCGAGAACGAGTTCTGCACCGTTAAGCTAACTCTCGCAGAAATAAGAAAACCGCGGCCAATCTCTTGGAAACGGCGTGTCATTAATGCGGCTCTCTGGGCAGTCAAAACCTTCGTCTGGCTCGCTGGCGGCTTCTTGATGGCGGCTCTGGCGTTGTGGTTGAGCGCGCTGGCTCTCGGGATCGCCAAACGCCTCATGAAGGTCATCGAAGCTCCTGAGTGAGGTTCTCCAGTACAGACCGCGAGCCAAGTTCGTACCCAGTTTGCCGCGAGCGCTGGCACCTTGCCGCTGTGGCGCGCGGTTTCGCTGAGGCGCAGTGCTCACCAGTAGCCAAGGAGGTGAATGAATGTGGCGGGCACTCGGGATAGGCGCCCTATATGCGCTCATTGCGTCGACAATCGCAATCGCCACCGCGCTTTGGTACAGCCTCGGCATGCCGGGCCGGTCCTATGATGGTCCGCTGCCGCCCGCCACGAACGAAGAGGCCGGTCTTGCCGTGCGGCTGAAGCAGCATGTCGTCGCCCTCACGAGCACGCCGCACAACGTCCGTCATTACGCCAATCTCGAAGCGGCGGCGCAATACATCGAGCAGGCGCTGGCAGCCGAAGGCTAC
>JBNKIW010000259.1:0-800 GCA_050290865.1 Rhodomicrobiaceae bacterium | reverse complement strand
CATCCGCCCCCTGTTCTTGTTCCCTTCTTGGTGTCAATTCTTTGGTTCGACCCTCAGCCGCGAGCATTCTTCCGTCCCGACCGCCAAATCCCGTGGCCGCCGCGCACAGGGTCTGTCAAGGCTGGCCGCGTCTTTCGCGGCCACCCGCAGAGCTTGGCCTTGATAGGCCCGAGCACGGCGGCATGCTTGATCGGATCGGGGCTGGAGGCTGCCAACCAGTCCTCGGACGGGGCGCCAAATCACCGCGAAATTCAATCCGCTCAAATCCGGCGGAATTCACACCGCTGGTAACACCTGCGGTCTTCCCTTTGCGTCTGTTATATTTTGGGCCTGCCTAGCAAAATCTGTGGGTGATTCCCGGTTCTGGAAGACCGCCCAATGAGTGATAGAGAGCCATTTCTATGGTTTTAAACTGGCGGAACCCATAGGATTTTCTCATGGTGAGTTTTGCCTTGTTGTTCAAACCCTCGACGATGCCGGAGGAAAACACGCCTTTGGCCTTGAACCAGTTGAGGATGAGGGGCTTGTGGCGGCGGATGGTGCGGGCTTCGCGTTTCAAGGGCTCGATGCGCGAGCGCATGACGCGAGCCGTCCAGCGGTCGATGAACTTGCCCGCCCAGGCCGGCGACACATACGTCCACAGCAACTGGAATTCCTCCTTCAGCAGATAGGCGCGGACGCTTTGCAGATTATAGCGCACCAGCTCGCGCAGCTTTGGTTCCTGGCGTTCGGTCAAATTCTCGGGACGCTTGAGCAACAACCATCGCGCTTTGGTCAACACCGGCACGCGTCCGGCAGTC
>JBNKIW010000258.1:0-801 GCA_050290865.1 Rhodomicrobiaceae bacterium | reverse complement strand
CGTCGTCTTCGATCTCCTGACGCACAACCCGTTATGGCTCTCGGGCGAGTATGTCGCGGGCTGGCCGATTCTCGATGCCCTCGCGGTGGCCTATCTGCTGCCGCTGGCGTGGATCTGGCTCGCGGCGCGTGAATTCGAGGCAACCGAGAACGCGTGGCTCGTGCGCGCCGCCGGAGCGACGCAGGCGCTGACGCTCGTGCTCGTCTTCGCGTGGATCAGCCTGGAAATCCGCCGTCTCTATCACGGCAATGTGCTTGCCTCGCTCGATCCGGCCAGCGACGCGGAGTTCTACACCTACTCCATCGCCTGGCTGATCTTCGGGCTCGCGCTCCTGTTCCTCGGCGTGTTGAGAGGCAGCCAGATGCTGCGCTACGCCTCGCTCGGTGTCGTGCTGCTGACGGTGAGCAAGGTGTTCCTGCTCGATGCGGGAAATCTGACCGGGCTTTACCGGGTGTTCTCGTTCCTGGGGCTGGGCGTGAGCCTTCTGGGGCTCAGCTATTTTTACGGGCGCTTCGTGTTCGGCGGACCGCAGGATGCACCGCCGGAGGATACGGCGGGGGCCTGATTCGCGATTGCTGTGTGTGGAGACACCACCGCGCCCCAGCGAACATGTCCGCTCGCAAAGGCGTGGCGAAGAGGCGCAGGCTTTTGCTTGCAACGCGGGGCCGATCGGCTTAATTTCTGGGCGTCGCCCAAAAGTGGCGTCTGCCACCTATGTGCCGCTGTAGCTCAGCTGGTTAGAGCGCTAGATTGTGGATCTAGAGGTCCCCCGTTCGAACCGGGGCAGCGGTACCACTCCCG
>JBNKIW010000257.1:0-808 GCA_050290865.1 Rhodomicrobiaceae bacterium | reverse complement strand
CTCTTCCCACGTAGCAGCCCCCCCACTAGCGCGCCATGTCCGAAGGACAGTCTCAGCGCTTGGTCGCCTTGAGCGCGCAGCACCGGCAGGAGGCCGAGGTTGCCGCGGCAGAGGAACGCGAGCGAGCGGCGGCAGAGACTGCAGCGACAGCGGCAAGGGCGGCAAGGCTGGCGATGGCGGAACTGGCAGCAGCAAGGGCAGAAGTAGAAGCAGCAGCGGCGACGGATGCAGCGCGTGCGGCGGAGGCAGAGCTCAAGGCTCTGCGCGCCAGTAGCACCGGCAGCTCTGTTTCTGCCGATGACGACAGAGACAACGAGTTCAAGCGAGACCGTGCCCGCATCATCTTTCAGACCATTGGCTTTAAGAGACTTATTGGTTGCGGGGGCAGGATTTGAACCTGCGACCTTCAGGTTATGAGCCTGACGAGCTACCGGGCTGCTCCACCCCGCGACGCTTTATGTTTGTGCTACCGCCCGGAGGGCTACTTGAGCACTGTATTTGCGCTACCGCCTTACGGCTACTTGAGCGCTGTGTTTTGCGCTATTGCTTTATGAGCTTAGCGCGGCCCCCAGGCTTATTGTTGTCTGGGGATTTAGCATCGAATGAGAGATACTGTTGGTTTCTTACTAGGTTTGGCGGTGACCTACTCTCCCACGCCTTAAGACGCAGTACCATCGGCGCAACGGTGCTTAACGACCGAGTTCGGGAAGGGATCGGGTGTTTCACTCGTGCTATGACCACCAAACCGAGAAAGAAACCAACTCCAAGTCAAGTGCGTGTGTATGCTCTTGGTTTAATCAGTGAATAG
>JBNKIW010000256.1:0-808 GCA_050290865.1 Rhodomicrobiaceae bacterium | reverse complement strand
TGAACTGCTGCAGCGATGGCGGACGATCATATTTCCAGCGGTTGGTCTGGCCTTGAGTTCCCATTTTGTTCTTATAACCCTATGACCCGCGCGCCGTCCAGCAAAAAACACCACATCTGGTGCTCCCGGAGCCAAGGGGATAAGCCATTAGCGTGAAGCGTTTTCACATCAACTTCTGGCGCCGATGGCGTTCTGCTCTCGGAGCCAAACACCCCGGCAGCCCCTTCGAGCAACTGATCCTTCCACTGCTTGATCTGGCTGGCGTGGACATCAAATTGTTGCACCAACTCCGTCAACGTCTTTTCGCCCTTGATGCCGGCAAGCGCTACCTTCGCTTTGAAGGCCGGGCTGTGGTTGCGGCGGGTTCTTTTCGTCATGGTTTCTCCTGTGTACGGCTAAAGTGCCGTCAGAGGACTGAGAAACCACTTAACTCTGGTGTTCAAATTTCCCGAGCCAGCTTTGTATCACGTTGCTGATTCATGGTCGGAGTCAGGACTTCCGGCGGGCTATACTAGCAGGTCCAGGGCTTGCTTTCCAAACGCCAGCCCTTGTTGTGCTCGCAGGACGGACAAATGAAGCCATCCGGCCGACGCCGCCGAAACAGCCATTCCGCGCAGGCACTGTCATTCGCGAAATCCGCCATGAACTGCTGCGGAGATGGCGGACGATCATACTTCCAGCTGTTGGTTTGGCGTTGCGTTCCCAATTTGTTCCTATAACCCAGGCCCCATGCGCCGTCCAGCGAAAACGCAGCATCTGGTACCTGCCTTAGCCAAGGGGACGGTGGACGGCAGAGAAACGCGACGCG
>JBNKIW010000255.1:0-815 GCA_050290865.1 Rhodomicrobiaceae bacterium | reverse complement strand
ACGGCATCGGCGGGATAGATCTCGGCCAGCGCCAGGATCTTGCGAACATGATTGCGGGCGTTAGCTCTGCGCTGCTCCAGACCTTCGTGATAGGCCTGGGCGTCCGGTGATAACGCCAGGAAGCGCAGCATCAGGCGCTGTTCTCTGGCGCGGCTGCGCTGGGCGATCAGCGCCTTGGCGTGATCGGGATCCTCGATATCCTCATGGCGGCCATAGCGGCGCGCGTGACGGGCGATGAGCTGGTTGTCGAAATAGATGCAGACCCGGTCCGGGTAGGCTTTGACCGTCACCCGGCGGTGAGCGTATGAGGCGGGGACGGAATACTGATTGGTGTCCAGGGTGACGCGGAACTGGCTGGAGGCAACACTGGTCGAAGTGAGAGCGATGTCGTAGGGGTGCGGATTAAGCGGTCCCAGATGAGGACGCTCCTGCGCCAGCAAATCGACGGGCCGCTGTTGCGTTTCGCCGTGGGTGCGCACATTGGCGATGGTGTCGAGCCAGACCTGTGCGGCCGCCTGGATCGCGCTGAACTCGGTCAATTCGAGGCCGCGCAGGAAGTTTTTCTTGACGTAGCCCACCCCAGATTCCACGCGCCCTTTTTCGTTACCGCGCGCGACATTGCAGGCCGCGATCGTGAAGCCGTGGTGGCGGGCAAAGTCCGAATAGCGCGGATTGAACACCGGCGCGGCGCCGGCCAGGCGCTGCAGAACCGCCGATTTGAGATTGTCGACCATTATTTTGGACGGCACGCCGCCGAAAGCGGCGAAGGCGTGCTCGTGGCAGCTCAGAAAATGCTCCATGGTCTGCGAGACGGT
>JBNKIW010000254.1:0-823 GCA_050290865.1 Rhodomicrobiaceae bacterium | reverse complement strand
CCACGCGGTCACGCGCGGGCAGTTCGCTGCCTTCGTCAACGCCACGGGCTACAATGCAGATGACCGTTGGCGCAACCCTGGTTTCACTCAGAACGACCGTCACCCGGTGGTCTGCGTGAACTGGGAAGACGCTCAGGCTTACGCGAAATGGCTGCGCGAGAAGACCGGCAAGGCGTACCGGCTGCCAACGGAGGCGGAGTGGGAGTATGTCTGCCGGGCGGGGACGGTGACGCCCTTCTGGTGGGGTTCCTCCATCACGCCCGCCCAAGCGAACTATGACGGGAACTACACCTACAAGGGTGGCGGCTCAAAGGGCGAATACCGGGAGCGCACGGTGCCGGTGGAGAGCTTCGAGGCGAATCTGTGGGGGCTCTACCAAGTCCACGGGAACGTTTGGGAGTGGTGTGAGGACGTATGGCACGATGATTACAACGGCGCGCCCACGGATGGTTCTGCCTGGACAACCGGAAAAGACAGTCGCCGTGTTCTTCGGGGCGGTTCCTGGAGCAGCGGTCCGAGGGGCCTCCGCTCCGCGCTGCGCGGCAGGGGCACCCCTGACGACCGGGGTGGCGGGTTCGGCGTGCGTCTGGCCAGAACATTAAATCTTTGATCTTTTCATCATTACGTCTTGTGTCCTCAAACCTCTCCACGGGCACGGACCTAATCAGTACCGCCGGAGGCGGTCGCGAATTTCTTGTAGCAGCGGCCCTGTGCATAACGAGTATAACCCCACTCGCGCCATTGCCGCGCCACCCCCGCCCGGCCAGAATGCTCAGGGGAGGTGTATGCTCCCGTCTCCGGGTCTCGTGTTCTACACGCCCCG
>JBNKIW010000253.1:0-827 GCA_050290865.1 Rhodomicrobiaceae bacterium | reverse complement strand
ATTTTGAGGCCTAAATCACCAAAACATCGATTTGTTTTGAGGCCAAAACCAAGGAACAGTGATAGTGGTTTTGAGGCCAAACCACAGATAAATCGTCGACCTTGGTTTTGAGGCTCAATCAAGAAACTCGCGCTCCTCATCTCCACGTGCACGGTGCAGACCGCACACAGCGCCACCTGACCTCTCGATCACCCGACCACTGAGTATCTGACCTGTGCGACCATCCCCGGTCCTCTGCACCAGGTCTCCTACTCCTGTCATGATCCTCGTCGCTGCACGCCATATCGCACCTACCACCTACACACCATGAGACAAGCAAACATGATTCTCCAAACGAAACAAAGGTAAAAGAAAAACAAAATGAAACTATCCCGGATTCAAATTCAAACCTCGCCAAGTCAATGACTCATCACAATCAAACCAAGGAATGGACCACTTGGTTTCTTAGATTTTACCTTCTTCTTGCCTTCCTTTGCCATGAGGCATGTGTGCTTGGAGAGCTTGGGGAAGAGTAACTTGCTTGTTGAGGTTTGGCCCTTGATGGCTATGGTTGTCACCTCATCACTTAACGATTCGGAACTCTCATCACTTGAGTTCCATTCTTGACCGACATGAGCTTATCCGTAAGTCTTCTTCTTCATGAATTTCTTGTCTTTCTTGTAGCTCTTATCAAACTTCTTCTTCTTGTCGTTGTCCTCATCTTTTCTCTCATATTGACATTGGGCAATGAAATGTCCATCCTTTCCACAATTGTAGCACATCCTCTTTGATCTTGGCTTCTCTTTCCTATCTCCCTTAAAAGGTCTTATTTTATTTATTAACTTATT
>JBNKIW010000252.1:0-827 GCA_050290865.1 Rhodomicrobiaceae bacterium | reverse complement strand
AGTCCCATCCGGCACGCGAAAGGCGGTACCACGAGATTGCGCGGAACTGCTCCGATTTCGTCCGGTTCTCAAGGGGCGTGTTAAGCCCTACGGGGAGGCTGCAAGCGTGGCCTTCACCTCCGCCGCAGCGGCCGTGGAACGGATGTAACCCGCTTTGGCACCGAGTGAATGGCCACATGCATTCATAGGTTGAGTGGTGCAGGGGGATACGCCAATTGAAGGCCCCGCGGAGTCTCACGCTCAAATGACCGTTATAGGATGTAACGCGGGCTATAGCTTGATACGAAGCAAGCGGCAGGTTATTGGAGCAGCGCCGCTGCTGAATACCACGGATTTTCCAGCGGCGTCATGGCGGCATGACAGCCCGGCTGGAAACGTTCTGGGATACGCTCGACGCCGCACTGGGCCTACACGGAGCTTCTCCCACTGGTCGGCGCGACGCACGAGAAGACTCGGGTTGTGAGGGATGGCAACGTGATCACGGCAGGGGGAGTGACATCCGGCATCGATTTCGCCCTCACCATCGTGGCGAAAATTGCCGGAGCGGCTGCCGCCCAGGCAATTCAGCTCGTCATCGAGTATGATCCAGCGCCTCCCTTCGACGCAGGCCACCCCGACCGTGCACCCGCGGCTGCGCGGCCAGCGGTTGCCGACTACTACGAGAAGGCATGTGCAGCCTGTGGCGCGGGGATAAAGGCCGCCAGATGATAGGCATACCTCGCGCCCAGTGTAAGCGGGGATTCGCGGGACATGTCAGCAGCGGCAGATCGTGACCCGACGCGATCATTGTTGATACGCATGGGATTCCACTCTTTTACGAGCCTACG
>JBNKIW010000251.1:0-828 GCA_050290865.1 Rhodomicrobiaceae bacterium | reverse complement strand
CGTGTTTGTCTGGCGCAATCAGACGAGCATTGCGCACGTGTTTGTTTGGCGCAATCAGACAAGCATTGCGCACCACGGACGGGTCTCGCGTCAGCGCTTCAAACGGGCTCATGACTTCGCGGATGATGTTCGTGGCGACGTGAGTATACTGAGCGGTCGTCTCCAACTTCGCATGTCCAAGCAACACCTGAATCACGCGAATATCAACATTCTGCTCCAGCAAATGCGTGGCAAACGAATGCCGCAGCGTATGCAGGTTGATTTTCTTATCCAGTCCGGCCAGCTCCGTGGCGGTATGCAGGGCGCGGTTGAGCTGGCGTGTGCTGATCGGGTTGATGGGATTGTCTCCCGGAAACAGCCAGCTCGTCGGCCGCGCCATCTTCCACCACAAGCGCAAGAGTTCCAGCATGTGCGGCGACAGCATCGCATACCGGTCCTTGCCGCCTTTGCCGTTCTCGATACGGATCACCATACGCTCACTGTCGATATCGCTGACTTTGAGGGCCGCCGTTTCCGACGCGCGCAGACCGGCGCCATAAGTAATGCTGAGCGCCGCCTTGTATTTGAGACCAGGAGCGCACTCCAAAAGGTGTGCCACCTCAGCGGGGCTGAGGACGATCGGCACGGTGCAACGTTCCCGTGCCGACACCAGATATTGAAGGACCTCGGGCTTTCCTACTGTGACCCTCGCACCAATTCATGAAACAGGTCGTTGATCGGATTTACACCGTATTGCTTCGTTTGGACGATTCCGAATTCATCGAGCGTATGGATCAACACTCCCGGCGGATGACTTCCAAGTGGGACGACCCGCAGAATTTGGTGGAC
>JBNKIW010000250.1:0-841 GCA_050290865.1 Rhodomicrobiaceae bacterium | reverse complement strand
CCATGAGCCATGCGCTGGCGGCACCGCGATCCTTGACGTTGAGCGGCCAGTGCTCGCGGATGAGCTTGCCCGTGCGCGGATGGCGTTCGACGATGTAAGCTGGCTGTATGGCGTCGCTCATCAACAGCCCTTGGCTGCGATCGGCGGGTTCTGCGGCCCCCACTGCCGCCAGCACTTGGCGCGCGGTTGCCGCGGAGATCCGCGCCCCACATTCGAGCGCGAACACAATGGCCGCCGCGATGGCGTCATCATCAGTGAAGTGGCGCGTGGCCAGCAGATCGCGCCAGTGCGCCTCCGACATGAGGTCCACGGCGTGCCACCAGCGTCCCTGTGCGCCCCGATCGCACTCGAACTCGTCGAGGGGCTCCCAAATCGGCGTTTCTCCGGTCTTCGCAGCGACTTCGTGCACAAAAGGATGATCGGCGAGCGCGGGATGCTTCAGCAGCAAGCGGCTCTTGTCCTCGGGTGTCTCTCTGGCTTCGAAATCAATAGGGAAGCGGAACAGCCGCGAGGGCAGTGCTTCGGGGTGCGGATTGGTGAGGCCGCGGTTGAGTTCGAGGATGAACTGGTTTGGCACCAAGCCTGCGGTGATGAGACGCTCCGCCAGCGGGTCGGGCGCTGGTTCGGCTTCGAAGCTGAATTCAAGTTGAAGCGGGTCTTTTGGCTTCATCCTCAAGCCCCATTACGCAACGTTTCGAGGCTGACCAGGCTGCCGAGAAGCGGCAGCGGCCGGACAATGCGCTCGTGCGCCATCTGCGCGTAGGCCGGATTGAGTTCGATCAGCACCGCGTTGCGGCCGAGCCAGTCGGCGACCAGGCCCGTGGTCCCCGCGCCCCCGAAG
>JBNKIW010000249.1:0-846 GCA_050290865.1 Rhodomicrobiaceae bacterium | reverse complement strand
ATACCACGCGTCCCTGCGGGTCGAGCATGATGATGGCATCGAGGGCGGAGAGGGCGAGGCCGGTGAATTTCTCCTCGCTCTCTTTCAGCCGGGCGAGATTGTCGCGCAGCTCAGCGGCGCTTCTGGCCTGCTTCTCCATGGCGTCGGCGAGGCGTCTGCGTGAGCGGAGCAGGCGGCGGTTGAGGCGGCCTAGGTAGAGCGCCGAGATCAGACTCACCGACAGCAGCAGAAAGCCGAGGGTCGTGACCAGAGGGTGGCCGCGTATCCAGGCCTCCAGGCTGGGCGGCGGCCGTTCATACGGGGGCAGCGCCAACGATTCGAACAGCTCGTGCACCGGCTGGTAGTTGGCCGGAACCGTCCAGCCCAGGCTGTGCGCGGCGATCGCCGCCGGATCGTCGGCTGGCATCCGCATGAGCGCCCGGGTGACCGCCTTGACCAGTTCGTTGCCCACCTGGGGCATGGCGGCCATGGGCCACTCGGGATAGAGGCGGGTGCTTAGGAGAAAGGGGAAGTCGAGGTCAGCGCGGGGCCGCAGGACCCGGATCTGCTGCAGGTCGATCAGGCCGGCGGCCGCCATGCGCTCCAGGGTGTCGGTGCGCACGGTGCCGGCGTCGGCTTGCCGCTCGAGCACCGCATGCACCACCGCGTCATGGGTGCCCTGAAACCGGACCTGGAGATCCCGCGCCGTGTCGATACCCTGCTCCTGCAGCTCCCGCCGCGCCATCAGGAAGCCTCCGAGCGAGGTGCTGTCGACGGCGGCCAGGGTGCGGCGTTTCAGATCCCCCAGTTGCCGGATCCCCCTGTTGTCGGAACGGGTGAAGATCACACCGCCGAATCTGTCCAGGG
>JBNKIW010000248.1:0-859 GCA_050290865.1 Rhodomicrobiaceae bacterium | reverse complement strand
TCTATTGGCGACCAAGAAACGCTGCGGCTGGCGATCACCTCCATCGTGCTCGCCGCGTGGCTGTACGGCATGTGGGCGCTTCTTGAGGGGCTCATCAAGACATTGCCGCTGGCGGCGGTGTGGTGGTCGGCGCGTGTCGGCCCGCACAAGCTGGCGCAGCTCTTCCTCTATCAGCTGATCATCAGCAAATTCCGGCAGGTCTTCGCCGGGGCCGACGGCAAGGCCACGCTCACAAGCCACGTCATGCGGTACGCCCTGCAGTTCTCCGGCGGCCCCGCGAGCTGGGAGGCGTACGCCCTGCATCTCGCCACCCGGATCGCGCCGCGCATGGTGGCGCATGCCTATCTGCGCGCCGCGATGGTGATAGCGCCGGTTGTAGCGGCGTGGGCCTATTACCGGATCAAGATATTCCCGGATATCATCATGGCCAAGACCGGCCTCGGCATGTGGAGCGCGTTCCTCTACCCCTTCGCCGCCCTCGCCGACACCATCGCGGGTACAAGCTGGCGCGCCGCGCTTCTGGCATTGGGATGATGCCGGAACGCAGCGCGGGACCGCTTCACGCGGTAAGGCGCTTCTCGATCTCGGGCACCGGCATGTTGACGTAGTCCTTCGATATCTCGGCCGCGATCGCCTTGCGCACCGACGGACTGAAGACTTCCCGCAACACGCCCAGAGCACGCGGCGCCGCCACCACGACGAGCGCCTCCGTCTCTCCCGTTGCCACCGCCCGATCGAGACGCTGGGCCAAACCGGCGAGGAATTCCCGCTCTGCAATCTCGTGCCAGTCGGTCTGCGCCACGGCGCTGCGGCTCGCCGTTGCGGATTCCTGCACGCGGCCGGGCCGTTCGGCGCCCAT
>JBNKIW010000247.1:0-861 GCA_050290865.1 Rhodomicrobiaceae bacterium | reverse complement strand
GGCGCTCTAAGTAACGCCAAGTGAAAACTTCGGTTTAAGTATATTGCAGTCATGATTCGCGAACTCTCCGATTTACCGTCAGATCCTGATCGGCTCAAAGCAAAACTCTTCGAGTTGGCTAGCGCTGCCGAGGAGGCCGCTGCCCAGCGCGATGCGGCGTTGTTGGAGAACGAGAAGCTCCTGTTCATCCTTGCTGAATTCAAGCGCGCCTTGTTCGGGCGGCGTTCGGAAAAGCTCGATCCGGATCAGCTTCAGCTCATTTTTGACATCGCCGAGGCAGCGGCAGCCACGACGGGTGAGGCCGGCAGCGCCCAAGATGAGCGCGCCGCTGCAGCCGCATCGAAGAAGCCGCGTAAACCGGCGACGCGCAATCGCGGCATGCTGCCCCAGCATCTGCCACGCATCGAGATCCGCATCGATGTGGAGGACAAGACCTGCCCTTGCGGGGGAGAACGCCATCTCATCGGCGAGACCGTGACCGAGATGCTCGACGTCGTACCAGCGCAATTCTTTGTTGGCCGCGATCAGACAAGCATCGCGGCAAATACCGGGTCAAACGGATTGTTCGCCTGCGCTACGGCTGCCGGATTTGCGAGGAAGGGGTGGTTCAGGCGCCAGCGCCGGCGCGGCCCGTGGATGGTGGCATCGCCACCGAAGCGTTGCTTGCGGCCATCGCTGTCGCAAAATTCGCTTGGCATTTGCCGCTGAACCGCCAACTGCGGATGATGCGGGGACAGGGCATCGAGCTTGACCGTTCGACGCTGTCGCTATGGATCGGGAGAACCGCCTGGTGGCTGCAGCCCCTTTATGCGCTGCTGCTCGCCTCGATCCTGGTACGGCCGAAAATCTTCTGTGATGAGA
>JBNKIW010000246.1:0-864 GCA_050290865.1 Rhodomicrobiaceae bacterium | reverse complement strand
CAGCGCCGAGTGATCCGTATTTTGAAAAATCACACGATATCAGTGGGTTGAAGTAACCGCCAAGTGAAAACTTCGGCTTACCCAAGCCGCGGCTGTGGGCAATGGGACTGCGAGAGCGCTGCTCTGGTATGAACGCGATAAATCGAACTTCCTCTACGAAAACAGCTACTGGAAGATGGGCTTCCTCGGTGGATCGTATAAATACCTCAAGGACAGAGGCATGGGCGGGCGCAATCTGGATGCACGGACCCACTTCTACTACTTTGCGACCGTCAATACGCCTGCGATGGCGATGAAACTTATTGGCAAAGGCTCGCAATATGCTTGGGGATATCTGGACGCGAACGGCAACGCCCTCGACGGCGGCAAGACTTACAAGCTGAACCTCCCCAAAGATCCGCCTGCCGAGAAGTTCATGTCGATCGTGGTCTATGACCCGCAAACTCGCTCCGAACTCCAGACCGGCCAACCCTTCCCCAGCAAGAACACATCGCGTGACAAATTGATCGCCAACGAGGATGGCTCGGTCGACGTTTATTTCGGCCCGAAAGCTCCAAAGGGCAGAGAAGCCAACTGGATCCAGACTGTTCCAGGCAAGGGCTGGTTTTCTGTCTTGCGTCTCTATAGTCCAACCGAGGCGTGGTTTGAAAAGACTTGGCGGCCGGGCGAGATTGAGTTGGTGGAGTGACCGAGAAATCGCGGGGGGGGGACCTTGCCCCCGTGGAACGTCCCCCAAGACCGATGTGATCATGCTGCGGCTTTCTCCGGTTGAGCAAGCCGATTTTTCTCGAAGTTCATGGGGCTGACGTAGCCCAGTGTCGAATGAAACCTCCTGTGATTGTAGAACGTCAGCCAGCTCACTAT
>JBNKIW010000245.1:0-865 GCA_050290865.1 Rhodomicrobiaceae bacterium | reverse complement strand
TCTCGCCCCACAGCGCCCGCCGCCGCATCGCCGCGGCATAAGATGCTTTCAGATGACCGTCGGCGGACGGGGACGTGGCGGCGCGAGGTCGCGCCCCCTGGCGTGTCGCGCCAGACATGACATCCCGGACAGTGGTCGGTGCCCCCAGCGCCTGCAGGGCTGCCGCCACCCGCGCCGCCTCCAGCCTTTCGCGCGCTCGCCGTTCGCGTTCCCTGGCGAGGGCCTCCGGGTCCGGTCCTGGCGGCGTGAGCGCTGGCTTGTCAGGTCTGGTCTCCACCGGGGGAGGCGGCGCCGTTTCGCCTCTCCTGGCCTGAATCAGCCCGCCATCCGGCGCATCCTTGAAGACCTCCGAGGGTGTTGCCGCTGCCGGTTCCGCGGCGTGGTACGCCTCACCCTCCCGGAGCGACGCCAGGCGCATCTGGTAGGTGTAGGTGATGGCGCCGATGATCAGCAACAGCAGCACACCGGCGATAAGGAGAGGTACCCGGTTCAGCCGCGGTACGGCCTGGCCCTGATTGGGAACCTGGTTGAGGAAATCTGGGCTGTCCGTCATCGCCTCACCTCTCTGACGCTAAGCGGGGCACGCGCGGCGAGGCCGCCGGACGGGCCTCGGACCAACACCGTGGCCGCTTCCTGGCCGTCCAGGCGCACACGCAGGAGCAGCTCATCGCCGTAGGGGGTAACGATGTAGCGCAGTGAGTGCGCCGCACCGCCTTCATCCTCGCCCGCGACCCCGATCCCGCGCTCGGCCAGCGCGTCTTTCAGACTGGCATCGACCGCCTGGCTGACCGCATTATCGTGGGTCTCCGCAAGCCGGACCTTTTCACCACGGGCGACGCGCCCCGCCGTCAGATCGGCGATCTGC
>JBNKIW010000244.1:0-866 GCA_050290865.1 Rhodomicrobiaceae bacterium | reverse complement strand
CAATGACGGAAGAGAATCACAATCCGCGCGGCATGGGAATCCACGTGAGCCAGACCATTGGCTCGGCGGTATCAGGCAAGGATAATGCCAGCCAGCAAGTGCAAACCATGCGCTGGAAATTGTATCAGACGGCGGGCAAGGTGGTGCGACACGACCGGCAAATCTTTCTGAAAGTCAGCGCAGCCGTTCTCGACCTATTCACCGCCATCCGCGAACGCTGCGCCGAACTTCGGCAGAAAGGAGGCTGCGTCTACGATACAGCCTGACCCTTTATGCCTCGCCACATGGCATGACGCGGTCGCCGCCACAGGCTGCCACGCCTGCTTACGCCTGAAAACCGAGAAAACAGGCGCCCACTGCCGGTTCCTGATGTCTGTTTGACGTCCGCGGTGGCCGAACGGCCCCGTGACAGCTGAAAAAACCCTTTCCAGCCCAAGCCACGCCATACCCCCCAAATCCCATCGCGGATCTTGTGGCTAACCTATTTTCTTGCCCCCAAGAATCGTCTGTGATTCCCAGTTTGGATGCACAGTACCCGACTCAATCAGCAACGCCGAGTCTTAACAAGGGGTTAGAGCGGGAATAGGGGGTAAGAAGGAAGAAAATTAAGGCGAATATTTGTGACAGGGACGAGCGGACGAAGTAACGGCGGAGGATGTCGAGGCCGAGGGCGAAGAGCGAACGCGCCGGGCGCCCGTGTTTTTTGACCGGGATCGGCGTTCGTCGTCGCGCGAAAACGCCGGTCTTGACGACCATCGCTGCGGCGATGGCCAGAATGCCGAACAAGGTCGAAAGCCGCTTGGCGTCCTTCATGTGCGTGTCTTCGAGATTGAAGCCCTTCATTTTCAACAAGCCGAACAGCGTCT
>JBNKIW010000243.1:0-874 GCA_050290865.1 Rhodomicrobiaceae bacterium | reverse complement strand
CGCCTCCTGTTTGAACTCAAGCGTGTATTGCGCCCGCACCTGTTTCGACATTCATCTGCCTCCAATACCTGGTGTTTCTTACCCGGTCTTGGGGGACGTTCCACAGGGGCAAGGTCACCTATGCCTCGGGCAAACCGCATGCGGCCTCGAGTGTAGGTGACCGGGCGTTCCTCTACGATCTCAACGGCAACCAGGTAGGCTGGGATGCGACCAATTCTTACGCCAACCGCCGCATGGCCTGGGACGAGGACAACCGCCTGCAGCAGGTCAAGGACAGCAGCCAGCAGCCCGTCACCTTCAAATATGACGACGACACCAACCGCGTGGTCAAACGCGGCTCGGGTGGTGAGACGCTGTATGTCAATCCGTGGTATGTCGCCGCGCTGGGGCGCAACTCCAAGCACGTCTTCGCCGGCACGACGCGCATCGTCACCAAGCTGGAGACCTTCCCCACCGGCGAGGGCTACGGCACCGGCGCCACCAACCTGCGCGAGGTGTTCCAGTACTTCTACCACCCGGACCACCTGGGGAGCACGTCCTACGTCACCGACCGCAACGGCGAGGTCTGGCAGCACCTCGAATACTTCCCCTTCGGCGAAACCTGGGCCAACGAAGTCATCAATAACCTGCGCGTGCCATACAGGTTCACCGGCAAGGAGTTCGATGAGGAGACAAAGCTCTACTACTTCGGCACACGGTACTACGATCCGAGGACGTCCGTGTGGCAGTCGCCGGATCCGGCGATTCTCGGCTACCTCGACGGACAGCCCGGCAATGGTGCTTTCGAGCCACGTAACCTAGCCGTTCTTATGCGCCCCGCTCGATCCAACTTGGTTTGTTTGTGCTGAACAGCCGCCAACCTTCCCTTCGGAAT
>JBNKIW010000242.1:0-876 GCA_050290865.1 Rhodomicrobiaceae bacterium | reverse complement strand
CTGGGCGAGAGAACGCCGCGTGATTGCGCGGATCGAAGCCAAGGAAAGCGATGAGGACGACATGCTCCGCCGCGGGAGAACCAAGTTGGATCGAGCGGGGCGCATAAGAACGGCTAGTATCCTGTCTCATTAGCGTCCGGCTAACTCTCGAATAAATTCAATTGGTTAGCGGTGGTTTGGTGCGAAGAATTGGGAACGCCGCCAGAAAGTGCTTGGGAAATAAGCACTTTCTCGAAAGGGCAGACCGACAAAATCTGTAGGAAAGTGTAGAGTGGCACGTCCAGCGCCAGCTCCTTTTTGATCATGGCGATCAGCACGTACACACACACGGCGATCCAGATTTGCGTCTTCACCGCGTTCTCGGACGTGCCGAAGAAATGTTTGATGCGCAGGTTCTGCTTGATCCATTTGAAGAACAGTTCGACTTGCCAGCGCTTTTTGTAGAGGGCAGCGACGGTTGCGGGTGGCAGCACAAAATTGTTGGTGAGGAAGATAAGCCTTTTGCCCGTTTCCGGGTCGCAGAAGCGAACCCGCCGCAGATGCTGCGGATAGTTGTTACGCGCGTAAAATCCATCGAGGGCGATCGTCTGGTCTGCAATAATACCTGCCGGTTTGTCCGCCGCATGGGAATAAACTCGATGATAGCGCATGTTGCGTTTGGTGCGCGTGACAAAGAAAGCAGACGCTGCGTGCAACGTGTGCAGCCTGCGGAAATCGAGGTAGCCGCGATCCATGACGTAAATCGCTCCGGCCTCCGGCGTGATGAGGTCCAAGGCCTGCGCATCGCCCATTTTTCCTTTCGCCGTTTCAACCCCGAAGTGCAACAGCAGGGCATATATGACATGGCAGCAAAGAGTCGGAAGGGGCAGACGGGGT
>JBNKIW010000241.1:0-878 GCA_050290865.1 Rhodomicrobiaceae bacterium | reverse complement strand
ATCGGCGAGGTGAAATGCGCGTAGCGGCGCAGGTTCAGGCCGAAATGGCCGAGATTGCCGGGGCGGTATTCGGCCTGCGCCTGGGAGCGCAGCACCACCTCGTTCAAAAGCTCCTCGTGCTCGGTGCCAACGGCCTTGGCCAGGATGCGGTTGAACTGGTTCGGCCGGTTGAAGCCGGTCTTGGGCGCGTTGATGCCGATACTGGCCAGGAACTCGGACAGCGCCACCAACTTCTCCGAGGCCGGCGCATCGTGTACGCGGTAGATCAGCGGCGACTTCTTGGCCTCAAGCGCTTCCGCCGCCGCGACGTTCGCCTGGATCATGAACTCCTCGATCAGCCGGTGCGCCTCAAGCCGCTCCGGAACGATGACGCGCGAGACAAGCCCGCGCTCGTCGAGGATGATCTTGCGCTCCGGCAGATCTAGGCCGAGCGGGCCGCGCTTCTCCCGCGCCTCCTTGAGCAGGCCGTAGACCTGCCAGAGCGGCTTCAGCACCGTATCCAGCAGCGGCGCGGTCTTTCTGTTGGTCTTGCCGTCGATGGCGGCCTGCGCTTCCTGATAGGAGAGCTTCGCCGCCGAGCGCATCAAGCCGCGCACGAAGCGGTGCGAGAGCTTCTTGCCGCCCTTGTCGAAGGTCATGCGCACGGCGAGGCACGGGCGCAGTTCGCCCTTGCGCAGCGAGCAAAGATCGTTCGAGAGCTTCTCCGGCAGCATCGGCACGACGCGGTCGGGAAAGTAGACCGAATTGCCGCGTAAAGCCGCCTCGTTGTCGAGCGCGGTTCCGGGCCGGACGTAGAACGACACGTCCGCGATGGCGACGATTGCAACCGCGCCGCCCTCGTTGGCCGGGTCCGTGTCCATCTCCGCCCACACCGCGTC
>JBNKIW010000240.1:0-878 GCA_050290865.1 Rhodomicrobiaceae bacterium | reverse complement strand
TACCCTGACGCATGCCGATGTTCAGCGGGTCGAGGACAAACTCAATTCCAGACCCAGGAAAATCCTCGGCTATAAAACCCCGCGTGAGGTCTTCTTCAAGGCCGCATGAGCAACATGTTGCACTTCACTGTTGAGGGGCGCATTGCTGCACCGGGGGGCAAAGGTTACCGACGATTGGCTAAATTGCTCCAATTGCGGACGCTGATGCTGGTCCGAAATTGCGGCAGTTGTACTGCAATCAGCCGCCGTTGATGTTCCGGCTTTATTTTGCGGCTCACCGCGTGTTTTAGTGGATGATTTTGGTCCGGTTTTATAGCGCAGGCAGGCTCATGGTAAGGATTTTGAGCTTGAGATATTCCTCGTCGTGGAGGCCATAGGCACGGCGCTGAATGACGCGGATTTTGTTGTTGAGCCCCTCGACGAAACCCAGCGCCACTTTGTTTTCAGGCCTGCAATAAGCGGCGATGCCGTCCCAATGCCGGTCGATCATGGCCGCGAACTTTTGGTACGGCGCAAGACGCAGCCAGCGCAACTGCGCCTTCCAGTTGTCGAAGAACTTCCGCGCCCACGGCTCGGATTTGTAGTCCCACAACTGGTCGAATTGCTCGCGCAGCAGATAGGCGGTGTTCAGCCGTTTGTTCGTCTTGAGCAGGAGCTTCAGGCTTCGCCTGCCTTCTGGTGTCAGATTTTCCCTGTGCGAGAGCAGAACGTGTTTGTTTGTTTGCCGCGATCAGACAAGCATCGCGACGCATTTCTGCCCCTTGATGAACTTCCGCTTTGCCCCCGTAATCCGCGCGTATTCGCTTTTGCGGACTTTGTCGAGTGCCTCGCCGAGATGGCGGAGAATATGGAATTTGTCGAACAGAACGGCGGCTTGC
>JBNKIW010000239.1:0-879 GCA_050290865.1 Rhodomicrobiaceae bacterium | reverse complement strand
ACCGAGCGTCTCCTCCACTGATTGTTCCCCATCGTCGCCCGGTTGTGTCTGAGCCTCCGCCGCCCTCTCTTGCCACCGGTGAGGCTCACCTCCGTCCCCTCTCCATTTTTCCTCAACCGCGGTGAGGTTCCGCGCACGGGGACGCCGTTCCGGCCGTTCTCCGGCGAGCCTTCCCTGAGACGGTGACCGTGGTCCACCGTGGATCGGCGCCGCTCGCGGTCCACGGGCTCGTGGATCGGTCCACGGGTTTCCTTTAGGAAAATAATTCCTGGAAATTCTAATTTCAGACATTTTGCACTTAGGCCCCTCGGCTTTTCCAAAATCAACCCGCAGTCCATAATTTTGCAGTTAGGCTCCTAGAAGTTGAAAAATAATTCCAAAAAGGCCTCTAGCCTTAGAAAAATCCACAAAATTAGCCCCGAAACTTCAAAATTCCACATCTTTTCAACCACAACTCCAAATCTAGTGATTCTTGTGCCAAAATTCTCAGAATCACTTTCTCTTTCTTTCTATGCATTCATATTTCACATGTTTGTTGCATTTATTGATTGATTGTATGTAATTGCTTCACGGTAGGAAACGTTGTGCCGGAACCGTTGATCGAAGATCTTCAAGACCAAACCTTCGAGGAATCTCAGCTGTTCTTCACGGATCAACAAGGCAAGTCACCTTGAACATGTTGCACCTATAGTGAATTTTCTATCTATTATGTAGAATTAGAACTGCATGATAGGAAGGTCTGATCTGCGCACCTATGTTAGGGTTTAACTAGAATTGACTTATCATTCGTTGAAAACCTTAAAAGTATTTGGATAGTCGTCATATGCTTATAACTTCTTGGCCTAGCGTGTCCTTGTATGGGTTTGGGTAGTGATATTG
>JBNKIW010000238.1:0-889 GCA_050290865.1 Rhodomicrobiaceae bacterium | reverse complement strand
GTTGTTCCAACAGCCACCCCGCAGCGCCCGCCTGGCGCCACTTTCCGACCGATACCCTGTACGCCACACTAAACATGCGCGACCTCCTCGCCAAGAGGCACACGCCGCAATTGTTCAGCGCGCCATGCCCGCGCATCGGCCGCCGCTGTTATCCCCAAGGCAGAAGCGTAACCGGCCTGAAGCCCGCGCGCATCGATTTGGCCGACGCTGTAAGCGTGTTCCCAACGCGCGCGCACCTCCGCGTAGCGCCTGCGCCGACGCCGCGACAACAGGATGGCGCCAGGAAGGATGCGGAAGCCGCAAAACGGCAAGCCCAGCGCGCTTCTGCCGATGCGAACTGGCTTCTTGATCTCCAAACTGCGCTGCGTATGAAGGTATTCGGTAACGGCGCGCAAGGTGTCCCGCACCGCATCCTTGCTGTCGGCCCACCACACGGTGTCATCCATGTAACGCACCAAGCCGCGCACCTTACACTGTTCGACCAGCAAGCGGTCGCAGCCGTCGAGGTAGAAATTGGCGAAATGCTGCGAGGTCAACGCGCCGATCGGCAGGCCCTTGCCCGGCGCCGTAATGTGGGCGGCGATCAGGCGCTCCAGAAAGGCGAGCAGTTCTTTGTTTTTGAACCGCCGTTCCAGCAAGCCCAGCAAGACTTGATGGTCGATGTTAGCGAAGTAGCTCTTGATGTCGATCTGTCCGTACCAGGGGAAGCGGCGGGCAAAGTGCTGGCAGCGCTGCACCGCCGCAATCGTCCCCTTGCCCACGCGGCAGGCGTAGGTATCGAAGACGAGCGAGCGTTCCAGGACCGGCCCGACATGGGCGATGACGGCATGGTGGAGAACGCGGTCGCGGAAGACGGGGGCATGGATGAGCCGGGGCTTGGGATCGAAGA
>JBNKIW010000237.1:0-889 GCA_050290865.1 Rhodomicrobiaceae bacterium | reverse complement strand
TCGTTTCGTTAACAAAACCTTTTCGCCAAACGGGAGCGGCAAAATTGAGTCTCGCAGAAATGAGGGGATTCCTGAGGATTCCTGAGCATACGACTTAGATGGGATACCTTCAAAGGCGATTATATTCTTGTGACGAATCGCAGATCTGGCCGCGAAAACAAGTTTCCCGCCCGTACTACGCCAGCATTACGCGAAACCTTAGAAAGTTATCGGCGCTCACTCACCCGCCTCCCTCGCCACGACGAAACGATCCTGACAACAACCTTGGGCAAACCTTGGAAGGACAGCCATTTTAGCACAAAGTTTTCAGCTGCGAAGAACCGTGCCGGCCTGACAGATCTGCACTTTCACGACTTGCGCGGCACGGCTGTAACCGTTCTGTCGGAGGTCGGATGTACGCCGCAAGAGATCGCTTCGATCACCGGGCATTCGCTCAAATACGTGCACGCCATATTGGAAAAGTATATGGCGACGACGCGCGCATTAAACGCCGCCGCAACGACCAAGCTCGCCGAAACCTGGATTGCATCGGTGCGTATGAAATGATAGAAGGTCTGGGCAAAAGTGACAATCAAAGTGACAACCAAGGCAAACAATACAAAACGAGAACGGAATTTCTCGTGCGTTTTCAATTGGTTACGATCTCTGGAGTGGTGGCCGAGAGGCTGAAGGCGGCGGTTTGCTAAACCGTTATACGGTCTAAAGCCGTATCGGGGGTTCGAATCCCCCCCACTCCGCCAGCAGACATTCCCCAGCTACACACCAAGCATAAGCGTTTTCCCGCTAAATTACTAGCCAGCAATGGAAATCTGGCAGGGCAATCGCACGAAATAACAGCTGACAGATCGACCATATTCTGAATCGCTCGGGTGATCTTTGATTCGTGAAA
>JBNKIW010000236.1:0-893 GCA_050290865.1 Rhodomicrobiaceae bacterium | reverse complement strand
CGGATGCAGCACATACGCCCCGCACGGACCCGCCGCCGCAGGAAGCGCCAGCTGCGCCAGAACTGCGCCTGCGCCCGCATGCAGACTGGCGATGGATTGATGCGCCGCACCGTAGGCAAGGCCATTCCCGGCCAGCCGCGCGTAGCACGCCGCCCCCGGCCATTCCGCCGCACCGCATTCCGCCCGCAACGCCGCCAGATCCAGCCGCGGTGCCCCGCCGGGACCGGACAGCCGCATCCGGCCCTGGCTGTAAATCCCGGGCTCATCCCGGCTGCCGCCGTAAATCCCGTAGCTCACGGAGCCGTCATTGTCCGGTTCCAGCGCAATGCGCACAGTGAGAGGCGCCCCGTCCGCAACCGCGGGCCGCAGCCATACAACGTCTTCAAAACGCACCCCGCTGTCCGCCGGCACGCCCCCCGCCGCCGCCAGCGCCGCACGCGCCAGTTCCAGATGCGCCGCCCCCGGCAGCATCTTGCGGCCCTCGACCACATGCGCGGCAAGGAAGAACTCGCGGCCATCGAAGCGGGAACTGAAGCCGGTCCCGTCAAAACCGGAGGTATTCGTATGCACGAGCGGATGCAGCACGGCGCTTGCGGTTGCGGCCTCTGCGGGCGGCTCGGGCACCCAGTAGCGCTCCTGCGCGAAGGGGTATCCCGGCAGGCTCATGCGCTGCGGCCTGGCCTGGCCGTACAGCCGCCCCCAGTCGAACGCCAGCCCGTTCACCCACATTTCGGCCAGCTTGTCCAGCTTGCCCTTCGCCGCCCACGCCGCCAGGGTTGCCGCCATGTCCTCGTCCGCGCCCAGCAGGGCGAGCGCGTCCTGGCGCCGCTTCGCCTGGCCGCGGAACACGCCTTCCGCGTGCATTTCGCCCGCCAGCACCGCCTCCAGCTTCG
>JBNKIW010000235.1:0-916 GCA_050290865.1 Rhodomicrobiaceae bacterium | reverse complement strand
CCTGCCGCTACCGATCACGATCGAACTGATCGGCCCCCTCGACTGGGGCCCGGTGTTCGGCGGCTATCTGGCATCCCTGTTCCTGGCCGCGGCCTATATCGCCATCGGGCTGTTCATCAGCGCCCGCTCGGCCAACCAGATCGTCAGCCTACTCCTCACCGCAGTGGTGTGCGGTCTCTTCTATCTGATCGGCTCGGACCAAATAACCGGGCTTTTCGGCATCCAAGAAGCGGTTTTTTTCAAGATGCTGGGCTCGGGCTCGCGTTTTGAATCCATCACCCGCGGCGTCATCGACCTGCGCGACCTCTACTACTACCTGAGCCTGGTTGGGGTGTTTCTCGCGCTCAATGTCTTCTCCCTGGAGTGGTTGCGCTGGGCCGGTAATGCGATGAACGCCAATCATCGCCGCTGGGGTTGGGTGACCGGACTGCTCGCCGCCAACTTCATAGCCGCCAACCTGTGGCTGACACCCGTGGGCTGGGCGCGCCTCGACCTCACCCAGGGCCATGTCTATTCGATCTCCCAGGCGACCCGCAACTACCTGGCGCAGCTACGTGAGCCGCTGCTGATCCGCGGCTACTTCAGCGCCAAAACCCACCCGTTGCTGGCCCCGCTGGTACCGCGTCTGCACGACCTGTTGGAAGAGTACGCGGTGGCCGGTCAAGGTAAGGTGCGGGTTGAATTCGTCGATCCCCAGACCGACCCGACGCTGGAGCAGGAAGCGAATGAGAAATACGCCATCAAACCGGTGCCCTTCCAGTTCGCCAACAAGTACCAGTCTTCAGTGGTCAACTCCTATTTCAATATCCTGGTCAAATACGGCGATCAATATCAGGTGCTCGGTTTCCGTGATCTGATCGACATAAAGGTGCGTAGCGAGACCGATCTGAAGGTCGCTCTGCGCAATCCGGAATAC
>JBNKIW010000234.1:0-918 GCA_050290865.1 Rhodomicrobiaceae bacterium | reverse complement strand
AGCCGCTATCGGGACAGCACGTCGCGCGTCCCGACAGCGTCGCCGCTTCCGACCGCACGCCGACCGAGCCGCTGTCGCCGCGCCGACCGCCTCGCGCCGCGCCCGCCGCTTCCGACCGCCGCCTCGCTCCACGCGCCGCCGCCCCGACAGCCGCCGTCCCGACCGCCGCTGTCCGAGCCGCGTCGCTCGGACCGCAGCCGGCCGCGTCGCCCGTCGCCGTCGCCCGTCGCTCGTCGCCGTCGCGCCGCCGTCTCCACGTCGGTGAGCGTCGCCCGACCGCCTCCCCTCACCGTTCTTCGCCCGTGAAGCTCGAGCTCACCCTCCTCTCCCTCCTCGCCGTCGCAGGACCACCGCCGGCCACCGTAGCACCACCTCACCGGGGAGACGCCGCCGCCGAGCCGGACTTTTTCTCCTCACCGTCGACGCGGAGCTCCGGTGAGCTAGCGTGCCGTCCCTCGTGTCCGGCGGGTAGCCTCACCGTCGTGGGTGCTCGACCGCCGCCGCTCGCGCCATCTCCGCCGCTGTCGACTTAATCTGTAAGTTGGCTAGGTTGCTAATCTTTTATTATTAATATTTATCAATTTAATTTGGCTAATCTTGATTAAAAGTGATTAGTAGTAGGTGCTAGTAGACTGGAGTCCGCTGTTTCACTTGAAGCCTTGCATGTCTAGAATTCGTGGCCTTCGGGTCGCGACGGATAAGTCTTGCTGAGCGTAGTCGCTCAAGCTTTGCTCTTGTTGTTTTTATCTGTGTGCAGGTGAGGATCTTCCTCCTTCATCCGGCGACGCCGACGAGGGCTGTCAGTGGGAGATCCAGACCGAGGAGGGCTGGGTTCCCTACTGGGACTCGCAGGTGTAGGTCGTCCGAGGAGGCTCACTCTCTTCTAGGGCGAAGAGCGTGTGCCTATCGTGAGAGACA
>JBNKIW010000233.1:0-924 GCA_050290865.1 Rhodomicrobiaceae bacterium | reverse complement strand
GACCATCCGCGAGGCTTTGCGAAAATGCGGGCGCGGGCGGTACGAGGCGCAGCGCCCCATCGGGCATCCCATTCATCGCCCCCCTCCTTGCGTGGGGGCCTGCTCCTGCGCTTGGCCTTGGCCGCGCGCATAGAATTCGCCTTCGATGGCCCCGAACGCGGCTTCGCGCGTATCGGACTCCACATCACGACCCGTGTAATCGCGAGCTACCTGCACAGCGGCCGCAGCGGTTACGGAAGGGTCTGCGGTCAGGCGTGAAAACGCGGCATCGAACGCGGCCTCATCAGTTCCGGCTGCGCTCAGTGCGGAGAGATGTCGGGTAACGTTCACTCCGGACGATGAAAGAGGATGCTCGACCGTATTGCGCGGCGTCCAAGGCTTGCTCCCGGCGAGCGCCGCCTCGGCGTCCTTTTTCCTGTCCCAGTACTCGGTGCTTTCACGCGAATTGGGCTGACCATCCGGAGTCAAGGTACCGAGATAGTAGCCCGCCGCGCTTTTGCAGACCGTGAGAGCCGGTTCGTCGCTTTGCGGCTCCATAGTCGCGGCGAGATCGCCGCGCACCTGCTCGAACCGGCGCTGCCAACGTGGCGTCTGGCTGTGAAGCGCTATCGCCGCGTCAAGCTCGCCGCGCGCGGTTTCGAGGATGTTGAGAAAGTGACGCGCCTCCGCATGCGCACCATTATCCGCGGCCCAGCGCTCGCAGACTGCCTGCGCCGCCTCAACATTTTGGGCCAGCTTCGCGGCATCGTCGGGATGCTTTGTATCCGCCGCCGGGTCCACCAGTGCCCACCGGCACGCGACGGCTTTCAGTTCTTCGAGACTGCCGATGGGGCGCGGGGTGTCGGTTCTGCTCTGCTCCGCCGCATCGCGATAGCCGCCCGTAATCAGAAACTCCCGCGTCGCACTCCGGACATAGGCGATATG
>JBNKIW010000232.1:0-935 GCA_050290865.1 Rhodomicrobiaceae bacterium | reverse complement strand
CGCCACTTCGGCGATATCCTGGCTCCGCTACGACGCCACCGCCGATCTGCGCCGGGATATCGCCGCGGCAACCCGCGTAGCGGAGGCCGAGAACGCCGCCGATATAGCGGCCATCGAGCGCGAGGGCGCCGATGATGCCGCCGCGCTTGTCGCCCGCAACCTGGAGCTTGAAGCCCACCTGGCGGCTGCGCGCCGCATCATCGCCGAAAGGGAGGCCGGAAAATGCACTGTGTCGCTCGATACCGTTCGCGCGCTCAACGCGCAGCGCTGATCCTGGCCTGCCTCTGGCTCGCGGGCTGTTCGGCACAGCCAGCGGTCAAGGTGGTGGATCTTCCGCTGCCCAAGCCGCCGGCGGGGACAATGGATCCACCCGCGCGGCTTCCCAAGCTGCCTGACCGCGAAATGACGGTCGGCGAACTGGCGGGAGAAGTCGCGTCACTGCAAACGCGCTACGGAAAAGAAACTGGGCGCCTTCGGACGCTTCAGAGATACGTGCGCCGAGTCCACAAAACCCGCAGGGCGAAATAGGGAGCCGGCCAGCGATGGAGAATTTCACGCATGCCAACGACGCTGGACCTGCTCATGCGCATCGAGCACAGGCTAACGGTCATCGAGTACCGCTTGACCGCCTTGGAGCGCCGGAAGGGCAAATTCGACCCGAAAGAGTTCTTCACGGGCCTATGGGGCAAAGGGCTCCTTATCCTGCTCCTCGTAGGCGCTCAGATGCCGCTAAAGGACGCCCTGCTGGCCGTACTGCGGTGACATTCCACCTGCCTGCCATGAACTGGCATATGGTGTTCGACATCGCGCTCATTCTCGCCGCCGCTGCGCTCGCCTTCCGGTTCCCGTTCGAGCTTATAGGCATACTGTTCGGGGCATACTGACGCGCATATTTTGGTGGAGTTTTCCGGAGATCATTTCCGGACCCGGATCAC
>JBNKIW010000231.1:0-957 GCA_050290865.1 Rhodomicrobiaceae bacterium | reverse complement strand
GATTGCCGATGCCTGTTTTGGGCTATGCAGGAGACGCCAGCTACGCCCGCGCAGCGGGTTATCGCGGTAGCGATTTCATGGCAAGGTCCCGGCCTTTGTTGAAATATGCACGGCAGGCATCGCTGGTTGAGCAGCCTACGCTGCCTGAACCTGGTGTTCAATGTTGCTGTTCATCGTATGCCTAAGCTGGTGAGCCTTGAGGGCGTTCCTCAGGGCTGGGAGGTGCCGCCAGGCGTTCAGGCGACGGAACCCTTTGGCCGCCTTCTGCATCGCGGCGCCGGTCCAGCGCAGCGCCATGGAGGCATCCCGCCAGCGTTTGACATTGCGGCACACGCGCCGGATCGTGCCGTTCATGTTTTCGATGATGTTGGTGCAGGCCAGCGAGCGGCGCAGATCGGCGGGCAAGCCGAGGCGAGTGACGGTGAGGATCTCGTCCAGCCCCTCCAGGATGCTCCCTGAGACACCCGGCGCCTCGCGCTCCAGACGGCGGGCAAGATTGCGCAGCAGCCGCTCGGCCTTTGCCACATCATCCAGTTCCCACGCCTGCCGCAGCGCCTTGCGCACGCTGGCATGCAAATGCTTGGGCAGGCGCTCAACGATGTTGCGGGCCTTGTGGACCTGGCAGCGCTGTATCGGCGTGTGGCGGCCGAACGTCCTGCGGATGGCCTTCGACAGAGCCTTGGCACCGTCGATGACGAACAGTCTGCACACCTTCGGATCGAGACCGCGCCCGATCAGATTGTCGAGCAGCGCCTGCGCCATTGCGGCGTTTTCCGTTGCCCCGCAAGTCAGCGCTTGCCGCTCACGATAAACGTTCGCTCTTGACACCAAGAGGGTGCTTTTTGCCATCGCCGTCAATGCCAACGGCGGCCAGCAGCATCAGATCGTCCTTTGAATACCGTCGATCTGGATGATCAGCCGAGCGCGATGCTTGCTGATCGCGCCAAACAAGCAGAT
>JBNKIW010000230.1:0-962 GCA_050290865.1 Rhodomicrobiaceae bacterium | reverse complement strand
ATCGTTTCGTTAACAAAACCTTTTCGCCAAACGGGAGCGGCAAAATTGAGTCTCGCAGAAATGAGGGGATTCCTGAGATGCTCAGCATGTTTAAGAGCTTAGGAATAGCCACAATCTCGTTGGACTTCGCATCCACCTTCGTTTGGCCCAGCACCAGACGCTGTTGAGCAGCAAAGGCGGAAACCATGTGGATAGCATCGCCCGCGCCTTTCTTCTTGAAAGAGCGTCGGGAAGTCTTGCCATCGATGGCTATAACCTCTGCTGGAATCTTGGTGATTGTCGAAACCCAGGAGACAAAGCAGCGCTGGAATGCCCCCGCATCAAGTACCGCGAATATCTCGCCAAGCCGGTCATGCGGAGGGGTTCCGTTCCGATAGGGCAGAAAACGGCGGAGCAGATGGAGCTTTTTCTCGCCGAATAACGCGACGTCCGTGAAGGTCTCCGCCCCCGCAAGCACCGCCAGAAGGCACAAAAGCAGCACCTCGTTCTGCGGATAGATGACCTTCGCTTGCTGCCTGGGGTCTTCCAGACTTGCAAAATGATCAAGAAAAACAATGCTTTCGTTCAGCGCTCCGCTGTCCATCCCCGCCTCCATTCCCCTTGCGAATCAGAGGTCTGAAACAGATTCAGCATTCGCAGCTCATGTCACGCGCTTTTTCACCCGATTGCCCTGACCGTGCTCTGCAGAGCGCTTGACAGTAAGAGCGCCATGTCTGTAAATGGCATGTCAATGTTGGATGGGGCCATAGCTCAGTTGGGAGAGCGCAGCAATCGCACTGCTGAGGTCGTCGGTTCGATTCCGACTGGCTCCACCATTTGGCCGGAGCACGCCCGCGGCGGCTCACCAAGGGGTTCTGTCGCGAATTTTGTGTTCATTTTCGGTCAATCTGCTTACGTTATGGCTCCATATTGAATGCAGCCAGCTGGATTTAGTTTCTGACCATGATCGATTTTAAAGGCAG
>JBNKIW010000229.1:0-964 GCA_050290865.1 Rhodomicrobiaceae bacterium | reverse complement strand
ACGTCTACCACAGGTCGCCCCTCGTGCAGGGGCGCGGATTGAAACGTTCAAGCTCTCCCATGAAGAGGGCGAATTCCCCGGTCGCCCCTCGTGCAGGGGCGCGGATTGAAACCCTGTCCTCCTGGCTGCTGTACTGAGTGCGTAGCATCGTCGCCCCTCGTGCAGGGGCGCGGATTGAAACCCAATAGGCCATCGCAACGGTGTCGAAATCTCGCGTCGCCCCTCGTGCAGGGGCGCGGATTGAAACAGCCGCTGGTCATGATAAGCGCGCCACAGCGCAAGTCGCCCCTCGTGCAGGGGCGCGGATTGAAACCCGCGTTCGATGCGCTGCGAGGCAAGCTTGAGACGTCGCCCCTCGTGCAGGGGCGCGGATTGAAACGCCACCAAGGCGGCACGCGGCACCAACGATCAAGGTCGCCCCTCGTGCAGGGGCGCGGATTGAAACTTTTTGCCGCGCATTTCTTGGTCCGGGTACACCTGTCGCCCCTCGTGCAGGGGCGCGGATTGAAACACCCGCCTCGGGGCTACCATTAAGGTGGAGGGATCGTCGCCCCTCGTGCAGGGGCGCGGATTGAAACGTTGCAATCCACGAAACAGACGGCAAGGGCCGGCGTCGCCCCTCGTGCAGGGGCGCGGATTGAAACCATCGATCGCCCGTCGTTCGCGCCGCTGGTCCACGGTCGCCCCTCGTGCAGGGGCGCGGATTGAAACAAATACGCCGGTGGCATCGCCAAATCGACGGGGCAGTCGCCCCTCGTGCAGGGGCGCGGATTGAAACAAGGTGCTGCCGTCATTAATGACATGCTAAATCGTTGCCCCTCGTGCAGGGGCGCGGATTGAAACGCGAGGTTGACGGTGAGCGTGTCGGTATCGAAGCGTCGCCCCTCGTGCAGGGGCGCGGATTGAAACAATTTCTCGGGCCTCGCCGTACCGCAATCCGGCAGTCGCCCCTCGTGCAGAGGCG
>JBNKIW010000228.1:0-966 GCA_050290865.1 Rhodomicrobiaceae bacterium | reverse complement strand
ACAGCGTCCGACAGCGGCAAGTTTGCCGAGATCCTCGCCGAGGAACTGCCGAAGAAGGGTGTGGAGGCAGTGGAGATGTTCCGGCGGGTGCAGCTCCGCGTTCAGGAAACGCAACAGCAGGCGCCGTGGATGTCGCTGCGCTATATGCCGCGAGTGTATCTGGGTGGTGCTTCAGAGGGTGGGACACCGGAAGCGGAGGCCGCCGTGCCGAAGCTACCGGTGGAGAGCACGGTCAAGCCCGCTGTAGGAACGTATGCATCCGACGCAGCAGCACTGAAGGTCGGGGAGAGCTTCCGCGATTGCCGAGCCTGTCCGGAGATGGTGGTGGTGCCCGCTGGCAGCTTCATGATGGGATCGCCACCAGATGAGCCTCAGCGTCAAAGTAACGAGGGCCCTCAGCACAAGGTGACATTCAGGCAGCCTTTCGCCGTGGGCAAATATGCAGTGACGTTCGCAGAGTGGGACGCTTGCGTAGACGATGGTGGTTGCGGTGGCTATAAGCCGCGGGATCAAGGTTGGGGCCGTGGAAGCCGCCCCGTCATCCATGTGAGCTGGGAGGATGCCCAAGCCTATGTGAAATGGTTGAGCACCAAGACCGGCAAAAATTACCGTCTACTGAGCGAAGCGGAATGGGAATATATGGCTCGCGCTGGCACCAACACACCGTTCTGGTGGGGAACAACTATTACGTCGGAACAAGCCAATTATGACGGCCAATTCAAATACGCTGGCAGCAGTAAAGGATTGAATCGAAGGCAAACTATCGAAGTTGACAAATTCCAACCTAACCAATGGGGCCTTTTCCAAGTGCACGGCAATGTTTGGGAGTGGACAAAAGACTGCTGGTTTGAACAAGCCAAAATCCAGCCTAACGGGGAACAAACTCAAAACGTGGGCTGTACTAATGGCGCTCCGCGCGTTATGCGAGGCGGTGCTTGGAACGTCAGTCCGGAATATCTTAGGTCC
>JBNKIW010000227.1:0-970 GCA_050290865.1 Rhodomicrobiaceae bacterium | reverse complement strand
AATCGGCAGCGCCCGTCCGGCCCGCGATCGCAATTTCAAGCCGCTGGTTTTAGAGGAAATTCAGACCGCCGCTGACATCGCCAAACGTCCTTCGATCATGCGCCGCGAAAGCGGCGTGCGAAATCGCTCAAGACAAGGAGAATTGCGATGACCGACCCGAACACCACACATGGCGCTCCAAGCTGGATCGAACATTCCGGCGCCGACCCCAAAGCCGCACGGAAATTCTATGAGGACGTGCTTGGCTGGACCATCGGCGAAATGCCGATGAAGGACGGCTCTACCTATCCGGCGATTATGGTCGGCGAGGGACCGGTTGGCGGCTTTCCTCCCATGTCCGGTAAGGGCGGTTGGCTTCTCTACATTACCGTCGATGATGTCGATGCGCGGGTCGCAAAGGCAAAGTCTGCGGGCGCAAAGGTTGTCCGCGAGGCAATGACCGCGCCGGGCGTCGGGCGTATGGCGGCCATATCCGATCCGTTCGGCGCGCAGATCGCCTTTATCGACTACAGCAAGGCATAAAGAGCCCGCCGCCGGTTTCTGGCTGGGGTCACAGGCTGGCGGCGCGCGCATACAGAGGGACAAGGACCATGCAGGCCCATATTCTGTCTGTCGTCGCCTATTTCATCGTCACCTTCGGGGTTCAGGCTGCGAACCATTTTGTCATCAACACTGCGCATTATGCGCGCGAGAAAATCATTGCGCCCGAGCCCGTTCTTTGGGGCGGCCTAGCGGTGATTGTGATTCAGGGCGTGATCCTGACTTTCCTGTATTCGCGTCTGCGGTCCCGGTTCGCCGGCCTGACAGGCGGTCTCGCCTTTTCGCTTGTGATGGGCACATTCCTGGCGAGTTACATCGCACTTACCGAACCCTCGAAATACCTCATCTCATCCCACTGCTGTCCGGCAATTTTGCCGGGAGGTCGGCTTAGATTATTGAAAAACAAGTGGAAAACGGATTTTTTGGGTGT
>JBNKIW010000226.1:0-989 GCA_050290865.1 Rhodomicrobiaceae bacterium | reverse complement strand
GTGTTTCCCTGGAGGAGGGGTGCCCGAGTGGCTAAAGGGGACGGGCTGTAAACCCGTTGGCTATGCCTACGCTGGTTCGAATCCAGCCCCCTCCACCAGTTACCTTTATGCGCCAGAATCTTTCATCAAAACAGCGGCTTAGTGTACGGCAAGAAGAGACTGCGTACCCAGAATGCGCCCCCACCTGGCACATCGTGGCCCCCCGCCTTAAGACAGCCCGCATTGGACTCCGTCCCCGACGACCCCGCCCAGACCCCCCTCAGTGCCGCCGGGGTGGACTTGTAGGGATACGGTAGAGGGAACGCGGAGGGCTACCCGTGCAGAGTGCCCTCGTGGTGGCTGGAGTGACCTTGCCCCTGTGGAACGTCCCCCAAGGCTGAGGGATCAGAGCTGCGGCTTTGCTCGGTTGAGCAAGCCTGTTTTTTCTCAAACTCCATAGGGCTGATATAGCCAAGCGTCGAATGGCGCCTCCTGTAGTTGTAGAACGTCAGCCAGCTCATGATTTCGTCCTTGGCAGCTCTGCGCGTGGGAAAGTGCATGCCCGCCAGCCGCTCGACTTTGAGCGAGCCGAACAGCGTTTCGGTCACGGCATTTGTGAAGCTTCATGCTGAACATTCAGCGATATTGTCCCAGCAGTCACCCTTTCGGCTCATCGATCCCCGCATACGGAAAGCCCTGAGCAAACGTTGGAAATTGCCGCTGGCGTACTGGCCGCCGCGATCTGAATGGAAGATCAGGCCGGGCCCTGGCCGTCGACGGAACCAAGCCATGCGTAACGCATCTATGACCAGCCGCCGCGTCATCCGCTCCGACATGGCGAAGCCCACGCTTGATGGTTGTCCTACCGCTTCGCTGCTTGAGGACAAGTTGTCGGCTGAACAGATCGATGACCACCGCCAGATACAGCCAGCCCACCTCGGTCCAGCAATAGGTGATGTCGCCGGTCCAAACCTGGTTCGGCGCCTCTGTGTGAAAGTTCCGCTCCGGGA
>JBNKIW010000225.1:0-991 GCA_050290865.1 Rhodomicrobiaceae bacterium | reverse complement strand
CCTAAACCCATGGTAGCATGTCGACCTTCATGGCACGGAGGGTCAGATGAGCGGACTTCTGGAGTTTGTGGCGCGGTTCGGAACGGAGGACCAGTGCATTGAGTACCTGTCGGAGCTTCGCTGGCCCGGCGGATATGTCTGCGCTGCCTGTGACGGCCGGGAAGCCTGGCATTTGAAGGGGCGTGCACGGATTTACGAATGCCGCCGTTGTGGGCACCAGGAGTCGGTGACCGCCGGGACGATCTTCCACCGGACGCGGACAGGGCTGCCGAAATGGTTCCTGGCCGCCTACCTTATGGGCAAAGACAAGCGTGGCGTCTCAGCAAAATTCCTGCAACGCGAACTCGGTGTCGCATATCAGACCGCATGGACGATCGCCCATAAGCTGCGCCATGGCCTCAGTGAGGATCCCGCCCGGCCGATCGGCGGCTTTCTGGAAGCCGATGAGACCTATGTCGGCGGGCGCGGCGATCCAACAAGCCCTGGGCGGAGCTTGGAAAATCCGGACAAAAGCTTGGTTGTCGCCGCCGTGGAGAAGGTCGCCGCACCTCGCAATAAAGCTGGCGAACATGCCCATGCCATCAAGCGTCAGCAAGGATTCTACGCCGGAAGCATCAGGGCGGCGGTGCTGCCGGCTGCTAACGGCGCCGAACTCGGCTCCTTCCTGCGGACGAATGTCGCGAACGACTCGCACCTGCTGACCGATGGGTTCAAAGCCTATCAGGGGCGTGAGGCAGCATTGGCCGGACATCTCAAGCACACGCCGGTGATCCAGGGCGACGGCGCCAATGCGGCGAAGTTCTTCCCGATCATCCATACCGTTTTCAGCAATATGAAGGCTTGGCTGGTCGGTACCCACCACGGCGTCAGCGCCAAGCATCTGCCGCGATATCTGCGGGAATGGAGCTATCGGTTCAATCGCCGGAACAGGGTGGATGGCCTGGACCGCTACCTCATCCGAAGGGCGATGGAATGCACCACGATCACCTAC
>JBNKIW010000224.1:0-997 GCA_050290865.1 Rhodomicrobiaceae bacterium | reverse complement strand
GCTGCGGCGCATTGAAGTAAGCCTGATCGGGTGTCTGGTGGTCAAGGCTCGAATGCGGTCGTCTGCTGTTGTAAAAATTCAGATAACGGCCGATCCCGGCGCGCGCCTCGGAAACACTGGCATAGGCGTGCAGGTAAACCTCCTCGTATTTGATCGTCCGCCACAGACGCTCGACAAATACATTGTCCCGCCACGCCCCTTTGCCGTCCATGCTGATGGCGATACCGGCAGCCTTCAGCACGTCTGTAAACGCAACAGACGTGAACTGCGATCCCTGATCGGTGTTGAAGATCTCCGGCCTACCATGCCGAGCCAGCGCCTCCTCGACGGCCTCGACACAGAAGGCTGTGTCCATCGTAATCGACAGCCGCCAGGACAGTACCCGCCGGCTGAACCAGTCGACGATAGCGATGAGATAGACGAAGCCTTTCGCCATCGGAATGTAAGTAATGTCCGTCGCCCAGACTTGATTGGATCTGGTAATGGCAAGGTTACGCAGGAGATAGGGATATATCTTGTGCCCAGGTTCCGCCTTTGACGTGTTCGGTCGACGGTAGATCGCCTCGATACACATCCGTTTCATCAGCGTGGTGACATGAAGGCGCCCAACCGAATGGCCTTCTGCATTGAGGAGCCTCTGTAACATCCGGCTCCCCGCGAACGGATGATCAAGATGTAACTCATCGATCCGGCGCATCAAGACGAGACCCGTAGCGGACACAGCACGCGGCAGATAATAGACGCTGCCCCGGCTGATCCCGAGAGCTTTCGCCTGGCCGGTGATCGACAAATCGTGGCTCCGGTCGATCATCGTTTTGCGCTCAGCAACCCCGCCTTGCCGAGCGCTCCGGCAAATTGTCAAACGACCCGGAAGATGGCGTCGGTCACTTTGTTTTCTGCAATGAGGTTCTGGAAGCGCTCCATGAGGGGACGCAAGGTCAGCTCCGGCATATTGGGGATGGCGTCGTAATACAGGCAACCCTGACGAAACAATGAG
>JBNKIW010000223.1:0-1006 GCA_050290865.1 Rhodomicrobiaceae bacterium | reverse complement strand
TGGGGCCAAGGAAGTTGCCGGAGTTCCACTACGATCCCATGGACGCCTACAAGCACCGCAAGCGGCGAGAGTGAGCCGCCTCGCCGGTTTTGAGACGGGTACGATATGTACGGATCGTCCCGGGCCCGCATGCCGACGGCAGGTATGCGGCGGAGATGTCAGGATCGCCACATGTGAGGTTGTGTCCCGTTTGACGGGAGGATGCTCGGCGTGCCAGGGACGCGGTTCGCCCGCACGGGCGTACCAGGAAAAGGCGGCGCGCAGCCTGCGGAACGGTATTTGGGGGGATCGGCGGAAGGCTTCCCAATGCTCCCATCGCATGTGGGAAGTTCTTGCACCGCAAAGGTTTCATCCTCCCGCGATCCTCCCGGCGGCCAGGCGGACCGCGCTCGTCCTTCCTCCCGGTCGCCCGCCGGTGTTCAGCGGCCTACCGATGCGGCGGGCGGAAATACTCAGCCTGCGGGAAGATGGCAGGGATGATGGCGAAAAGCTCCCATCCGCACCATCGCCTCTTCAGTTCAGCCTCCCAGGCATCTTCCCGTGACCGTCGGCGCCACACGCGGCCAGCGTGACATCGGCATAGAAACGGCTGCTCGATTTCCCGACCTTTCCGCCGATGGCTTCGACCGCTTCCGACATGCGCCGCCCGAAGGTGAGGTATGGGAGGATGGCGCCGCTGGCATTGACGTTCGCCCATGTCTCGTAATGGGCGTAGGCGTCCTTTGCAGAGACACGTTCGCCCTGAGCGGGGGGTGACGCATCGCCGGAACCACGTCTGCCAGCCTTGTTCTGGTGTCGGAACGGGCATGGTGACCGTCTCCGGCATGATTGGCCTTGCGGGTTCCGGCTGTGTCGCCGGAACGGGCTGTACTTCACACGGCGCACGCAACTCCATCACGGAACGCGCGGTGATCGCCAGGCCGAGGGCGGCGGACAGCTCGATGAGCGCCGCGGCGAAAACCGTCAGCAGGCGTTCCCACATCTCGGCTGACACCATGCCGCCCGC
>JBNKIW010000222.1:0-1029 GCA_050290865.1 Rhodomicrobiaceae bacterium | reverse complement strand
GGGCCTCGCCTTCGATCGCGTCGCCGAGGATCACCGGCGCGTAGCCCGCTGCGGCAGCCGTCGCGGCAGCAGCGGCAAGGGCGTCTTTGGGCGCAGCGGCAAGGATAAAGCGGCCACCTTCCGCCCCTGGCCCCGGTTTCGGCGTTTCGTTGCGCTCGTCCGCAAGCGCGGCGAGGACTGCGGGCGCCGGATCTACCCCCCAGCGTGCGAGCGCCGCGCGGGCATCGGCGAGCGTGGTTTCGTCCGGGACAGTAGGGCCAGAGCCGATTGTCGCAGGATCATCGCCCGGCACATCGGAAATAGCGAGCGTCACCACCGCAGCGGGCGCGGCAGCACGCGCCAGCCGCCCGCCCTTGATGCGCGACAGAT
Organism: Rhodomicrobiaceae bacterium; assembly: GCA_050290865.1. Lineage (GTDB taxonomy): Bacteria > Pseudomonadota > Alphaproteobacteria > Rhizobiales > Rhodomicrobiaceae > JARRLC01. The sequence goes on along the minus strand of JBNKIW010000222.1, from coordinate 660 downwards.
GCTTGCGCACACAATTGATGTCGCGGATCGGCGCCCCAGCCCTGAGCAGCGCGCGCGTCACCGTCTGTTTATCGGCCAGCGTAAGCCCCGGCGCGGGCGCGGCCCATAGCGCTGATGCGCCACCAGAAATCAACGCCAGAACCAGATCGCCGCGCTCTGCCCCGGCAGCGAGCGCCAGAGCACGCTCCGCGGCGGCGACGCTGCCCTCGTCAGGCACCGGGTGACCGCCTTCCATCGTCTGAGAGGCCGCGAGCGGCTGCGCGTAGCCACGCCGTGTCGTCACCAGTCCGGTGAAGCGGCCGTCGCGGATCACATCTTCGTAAAAATCCTCCGCAGCGCGCGCCATGGCGCTGGCAGCCTTCCCGCAGCCGAGCACGATCAGCCGCCCGTCCGCCGGAGCCGGCGGGAAATGCGGTGGCAGGCAACACGCAGGCTGCGCCGCCGCAACTGCCGATTCATAAAGCGAGCGTAGAATGTTTCTGTTGTCCGGCTGTTTCATGCTCTGATTCACGATATTGGTACAGCAATGAAGCGAACGGATGGCGATATGTGCAAAAATGCCAATATGGTTGAAAAACCGACCTAAAAGGCGATTGACGCGCTAGCCCTGGCCCGGTTGGGTCTTTATATCTAAGGCCATGCTTGACACGTTGCCCACCA
>JBNKIW010000221.1:0-1079 GCA_050290865.1 Rhodomicrobiaceae bacterium | reverse complement strand
TGCGGCCCTCCCTCTCGAAACACCCCCACCACGTCTCCCCCCTCTTGTAGATGCGCGCCATTGTGGCTTTGCCCTTTCCTTCTTTCCACCGTTCATGTACCGCTCGAAGCCTTCCCGTTCGAACAGCCACGCAGTTCTTGGGCCTCCCGGCTGCCGCGCCCATGTGAGACGCCCGGAGGCGGCGAGCGCCTGCCAATGGCGCTGCGATAGGCCGCTGACCTTGGCGAGGTATGCCGCATCCACATAGACGCGCGGTTCTGTTTCAGCGGTGGTCATGCCTCCTCCGTGACGGTCGGCTCTGCATCCTCAACCGCGGCGGCGAGAATGATCAGGGCCGCCCAGCCCTCGTGATTATCGGACACCTCGGATGCCGCCTGCGTTGCGGCGTTGAGGACGCTGCATCTGTTCGCGGCCGCGATTTGGCGCAGTTCGGCGACGTGCCTTTCCATGACGCCCCGGAAATTTGGGCCAAGGACGCGGCGCACCGCGTCGCGGATTTCATACAATTGCCCAGCCACCCGGAGGGCCTTCTCGGCGTGTTGGCGCTGTCCGGGGGTCATGCTTTGTCCCTCCGACAATCCGGGCAGTGATGCTGCCACGTCTCGAACACCTTGCGGACGCGCCAGCCGGATTGCTTGGCGAGCACGACGGCTTGGCCGAAAATCATGTCCTTGGCATCCAGGCTGGCCTTGCAGTCACGTCCGTCGCAGGTGAGGAGGAAATCTGACCGGCCGGTGTCGTTCTCGATCTGCTCAATCATGCTGCATCACCTGTCATTTGCACGTCGGCGAACATCGGCGCATCCGCGCTGATACGCCGCTTAGCCATCGCTGCATATTTGGGGTTGAGTTCGATCAGCACCGCATCGCGGCCGAGCTTGTCAGCCACGAGCCCGGTTGTTCCGGATCCACCGAAAGGATCGAGGACGGTTCCGCCCGCGGGGCATCCGGCGCGAACGCAGATCTCGGCCAGGTCCTGCGGGAACGTCGCGAAATGCGCTTCAGGGAATGCCTCGGTCGCTATCGTCCAAACCGAATGCCGGTTGCGGCCTGGCTTTAGCTCGGCTTCCTGGTATTCAG
>JBNKIW010000220.1:0-1103 GCA_050290865.1 Rhodomicrobiaceae bacterium | reverse complement strand
CTCGTCGGTAATGCGGTGAAATTCACCGAGACCGGCCAGATTATCATCCGGCTGGGGCTGAAGCAGGATATCCAGCCGCATCTGCTGATGGAGGTGGAGGACACCGGCCCCGGCATCAGCGCGGAAGACCAGAAGCGTCTGTTCAAGCCCTTCGTGCAAGTGGGTGAACCGGGCGTCGCAAAGGGCACCGGACTGGGGCTTGCTATCTCGCGCCAATTCGTCGAGTTGATGGAGGGCACCATCGGAGTAAACAGCACTGTGGGCCGAGGGTCCGTCTTCCGCGTTGATCTGCCAGTAGAATTAACTGACGCTGCGGTCATCAGCGCTCTGCAGCGCTCTGCGGCCGCCGGTGAGGTGGTTGGAGTAGCACCCGGAACCCCGTCCTTCCGCATCCTTATCGCCGAAGACCAGGCAGAAAACCAACTACTTTTGAGCCAGCTCATGACCAGGATCGGCCTCGAAGTGAAAGTCGCGGCGAATGGTGAGGAGTGCGTCAGGCTCTTCCGGGACTGGCACCCGCATCTCATCTGGATGGACCAGCGCATGCCGGTGATGGATGGTTTGGAAGCCACCCGGCGTATTCGCGATTTGCCCACTGGCAGGGACGTGAAGATTATCGCGGTAACGGCCTCGGTTTTCAAAGAGCAGCAGCAGAAAATACTGGACAGCGGTACGGACGACTTCGTGCCCAAACCTTACCGCTTTGACGAGGTTTACGACTGTCTCGCGAGGCAGCTGGGCATCGAATATGTGCGCGAGGCAGCCGGAGCAGAAGCCGTTGCCGTTCCCACTGAATTGACACCGGGGATGCTCGCGGTTTTGGATACCCCTCTGCGGCAGGAGCTTCGGGAGGCGCTGGAGAGTTTGGACAGCGACCGCATCAAGGCTGTCATCCAGCAGGTGAGCGAAGTGGATGTCGGTTTGGGTTGTCTTCTGTCGCGACTGGCGGAGAATTTCGATTATCCGGCGATTCTGAGGCCGCTCGCGGAGGTGGCGCTGTAAATCGAAGAAGGCTTTCCGGCGGGCATGAGTTGGGGATTAGCCACACCATCCTCAAGTGATAATCGAAGGAGCGCGTGCATAGCTGGTTACCATCCAGCAAG
>JBNKIW010000219.1:0-1123 GCA_050290865.1 Rhodomicrobiaceae bacterium | reverse complement strand
AGCCGGCGCCATCCAGAGCAAGGTTTCCGCGCCTGCGTGGGCATCATCCGTCTGGTGAAATCCTACGGCCGCCAGCGCGTCGAGGCCGCCTGCTTGCGGGCGCTGGAGATCGGTGCGCGCACCTATGGCTCGGTCAAATCGATCCTCAGCAACAATCTCGACCGTCAGACCGCCGCCAAGCGTACCGCGGACACCCCGGCGATCACCCATCCCAACATCCGTGGTCCTCGTTACTACCACTGAGCGGGTTCGGCCCTTCCGGCGTGAACCCGCCGCCGGAAGGGCTCATGGATAGGGCGGGTTGAACACCAAGGAAGAAAGACATGCTCAATCATCCAACCCTCGACCGGCTCAATGAACTGGGCCTGTTCGGTATGGCCAAGGCCTTCAGCGAGCTGATGACGTCCGGCGACGCGGCAACGCTGCCTCTCGCCGAAGGGCTCGGCCTGCTGCTCGACCGCGAAAGCAGCTACCGCAATGACAAGCGGCTGGCGTCCAGGTTGCGATACGCCAAGCTGAGGCACCAGGCCGCGGTCGAGGATGTCGATTACCGCATCCCCCGCAGCCTCGACCGCTTGCTGTTCCAGAAGCTCATCGCCGGAGACTGGATCGACGCCCATGACAATCTCATTTTTACCGGCGAAACCGGGCTGGGTAAGTCATGGCTGGCATGCGCTCTGGGCCACAAGGCGTGCCGGGACAATCGCTCCGTGCTCTATGCTCGCATCCCGAAACTGTTCGACGAACTGGCACTTGCCCGCGGTGACGGCCGCCATGCCCGGCTCCTCAGAACGCTGACGAGGGTTGAGCTGCTCATCCTCGATGACTGGGGCCTCCAGCCTCTCGATGCTCAGGCTCGCCACGACCTCCTTGAGATCGTCGAAGAGCGCTACGGCCGCCGCTCCACCATCGTCACCAGCCAGCCGCCGGTTGATCGCTGGCACGATCTGATCGGCGACCACACCTACGCCGACGCCATCCTTGACCGGCTCATCCACAATGCGCACCGGATCGAGCTTGCCGGCGAGAGTATCCGCAAGACCCGCTCGCGAGCCGCAAAGAAGGATTGACGACGACCGAAACCACCATCAAATGTGAACCGCCAGCGAGGCCCCGTGCCCCG
>JBNKIW010000218.1:0-1125 GCA_050290865.1 Rhodomicrobiaceae bacterium | reverse complement strand
ATGTGGCAGGGCAGAACCTTGCCGTTGGCCATGACGTCGAGCATGTCCTTGGCCCAGCCGCCCATGCAGGGCTTCGGATAGCGCGCGTAATAGTCGGTCGGCACATAGTCGATGTTGAGGATGCCCTTGAGCCGTTCACGCGCCGCCACGACGACGCCAGCCTGACGGACGACCTGTTCGTAAGAAGGCATCAGCGCCGCCTTGTTCAGCGCCGCCCAGCCGTAATACTGCGTATTGGCAACCTCCAGCCGCTCGGCCCCGACATCGAGGCAATACTGGATGACCTCTTCGGTTTCGTCGATATTGTGGCGGTGCATGACCGCGTTGATGGTGAGCGGCAGGCCCAGCTCGCGCACCCAACCCGCAAATTCCGTCTTTTCCGCCAGCGCATTCTTGTAGTTGGTGATCTTGTCCGCCGTGTCCGCGCGCACGCTCTGTACGCTGAGCTGGACGTGATCGAGGCCGAGATCGGCGAGCGCTTTGAGGCGGTCACGGGAGAGGCTGACGCCCGCCGTGATCAGGTTGGAATAAAGCCCGTTCTTGGTGAGGCGCGCGACGAACTGCTCCAGATCGGGACGCAGCGCAGGTTCGCCGCCCGACAGGTGGACGTGAAGAATGCCGAGTTCCGCCGCCTCGTCGAAGACGCGCAGCCAGTCCTCGGTGGGAAGCTCGCCAGCGGCCTTGAGCAGGTTGACCGGGTTCGAGCAGTAGGGGCATTGCAGCGGGCAACGATGCGTCAGCTCGGCCAGCATACCGAGCGGCGGCACGGCGGGGATGATCCGCGGCTCCGCGGGCACCTCGCGCGTCACAGTTTCAAGAGCAGATTGTCCGTCCATTCCTGCACAAACTCCAGGACATCCCTGAGGATGGTTTCGCGCGGCGCGTCGTATTCCTCCGCCAGAAGACCGGCGATGGCCGCCAGATCGCGGCTGCCATCGCAACGTTTCAGGATCGCCACGCTCACCTCGTCCGGCCAGAACAGTTTTTCCGGAGCCAGAACCACGAACCTCTCGCGCACCGGATCGAAGCGCAGCCGCACATGGCGGGGGAGATACGGCCTGCTCGTCTCGGTCGCGATGGCACGGGCGGGCGCCGTGGCGATCATGCCTCAAGCCTCCGGGCGGA
>JBNKIW010000217.1:0-1126 GCA_050290865.1 Rhodomicrobiaceae bacterium | reverse complement strand
GCCGCCACGCCCGGCGCCCCCGGCATCGACAAGCAGCTCGAAGCCGTGCTCGGCGTGGAGCGCGGGCATTGGAACAAGCTGCTGGGTTCGCTCGACGCCGACGCCCGCCGCGACATGAACCGGGGCATCAGCCAGGTCACGGCGGTCAACGGCGTAGCCAGCCGCTCCTCCGCCGAGCGCCTGCTGATGGCCGACGGCTTCTTCGCGGGTGCCCGCACGGCGCGGGTCCATGTCGATCCGCTTTGCCGCAGGCTGGAGACGGTCTACGGCGTGGCGGACGGCGGGCTGACCGCTCTCGAGCCAGACCTAATCGGCGAGCACCAGGTTGCGAGCATTGGCGACGCCGAGCTGATCGGCGGCTGCCTGGCCTGGATCGACAGTGAACCGGAGGCGGCGCGCGAGGACCTCCGCCGCACACTCTTGACGATGCTGCAGCGCGCGACACGCGCCGAACATGGGGCGGCGGCCGAGCGCGCGGTAGCGCTGCTCGACCATATCATTCGGATTGCGCTGTCTCCGCTGGCGGCAAGTATGGTTCAGGTGATCGCAGATACGCCGGGCCGCCTGGAGGCTGTCCTCACCGCACAACTCGCGGGACTTGATGACGATGCCCCCCTCGCCGCCTTGGACACAGCACTGCCGCCGAAATCTCTGGTCTTGATGGATCTCTCGCTGGCAGTCGCCGTGCGGCGCGCTGATTTGGCAAGGCGTTTGCTTGCGGCCATTGATGCAACGGAGGGTGTTGCAGAAGACGCGAAATCGGAGGCGCTCAGTCATCTGGCGGCGCGCAGCGGCACGCTCGGTATCCGCCTTTCCAATCTTGGTCGTCGCGAGGAGGCGTTAGCGGCGACGAGCGAGGCGGTGGACATCAGGAGGCGCCTTGCCGAAACGCGTCCCGACGCCTTCCTGCCCGATCTCGCGAGGAGCCTGAACAACCTCGGTGAAGACCTTTCCAATCTTGGTCGTCGCGAGGAGGCGTTAGCGGCGAGCCAGGAGGCGGTGGACATCTATCGGCGCCTTGCCGAAACGCGTCCCGACGCCTTCCTGCCCGATCTCGCGATGAGCCTGAACAACCTCGGCATCCGCCTTTCCAATCTTGGTCGGCGTGAGGAGGCGGGAGCGGCAA
>JBNKIW010000216.1:0-1134 GCA_050290865.1 Rhodomicrobiaceae bacterium | reverse complement strand
GCCGCAAACCGCGCCGCGGGCTTAGCGTATACCGTCACCTTCCGCCGCCCCGCGCGGCGCCGTTTCAGCCCCGCCTCGCGCAGCCATCGCCCCAGCGCGGCATCCGACACCGCATCGATGCCGCCCTCCTCGCACCACGCGGAAAACTCGGCTCGGAGGCTCGCGAATGTGTGCTCCCCGGCCTCCAATTGATCGATGAAATGCCGCGCCAGACGCCCCGCATCGACGAGGTGCGGCGCGGTTTCGCTGGCCGGTGGACGCGGTCCCGGAACGCACTGTTTTCGACCGCGCCGCGGCTGCGACGCGGACGCGCGAATGCGGCGTGGTTTTCCGATAGCGTAATCTGAATATTCAACGAGGCTCATGCCGCACCTCCGCCGATGCCCGCCCGCATCACTGCCCGCCGCAGCCGTGTCCGCGGAAAAGCGATGATCTCCGCGGTTCTTTGCTGGTCGCGATCAGACGAGCATCGCTCCATGTGCACCGGCCGCGGCTCCGGCGCGGCGATCACGCCCATCTCCCCCGCAAGCGCCGCCAGCCTCGCCCGCGCTTCGGCGGCCTGGTCGGTGCCGAGCGCGAGCTGCGCCTCGAAATCGTCGAGCAACCGCGCCAGCATTCTCGGCGTCGCGTCCATCCAGACCGCCATCTCGCCGATCAGCGCGCCCGCCTCGCGCAGCAGCCAAGCCGTGAGCGCTGTCACGGTGACCTCCGACCACAGATGCGGCGCCGCCTGCACCTCGCGCATGGCAAAATGCGTCGCGCGCCAGCGGTAGGACCAGCCCTCACGGATGAGATTGATCGCCATCTTTAGCCTCGCTTCGCTCGGTCGCCTCGCATCCGCGAGGCTCTGGCCCACTTGGCCGTGGGCCCCGGGCGGCTCACTCTCAGTATGGCACCCGGGGCCCGCAAGACTTTGCGGGCAAATAGGTCGCGTTCTGATTTGCTTGGCTGAAATCAGACCAGCATTTCAGCGTGCGCGGACTGGGCAAAAACTCAGACTGACGCCACTGATGGGACGGCCCGGAGCCGTTTGGGAGACGACCCCGGGCCTTGGGACACTAGAGAGGGAGAGGACTGGTCATGAAGTGCCAGCGATCAACATGGCGCTCACTACCCGTCCAATTTACGCGACAC
>JBNKIW010000215.1:0-1158 GCA_050290865.1 Rhodomicrobiaceae bacterium | reverse complement strand
GGGCTGATGGACCTCACGCCGGACGCGCTGGAGGAGCAGCTGGGTTTTCCCACTGCCTTCCTGAGCGCGGGTGCCGCAACCGTCATGGCTTCGTTCTGGGCGGTGAGTGACTTCTCCACCTGGTTGCTGATGGCCAATGTCTATGAGCGTATGCTGAAGCGCCAGGAAAGCGCCTCTTCGGCGCTGCAACAGGCTGCCCAAGACCTCCGCGCCATGACTTGTAAGGAGGTCATTGCCCGTCTGGATGCCGAACTGCCGGGCATCGAGGCCATCCGCGCCGAAGCCGATGCCGCGCGAGACGACGAGGCCTACATCGCCGCGAACTCCGCCCTCGGGTATCTGCAAGCAGAACGGAAACGCCTGGCGCGGCTACAACACAGCGAACGCCCATTCGCTCACCCCTATCACTGGGCCGCATTCGGTGTGCACGGCGCTGTGCAGATGATGAAACCAAAATCAGAAAGTGAGTAGATAACGTTGTGTGGAAGTCGGCGTTGTCGAGAGAAGGCGATCATTAGTAGTGAGCATCGGAAGTGGGTAATATAGTAGATAGCGGAGCATGAACGGCAGGTGATTGCCGTACAACCGTCGTAATATTAAACGCCTTTCAACGTTAGCTTGCGATCCGTTTTGATGCTGGGATGTAAGAAATGAGGGAGGATCGCTGCGTATAAGCGCAATGTCGGCTTTGTCGCGGAAACAACCAAGGCATTGGCGAGCATCTTGAACCCGTATTCGATCAAAGCTCAGTGGCACGCCAGTAAGTCCAGGGGCGGTTCATTGAGGAACAACAGTCACGATTGAAACAAACCTCCAACGGCGGGTTGCGACCCGCAGTGACGAACGGTCGCGACAAACTTCAGAGCCGCGTCGGATCGGGTTCAAGCGATCAATGGCGCCGGAAATACCTCCGCTGTTCTTTCAGGAGCCGCTGCTCACCGATGTGTGCGCATGCTCACCACCCTCCCGTTAATCATTGTGGCAGGGGCCCGCTTCCTTCTTCCGAGTTTTACGTTAAGGTAAACCAGTGGCGGCTTCCACGTGCGTTCCATCGCAGAGCCGCTAAGCCGACGGAACAACCGAAGGAGCGGACTCTTGGCAGTCAGGAAAACCGGTAGGAAAACGAAGAAGCCTGAAAAGCGCAGCGCCTGGAACAAG
>JBNKIW010000214.1:0-1175 GCA_050290865.1 Rhodomicrobiaceae bacterium | reverse complement strand
GCTGCGCAAAGCTCGTGGCGGCGGCTCGACGGACAAAACCAGTTGCCAAAGGTGATCACCGGCGTCAAATTCGCCGATGGCATTGAAGTGAACCAGAAACCTACCGCCGCCTGATCAATGCCGGGGCCGTCACCAACTTTCCCGCATAGCTCGAGATGGGCGAGGTAGCGGCGGTTGCAGGCAAAGAGGATGCCAGCCAGGGCGTCAAGGCTGTAGATGCTTTTCTTGACGGGAGCAAAGCCCATCGTTGCCGGAGCATTTCGGTGTTCCACCTTGCGGTAGTGCTTGAAGAACGAGACGTCGTTGGTGGTCGTCTCGATACGCAGGATGATGCCGAATTTGTCGTACATCTTGATCGAGGATTTGCCGAAGCGGTGCTTGATGCAGGTACCCTCGATGCGGGTTGAAAACTGGTTGCCGATTTCCTGGACGAGGTTGAGACTGAGCTTCCGGCCAAGGAATGTGGCGATGGTCTCGGCCTTCACGGTGAGCACGGAATGCCGGGTGAGCTGTTCGTAAAGCGGCGCCAGCGTCGTCTTGGAGCGGAATATGATGTCGGTGGCATCTTGCCGCGATGCTTGTCTGATCGCGGCCAGCAAAAATCTCACTTGCATCAGGCTCCAGTGATAAGACTGTTTGAAGGTGTCGAGTATGGGGCAGCACAGCGTTGCATAGCAGTCAAGGATGCGGTGAAGCTGACGCCCTCGACAGTCAGCCTGCGCGCCAGCCTGCTGTGGCCGTTGCAATAAATCTGCAGGCGGAACGGTGCCCAGGTTGGAACCCGGATGTAGATCAGCCCAAGCTCGGCATCGATGAAGTAGAAATAGTAATGCAGGCATTTCCCACTGTCGGGGCGCAGAAAGGTCTTGTGCGTCTTTTTGTCGTGCCAGGGCTTGTAGGCATCGCACGCCTCCATTGCGGAGATGATATGCACCAGACCAGGGTGGTCGCCGCGGCTGGCAATCACCTTGGCAACGATGCGCTCCTTACGGATGTGGCTCTTGGCGACATGTTCGATGGTGACGCCGGCAGCCTCTGCTATCTTGGCCGCATTCGCCCGGACCGCATCGCGCAGCCCTGCGGCGAACTGCGGATAATCCGCCGTTTCAACCCCGAAGTGCAACAGCAGGGCATATATGACATGGCAGCAAAGAGTCGGAAGGGGCAGACGGGGT
>JBNKIW010000213.1:0-1250 GCA_050290865.1 Rhodomicrobiaceae bacterium | reverse complement strand
TCCTTGAAGGCGCGCGTGACGAGGTTGGGGCCGCGCTCGGGCCAATAGCCGCTGAAGGCGATATGGAGCTGGCGGAGGCCGAGGCGGCGCGCGAGCGCGTAACTCCGGTAGCTGAACGGTTCTCCCAGCGCCTCGTCATCGAGCGCCAACCGCCGGCCGCCGGTTGGCAGCCAGTCGGCATATTTGAAGATGCCGGGGATATGCTCGCGAACGTCGATCCGCGGCTTATCGTAGACGGGCAGCAGCAATGCCGGACCGTGATCCCGGCTGCATTTCAAGCGGAACTCCGACAGGCCGTCATATTCCGCGCCACATCCCGGATATTGACAGCGCAAGTACACGCCGCCGGACATTTGTGTGCTATTCCTTTCTGTGTGCATCGCAATTCCTCCGCCCACAATTCGCACCTGCCACACTATGATGCCGACCGTTCCCTGAGCGCGTAGAGCCGCATGTTCCACTTGTCCGCGGCCTGCCTGCGGCTCCACCACCGCCCCGTTTGTGCTCCACAGTGAGTGCACTGGATGATGACGCCGACACCGCTCGGCACGCTCCGGCCTCGCCCCAGACAGAACGGACACGGCTCCAAGCCTTCATCTTCGTGCCGCCACGCCATTCTGATGCCTCTCTGATGCCATTCTCGCGCTCTCGGCCTGTTGAACGTCGTCGTTCGCACCATCACGATCAGCGGCGATCTTCCTGACCTCGAAGTGGCGCTCCGCTGCTGCCATGCCTGCCCGCCACTGGTCGGCGAAAGCGTCAGCGCTCTGCGCGGCCAGATCGTTCCAGTCGGTGCCCCGGTCATCCGGTTCGAACTGAGGGAGAAGCGCAAAGCCGCCTGCTGCTTCCGCAGCCTTTTCAGCCGCAATCCGCCCGACGTTCGGTTTGAGACGGCCGTCCGGTCCCATCTCCTGCGGCTTGTGGTGGTCGTTGTCGCCGGCGATGATGATGCGGGCGTCGGAATGAGCCGATCGCAAAGCAGTGGCCACGGCTTCCAGATTGCCTGCATGAAAAGCCACCGCGACCGGCAGCCCCGTTGCCTCATGGATGCTGGCGCCGGTGGCATAGCCTTCAACGATGATGAAGGTGTCGCCTTCGAAAACTCCGATCAGATGCATACCGCCGCGGCACCGCGCGCCACGGGGAAATGATTTCCGCCCATCGGCACCGATGCTTTGGGCACCAAGGAGATTGCCGTCGAGGTCGCAGATCGGCACGAGGATGTTGCCGCTGGCGCTCCATTGCTGCGC
>JBNKIW010000212.1:0-1274 GCA_050290865.1 Rhodomicrobiaceae bacterium | reverse complement strand
TTGCGGAATTCGTCGCGGCCGATGCTGACAACGGCGGTGCCCGCCAATTCCTTCTCGAAGATCGACTGGACGACCTGGCGTGTCTCCATGTCGAGGGCGCTCATCGACTCGTCCTCGATGATCCAGCGCGGCGCCTGCAAGAGGACACGCACATAGGCGATGCGCTGTTGTTCATCGAGAGAGAGCTCCTTGTCCCAGCGCGCATAACGGCCGAGCGAGACGGCGCGGTGGGACAAGAGGAGGCGGTCGAGCGCCGCGCGCACCTCGGCATCGCTGAACCGGCCCGGAGCGGGGTAGGTCAGCGCATCGCGCAGGGTGCCGAGCGGCATATAGGGGTGGTGCGGCAGGAACATCATATCGCTGAGCGGCGGCAGCGCGGCCTCGCCATGCCCCCACGGCCACAGCCCGGCAAGCGCGCGGAAAAAAGTGCTTTTCCCCGTTCCCGGCTTTCCTGAAATGAGGACATGTTCACCGGGCGCGACTTCGAAATCCGGCTCGTCGATGGCGATGCGGCCGTTCGGCGCCAGGACGGCGAAACCGTCGCGGATGGCGAGTCGGCCTTGCGGATGCTCCTTGAGTTCGATGAAACCGCGATCGGCACCCAGCGTCTCCATCTTGCGCAGCACGTTGCGGTAGGTGATGACGCGCCAGGACATGGCGTGCCACGCCGCGATATTTCCATAATTATCGACATACCAGCGCAGCGACTGCTGGACCTGATGGAATGCGCCGACCACCATCATCAGCCCGCCGAAAGAGAGTGTCCCCGCGAAATAGCCGGGCGCGGTGACGATGATCGGCGCCACGATCGCCAGCCAGCCGTAGCTCGCCGTCACCCAGGTGAGCCGCGCGTGCATGTTCGCGAGCTTCAGCATGGTCGAGATGGCGGAACTGAATTTGATGTCGATGAGGCGGCGTTCGTCGCTCTCGCCGCGATAGAGCGCGATCCCCTCGGAGGATTCGTTGACGCGCACAAGCGAGAAACGGAAATCGGCTTCGCGCTGACGCATCTGGGCGTTGAGGCGCACGAGCGGCCGGCCCACGCGCCACGCCGCCCACGATCCGATGAAGGCGTAGGCGAGCGCGCACCACACCATGTAGCCGGGAATGGTGAAGGTGGACCCGTGGTAGGAGAACACCACCTTCTCCGACAACTTCCACAAGACGCCGACGAAGCTGATGAGCAAAAGCGACGATTGCACCAGCCCGACGCAGAAATCCGTGGAAATGTCGGTGAGGCTGCGGGCGTCGTCCTGAATGCGCTGGTCGGGATT
>JBNKIW010000211.1:0-1281 GCA_050290865.1 Rhodomicrobiaceae bacterium | reverse complement strand
GCCGGTTGCAGGGGATCCCCCTGAATCAATTTGCCGCGCCAGACCTGCTTAAATTAAATGAAGCAGGCCACTAGTACGGCTCTGTCTCAAATGCACGTCGATGATTTTGCGCTGTTCCACGACGACCCGGCGGTGCTGGCGGACTGGCGCGAACGCATCGGGCGTTTTCTGGAAGGGCGGCGGCTGAAGCTGCGTCCGCGCAAGACCTTCATCGCACCCACCGCCGAGCCTGCCGAGTTCCTCGGCTTCGTGCTGGCGGCGCCCGGCCTGCGGCGGCTTCCGGAGGACAATGTGCAGCGGTTCCGCAACCGGCTGCGGAGCTACGACGACCGCATTCGTGCGGGCAGTCTGCCGCGCGATCTCGCGACCCAGCGCGTTGTCGCCTGGGTGGCGCATGCAGCGCACGCCAACAACTGGCGCCCGCGCACGGCGATCTTCATGGGGCCGCAAGGTCCCTGAAGCCTGGACGGCCTATCGTCCCGTGTTCTTCGCGGCGGGTCCTGGAACAACAATCCCAGGAACCTCCGGGCCGCGAACCGCAACAGGAACACGGCGGACAACCGCAACAACAATGCCGGTTTCCGCCTTGCCAGCACGCTTCCGCCGGTCCGGACTGCGTTTCCGGACCGTAATAGCCAGAGCTGCCCCGGTCACGGCCTGGGCAGGCGCGCGGGGAAGCGTTCAAGGCCGTTCATGATGAGAAGCCGGTTGGTGTCAGCCGGCAGGGCGGCGGCTGTCCTGGCCCTCGGGCGGTAGCCGCCCGCTTTTTTGTATGTGCACGGATGCGATGGCCGATTCGGTAGCGGCCAGGAGGCTTCGCCTCCTGGACCTCAAGGAAAGGAAGGAAGGGATTCAAGGGGTGAGTGTTCTGGCAAGGCGGAAACCGACATCGTCGTCCCGGTAGTCCGCCGGGACCCTGTAGCGGTACGCGGCCCGGAGCCCGTACGGATAGTCGTACCAAGACCCGCCGCGAAGAACACGGTACGACGACTGGACGTCTGCCCACGCACTTCCGTCATCAGGCGCACCAGCATAGTTCTTATGGTGGCGGTCCTCCACCCACTCCCACACATTGCCGTGCACCTGATAAAGCCCCCAGGGATTGGGCCGGAACGACTTCACCGGCAAAGTTCTCCCTCGGTATTTGCCCTTCCAACCGCCCTTGTAAACATAATTGCCTTTGTAATTCGCCTGATCCGGCGTGATCGACGCGCCCCACCAGAACGGCGTTGTTGTGCCCGCCCGCGCCACATATTCCCATTCTGCTTCGCTCGGCAGGCG
>JBNKIW010000210.1:0-1282 GCA_050290865.1 Rhodomicrobiaceae bacterium | reverse complement strand
TTGTGCTAAACAGGATGTGTTTCATTTTGGGGCACATCTATGAAGCCGATTTTTATCAGCTATTCGTCCAAGCATCGGGAACTGACCCGCCAGCTTGCCAGCGTGCTCGAAGCACAATACGGCCCCGGTTCGGTGTGGTGGGATCACGAGTTGGAGTCCCGCGCCGCTTACAACTCTCAGATCAGGGCGGCGCTGGATGAGGCTCGCGTGGTTGTCGTAGTGTGGGCGGCGGGCGCAATGGTCTCGGATTATGTCTATGCCGAGGCCGTCCGCGCACTCGAAACCGGCAAGCTTGTCAATGTCCGCCCGGCGGACATGTCGTTCCGCGATATCCCCGAGCCGTTCAACATCCACCATATCGACGACGCGGCAGACCACGAGCGCATCCTGGCGACGGTCGTCAAGGTCATGAAGGGCATACCTATCCCGACGCGGGTGCCGCTCCACGAAATCTACCGCCGTCAGCACGGCAAGCTGCTCCTCGATCCGAAGCGGCTTGCCCTCCCCAGCGACGTCAGCAAAATCCGCCCCACCGAACTGCTGCAGGCGAAATTCGAAGCGGTCGATTATTCCGATGTCACCGGGATGCGCGCGGACCTGCTGGACTGGTGTGCCGCCGTGGACCGGTCAGCGGCCGGGCGGCTCATCCATGGCCCCGGCGGGCTCGGCAAGACGCGGCTCTTAATCGAGACCGCCGCCCGGCTGCGCGCAGAAGGGTGGATGGCTGGCTTCCTCGACCGCCCCATCGGCCTCGAGGCCGCTGTCGCAAAACAGCGCTGGCAGGCGCTGGAACAGCTTCTCGCGCATGGCGACGAAAAGGGCCTGCTCATCATCCTCGACTACGCCGAGGGACGCCGGGACGAGGTGGTGCAACTTGCCGCCGCCATCCTGGCCAATGCTGAACACGCCACGCGCCCCGTCCGTCTCGTGCTGTTGTCGCGCGGCGCGGGCGCCTGGTGGGAGGAACTGATCCAGGAACACGCCGAAGCGCAGCGCCTCTTCCATCGCGGAGGCGGCGAGACCGACGTCATCGCGTTGCCCAGCCTGGGCGCGGCGGAAGGGCGCTTGGCATTCTACCAACATTGTGAAGACGCGCTCGCCGGCACGCTCACCGCGCAGGGCTATCAGCCCCCCTCCGCGCCGCTCGCCGATGCCCGCCGTCAGCGCCTGGCCACGGATGAGGGCTACGCCCGGCCGCTCGCCATCCAGATGGAAGCGCTGCTCCATCTGACGGCCGCCACGCCCGGCGCCCCCGGCATCGACAAGCAGCTCGAAGCCGTGC
>JBNKIW010000209.1:0-1313 GCA_050290865.1 Rhodomicrobiaceae bacterium | reverse complement strand
CCCGCCGTTTCGTCGCGCTGTCCACGGAGCGCCTGAAGGAGTGGATGGCCACGGACCTTTCCGGGCTGGATCTGCTTGTTTGGCGCGATCAGCAAGCATCGCGCTCGGCTGATCATCCAGATTGACGGCATTCACATCAAGGACGATCTGACGCTGCTAGCCGCCGTTGGCATTGACGGCGACGGTAAAAAGCACCCCCTTGGTGTCACGAGCGAACGTTTATCGTGAGCGGGCGAGCGCTCACTTGGGGGGCAACGGAAAACGCCGCAGTGGCGCAGGCGCTGCTTGACAATCTAATCGGGCGCGGTCTCGATCCAAAGGTGTGCAGACTGTTCGTCATCGACGGGGCGAAGGCGCTTTCCAAGGCCATCCGCAGGACGTTCGGCCGCCACACACCGATACAGCGCTGCCAGGTCCACAAGGCCCGCAACATCGTTGAGCGCCTGCCTAAACACTTGCATGCCAGCGTGCGCAAAGCGCTGCGTCAGGCCTGGGAACTCGGCGATGCGGACAAGGCCGAGCGTCTCCTGCGCAACCTCGCCCGCCGTCTGGAGCGCGAGGCGCCGGGTGTCTCAGGGAGCATCCTGGAGGGGCTGGATGAAATCCTCACCGTCACTCGCCTCGGCCTGCCTGCCGATCTACGCCGCTCGCTGGCCTGCACCAACATCATAGAAAACATGAACGGCACGATCCGGCGCGTGTGCCACAACGTCAAACGCTGGCGGGACGCGTCCATGGCGCTGCGCTGGACCGGCGCCGCGATGCAGGAGGCGGCCAAAGGGTTCCGTCGCCTGAACGCCTGGCGGCACCTCCCAGCCCTGAGGGCCGCCCTCAAGGCTCATCAACTCAGGCATACGATGAACGGAAACATGGAACACCAGGTTCAGGCAGCGTAGGCTGCCCGCCCAGCGATGCCTGCCGAGCATATTTCAACAAAGGCCGGGACATTCCCCCAACTCGCAAAGGGCGGCGGTAATCCAACCTGCGAGCAGGTGGTACAACGCGCCGCATGCTCGGCAAAGCTGCCGGGCGCGGCTGGATACGCGGCATACATCCTGGAACTCCGGAACTATTTTGACTGCAAGAGGCCGTTAGCCGACATTTCGCATCGAGTTGGTGTGCGGCGGGTTTTCAAGCGCCGGATTTGCGCCGCCAGTAACGGCAGGTGCATCTGGGCGGTGAGAAGCTGTTCGTCGATTACGCCGGCGACACCCGTCCTCACGCAGGCGAAGCCGATAGTGGCTTCCCACTGCATTCGTGTCACTTTCTGCACGGAATCCCTCAAGCGAGGGCAGGAATGATGGCGTATTCGG
>JBNKIW010000208.1:0-1316 GCA_050290865.1 Rhodomicrobiaceae bacterium | reverse complement strand
GCTCCAAAAGCGTTCGTTGGCCCTGGCATCCCTACACGGTCGCGATACTTTAGTTAGCTGCCGTACGCCTCCGAGAGGGATAAACGGTTGGAATGTCGTCGCTGCGCGTATCGCGCGGCGGTTTGAAAATCCACCGTGCCCTCCTATAGTGCATTCGCCGCAATACGTGTTCGGCACCCGTTCTCAACGATCCACAAGGTGAAATGAAACTTGGTATGAGCGATGGACAATCCGATTCTTCCCGCCTCGACGCTCTGGAAGCGCTGGTCGCGCACCAGGACAGGACAATTGCCGAACTGAATAACGCGATCACCGCTCAGTGGCGCAAGATCGACGTTCTGGAGCGGCAACTCGCCAAACTGCATGCGGAAATTCAGAATATTGGCATCCCGCACGACCCAACGGAGCCACCTCCCCATTATTGAGGCGTTTCCCCGCACGGGTTGAGATACCGGATTGACTGGTCAGCATTCCTTGTGAGCCGTTTACGCACCATCGTCCCCTGTTATAAAACACCTATCATTCCGCATGACACCCTACCTGCTGCTCCTTCTCGTGCTCTCGCCGCTCTTGTTTCTCGGACTGCTGCATATCGGCCTCAGGGCGCCACGCGTTATCGAAGTGGGCAATCCTGATCAACTTGGCATGAAATACCGGGAGGTGACGATCCCGGCCAAGGGAGGCCGCAAGCTGTTCGGCTGGGTTTTGCTGGCATCGCCAGAGCCGGACGCCCCTTTTCTCGTGATCCTCCATGGTTGGGGGGCGAATGCTGAATTGATGCTGCCGCTGGCCGAGCCGTTCTATCGCGCTAGCATCAATGTGCTGCTGGTCGACGCAAGAAATCATGGCCGCAGCCCATCCGATGGTCATTCATCCATGCCCAAATTTGCCGAGGACGGGGATTGTGCAATCGACTGGCTGCACGGCGAAAACGCTCATGAGGGGAGAAAGCTTGCGCTACTCGGACATTCGGTCGGCGCTGCTGCGGCACTCCTCACCGCCTCGCGCCGCAGCGATATCGATGCGGTCATCAGCATATCCAGCTTCGCCCATCCGGCATCACTGATGCGCCACCAACTGCAACGCATGCATATTCCACGGCGGCTGATCCCCTTGGTGTTGCGCTATGTGGAGTTGGTGATCGGCCATCGCTTTGACGCTATAGCGCCGGTCAATACGCTGTGCGGAATCAAATGTCCGGTCCTTCTCGTCCACGGCCTGAAGGACGAAACGATCCCGGTATCCTGCTTGCAGGACATCCGCAGCAGTTGGCCCGGCCGCGAGCCCGCGACATTGCTCATTCCGGATGCGGGCCA
>JBNKIW010000207.1:0-1328 GCA_050290865.1 Rhodomicrobiaceae bacterium | reverse complement strand
CACGCGGTCACCCATCCGGTGCAGGGAAGCCATCGCCTGTTCGATCACTACTTCCAGGGCGTCGGCAGCGGTTCGGGTGCCATCGCCGCCTGGGAGGCGGTGGTCAGGCTCATGGGCGACGGCCGTTTTGGCGATGAGCCGACCCGCATCCACATGGCGCAGAACAGTCCGTTCACCCCCATCGCCGATCTTTGGGAAGAAGGCTGCGCGGACGCCGCCGCCATGCCCGAGGCGCAAGCCCGCCAGGCCATCGCCGCCATCACCGCGCAGGTGCTGACCAACCGCAAGCCGCCTTTCGCGCTGGCAGGCGGCCTGCGCGACGTGCTGACGGCCTCTGGCGGCCACGTGTGGCGCGTCGATAATCAGCAGGTTTTTCAGGCGGCGCGGCTGTTCCGAGCCTGCGAGGGCGTGGACATCGGTCCGGCCTCGGCGGTCGCCGTCGATGCCTTGCGCCAGGCAGTGGCAGCAGGCGCGGTCGGGCGCGACGACCGCGTGCTGTTACATATCTCCGGCGGCGGCCGGGAGATCCAGTTCTCCGAAGGCGTCCATCAGATCAAGCCACGGTTGACGGTGTCACCGGATGAGATGGGCAAGGTGCTGGAGGCGATCGGCGAAGCGTCCCGGATTACGCCGGACGACATCGGCCGGATGCTGCGGCGGGTGGAGACCAGCGAACCAGCGAGCCGCTTACACCAAGAACTGCACCGCCATACCGGAGCCGCAGCATGACCACCCCCACCGAAGCTTTGTGGCGCTGTCTGCGCGACGTGCGCACCGACTTCTTCGTCTCCGTTCCCTGCAAGCTGCTGGCGAACATGATCGCGCGGCTGCAAAACGCTCAAGACGAGAACATCATCTACACGCCCGTCTCGCGTGAGGAGGAAGGCATCGGACTGATGGCCGGAGCTTGGCTTGCGGGCCGTACGCCCGCGATGTTCATGCAGAATTCCGGCTTCGGCAACAGCGTCAACGCCATCCTGTCGCTGCTGCATTTCTACCGCATCCCGGTTCTTCTGGTCATGAGCCACCGGGGATCGCCGGGCGAGCCGATCGAGGCGCAACGGCCGATGGGCGACGCCATTCGCGGCCTGATGGCGGCGGCGGGCGTCGCTTGTATCGAGGTGCCCGGCGTCGCCGGTCTGGCCAACGTGCCCCACGCCGCGGCTGCGGCGCGCGCCGAGGGACGGTCGCTCGGCCTGCTCCTACCATTTTCTTTCTGGAAGGGGGATGCCCCATGAAACGCATCGAGGCGCTTCGGACCATCATGGCCACGGTCACATCCGAGCCGGTCGTCTGCACGCTGGGCCACACCGCGCAGGAGCTCTACC
>JBNKIW010000206.1:0-1350 GCA_050290865.1 Rhodomicrobiaceae bacterium | reverse complement strand
TTTGCCGCGAGTGCTTTCAGGACTTCTCGCGGATCAGGCGTACTAGCAACCTATTGAATCTAGTACAGCTTATCCGCGAGCCAAGTTCGTAAAATGTGCGTGCAACAAACTGGGTACGAACTTGCTGCGGGCTGTACTGGCTCAACTTCGGCAGCCGCGCGCCCCTCTTGGCGGGACGTCCGCGCCGGTTCGGATTCCGCTCTGGCGGCGGAGCATACAAGGCGGCATCGAGCCGCAACCGCGTGATGAAGGTGACATGGCGGCGAACGGCCTCGATCAGCTCCGGCGCGGCGAGGCTGGAATCGGCGGTGACGATGATGCTCCGGCCCGGCAGCCACCGCCGGACCTGGAGAATGGCCTGGCGTGCCCAATCTGTAAGCGTCTTATGGCGGCGTCCAAGAGAGGTGTTGTAGCGCTCGGAAGGTGCCAGGACGGTGAGGAAGGGCAAGGCCCACCGCCGCTTCGCCCAGAGAACCGGAACCATGGCCATGAGCGCCAGCCAGCGCAGGCCGCTGGTTTTGACGAAATGGCCCCCCGATGAGCGCACCGGATCACGATAGATGCCCCGGGCGGCGATCCTGGCACCCCAGCGCGCCCGACTGAGCACATGGTGATAGAGCGCGAAATCGCCATTGGCGCCAAGCCCCATGACGCGCAACGCCGAACACACGGTGCGCTTACCCGGAGCCAGCGTGGCACCCGCGATGAGAACCAGCACATGGTGCCAGACCGGCGCGGTGAAAAGTAGGCGGAAGGGCGCCATCAGCTGCGCAACAAGCGGCGGCAACATGGGCGCTGCGACAGAGGGAGCGGACGGAGCGCGATGTTGGGTCATCGCAACCGTAGAATGGGGTCGTTCGCAAACTCATGGGCTGGAAGTATCGATCAAGATAAGGCATTTTGAATCAGCCGGTCTCCTCCTGCCTGTAAAAGACAGCGGCTTCATCGTCTGGCATAAGGATGGCATGACCGATGATGACATCAAACTGATCGAAAGATTCAAGTTCCGCCACGACTCCATTTATGTCGAGCGCTTCGGCGCCATCGCGGATACACTCTGGCCCACGGCCAAACCAGCGTTTCCATTGCCAGGCTGCGGCCATACCAGCGAGATAACCTTGTTGAGATCTTCTATTGGTCCTTGGGCAAGCAGCGCTGGACGCCATTTGGTCCGTTTGGAAGTACGGTCGTTTCCCTTGATGAAGCGCTCCGGATCATCGACGGAAACGCCATCTCCTGGGCCGTCATTTGACTGGCGACGACGAGAAAAATGTCGCCGTTTCAACCCCGAAGTGCAACAGCAGGGCATATATGACATGGCAGCAAAGAGTCGGAAGGGGCAGACGGGGT
>JBNKIW010000205.1:0-1351 GCA_050290865.1 Rhodomicrobiaceae bacterium | reverse complement strand
CAGTCTGCGACGCCAATAGCGTCACCCGCTCGCGCGAGCGGAAACCGCTGGCCTCGGACACCATGAATTCCCCGGGATGCGGGGTCTCGATTTTGGTCACCATGGGTCAATCCTCCTCGTCAATTCGTCACGCCGAAGTTGCGGCCGACCTTGGCGTAGACATCGCCCCAGCCATCACCCTCGGCGGCAGCGGCGGTCTTGGTGTCCGGTAATCCGAGGCCGAGCGTGCCGGCAGCTTCCTTGCGGGCGGCGTAGTCGGGCTTGGTGGCGGCTTCCTGCGGCGCCTTCTCCAGAATGGCAGTGGCCGCGGCGGCACTCCAATCGGTCTCGTAAGCCAGATGTTCAGCAAGCGCCGTCCGCCCCTTGGCTGACTCCGAACCGAGGATGCCCTTGATGCGCTCCCGCTCGGCGGCGGCGCCTTCCTTCACGCCAGCCACATGCGCCTCGCGTGCCTGGGTTTCGAGCGCAGCAATGCGCTCATCCTGCGCCGGGGCGGTGGCCGCCGGTGCCGTGGTCTCAGTCATGGCAGTTCTCTCCGTGGTTGGATGGCGGCGCGCCTGGCCGGGGACCGCCAGGGCCTCCTCAAGCGTACCAATGGCGTCGGCAAGGCCAAGCCTGACGGCCTCCTCGCCGAGGAATGTGCGGGCTTCGGTTCCGCGGATGGCTGCTTCGGACAGCCGCGGGCGGCCGGCGGCGACAGAGGCCACGAACAGCGCATAGAATTGATCGACCTCGGCCTGCAGATCACCGCGGACGGCGTCGGGCAGCGCGGCGAAGGGGTGCCCATCGACCTTATGCGCGCCGGCGAAAATAAGCGTCGGGCGCTGGCCTTTGCTTTCGAACTCCGCCGACCGGTCGAGATGCACCATCACCACGCCGATCGAGCCGACGATCGAGGACGGCGAGACGATGATCCGGCTCGCCGACGCCGCGATGCCGTAGGCTGCGGACGCCGCCATATCGTTGACATAGGCCGTGACCGGCTTCCGCTCCCGCGCGGTACGCAGTTTCTCGGCCAGACGGAACATGCCGGTTGCCTCGCCACCGGAACTATCGATGTCGAGCACGATGCGGTTCACGGCGTCATCGGCGAGCGCCGCGTCGAGCTGTGCTTCGATGCCCTCATAGGACACCAGGCCGGAATAGGCTCCAACCCAGGCGCCGCGGTTCACCAGACTGCCGACAATGGGCAGGATCGCCGCACCATTCTCGGCACGATACGGCCCATGGTTCGAGGCGCGGCCGCGGAACCGGCTGGCCTCGGGCACGAGCGCGGGCTCGTCGAACTGCAAGCCGATGCGGCCCTGTAGCGCCCATAAGATGACCTGGATCTTGTCCGGATGAATCAGCA
>JBNKIW010000204.1:0-1386 GCA_050290865.1 Rhodomicrobiaceae bacterium | reverse complement strand
TCGGTGCTCATCACCAGCTTCGTCACCGGCCTGCCGCTCGCCATCGAAGTCCTGCGTGCGCGGGTACCCCATCTCGCTGCGGCGGCTCGGGCGTTGTGGCTGGCGAGCCTGATGTTCAGCTTCGTCGCGGCGATGGGCTATGCCGCGGCAACACGCGGCCAAGCCACGGCGGAGGCGGACGCTCTGCGCAAGGATCGTGCGGGGCTGGAACGGTCAATCGGGCGCAGCGAAGCCGAACTAGCGGCACTGCCACACCATCGCCCGGCTGGGGCGTGCAGGCCGAGCTGCGCGCCACCGAGGTGCGGATAGGTATGAACTGTCGCAATCCGCGCCGCCACTGGATAAGGAAGGCTTGTGCTCCCGTGCTCACTCTGCGTGCGGAATTAGCGGCGGCGGAGGATGCGGCACGCATCGAGGGGCATTTGCAGCAACTGCGCGCACAACTCAACAAGCACGTCATTACGGGTACTACGGCCACTCCGCAGGCCGATGTGTTGGCCTGGCTGGCGGGCGGCACCGTGTCTGCCGAGATGTGGGAACGCCTGCTGACGGCTTTCGCCGCGGCGCTCATCGAGCTGTCCGCAGCGCTGGGGCTGGCGATTACCGCGCGTTCCGTGATGGAATTGCGTGTGCCGCCGGAGGCACGGCCCGTTCCGGCAATGCGACCGGAAGTTGCGCTGCCCATGCCGATTGAGGCGACAACGGCCGCCACGCCAGAACAAGGCTGGCAAACGTGGTTCCGGCAATGTGTTGCGCCCGCTCAGGGAGAACGTATCACGGCAAAGGACGCCTACGCCCATTACGAGGCATGGGCAGACATCCATGTCAGCGGCGGCATCCTTCCATACCTCACCTTCGGACGGCGGATGGCCGAGGCGGTGGAAGCAATCGGCGGGAAGGTTGGCAAATCGAGCAGCCGCTTCTATGCCGATGTCGCACTGGCCGCATGCGGCGCCAGCACTCGCGGGAACATGCCTGGGAAGCTGAACTGAAGGCGGATGGTGCGGATGGGAACTATCCCCCCTCGTCCCCGTCATCCTCCCGCCCGCTACATCGATAGGTACGCCGAACGCCGGCGGGCGGATGGGAGGAAGGACGAGCGCGGTCCGCTTGGCCGCCGGGAGGATCGCGGGAGGATGAAACCCTTGCGGTGCAGGAACTTCCCGCGTGCGATGGGAGGATTGGGAAGCCGCACGGCGCCTTCCGGCGATCCTCCCAAATACCGTTCCGCAGGCTGCGCACCGCCTTTTCCTGGTACGCCCGTGCGGGCGAACCGCGTCCCTGGCACGCCGAGCATCCTCCCGTCAGCCGGGACACAACCTCACATGTGGCGATCCTGACATCTCCGCCGCATACCTGCCGTCGGCATGCGGGCCCGGGACGATC
>JBNKIW010000203.1:0-1429 GCA_050290865.1 Rhodomicrobiaceae bacterium | reverse complement strand
CTCTTCGCACAGATCGGTGTGTATATCGATCGGGGATACGGTCAGGTCGTATGGAAGCTGTCGGAATTGTTAGGTGGTTACTGATTTTCTGCTGAGAGGCATGAGTACCATCCCGACCAATGACCGCTTCGTGGCGTTGGCGGCATACCGGCGGTTCCAGCGGCCGTTTGTTGATGAAGAACCGCCACCCTTGAGCCCGACGACAAACGACGGGTTTTGAGCATCGGTGCGGTAGTTGGTGAGGCATTGATCGACGATGGCGGCAAGTGGTGGGGGACGCTTGGAGCGGTAGAACCGTCTCAATGGAGCAGCCGCCCCGGTAGTCTGCCATGGCTCAGTTCGTGTTCAGATCGAGAGAAAAGATCGAGACGCGACCGCGGAGCGATTCCACGTCGTCGCCTGTTGGCATCCACCCGCGCCGGGTGACGAGCGAAACAGCGGAGTCCGTGGAGACATAAATCCGTTCCAGACCGAGGCGACGGGCTTGACTCTCTATACCGCTGATCAGCGCATTCACGATGCCCTGCCGGCGGAAAGGGCGCCCTACGAGCACGGCGGCAAGCCAGGGGCCGTACCCCAATTCGCTCCCCAATGATCGGGGCTTCAGTGCGGCGGTCCCCAGCGCCTGATCGTTGTCGTCGAGTGCGACCACGGCGAGTGGCAGGCGGTCGTGATTGCAGCACGCCAGCAAATCGGCCTCGGCATCGCCCTGGCCGCCGGGACCGTACCAAGGCACCCATTCCTCGACGAACCAGCGGCTGAGCGTCGGAATGGTGTATGGTGCGTCCGCCAAGAGAAGCATCTTCAATCGCCGTGTCTTTTGCGAACCCGGTTCCATCGCCTACCTCGTGACCCTATGCCCTCGTCCATCGGACTTTGTGCCTACTGCAAGCACAATGATGTTGGCCCGGAGTAGCAGATCGGCTCGATGCCGCCAAACCCCTGAACCACCGCCGGAGTATCGAGGAACGCAGTTCTCCTGAAGAAACTGTCCCCGTGATCCCCCGGCGGCGGATGGGCCGTGTCCCGCCTTTTGCCTCATTCCTCGTGCCACCGCCCGAGCGTATTCAGGTCCGAGTACAGGCGCATGAGCCCAGTTTCCGGGCGTCCGGAAAGATGCGGTACGACTTGCGGCTTGGCAGTACAATACGGACGCCAAACCTCGCGCCAACGCCCATCGTGCACCACGCGGTTTACCCCCGCATAGGGATAGCAGCCACGCTGTGCCAGCCACGCCTGGGCCGCGCGCAAAACGTCCGTACCGGGCGAAGCATTGCGAAGGCCTTTCACCTGGACGATACCGGCAGTCAGCGCCTGGCCGGGGGCCGGTGCGATTTCCATCGTTGCCACACGCTTGCTGCCGCGCCGAACGGAGTAAATCAGGCACGTCCCCGCTGCGACGCGGCCCGCGTAAGGCGCGACGCAATGC
>JBNKIW010000202.1:0-1429 GCA_050290865.1 Rhodomicrobiaceae bacterium | reverse complement strand
GAGCTTTGGCGCTTCTCGGACGCCGGGCAGCGGATGCCGCACCACCGAGCCAGCCCGGCATCCGAGAAACCTGCACAGAACCGGCCATGCGCGCAATTGCACACCCAGCGAATGTCGTCGGCGCGGTCCAGATGGCGCGCACGGCGGCGAAAGCGCCGTCCTGCCGAATCGTGGGGACTGAAATGCGGACCACGATTGTTGCTCCAACATGTGCAGTTTCGACTTCACAGGCTATCGGACGCTGATTATATTGTCGGTCGCCGTTCGCAATCGGCGCGACATCCACACCCACCGAAGGAGGATGCGATGAGTAGCCAGCACGAATATGATGCCCTTCCTTGCTTTTGAGACCATAAGCAAGCGGCGCCGTTCGTTCCCATCCGAAACCAACGTCAAATGTGGCGAACGTTATGTTCATGGCGATGAGGAGCTGATCGAGAAGCTCGGCCGACGCGACCTCTGCCCGTGCGGCTCAGGGCGCAGATTTCAAACGCTGCTGCATGAAATCCAAACGCTATGACGGTGCGCTCCGGGATGACTACTCTTAGGGATCGTTAAATGCGGTGCAGGGAACGCAATTCTGCGTTCCCTGCTTCAAGCATCCGGCATTTGAAATACGTGGCGGTCCTTGGCACGGTGATGTCGTTGGCCTTTGGAAGAAGCCGTCCGCCTTGCTCCAAAAGCTGCCGCTGGTGGTTGCGCAGGGTCGCGGCGTTGATCTTCAATCAGCTGTCGTTCACCGCCGCGCCTTCGTCAGGCTCACGTGCGCTGTTCCCGCACCACCTTCACACCCCCGCCCAGATCCGCTTCGCCGCCCACGAACTCACGCCCGCGTAGATCGCACGGAACGTCACCTCCGATTTCGGGCACACATTCGCCTCCATCAGCGTCTTCAGCCCTTCGGCGAGGGTGTCGCGGACGGCGTCGAAATCCTTGGCCGAGGCGCCCGCGTGGTGCTGGTCGAATTCCCAGTCATGCACCAGGAAGGCGGGCACGTAGCACCAGGGCGACAGGTTCTTGCGGAACCACAGCGGCCGCGGGATCGAGCCGCCGTCGGTCGCCATCTTGCCGGGCACGATCACGTCGCCGCTATGCCTCTTGAAGCTGAAGGGCGCGTCCGGATCGGGCAGGTATTCGAAATAGTCCGGCGCCAGCCAGCGCAGCATGATGCGGTCCACGTTCTTGAATTCGCCCTCGGGCGTCGCGCCGTAGGCGGCGCTGAGGAAATCGCCGATGATGAAGTCGCGCACCTCCGCGTCCGGCTCGGCGAGGAGGGCGGTTTCGCGCGGGCGGCGGGCGATCTTGGCGGCGTAGGCTTCGGGAAGGGACATGGCGGTTCTCCTTGTCGGTAGCAGGGGAATCGCATGATTTATTTTGCGGTGATCATATCGAACAGAAAGTCATCGTCCCAGCCAGCGGCGTGACGTTT
>JBNKIW010000201.1:0-1450 GCA_050290865.1 Rhodomicrobiaceae bacterium | reverse complement strand
GACGACCGACAGCGGCTCGGATGTCTCCTGGATCCGTGAACGCGCAAGCTGCATGCGCCAGCGCATAAGATAACGCATCGCCGACACTCCAACCAGGTCCGTGAACCGCGCCGCGAAGGCCGAGCGCGACATGCCCACCTCCCTGGCCAGGGCCGCCACGCTCCATTCCCGCTCGGGTTGCCGGTGGATGATGGCCAGCGCCCGGCCAATCTGTTCGTCGCGCAGTGCGCCCAGCCAGCCCTGATTGGCTTCGGGCGCGCTATCGAGCCATGAGCGTATCGCCTGGATGATGAGGACGTCGGCGAGCCGGGTGATGACGGTTTCTCCGCCCGGCCGCAATGCGCTTGCCTCCCGGGAAATCAGGCGAAGCGTGCTTTGCAGCCAGCCATCTGTGTCGCCATCCCAGGTATCGATGTGCAGAACCGCCGGCAGCAGCGCAATCAGATACTGAGCCGCCGCGTGGTCGAAGCGCACGACGCCATACATGGCTTGGGTAATTTCGCCGCCACCACCGTGGCGCATGATTTCGTAGCGATCGCTGATATGTTCGACCGGCAGGTCAAACAGGGGCTCTGTTTCGGCCTGCGGACTGCTGCGGACGGAGTGTCGCGTGCCACGTGGTATGAGGGTGAGGCTACCGCGTTGCAACCGGCGAGGCTCGGCACCCTCGACCTCCAGCCAGCAACCGCCCTCGGTGACGACCAGAAAGGCCATCAGCCCTTCAAGATCGGGGATATCAATCCCCCACGGAGCCGTCAGCTCCGCTCGGCAGTAAAGGGTGCCGGTGAGCCGCAGCAGATGAAGGGTCTCGCCGAAGGGATCACCGGTAGGGGGAAGGCGGGGGCGCGCGCTCGACATGGGCGCATGATGCGTCGAGACCGATCATTCGTCCACCTTTGTTGGACGATCTGCAAAAAAATCAGGACGGACCGTCATTGTTCAGCGAGAAACGCCGTGCCAGCTTAGAATAGCTGTGCATACGAACGCAAGAGAGGGGGCGGCATGAAAAACTCGAAAAGTCTCAAAACAACATTGCTTATCTCCGGCGCAATAGGTGCTGGTATTGGAAGCGCAATTCTGTTCTCACCCGTGGCCTTTCATGCAACAAGCGGCATTGAACTGGGAAACGATATCAGCCTGCTTAATGAAGTGCGGGCATCCGGAGGCGCGTTGCTGGCCAGCGGCATTCTGATAATGCTCGGCGCGTTCGTTGCCCGCCTAACCTTCGTCTCGCTGGTCATCTCTGCACTGCTCTATCTGTCCTATGGCGTGTCCAGAATTCTGAGCATGGTGGTCGACGGGACACCGGATGAGCTGCTCGTCCAAGTTGCTTTTCTTGAAATCGCGATCGGTCTGGTATGCGGATTCATGCTCTTCAGATACCGGGCGAAATCCGTGAGCGACGGCCACACAATGTCCATGACATGATGCCGGCATCGGCATCGGCACG
>JBNKIW010000200.1:0-1477 GCA_050290865.1 Rhodomicrobiaceae bacterium | reverse complement strand
GGAGCGGCGAGCGTGCTCTTGCAGGATCGCCAGCGCTTCCGCCCGGGTCCGCCCCGCCGGCTTGCGGCCGCGGCGCGTCTCCTTCTTCTTCCCGGCCTTGGTCGGATTGCCTGGCACGGTCACGGGGCGCGCTTTCGCGCGTGCGGCTTTCTCCTTGCGCAGGAGCGCCCAGCCCTCGCTGATCATGGCGAAGGCCGACTGCCCCAGTGTGGCCACCGAAACCGTCACCATGATCCCCAATCCTGCAATCACGATGATGAACGCGCGAGTGAGGCGGTTTGCGTCGGCACCGGTCCAGGCGGCGATGGCCGATGCCAGACTGTTCGCCTCGGCGTCTGGAGTATTTTCCGCCTTCGCCTGAGCTTTGGCCAGGTCCACCTTGGCGGCGTCGCGGGCCTTGGCTTGTGACAGCCGGTCGAGTGCAGCCCGGAGTGCGTCCCGCTCCGGCTTAACGGCCTCGCGGGCGCGCTTGCAGTATTTGAAGCAGGATTGCCGTCCGCCCATCCGGGCGGTGTCTTCTGCCTCGGCTTTGGCGGCCCGGTCCTCGGCGGCCTCGACGGAGGCTTTCGCCGCCGCGACCAGGCTTTCCAGTTCCGAAACCGCGCCGCGCTCGGCGATGCTGTCGATCACATTGCGTGCCCGTGTGGCGTCTGTCTGGGCCACGGCATGCCTTTCGGCAGCGGCGTTCTTGGCAAGCATGTCCGCCCCGAGAATTGCTGCGTAAGCATTGAGCGCGGCAAAGACGGTCATGGCCAGGCAAACCGCCCGAATCCATCCCATCAGGCCACCCCAAGGCAGCATGACGAGACAGGCCGCCGCGACGGCCATCGAACCGGCAATCAGATGGCCACCGGCTTCGAGGCCGAACTCGACGTTGTTAAAGGTGTCAATACCGACCGCGGTCACGACCAGGGTGAGCAGACCCCAGCCTCTGGCCACGAGCGCGCGACCGCTTTGCTGATCATTCATCGCAGTCTCTCCCTTGCTAGTGGTTACTGTGCCTCGCGCGGACTTGCGCGAGACGGGTCCGGGCCTGCCCCGGTCAGTGCCGCCACCGCATCGGCAGGGCATTGAGCGAAGCAGGCAAAGGATTGGGCACCAAGGAAAGGGTGGCTCGCCGGGCCGTACCCGGCGGTGCCGTCGTCTATTTCAGTTGGTGGCGGAGTGCGGCGATGTCCGCGGCCAGTTGCGCGTCTGTCTCCATCCGCTCCCCGATCCGGCGGATGGCGTGAACCACAGAGCTGTGATCCCGCAGACCGAA
Organism: Rhodomicrobiaceae bacterium; assembly: GCA_050290865.1. Classification (GTDB taxonomy): domain Bacteria; phylum Pseudomonadota; class Alphaproteobacteria; order Rhizobiales; family Rhodomicrobiaceae; genus JARRLC01. The sequence continues at coordinate 216 of JBNKIW010000200.1, read as the reverse complement.
CCGTCGGGCGATTTCAGGGAGGGAGTTCTCTGTCAGGTCGCGCGCCAGGAACATTCCGATGTGACGCGCGCGCACCACCGCGCGTGTGCGGGCCAGCGACATCAACTCATCGAGGGTGACGCCAAGATGCGACGCGACTGCATCCAAAATATCGCCCGTCCGCACCCGCCGCTTCTTCTTGCCGGCTGTTGTGCCACCAAAAATCTCAGCGGCGCG
>JBNKIW010000199.1:0-1497 GCA_050290865.1 Rhodomicrobiaceae bacterium | reverse complement strand
CACTATGAGGCTTGAGAAGCTGGATCTCAATCTGCTGGTCCTGCTCGACGCGTTACTGACCCACGAGAATGTGAGCCGCGCCGCGTCGGAACTCCACCTAACGCAGCCAGCCGTCAGCAACGCGCTCGCGCGCCTGCGGCAGCATTTCGAGGACGATCTTTTTGTCATGAGCGGCCGGAGGATGGCACCGACGCCGCTCGCTGACAGCCTGCGCGAACTGATTGCCAATTTTCTCGATCTTTCGAAAGCCATCGCCAGAAGCCGCCGGTTTTTCACCCCGGAGACCAGCGATCAGACGTTTTCCATCGTTTGTTCCGACTACGTCGCGGTCACCCTGCTCACGCGCCTGAGCAGGCGGCTGTGCCGGATCGCTCCCAACGTCACCCTGCGGCATATTCCGATCAACGACACTGCACTCGAACAGGCGTACCAGGGAGACCATGATTTTCTCATAGCGCCGGACTCGGTCGTGGCTGTGCCATTACCGGGCGCGACGCTGTTCGAGGAAACGTGCGTGCCGATTGCCTCGGCGGACAACACCGGCGCCGGGCCGGACCTTTCGCTGGAGCAGTTTCTTGAGGCGCGCCACGTGGTGGCACAATTTGGCGACAGGTCGCGCCCGACGGTCATTGAGCAGTTCATGACGTCCCACGGCTATAATCTGCGAAGCTGTGTGATCATCGAGAACTTCTCGCTGTTTGCGGATTTCGTGGCGGGCACACCGCTCCTGGCCGTGGCGCAGAAGCGTTACGCCCTGGAAAAGCGGCAGCAGATACCGATCAAAATCTTGAACGCGACGTTCGAGTTGCCATCCATTAACGAACACCTGTTCTGGTCCCCGCATTTCGACAGCGATCCGGCAAGCCTCTGGCTGCGGGCCGAGATCGCCATTGCGTGGATACGCTTCAGCATTGAGGTGCTGGTAGGCGGCCACATGACGCCCGGGGAGAAATTTATCCAACCGGCCAAGAGCGCAGCGCTGATGGTCGAGAGGCGCTCCCTGGGAGAGCGGTGCTCTCGGACCGGTCTGGTATGCGTGCAACGGCTGTTGCTGGCGCATTGGGCACGATTGAGCACATTCGCCTACGACAGAATCGGGTTCGCATGATCGGTTGGTCGCGGGCCAAGTTCGCGGCGGTAGCTTCTCAGTAAGCGGCCGTCCACCGAGGCGCACGCCGCGACCGAAACGCCACCGACTACCGAGGTCTCATGTCACCTTCCGGCTGGACCGAACATTCTGATGAAGTCAGGCGCGCCAGATGAAGTCGGACCCGAGCCTGGCGATAACGAAGTGCTGGTGGGCCAAGGCGGAAATGGTCGCACCGCTCGCACCTAATGGATGTCGGGTTATTGAAGCGCTTCAATGCCGCTTCGCTTCACCACATGCAGAAGCTTTAACGCCGCGCCCGTGGGGTGCCGCTCGCCGCGCTCCCACTGGCTAACCGTGCACCGCCACGTTGAGAAACGCTGCCATAACCGCTTGGCTTACTCCGGCTT
>JBNKIW010000198.1:0-1510 GCA_050290865.1 Rhodomicrobiaceae bacterium | reverse complement strand
GATATGAACGAACGGTAGTCCAAGGATCTCTGCTTCGGACTTTCATTCCCAGCCCCAACCATCCCAGTTTTCCCGTGCCGGATAGGGTGCCCCGCAATTCGGACAGAAGAAAGCCTGTTCGCTGATATCAGCGCTGCATTCCCGACACTTTTTCATTATCTTGCCCGGCCGCCTTTTCCACGATCGAAACTCCCCTGATACAGCCTAATTCGTGGAGGCCCCAGGCATTGCCCTGAAGGTCCACAACTTATCGGCAGATGGTTCCAATTTCTGCCTTCCGCTTGGTGTCGGCAATCACGGTTATGACGCCGCAACAAACCGCTGGCGGAGGCGGCGCGCGTCGCTGCGGGCCAGGTGATCGCGGCGTAGCCCGTCCGCCAGCTCCGGCCGCCATGATCGGCAAAGAAAGGGTACGGCGGTACATGCGCCTCGTGATGAGGCACCGGTAAGAACGGCGTGTTACGCTTGCCCGGTCCTCCACCTTCTGGCCTGCGGCCCCATGAGCAACGCCGAATGCACCGCCTTTCTGAAATGGGCACTGCCGCACCTTGGCCTGCGGTGGGACGGATTTGCCCGAGTGCGCCGTCAGGTTTGCAAGCGGCTCGGAGCGCGGATTGCCGTCCTTCGTCTGAGCGGCTTCGCTGCCTACCAGGAACGTCTGGCGTCCGATGCGGAAGAGTGGCGCATCCTGGACGAGTGCTGCCACATCACCATTTCGCGCTTCTATCGCGACCGTGCGGTGTTCGAAACCCTGCGAACGCTCGTCCTGCCTGCAATCGCCGCCCGGGCAATTCAGGAGAAGCGCGAGGCTCGGTGCTGGTCGGCGGGCTGCGCGTCCGGCGAGGAGCCGTACACAATCAGGATGCTTTGGGATTTCCAGATCGCCGCGGCTTTCCCTGGCGCTAACCTGACGATCACCGCGACCGATGCCGATGAGGAAATGTTGGCCCGCGCCCGCGATGGCTGTTATCGCGCCTCAAGTTTCCGCGAGCTTCCGCCGGAGCTGATCGCAAGCGGCTTCGATGGCATGGGAGGCCGCTTCTGTGTGAAATCACGGTACCGGGAAGGGGTCGGCTTCCTCCGTCAGGATCTGCGGTCCGCCGCCCTCGGCGACATGTTCGATCTCATCCTCTGCCGCAATGTCGCGTTCACTTATTTCGCCCGGCCGCTGCAGGAGCGGATTCTCGACTTACTGCTGGCGCGATTATTGCCCGGCGGCTTCCTTGTGATCGGAAAGAAGGAGCGCCTGCCGCAGGCGCGGCCCGGTCTTGCTCCGCTCGACGGTGCCCCACAGGTTTTCCGGCTGCAGGCTCAGGTGGCGTCCGCACGCGTGCCGCCGCCATAGGTGATGCGGCCTCCGAGGCAGTCCGGTTTCGTGTATCCGGGCACGCCTGGTCTGGCACGCGTCGGCAATGTCACCCGAGAGCCGGATAATCCGTATAGCCCTTTGCACCGCCAGAGTAGAACGTCGCGGTATCCCATTCGTTCAGCGCCGCGTTTTCGCGCAGAC
>JBNKIW010000197.1:0-1514 GCA_050290865.1 Rhodomicrobiaceae bacterium | reverse complement strand
GTGGCGCGTGCTACACAAGACCGGATCCGTGAGCAAGCGTTCAAATCACCGATTCGGGTGCCCTCATTTTGAGCAACCGGGATACTCATCGCTTGTCTCACACACATCTAAGTCATTGAAAAATATGGTGCCGCAAGAGGGATTCGAACCCCCGACCTACGCATTACGAATGCGCCGCTCTACCGTCTGAGCTATTGCGGCAGGTGGCTTTCTAATCACCACTCCAGGCCTGCATGGTAGCGATACCCTCAAGCTCCCGCAAATGCAAGCCTCACAAAACAGCAATTCTCATTATGGCACGGATGCGCTGGATAGTTGGTGGGCGTACTCGGTGGCATGAGGCGTTGGGTGTGGCGGAATGAATCATCGACCTGATGCGGGTGGGCTGATTCAAGTTGGCTGTGGCTCTCGAATCGCTCATCGCAGCCCTCAAGGCGTTGTGCGCGGCCCTTCCCGACCGGCGGAAGGGCGAGAACACCGTCTATGAGATGGGGGACATCGGCATGGCGGCATTCGCCGTGTTTTTCATGCAGAGTCCGTCATTCTCCGCCCAGCAGACTGCCCTCGAGCGCGGACGCGGCCTCTCGAACTGCCAGACACTGTTCAGCATGAGGAAGATCCCAACGGACAACCACATCCGCTCGATGCTCGACCCCGTGCCGCCCGAAACCCTGTTTCCGATGTTCGGCAAGACCCTTGCGGCACTGGAGGAAGGCGGTGGCCTCGCGGTGTTCCAGCGGCTTGGCGGGCACGTGCTGATCGCGCTGGATGGCACAGAATATTTCTGCTCGCAAAAGCTATCCTGCCCCAACTGCTCCGAACGCAAGCGCGCCAACGGGAAGGTCGAGCACTTCCGCGCCATGGTGTCGGCCGCGCTGGTGGCGCCGGGACATGAGCGCGCGCCACCGCTGGAGCCCGAGTTCATCGCACCGCAGGACGGCGTGGAAAAACAGGATTGCGAGGCGCGCGCAACGCATCGCTGGCTGGCGGCGCATGGGCGTAAATATGCACGCTTCAAGCCGATTTATCTTGGTGATGACCTTTCCTCGCGGCAGGCAACATGTGAGGGAGCGATGCTTGCTGATCGCGACCGGACAAGCGTCGCTCAGGTACGGAAAATCGGTGGGCATTTCCTGTTCACAGCCAAGCCGTCCTCGCACACGAGCGAACGTTTATCGTGAGTGACAAGCGCTCACTCAAGACGCTCTATTCCTGGCTCGATGGCGCCGAGGTGCCGTCCTGCGAGCGAAAGACCAAGCAGGGCGCGCGTTTCGTGACGCACCGCTACCGCTGGCTCGAAGGCGTGCCGCTGCGCGACGGCAAGGACGCGATGCTCGTCAACTGGCTCGAGATCGAAATCGTCGATCCGTCAGGCAAGATCACCTATCGCAACAGCTTCGTCACGGATTTGGCCGTCGGCAAAGACAACGTCGCCGAATTGGCGGCGTGCGGTCGCGCCAGATGGAAAATCGAGAACGAGAGTTTCAACACGCTGAAGACCAAGGGCTACAACC
>JBNKIW010000196.1:0-1521 GCA_050290865.1 Rhodomicrobiaceae bacterium | reverse complement strand
CCTCCTGATACTCAAAATTTGTTGTTTCAATCCGCGCCCCTGCACGAGGGGCGACTCACGAGATGGAGCGTTACGGATACTGCTCGGCTGTTTCAATCCGCGCCCCTGCACGAGGGGCGACAGCCAAGTACGCACCAGTCGGATGCTTGAGCAAGTTTCAATCCGCGCCCCTGCACGAGGGGCGACTTGTGTTGTCGGTGGTGTGACGCGGCATCAACGTGTTTCAATCCGCGCCCCTGCACGAGGGGCGACCGCCTCTCCTTGTCAGTGCGTCTGCCCCCTTCTTGGTTTCAATCCGCGCCCCTGCACGAGGGGCGACCATCCGTGGTTCCTGGGAGCGGGACGTCTATGTTGTTTCAATCCGCGCCCCTGCACGAGGGGCGACACGTCGCTCTCCTGCGGGGCGGACCAGTCCGGCAAGTTTCAATCCGCGCCCCTGCACGAGGGGCGACCGCCATCATCAGGGCTGCGGCGCATCCCGATGACGTTTCAATCCGCGCCCCTGCACGAGGGGCGACCTGGTACCACTTAGTGATGTCCACGTGACGGATCGTTTCAATCCGCGCCCCTGCACGAGGGGCGACGCCAGCTTCGGCCCTAGCTGCTCCTGGCAGTACATGTTTCAATCCGCGCCCCTGCACGAGGGGCGACCGGTCAGGACTGTGGTCCTGGTCCCGTATGGGAGGTTTCAATCCGCGCCCCTGCACGAGGGGCGACATTGATTTCGTGATCATGGAGGATGGCGCTGAGCGTTTCAATCCGCGCCCCTGCACGAGGGGCGACGGGTCCTGTCTGTCAACGGATAGTCCTTCTTTTGTTTCAATCCGCGCCCCTGCACGAGGGGCGACCGGCGACAACCTGCACATCAATATCCGGTCTTATGTTTCAATCCGCGCCCCTGCACGAGGGGCGACTATTACCGGGACTAGTAACCGTGTTATGACGTCGATCGTTTCAATCCGCGCCCCTGCACGAGGGGCGACGCCCGTAACTGGCGCTCCGGGGGTGTAGGGCAAAGTTTCAATCCGCGCCCCTGCACGAGGGGCGACGCCAGACCCGGACCGCGACGGCCCGCTCTTGAAGTTTCAATCCGCGCCCCTGCACGAGGGGCGACCGCGATCTGTTCGACAGCCATCCAGCTTGGTCGAAGTTTCAATCCGCGCCCCTGCACGAGGGGCGACTTCCTTCGACATGCGCGGCAGCGCCCATTCTTTGTTTCAATCCGCGCCCCTGCACGAGGGGCGACCTTGTGGTTTTGCAGGATTTCGTCGCTTTTGTGGTTTCAATCCGCGCCCCTGCACGAGGGGCGACGACCCCCTCAAATCGAGGGGGAAACCTAAAAAGAGTTTCAATCCGCGCCCCTGCACGAGGGGCGACTACGGCAGTGCGGATTGAGTCGTGAGGCAAAATCTGTTTCAATCCGCGCCCCTGCACGAGGGGCGACCGAGGTTGATGCATGCACGGCCTATCCAATGATCGTTTCACTCCGCGCCCCTGCACGAGGAGCGACTAACGATACAT
>JBNKIW010000195.1:0-1532 GCA_050290865.1 Rhodomicrobiaceae bacterium | reverse complement strand
ATCGGAGGTTTGAAGACATCCCCGCAACGGTGCCTGGGGCAGCCGTCGTCGAGCGGGGATATCTTCAAACCTCAACGCGCTCTGACGCTTAAGCGAGCGAATGAGTTTGCGTTCCGGGTCCGCGGCATCATCCATCTCAAGATGAATAAGCCCGTGGAGGCGATCGACGATTGCAACGAAGCCATTCGCTTTGGCTCCAAATCCCTGGGCGCATATGTCACCCGCGGCGAGGCCTACGAGAAATTGGGGAGCCGAGCGGCCGCTCTCGCCGATTACCGCAAGGCGGCGGGAATGGCGGCCTATCTCCCTCCTAACCGCAAGGCTCGTCTGCGCGCCAATGCACGCATCGCCGCACTGGAGGCGGAAATCACCGCGGCGGCACCACGGCGCAGAACGCACGGCACCGCGCCGGTACAAGGCCCAGGGCGGCGCATTGCCCTCGTCATCGGCGTCGGGGCGTACAGGCACCATGCAGCGCTCACCAATCCGTCCAGAGACGCGCAAGCCGTTGCCGACGCCCTGCGCCATCTGAATTTCGCCGAGGTCATCGAACTGCACGACCCCGAGCGGGGCAGGATGGAGCAGGCCATCGGCCGCTTCGCCAGCGAAGCCGAAAACGCCGATTGGGCAGTGGTGTTTTATGCCGGCCACGGGCTGCAGGTGGACGGACGCAATTATCTCCTGCCGGTGGACACCAGACTGACGAATGCCGGCCGTGTTGAGAATGAAACCATCCCCTTGGAGCGCATCATGAATGCGGCTGCGCCCGCCCGCAAATTTGGGCTGGTGGTCCTTGATGCCCGCCGCAACAACCCTTTTCTTAACGATCTGATGCGTGAACAGGCGGGCAAACACGTTCTGCGCGATGGTCTGGCCAATGTCGAACCTGTGCGGGGTCAGATGATGGTGTTCGCCACACGCGACGGGCACACGGCCCTGGATGGCTTGGATGAGCCACACAGCCCCTTTACCTCCGCTCTTTTGAACCACATCGACACCGAAAACGTGGATGTCCGTGTGCTGTTCGGCAAGGTCCGCGATACGGTGCTGGCGAGCACCGGCAAAGCGCAGGAGCCGATCATTTTCGGTTCCATGCCCGGAGAGGAACTGTATTTCAAAGCAGAACGACGGTGAGATCGCGCTCAGCGCGCTATTCTCGCTGCGGAGCGATTTGAACCGCCAGCGCGGTGCAGGAATCGGCGGTGTCTCGCCTCAGCTCTTTCTGCAACATATCCGCAGTCTAGCGCGCCCGCTGGATCTTAGCACCCATCAATCTTCCATGCGGCCCACAGGGGCGGGATGAGGCGCTGGAGGTGTACAGAGTGGTATCGCCGAACCGCACCGAGGAGGACAAGCACGCCCAAGCTGCAGCATTCCAGGTCAGCCATCCTCGAACGACCGTTATTAAGGATACAGCGGATAAAATTTGAACACCAAACGAACGGCAGGTTTTGGAGCATGCCCCGGACGGGCTGCCTCAAATCCCCGCCTGCTTCAGAAAATGAATGAGTTCGTCGGCATGCAGGCGGATT
>JBNKIW010000194.1:0-1574 GCA_050290865.1 Rhodomicrobiaceae bacterium | reverse complement strand
TAAGGCTCTGCAGAATTCAGACCAGTCAGATGCTATCCAATTGAATTTATTCGATTAATTGCCGGACAGCAGTGATCTTACAGGCATCGCTTGTATCAAAGCTATTCCGGCGATGCCCGGCCTCTTCTTGCCAACGGGCAGTCGCGCATCGCGCGGTGGAGCACGGCCCCATGCCCGACGGGCAGGCATACCCTCTAACGGCGGCAAGCGACCAGCTGCACTTGGCAAGTGCCGCCGCGTCTATGCGCGTATCGTGAGATTGCTGGATCTGCCGACAGTTGGTGAGCGTCCGCGACAATGACTTGCCCACGGCGCAACGGTCGTTCCCCAAGCTCCGTAAGCCGCCTCTCGTTTGGTGTTCGTGATGTGGTTGCGATTTGCCAGAAATCTACCGTTCGTCGAGGCCCGCCCCCATCGCGACCTCCCCCTGCCGAAAGCGTAGCCGCGGAAACCCCATCGACAACATGCTGTACGCCTGCCGGAGTGCAGGTCCTTATCCCAGCGGAATTTCTTCTTCTCCACCGTGAGACATCAGCGAGCTTGGCGCGGCAACAACGCCTTCAACTCGGTGACGCAGTCCTCCACGGTGCGCCCGGCGGTGTCGATGACGATGGGGGCGCGGAGCCACGGCTCAACCCAGCGGCTGCAGACGTCCTCCCACGTTGGCAGCTTGAGGCCCGGAATATCCGCCTCCCGCGTTTCTATCCGGCGGCGATGTTCAGCGGCGTCGGAACAAATAATCTCCACTTCCACCGTCGGAACCCCGGCGCACAGGCCCACCTCCTGCCACGGGTCGCGTGTGAGTTTCACCGGATTGACGCAATCCGCAATGACCGTATGCCCGAGCCGCAAATTGTCCCGCGCAATGCCGTGCGCGACGCGATAGCTGATGTCGGCGATATCATCGCCGTACACCGCCATAATCGGCTGGTCCATGGTGTCGATGCGAAGATGAACGGCTTTGAGCGCAAGGGCGAGCTGGCGCGACAGCGTCGTTTTTCCCGTTACTGGGGCGCCACCGAAGATGATGAGCATGACGATATCTCTCCTCGCTTGCGCTCTTGCATGGGGACGGCGGCGTCATGGCCCGGAAGGCTTGGCACGCTCGCGCTTCAACGCCGCCCGCGCGCTCTTCGCTTCGAGCCTGCGCCGTTTGGCCGCCAGCGTCGGTCGCGTGGGCCGGCGCGGCTTCGGTGGCACGGCGGCATGCCGGATCAGGTCGGCCAGCCGTTCGCGGGCTTCAGCGCGATTGCGCTCCTGAGACCGATGACGGCGTGCAATCAGCACCAGCACACCGTCTTTGGTCAGGCGCCGGCCGCACAGCGCCATCAGGCGATCGCGCACGTCCTGCTGCAGGGAGGGCGAACGCGCGACATCGAAACGAAGCTGGACCGCGGTCGCGACTTTGTTGACGTTCTGACCGCCCGGTCCCGCCGCCTGGATGAAATGCTCCTCCAGTTCGTTCTCGCCGATTACGATCTCTGCGGTTATCTGAAAGAGCTATGCGGGAAAGTTGGTGACGGCCCCGGCATTGATCAGGCGGCGGTAGGTTTCTGGTTCACTTCAATGCCGTC
>JBNKIW010000193.1:0-1605 GCA_050290865.1 Rhodomicrobiaceae bacterium | reverse complement strand
ACAAGACCGCCTTCGTCCTGGCCCATAAGATCCGTGAGGCGATGGGCATGGCGAGGAAGGGGCAGCGCATCGGCGGCGCGGGGCGCATCGCCGAGGTTGATGGCGCTTGGTTCGGAGGACACGTCCGGCCCGAGAACCGCAAAGCCGATCGGAAGGACCGCCGCCTCTCCGGGAACCGTAACGACAAGCGCCAATGCGTGGTTCTGATCTGTGAACGTCCTGTCCCTGGCGCAGATACCGGCCGGACGCTCGCCACCGTCACGGCCAGCGAGGAGGGGGCGATGGGCTTCATCAAGGTCCGCCTCGATCGCGGTACAACGGTGCATGCTGACGAGGCCGCCGCCTGGAACGAACTGCACGCGCGTTTCGACGCAAAGCGTGTCAACCACTCCGTCGAATATGCGAGCGATGATGCCTGCGTAAACCAGGCGGAGAGCGGTTTCAGCCGCATACGCCGCGCTAAACATGCCGCGATGCTTGTCTGATCGCGGCCAGCAAACAACGGCCATCACCACCATATCGCCGGGCCGTATCTCGGCCGCTATGCCAGAGAGATGGCCTGGCGGGAGGACCATCGCCGCCAGAGCAACGGTGTCCAGGTGCAGGCGGCACTCAAGCTTGTGGTCAGCAATCCGCCATCGGTTGATTTTTGCGGCTACTGGCAGCGGGCACGCAAAGCGGCGTGATCAGCGGACGATCTGCCAGGTTGCGGTGATACCCCTGCCGCCGGTGCGTTCGATGAGCCCTTTGTTCCTGCCGTTGTTGAGTGCCGCCTGCACCGTCTTGTCAAGCGCGTCCCGGGCCCGGGCCGGTACTGCGCCGGCTGGCTTCCCAGCCAGCAGCTGCTCCGCAATCTCACCTGCCGTCAAAGGCTTCTCCGCATCGCGCAGCACACCAAGTACCAGCCGCGAGCCTTCCCCACGGCGCGGCCAGGATGGGCGGTTTGAACGCTTACTCAAGCTCTGGCTGGGCGCAAACAACCGCAGCGTGGCATCCACATGCTTCATATCTGCACGCCGCTGACGAAGTTCTTTCTCAAGGCCGATGATCTGTCCAAATATCTCCGCCCGTTTCTTCCGCAACACGCCAACAACATGCGCCTCCGCCATGTCACCCTCCTCTTCCAAGAAGGGGCAGGATAGGCAAGTCGTTGACACAACGCGATATTCTGGATATGGAGGTTGCTACATAAGACCGGATATGTCATATAGCTATGATCTGGTAAGCAATATCAAGACGCTCGCCAACAACGCCCAGGTGCAAAATCTGGCGCCCCTTCAACAGTGAAGTGCAACATATCGCTCATGCGGCCTTGAAGAAGACCTCGCGCGGGGTTTTGTAGCCGAGGATTTTCCTGGGTCTGGAATTGAGATTATCCTCGACCCGCTGAACATCGGCATGCCAACCAGGTCCGCCAGCGTCGATACGCTCAGGTCGATACCCTCGCGGGCATAGCGTTCACTCTGCCGGTTCAGTGGCTGATGCTGGCCGAATTTCTCGAACAGGATCATCGCCAGCAGGCTGGGGCCGGCGAAGCCGCGGGGGATCACATGAAATGGTGCCGGCGGCTGCGTGATGGTTTCGCAATCCCGGCAAGAGAATTTC
>JBNKIW010000192.1:0-1626 GCA_050290865.1 Rhodomicrobiaceae bacterium | reverse complement strand
AAGGTGACGACGGTATCGGTTTTCATGGCGTATCGCTCCTTTCGGGATGTGTGGCAGCCCTTTGCCGCCACGATACGTCGCCTTCCTTTTCCAGGGCCGTCACCAACTTTCCCGCATAGCTCTTAGGCGCGACTCTCGAACCGCTTACGGAACGAATTTCGCATCGCCAGCGTGTGGAACTCGCTCTTGAGGACGGCGGAGGCGTTGGAGTAGCCCAATTTCACGGCATGTGGGCTATCGTGGCAGGCGGCATTCCCCCCGACCAGTCCTTGCGGGTTATGGGAGAGCGCATGCCCGGCGGGCCAGATGAGGGACGCTGGCGGCGGGTGTGGATCGAGGCGCGTGACGGGGAGGTGGCGGAGACACGCCAGATCGGCCATGTGCTTGTCGATGAGGCGCGGCTCATGGCGGTGGACGCCGATGCTCTCGGTTTGTGGAACGACCGGGACCCGCCGGATGGCATGGCTGACCTGGTGTTCTGGGGACGCGATGCCGCTGACACGGCAACCGAGGTTGAAGCCGGCACGGTACAGTTCGAAGGTGAAGGCAACCTGTTCGGATGGATGGATCTGCTGTTTGGCGATGCTCGTGAGCGATTGGAGCGTCTCCGCACTCTCCGGTCAGGGGGGCGGAAGTTCGCATTCGATCTCCGCCCCCATACCCATCTGTGGCAAATCATGCGGGATGTGCGGGCAACACGGACGGGTTCTGGTGTGCTCTCACTTGTTGAGGCGCAGCTTTGCATGTTCATGACCACATGGGGGGACGGAGCATTTCCAGCCGAGGCCGACCTGGACGAATGCGGGCGAATTCTGCGCCTTCGCATCGAGGTTGGTTGTCCTGCGATCGTTACCCGCCAGCGCGACGTGGAGGAGCGCTGGTTCGGCGAGTTCGCCAAACGTGCCATCGTGTCAGGCCGTGTCGTCCGGGACGGAGAGCCGGTGCGGTACCTTTACCGGGAGGCGCCAGGCAGACCAGATGACAGCGGCTGGCGCGTTTTTGCTGGAGATGAGGGGGACGATTATTTGAGCACGCCTGGCAATGCGGCCGTCATAACGCTTAGGGAGCTGCTGGAGCGTGCTCCAGGGCTGAAAGACTTGCTTCGCACGCCCGCGCCGTGTGCCTTCGAATGCAAGGACGCGCAGCAGCCACTTGAGCGTGTTGACGATTTCGATCGCGGTGAGAATTGAGTGCGATCGCTCGCCAGGGGGTAGCGGTCGTCGAGGCGCATGGAGGCGGAGCATATCGCCGGGCTCTTCTCCGGAGCTACGCAGCACTATGCACCCTGGCCGGGACCACGACAGCCATCATCTGTCGGATTGAGGTTGGCGGCTCGGTACCGCGCGCGCAGCTGGGCGCGCCCTTGCTGCCCGCCAGCCTCCCACGTTCGAACGCTGATATGGTTACAGTGAACCGAATCCGAATGTCCGACGAGTAGCAACTTCTGTGACGGGCCTCTGGTAGTCACTCCCTCCTTTACGCCAAGCCAAAGCCGGGGCCACTGGCAGATGATAGCAGTACAGCGGATGGGTATTGGATAGCGGGAGAACGACCGCTTCTGTAACGGGCCTCCGTTAGTCAATCCCTCATTTGCGTCATTCCACTGCCGGAGTCTTGCTTCTGTAC
>JBNKIW010000191.1:0-1676 GCA_050290865.1 Rhodomicrobiaceae bacterium | reverse complement strand
GCCAAGGCGCTGGCCGAGCACCTTGAGACACCCGACACGGACATCCGCATCCTGATGGGGAAGGTCCGCGACGCCGTGCGCGACGCGACCAAGAGCGTCCAGCTTCCGCATATCTACGGTTCGCTCGGTGGTGAGGTTATCTGCCTGAAGCGTTCGGCGAAGGCGCCGCCGCCGGAGGTGAATTTCAGCGCGCCGGACTGGTCCGCTGAGTGGGATCGGATCAAGGACGCCAACGACGTTGCGCGGCTCAAGCGCTTCGCCGAGCACGCGCATCCTTATTATGCGGACTTGGCCCGCGACCGCGTACAATTCCTCGAAGCCGAGGCACAGCGCCAACGCGCGGAAGCAGAACGCCGCGAGCGTGAGGCGCAGGAGCGCAAGGCCGAGGAGCAGCGCCGTCGCGCCGAGGGCCGCATCGAGATTGACGCCGCGATTGTGAACAATCCGCAGGGCCGCTGGTTCCTTCCCGGCGCGGGCAAGACGGAGTGGTTCCAGGACATCGAGGGCGGGCCGGAAATGGTGGTGGTGCCCGCCGGGGAATTCATGATGGGTTCGCCCGCGGATGAGCCAGAGCGCGAGAGCATAAACAAGGGTTCAGAGACCCCTCAGCATAAGGTCACCATAGCCAAGCCCTTCGCCATCGGCCGCCACGCCATCACGCGCGGTCAGTTCGCGGCCTTTGTCAACGCCACGGGGCACAAGACGGACGGCGGTGCCTACGTTTGGAACGGCAAGGAATTGAAGCTTGATCCTTCGAAGTCGTGGCGCGATCCCGGTTTCGCGCAGGATGATGGGCACCCTGTTGTTTGTGTGAACTGGGAGGATGCGCTGGCTTACGCAAAATGGCTGAGCCAGAAAACGGGTAAGGTTTACCGATTGCCCAGCGAGGCGGAATGGGAATATGTCTGCCGGGCGGCTACAACGACACCGTTCTGGTGGGGCAAGGCCATTACGCCGGATCAAGCGAATTACAACGGCAATTACACCTATGACGGTGGCGGCAAGAAGGGTGAGTACCGGAAGAAAACCCTGCCGGTGAAGTCATTTCAGCCAAACCCGTGGGGGCTGTATCAGGTGCACGGCAACGTCTGGGAGTGGATGCAGGATTATTGGAACGATAGTTACAAAGGTGCGCCGACGGATGGTTCTGCGTGGACAACCGGAGATAGCAGTCGCCGTGTTCTTCGCGGCGGTTCTTGGAACAACTATCCCAGGGGCCTCCGCTCCGCGTGCCGCATCAGGGGGGACCCTGTCGACCGGTGCAGCAGTTTCGGTTTCCGTTTGTCCCGAACTTAATTCTTGATCCTTAGCATCCTTACGTCTTGTGTCCTCAGACCGTGCCACACAACGACCCTGGGGGTGCCGCCGAAGGCGGCCGCGGAAATTTTGGTTTCACCGAATTGGCGGCTATCCTCGTTCACGAACAGCGAAAGATAGGGTGAGCGATGCCAAATACAGGCGCCCGATCCCCCACCGTGAGCGTCGCGACTTACCGGAATGACCCGCTCTATCCGCGGATCGTGCGCGCCGTGGCCGCCATTCTTGAGAACGGCAAGGTTGTCGCGCCGGTAGACGTCCTCATCGGCATGGATCTCCTCCCCCCCGCCGCCCTCGATGACTGGCGCCGCGGGCGCACGCCCTATCTGGAGCGGGTCATCGGCTGCAATCTGACCAAG
>JBNKIW010000190.1:0-1679 GCA_050290865.1 Rhodomicrobiaceae bacterium | reverse complement strand
CGCTGGCGGCCGTAGGATTTCACCAGACGGATGATGCCCACGCAGGCGCGGAAACCTTGCTCTGGATGGCGCCGGCTTTCCAGGATCAGCTTGCAGAGCATCTCCGTGGACGCGCCAACCTCCGCGGCATCACGATGGATGCGTTCAATGGTCCAGTCGGCGAAGCGCCGGTGGCTTGACGGCATATGCTCCTGGACGGTGGTGTGCCTGTGATTGCCGGAGTTGCGTAAGTGCGCGGCGATACGCTCGCCCTTGCGGAACACTTCCACCGTGCGTGCCGTGAGCCGCACACTGAGTTCCTCATTGGCGAACCGGTAAGGCACGCTGTAATAGTGACCGTCGACGTCGATGTGATAGTCGAGGCCAGCACGGCGGAAACGCCACTCGGCATAGACGTAGGGTTCGGCAGGCAACGACTTGAGCGCCGGACGGTCGAGTTCTTCGAGCAAGGCACGGCGGGTGACGCCAAGGCGGCGGAGCGGGCGCAACTCATTGATATGAACCAGCATCTCCTGGATAGCCTGGTTCAGTTCCCCGAGGCTGTAAAAGCGCCGGTGGCGGAGGCGGCCCAGCAGATAGCGCTCGACGATCAACACACAGGCTTCGACTTTGGCCTTGTCACGCGGCTTGCGCGGCCGGGCCGGGAGGATACCGGCACCAAAGTGATCTGCCATCTCCGCATAGGTACGGTTTACCTGCGGGTCGTAGCGGCAAGCCTTGATAACCGCCACCTTGGTGTTGTCCGGAACCAGGAATTTGGGCACGCCGCCAATCGCCGCAAAAGCACGGGTATGCGCCGCGATCCAGTCCGGCAGGCTTTGGGTCCAGGTGGCCTCGGCATAGGTGAAGTTCGAGGCGCCCATGACCGCAACGAAGATCTGTGCGGGCCGCGTCTTGCCGCTGAGCCGGTCGACGATCACCGGCACGGTGTCGCCGGCGTAATCGACGAACAGCTTCTCACCGCCCAGATGCACCTGCCGCATCGTCACCGGCAGCTTGCCCGCCCAGGCGCGGTAGAGCTCACAGAAGTGCGAATAGCGGAATCCGTCAGGATGCTGCCCGATGTACTCGTCCCACAGGATCGTCAGCGTCACATGCTTGCGCTTGAGTTCGCGGTGCAGGGCGGGCCAATCAGGTTCCGGGCAGCGCCGGTGGCCCTGCTTCTTACCGGCATTGCTGTAGAGCCGGGCTTCAAGGTCGCCGTCGCTCAGCCCTTCCGGCAACGGCCAGGTCAGACCGGCGGCGCGCAGCCGCTTGATCGTTCCACGCACCGTAGACGGCGCAACCCCGGTTCGCCGGGCGATCTCCCGCACCGGTACGTTGCCCACGGAAATCAGTCGTAAAATCTCGCGCACCTGGCGCATGGTGATCCTCTCTGCTGGCATTGTTTGCTCCTTTGGTTGTGCAAAGGAGCGAATCCTAGTCGGGCCAGCAGAGGCGTTCCGTACCCCTCACCCAGCCGGGTGGATAAATCCCGGAATGGTGGGCGAGGATTTCCTGGAATAGGTGGGCGAGATCATCCCGGAATCGTGGGCGGCTTCACGCCGGAATGGTGGGCGACATCATCTCGGAATGGTGGGCGCGTTCACGCCGGAATCCGCAGACGACCGACAGCGGCTCGGATGTCTCCTGGATCCGTGAACGCGCAAGCTGCATGCGCCAGCGCATAAGATAACGCA
>JBNKIW010000189.1:0-1689 GCA_050290865.1 Rhodomicrobiaceae bacterium | reverse complement strand
GGCCTGATAGCGGGCGCGCTCCAGACGCTGACGCCAGTGCTGGTCCAGCCTCGCGCGCTCCGCTTCCATGTCGGCGGCAACAGCAAGACTGGCTTCGAGCGCGCCCGGCTCGATCGCTTGAAGCACCTGCCTGGCGATGAGGGCGTCGAGTGGCGCGGCCGTTAAAGACTGGCAGAATGGGTCTGCGTAATCGAGCTTCATGCGGCAGCATGAATACCGGGCTGTATGGCCATTATTGTTGTAGTGCGCAGTCATGCGCAGTCCACAACGTCCGCAAATCAGTAATCCCGACAGCAAGGCGGTGCCAGCCCGGACGGGCCCACGCTGCTTTGTACTATTTGACTGTATCTGGTCCTGATTGTGTTGGAACTGTTCCCAGGAAATATACGCCGGAACCCGGCCGGGCAGAAACACCTCCGCCTCTTCGGGACGCACCGATCGCCGCCCGGTGCTGGGGCGGCCTGGCTTCTGCAGCCGTCGGTCCGTTGGCCGCCGACCATAGACATAGGCGCCAGCGTACATTGGGTTGGAGAGCATGTTGTTCAAAGTAACCCTGTTGACGCGGCGCCACTCAAGCTCGCCTTTGCGCAATCCGCTGCTCAGACGCACCGGCATGCGCATGTCATGCTCAACAAGGTACGTCATAACCTTGCCCGCCGTGTGGAATCTTTCGAACAGTTCAAAGATGAGCCGAATCCGCGCCTGCGCTTCTTCATCCGGATCAAAGACGACTTCTCCGGAGGTCCGGCGCACATACCCGATCGGCACAGGCTTGCCCAGTTCGCCCCGCTGCGCCTTGGCCCGACGGCCCGCGTGCATCCGAGCCTTCAGAATATGCAGTTCCGCTTCAGACATCGTGCCCTTGAGCCCAAGCAGCAGACGATCATTGTAGTTCGCCGGATCATAGACGCCATCCACATCGGCGATCAGGGTATCAAACA
Source organism: Rhodomicrobiaceae bacterium (assembly GCA_050290865.1). Lineage (GTDB taxonomy): Bacteria > Pseudomonadota > Alphaproteobacteria > Rhizobiales > Rhodomicrobiaceae > JARRLC01. The sequence continues at coordinate 748 of JBNKIW010000189.1, read as the reverse complement.
ACGCGCAGATTTCCAGCAGCTGATGCCAATCGCGGCAGGAGCGCGCCAGACGCGACATTTCAACCCCGAGAACCAGTCCGACGTTAGCAAGGCCAACCTCAGCCACAAGGCGCTGGAATCCTACGCGCCCCTCGATAGTGGCACCCGACCGGCCGAGATCGTCGTCAATTACAAGGACGGTTTCGCGCGCCCAGCCCAAATGAACCGCGCGCTCTACCAGACCATATTGGAGCCGTGTCGATTCCTGATGGCGCTCAACCTGTTGAGGCGTGGACTGCCTGATATACACGATGGCCAGACGTTCGCGATGGCGGCGCTGGATCTTTTCGGATGTGAGCCCGTTCGGCGGTAGTGCAAATGCTGCCTCCTTCATCGCCCGCCTCCTTTCGGATGGCGCCGCCGCTCGCGCGCCGTATCGCCATCTGCTCGAGCGTCAGAATGAGACACCGGCGCCGCTCCTGCGGCAGCGTCTCCCACAAAGCTGGGCTCGTTCGAAGATGTCCGCTCATGGCGAAGCCTCAGCCAACGCGCCAAGTCCAGTAGCGCATCATGGCCGATTCTCGGCGATTCGACGGGAGGGATCAATTTATCAGCGGCATTTTGGATGGGATATCGAGATCGCTTTCAAGCATCTCAAGAGCGGCGTGGGGCTGGGGCGGCCACCCGGTGACGATGCGGCCGTTGCCAAGGCTCACATCCTCTGTCACCTGCTGCTGATCCTTTTGACCGAGCCGCTTCTGGCGGAACA
>JBNKIW010000188.1:0-1701 GCA_050290865.1 Rhodomicrobiaceae bacterium | reverse complement strand
AACGTCACGCCGCTGGCTGGGACGATGACTTTCTGTTCGATATGATCACCGCAAAATAAATCATGCGATTCCCCTGCGGAACATTTTCGCGGGAATCCGCAGCCCAGCGCGGTTGCGGCGGAAGTGGTCGTTCTGGTAAGGCCAATGCAAGAAGGGCGAGGCCAAGGCTATGAGCCGCGAAGTCTGCGATTACCTGATCGATATGCTGGCTCCCTGGGCCGGGGTATCGGCACGAAAGATGTTCGGCGGCTTCGGCCTCTGCCGGGATGGCCTGATGTTCGCGCTCATCGCGGATGATACGCCGTACTTCAGGGTCGACGACACCAATTAGCCGGACTTTGAGGCGGCCGGTTCGGAGCCGTTCACGTACGAGGCGAAGGGCAAACGCGTCACGCTGTCCTATTGGGAGGTTCCCGCGGAGGCCCTCGACGACGAGGCCGCGTTGCGCGAGTGGGCGGCGAAAGCTTTTGACGCTGCGGTCAGGGCGGCGGCAGCGAAGAGGTCTGCAAAGCCCTTCCGGCAGACTCTAGACCGCCCAGTGCACCGTCTGCGCTCGCTGGGACCGAAATCGGCGGCATGGCTGAAAGAAATCGGGATAGAGACCGAGGCGGAATTGCGTGCGACAGGTGCTGCGGCAGCGTACCGTCGTCTGAAGGCCTGGAATCCCAAAGGCATTACACTGAACATGCTCTGGGCTCTGCACGCGGCCCTGGCGGACATCCATTGGAAAGCCATTGACGCGGAAACCAAAGCGCGGCTGAAGCGGGAGGCGGCGCCCCCCGCCACGCCCGGGCTGCAATCTGAGGTGCGACCGAGGCCTCAGCGGCGGCGTAAAGCGTGAACTCAACGAGAATCAACTGACTGGGCCGAGCCGCCTTTTCACGATCGCCATGCGGGCGCGGATATTGGCGACGACAACTTCGCCGGTCACTTCGCCGTGAAGCCGTTGTAGATCACCACCTCGTCCCTAGAAAGCTGGCCGCCGCGCGGATAGGCAGGGCTCACCGCCTTGCCCACCGCCACAAACATCGCGATGGCATGGTCGGCAGGCAGGTTGATCAGCTTGCCCACGGCGTCGAAATCAAAGCCATCCATGGGGCAGGTGTCATAGCCGATTTCCTTCGCGGCCAGCATCAGGGTTTGCGCCGCAATCCCGCAGGAACGCATCGCCTCGTCGCGCTGCACCTGATCGTGCCCGCGGTAATACTGGTCGATGGCGGAGACGATATAATCCTGCCTGCTCTCATCGGCCAGCCGCCAGTAGCGCCGCGGATCTTTCTGCCAAGCCTTGAGGTCGGCGGTGAGAATTACAAGCAGCGAGGCGTCGGTGACTTGCGCCTGATCCCAGGCCGCCGCACGGATTTGTTTGCGCAGCTCGGGGTTGGTTACCAACACGAAACGCCAATTCTGAATGTTGAAGGCGGTCGGCGACAGCATGGCCAGCGTCATCAGGCGATCAATTTCCGCATCAGACATACGGTGATCGGGATCAAACGCCCTGACTGAACGGCGGGCTTCGACGGCATCGGATACGCGCATGACTGCTCCTTTCGTTCATAAGGGTGGAGGGTTCAACTCGGACGCATAGCGCCCCAGGGGGTACGTTATGCTATGTGTCATCTCGGATTCCCTATCCAGCTAAGGCAGGTAATGCAACCGCAGGTGGGGTGCGCCGAATGCGGCCGGCGCCGCCGGGCATGA
>JBNKIW010000187.1:0-1727 GCA_050290865.1 Rhodomicrobiaceae bacterium | reverse complement strand
ACAAAAGACCAATCCGCATTTCAGCAGTTTGCTGCACTCGCTGCATAACTGCGTCCGGGGATACGCTTTGCTGCGACGGGGTTAGAAATTTGCGACAGAACCCGTGGGCGGACGTAGGCGGAAGGAAGGGTGGTGCGGGTGGTCGGAGCCATACTTCATGAATTAACGCATTGTATTATAATTGGTTTCGTCATTGACTGAAGCCCGAATACCCCCAATGATACCCCCAGACAATACCGGACGTAGGCGAACGTAGGCGGACGATGACGGAATTGCAAATCCGGGATCAGCCACCTTGGATAGTCGCAGAACGAAGATTAACTGCCGCCGCCACCGCGATCGGACGCACCCATATCGGCTCGTTCGACAGCATGAAGCTCTCGCCGGCCCACGCCAACAGCAACGTGCGTCCCATCACGGACGCGATGGCTTCGGCGGCCGCGGGCGGGACGGCGTTGCCAATCCGCACGCGCCACGCCTGGTCCGAGAGGCCGTCGAGTTCGAGGACCTCCTCCGGATCAACAAGGCTCTGCAGCGCGGCGAGCTCAAGCGTCGTGAACGGCCGGTGCCAGGTGCCGTCCAGTGCGCGGATCACAGTGACCAAGCGGTCACCGGCGCCAGGCAATGAGGCGCCAGACGCCAGGCGCGGATCGGCAACACTCCATCGTCCGTTATCCGATTGACCCGACGCCGTTATGGCTCCGCTGGCCACTTCCCAGGGCACAACGCCATAGTGACCGGCGGTTTGATAGGCCGAGCGCCGTCCCCCGCAGGCGAAATTCGGTCTCGGATCACCCACCGTGATACCGCGTTCGGACGCAGCTGACTCGATAGGCCGGATGCGGTACAAATGATCGGCGCGGGGTGCAACGATCCGCGGATCGGCTATGGCATGCGGTCCTTGCCCGACGGCGCATTGGCCGGTGACGACCCCGGCGGGCTCATCCCAAGCACGCAAACCAAGTTGCACCGAGCGGGGATGACCCTCGATCCGCGGATCAGCCACCGAGAAAGCACCATTTGTGGGACCTGAGCGCCCAGCCACAGTGCCCGACGGTTCATCCCAGGGACAAACGCCCAGCACTGTGGCGCGCCATGAAGGTTCGGACACCAGGACAAAATCCTGTAGGCGCCCGTCCTGCACGCGCAGGCGGTTGAGCGAGCGCCAATCCTTACCCTGCTCGACGAAAGCGAGGCGCACCCACGTGCTCCATTGTAGCGCAGGCACGCGATGCATCGGCAGGGTGGCCTCAGCGCCGGGCACCGGCAGGTGGCCGATGACCTCACCGACGCCGCGCAGGGAGCGCTTTTTCGGCTCGTACAAGAACGGCGGCACTTTCACGGTGTGCCGGGCGACCAGCAGGAAGCGCTTGCGACTTTGTAAGTTACGTGGAATGGCGTGGCATCTTTGGCCGAGACTGGTCTTTCCTGCGCTTGACGCTATTCTGGGTCGGAAAGGAGTGCATCGCTGTGGGATCGGCTTCACCACAAGGTCCGGGAGACGGCCACACCGACCGTCACGCCCGCTGGGAACAGGCCCCAAGGGCTGCCCGTCCGCAAGCGTGTCGACTATGTCGTGAACACCTCTCGGCTGCCCTTGAACTCCATCAGTAGCGATCCTTACTCACCTTTGCATCCGCACGTCGGAATGGGTCGAAACCCGCCGCTCGCTTGGTGCCGACAATGTGGTTGCGGTATTCCAACAAGCTGCCGTTGGCGGGGGCTAT
>JBNKIW010000186.1:0-1746 GCA_050290865.1 Rhodomicrobiaceae bacterium | reverse complement strand
ATGACGAGTTCTTCCGGCGTTTCGGTGCGATCAACAAGACCACGACCACCGTCACGGCGCGCCTTCGCGCTGACGGCACGCGGGTCGTACTCCGCCGTTTCCCCAATTTCTCGGCGTTTCGTGCTGACCCGGATGCTTTCAAAGTTGCGGCGATCGAGAGTTACGACGAGGGCAAGGACGAGGCGAGCAAGGCCGCGATCTTCTGGCACGATATCATCCAGCCCTATGTGGAGCCGGTCATCACCGGACCGTCCGACGCCCTCGCCGTGTCGCTCAATGAGCGCGGCGCGGTGGATATGGCCGTGATCGCCGAATGCCTCGACGTGGAGGAGGATGAGGCGGCTCAACTGCTCGGTGACCGCGTGTGGCTCGATCCGGCGGGCGATATCTGGCGCACGGCGGAGGACTACCTCTCAGGCGACGTTGTCACCAAGCTGGACAACGCCCGGGCCGCGGCGGCGGGCGATGTACGCTATGAACGCAACATTGCCGCCCTCGAAGAAGTGCAGCCCGCGCCGCTGACCAGGGTGGATATCAGGGTGCTATGCGGGGCGCCATGGGTGCCGGTTGAGGTTTACCGTGCCTTCTTCGCCGAAGCGCTGGATGTGACAGTGCCCGAAGGCGGCCTCACGCTCAATGCGATCACCAAGAAATGGGTGTTCACGGAAAGGCCGGCGATTCCGGACTCGGCCGCCGCCCAGTTCGGGACGGATCGGGTGGGGGCTCACCAGGTCTTCGAAGCGGCGCTGAACAACACCGAAATCCGGGTCATGGATAAAGGCCCTGACGACACGCTCATCTACAATCCACGCGCCTCCGAAGAGGCCAGCGCGAAGGTTGCCAGCGTCCGCGAACTGTTTTCCGGCTCGCCGGACACCGGCGTCGAGGGCTGGATCTGGCAGGATGACGCGCGGGCCGAGCGGCTGGAAGCACTCTACAACGCGCGCTTCAACCGTCTGGTGCCCACTCGTTTCGACGGCGCCCATCAGGCCCTGCCGGGCATTGTCCGCTGCATTGCCAAGCCGAATGGCGAAACGGAGCCCTTCCGGTTCCATGCACACCAGTTGGATGTCGTCTGGCGCATCGTGAGCCAAGGCAACACGCTGATTGATCACTGTGTTGGGGCAGGCAAGACGTACTCCATGATCGCCGCTGCCATGGAGCAAATGCGGCTCGGGCTGATCCAACGGCCAATGTTCGTCGTCCCCAACCACATGCTGGAGCAGTTCTCCCGCGAATTCCTGCAGATCTACCCTAGCGCCAAAATCCTGGTCGCCGACAAGGAGTCGATGACCCGAGCAAAGCGTAAGGAATTCGCAGCGCGCATCGCTGCCGAGCGCTGGGACGGCATTGTCATCACCCATGATGCCTTTGGCCGCATCCGTATGTCGGATGCCGCTTACGAGCGCTTCATGCGCAGCGAATTGGATGAGCTGGCAGACTTTAAGAACAAAGCGGCTGCTGAGGAGGGGAAGAACTCGCCGACGGTCAAGGAACTGGAGAAAGCGCGCAAGCGGGTGGAGGCCAAGCTCGAAGATCTGCTGGACAAGGCCGGCAAGGACGAGGGTGTCACCTTCGAGGAACTGGGCGTCGATTTCCTCTTCGTAGATGAAGCGCATGCCTTCAAGAACCTCGCTTTCCGCACGCGCCACACCCGCGTCAAGGGTCTGGCAGCGACAGAGTCGAAGCGCGCGACCGACATGTTCCTGAAGATCCAGTATCTGGATGAAAAGCGCCCGGCCCGGT
>JBNKIW010000185.1:0-1772 GCA_050290865.1 Rhodomicrobiaceae bacterium | reverse complement strand
GCATCGGTAGCGTTGGCTCGGCGCCAGGCATGGGCAGGCGGCCGACGACCTCGCCGACACCGCGCAGGGAGCGCTTTTTCGGCTCGTGCAAGAACGGCGGCACTTTCACGGTGTGCCGGGCGACCAGCAGGAAACGCTCGCGGCGCTGTAAGTTACGTGGAATGGCGTGGCATCTTTGGCCGAGACTGGTCTTTCCTGCGCTCGGCGCTATTCTGGGTCGGAAAGGCGTGCATCGCTATGGGATCGGCCTCACCACATGGTCTGGGAGACGGCCACACCGACCGTCAGGCCCGCTGGGAACAGGCCCCTAGGGCTGCCGTCCGCAAGCGTGTCGACTATCTTGTGAACACCTCTCGGCTGCCGTTGAACTCCATCAGTAGCGATCCCCACTCACCTTTGCATCCGCACGTCGGAATGGGTCGAAACCTGCCCTTAAGGATCGTTAGGATTACGGCGGTTGTACTGCAGTTACCTGCCGTTGGCGCTGCGACGTTCACTACTGGCAGCCGCCGGATGACACCTGTTCAACGGGCACCTTCCCCGACTACGATGAACGGCGCCCAATAGGCCGGGTGCGCTTCACGCGCGTCGCCCTTGTCGATGAACTCGAGCATGTGAGTGGCGGAAGGCTTCGGCACGGCCTAGCTTGGTATCGCTGGCCATCCCGCGCATGGCTGTGGTGATGAGCTTCACCGTGGCGCGGGAGTCGACCGACCAGTGCGAAACCAGCAGGGCGCGGGCTTGTGCATAAATGAAGGCGCGGGCCCAGCACGAAAGCGCTTGTGCGCCGGTGGCACCGCCCGCGGCGGTGTTGCAGGCCGGAAACTCCTTTCATCTGAGAACAAGGGATCGGACGCAACATGGGCAAACAGCTCTACACCCTGAATTTCGGGAACACCTTCGGATCGACACTGGCCGCCGCAAGCAGGCCACCCCAAAGCGCCCCGGGAATGCCTGGGCTTGCCACGTCCTGGCCTGCAAGGAATAGGCCCGGGAATGGCGTCTTGGCCCGCAGCGCGTCGCTCATCACACGCTCAGGCGTCACGTCGAGGCCATAGAACGCCCCCTTGCGATGCCCGGTGAAGCCGACGGTGGAAAGCGGCGTAGCCAGTTCACGATACACCACCAATTTGGCGAGATCGGAAAAGTAGCTTTCGAATTGCGCCATCAGTGTTTCTTCGGCCCGTCGTTTGAAGTCGGCGTAGTCGTCGCCGCGCGCCCCGGCGGGCTGATCCGCCCATTGCATGACGGTGGACCAGTCTGCCCAGACCAGGAACTGGCCCATGTGTTTTTGCCGCGGGCCGGGGTCGTGCGCCGGATTCTTGAGCGAGCCGAAGGACGCAACCATGCAGGGCGGCACCCCATCTGGCGCCGTTGTCCATAGGACATCGACCTCGCCGGTTGGGTAAATCCAATGGTTTGCCTTCGTGGCGCCAGCGGCCTCGATGTCGCCCTCAAAGCCCAGGAACAACGTGAAATGCGCGATGCTGGAGGGTAGCGCGCGGATATCCGCCGATCCAGTCCTGGTGCACACAATCCTCGGGCAGGAGAGTGTCGACGGTTTCGCGCGCGCCGATATCAGAAATAACAGTCTTCGCCCGGATCATTGTTCCATCCTCGGTGCGGACCCCCACCACGGCATCGCCTTCGAACAGCAGCCCCACGACGCGGGCACCGGCGCGCGCTTCGCCCCCGTTGCTTTCAATCGTTGGGATGATGTGCTTGGCAAAGGCAGCGCTGCCCCCCACCGGATACCACGACCCACTCTTAAG
>JBNKIW010000184.1:0-1777 GCA_050290865.1 Rhodomicrobiaceae bacterium | reverse complement strand
CGCCATTCGTGGAGCCGGAGCGCCCAGCCGCGGTGCCTGACGGTTCATCCCAGGGACAAACCCCCAACACGGTAGAGCGCCATGAAGGTTCGGACACCAAGATGTAATCCTGCAAACAGCCGTCTTGCACACGCAGGCGGTTGAGCGATCGCCAGTCCTTTCCCGGCTCGACGAAGGCGAGGCGCACCCAGGTGCTCCACTGTAGGGCGGGCACGCGGTGCATCGGTAGCGTTGGCTCGGCGCCAGGCATGGGCAGGCGGCCGACGACCTCGCCGACACCGCGCAGGGAGCGCTTTCTCGGCTCGTACAAGAACGGCGGCACTTTCACGGTGTGCCGGGCGACCAGCAGGAAACGCTTGCGGCGCTGTCCCAAGCCGCCGAGTTCGCCGCAGTCGTGCGTCGTTTCGGCGACAGCATAGCCGTAAGAGCGCAACAACGCGCCGATCTGATCGAGCAGGTGCCGTCCGCGCTGGGCGATGCGCCGCACGTTCTCGAACACGATCAATTCAATGGGATCGTCGGCCCAGGCTTCGAGCATCAGCCAGACGCCACGCAACGTGAGCTGGTTGAGGGCCTGATATTTGCGCGAGCGAGAGGCCGTTTCGGAAAGCAGGCCGCTGAAGCCCTTGCACGGCGCCGACAGGAACACGATGTGGGGCCGCTCGAAACCGGCGGAGGCCTGGATATCCCTGGCGGTCGCTTCCCGCCATTCCGCGGGCGGTTCGCAGCCGTGGAACGCCTCGTACTGGTCGCGCGAGAACAGGTCGAGCACCGTGCCCGGCACGCCCGCCAGGCGCTCGAAGTCACGGATCGCGGCGGGACTGACATCGACACCACCGAGGCAGCGGAACACGGCTTCGACATTGCCGACGCGGGCGCGACCGCGGTTGAAGCCGCGCGCACCGCCGCCCAGGCCGCAGAAGAGGTGTTATTGCCACCGCGGTTCGTCAATTGTGCGCAAGAGTGTTGGTTTCCTTGCGTGCAAGAGACTTCTGAGGGGTGTTTCGACAATAACTATGCCGAATGAGGGCTTGTTCGTCCGGTCGGTGTCAATAAGTTCCTTCCGGGATAGCCGCGAGGCCTGCTGGAACCAACACAGATGCACGCGATCGTGACGGTCTTCAACCGTTGCTGTAGTCTCCACTTTTCAAGTTTGGAAGGCGGTTAACCGATGGACGAAGAACTCGCCAAGCGCTTGGCCCTCGCGCTGGCTGCCCTATGCGTACGCAATACCTGCATCGAAGATGTTCACGCAGGAGTTGCCCCCTCGACACAAACGGGAGACCATTCAGACGTCAAGGTTGTCACTCCGTATGGCGAAATACCTTGGATCAATGCGTCACGCATCAGTGACGATGAAATGCACCAATTCATGAAACAGGTCGTTGATCGGATTTACACCGTATTGCTTCGTTTGGACGATTCCGAATTCATCGAGCGTATGGATCAACACTCCCGGCGGATGACTTCCAAGTGGGACGACCCGCAGAATTTGGTGGACTGGTTCACCGGCAACTGGTCCGCAAACATGCCTTAGACCGCGGCGCACAATTCTTTTCGGAGAGCGTTACCCGAAACAGTCATTCGGCCGAAAAGCACCAGGAAGCCTATCGTAGCTCAGCTCTGCTCACTGGTGCATCCAACCTCCCCGTTAGCCGGATACCGGCAACCTTACTGAACAGACCGATGATCGCAGTGCCCCGTTGTACTAAGCCGCTCGCGCCGCAGGGAGCCCGTGGCGCGCGCGGCATCCTATCTGTCACACTTGTGACTGTTG
>JBNKIW010000183.1:0-1815 GCA_050290865.1 Rhodomicrobiaceae bacterium | reverse complement strand
GGGGAAAAAATTGAAGGGCGCGCTTGCGCCTTCCTTCCGCATCTCCACCACGCCGAAAAGCTGACCGCCGGCGCGCTTCAGCATCTGCTCGCGGGCAAGCCGCCCTGGCCCGCCATCGACACCGAGAAGTCGCTGAACTGGGTGGAAGGCAAGCTTGGCGTCACCCTGGCGCCCGGACAGCGCGACGCGGTCGCCTGCGCGCGGGCCTCGAAGGTCGCGGTCATCACCGGCGGCCCCGGCGTCGGCAAAACGACGATCATCCGCTCCATCCTCCACATACTCCGGGCGAAAGGTGTCGAGCCGCTGCTCGCCGCGCCCACGGGCCGCGCCGCCAAGCGCCTGTCCGAGAGCACGGGGATGGAGGCGAAGACCATCCACCGCCTCTTGGAATTCGATCCCAAGGAGGGCGGTTTCATCCGCGGTGCCGATCTGAGCCTGGAGTGTGATTTCTTGGTGCTTGATGAGGTGTCGATGGTCGACGTGCCGTTGATGGCGGCGGTGATGAAGGCGATCCCTGATCACGCCGCGTTGCTGCTGGTTGGCGACGTCGATCAGCTGCCATCGGTCGGCCCCGGTCAGGTGCTTGCCGATCTGATCGACAGCGGCTGCATTCCCGTCGCGCGGCTCACGGAAATCTTCCGCCAGGCCGCCGAAAGCCGTATCATCACCACCGCGCACCGCGTCAATCGCGGCGCCATGCCGGACCTCGATCCGCCGCCCAAAGACGTGGCGTCCGACTTCTACTTCATCGAAGCCGCCGATGCCGAGGACGTCGCCGCCAAGATCGTGAAAGCCGTCGCCGAACGCATCCCCGCGCGCTTCGGGCTTGATCCCTCACGCGACGTCCAGGTGCTGTGCCCGATGAACCGCGGCAGCGCGGGCGCGCGCACGCTCAATCTCGACCTGCAGGCCGCTCTGAACCCGCCGCAGCCCGGCCAGCCCGCCGTCGAGCGCTTTGGTTTCACCTACCGCATCGGCGACAAGGTCATGCAGATCGAGAACAACTACGACAAGGAGGTGTTCAACGGCGATCTCGGTTTCGTCACTGCCATCGATCTGGAGGAAGCCGAGCTGGTTATTGACTTCGACGGCCGCTTGGTCACCTACGCCTTCGGCGAACTCGATAAGATAACGCTCGCCTTCGCCACCACGATCCACAAATCCCAAGGCTCCGAATACCCCGCCGTGGTCATCCCCGTCGTCACCCAGCACTACCCTATACTGCAGCGGAACCTGCTTTACACCGGCGTCACCCGCGGCAAGAGCCTGGTGGTCATCGTTGGGCAGCGGAAAGCGGTGACAATCGCCGTGCGCAACACCCGCGGGCGCCGTCGCTGGTCAAAGCTGAAGGAATGGCTGGCGATGGCGGGAGAGACAGGTGAGGCACCAAGCGTGGACGGCGGGTCGTGAAGGAACAGCGAAGGTGCCTCTGACGATCTATTGAACCCGATTTGACGCCGCCCCGCGGTTTATCGCGGGCGTTCGTCGGGACGGGTCGCAAGCCGACCCTTAGAATTCTCAAATCTATAGCTGCAATTGCCCCCATAACAGACTATCTGAAGCGGTGAAGCTCAGTGAGATGCTCTGCTTGAGATACTTCATATCTTAATGACCATGTCCCTCGTCAGGGATTTTGAGACAACCGAGCGTCGGATTTAAAGGAGGCTCTGGCTCATCAGGGGTGTCATTTTAGGCGGCCGCCTTGCGATGCAGCAAGCGCCTTTGATCGATGGTTTTTTCGAAGTTCATGGGGCTGACGTAGCCCAGTGTCGAATGAAGCCTCCTGTGATTGTAGAACGTCAGCCAGCTCACTAT
>JBNKIW010000182.1:0-1853 GCA_050290865.1 Rhodomicrobiaceae bacterium | reverse complement strand
TTTGGCCATGCCTCAGAGGAATCGGGCAATGAGTCCTTTCTGAGTCGGGAGGGGGAGTTTGCCCGGGGTTTTGCTCCTGTTACCTATTCCCGCTCTAACCCCTTGTTAAGACTCGGCGTCGCCGACTGAGTCGGGTACTGTGGTCCAACCGAGAACCTTGTCGCAGCGGAAAGAGTTGTTTACTTGATACCAGCAAGATAAGCCGTCCAGATACTCATCGACGACGTTTCATGGGAGCCGCAGGCAATGTCCACCCACCCATCGCTAAGACGCCTCATGGTCGCTACCGACTTGTCCCCCCACGCCGACTTCGCCGTCAGCCGAGCCCTGCAACTGGCCGCGGCGCATGACGCAGAGGTCGATCTCGTGCATATCATTGAGGAGGGGATTCCCCTGGGGGCTCAAAAGGAGTTGATGGCCACGAGCGAGAAGAGCGTTCAGGAGCAGTTGGCCAAGTTTCAGGTGCCAGACAACATCAAGGTGACGATCGATATCGTGGCCGGACGCCCGGAACTGGACATCGTCGAGCATGCGGCAAGGTCCGGCGCCGACTGCATCCTGCTCGGGTTTCTCGACCGCATACTCGAAGAAAACCGCGTGATCGAGGGCACTCTGGCCGAGACGGTCATTCGCAGCAGCGAAATGCCGGTACTGCTCGTCAAGAACGATCCGGGCGGGCCTTACCGCACAGCCGTTGTTGGCGTGGACCTTACAGCATTGTCCACCCCCGCAGTCCGGGCCGCAGCGCTTATCGCGCCTGAGGCCAAGCTGCGTTTCGTTCACTCATATGGGGAGGAGGAGGCGCCGGACGAGAAGCTGGAAGCGGCGAAGACGGAAGAGCTGAAGGCGTTCTTGAGGGAAGCCGCGGTCGAGGCTTGTCTGCCCGCGACCGGCAACAGCTTTGCCGCAAAGCAAGGTCACCCCCTTGATGTGCTGAAGAAGGAGTTGGAGGCGGCTCGAGCCGACCTCGTGGTTCTCGGCACGCATGGGAGAACCGGGTGGGCGCGCACGATCATGGGCAGCGTCACGACGGACGTCATCGATGAATGCCGCTGCGATGTACTGGTGGTCTGTCCGGAGTAGCACATCGTCTTGGCCCAACGCGGGATGAGCCTCCAGGTGAGACGGTCACGATGATATTCGCCGGTTTCCAGATGGCGCCAGATCGCCCGGAGGTCTTGGCTGCCCCGTAGAGAAGCACGACTCCGGTAGTGGATTGGCGCGAATGAGGGACTGACTACCAGAACTGACAACCCGACGTTCACCAGAAAGGTCGCCGACCGCACCAAGAATATCTGACCGGGCGCCTCACATAAGCTCCGCCATCCGCATCACCACGCCCATGTCTCCGGAGATTTTCATGCGCCCTGTCAGATAGGCCAATTCCGGTGCGAGACCGCCTTCCAGCAGCGCAGCGAAATTGGCGAGCGACAGTGTAACGGTGCAGTCGGCATCGCCGTCCGCGGTACTGATCACGTTTTCGCCCGCGGTGCCATCGAGCATGATCTGCCCGTCGCCGCCGAGATCGACCTTCACTCTGGCGCCGATGGCGGATTTACCGGCGGCGCGCTGCTTCAGGGCGCTGATGACTTCGTCCAGTGTCACGGAGTTTCCCTCGTCTCGTGTACCACCAGCCATGTAACGCGGGCCCGGAATGTACGCAAGCGTATACAGCATCACACGGTGGTAACTGCACTATCCACGCTTTTCCCTTGCACCGCGGGAGCCGTCCAGACATGGAAAGCCCGCGCCCATCGCCCCACCTGGCGAGACCGGTCACCCCCCAAACCCCTCGCGCTTCAGCCGGACGATGACGAGATCGAGCGCTGACAGGAAACTGGAACGGTCGCGGG
>JBNKIW010000181.1:0-1872 GCA_050290865.1 Rhodomicrobiaceae bacterium | reverse complement strand
GTATAGTCAGAGCAGTTTCATTGTCGGTCCTCCTCTTCGGTGGCCTGGGGCAGGCTCTCGCCATGGATTGCGCGGACGACCCGAGGACGACGGGGCTGTCGCGGACCATGGCGCTCGACGCCGTGGGGGGCGGTGAGTTCGGGCGCTTGCAGTACAAGGAGACGGCGCCGCTGCGTCCAAAGGAGGTGGTGATCACCTTCGATGACGGCCCGCACCCAACGAACACGAAGTACATCCTTGACGTGCTCGACAGGCACTGCGTGAAGGCCACATTCTTTATGGTCGGTCAGATGGCGCTGTATCAGCCGACAGCCGTGAAGCAGGTGGCCGCGCGCGGGCATACGATCGGGACGCACACCTGGTCGCATCCGCGGAATACGGCGAAGATGCCGGCAGAGGACGTCAAGATCGACATAGAGAAGGGCTTCGTCGCGGTGTCTCAGGCGCTGGGTCAGCCCGTGGCGCCATTCTTCCGTTATCCCGGCCTCCATCACACGCCGGAGCTGAATGCCTACCTCTCCACGCGCGATATCAGCGTGTGGTCGGTGGACGTGGTGTCGGGCGACACGTATCCAGGGATGACGCCGGAGAAGCTCGTCAACTCGACGATGGAACGCCTGCGCAAGTTCAACCGCGGTATTGTGCTGTTCCATGATCTCAAGCGGGTAACGGCTGACTCGCTCGATCTGTTCCTGACCCAGCTCAAGCTGGAGGGCTTCAAGATCGTGCATGTCGTGGCGAATTCCGGTTATAAGGCCAGCCCGGCGCTGATGGCGCGGCTCAAGGTCTCCAAGAAGTCGCTGCGGAACGTTGCTTTTACCTCGATTGCTCCCGAGGGCGATTTCGTACCCGAGCAGAAGAACGTCATGGTCACGGGCGACGTCGATATCATGAAGACCAACTTCGTGCACATCGATACGTCGTCGGTGGCGCGGAAGCGGGATCTTGATGGTGTCGTGACAAAGGCACCCAAAGAGTCTGCGCCAAAGAACAAAGAAGAGCCTCGGGCGAGAAAGTCGGCAGCCTGGAATTGGCAGTTTCAGCAGAGATGAAGCGGCGGACCTGAAGGGTTTAGGAGGGGCGGCATGCCGGAAAGGCGGGGCCGCCCTTCATCGTTTCTGATTGTCCGAAAGCCTTCGGGAACAACGTTGCCTTTCGCAGACCGCCTTCTTGGGTGGCACGCACAGGAAAAGGCCCGCCATTGCTGACGGGCCTTTCGCAACTATCACGCTCGCGATGTGCTCAGTAGTCCATGCCGCCAGGCATTGCCGGGGGCGGCGTTTCCTTCTTCGGCTTTTCGGCGACCATCGCCTCGGTCGTAATCAGGAGCCCGGCAACGGAGGCCGCGTCCTGAAGCGCGGTGCGCACCACTTTCGTCGGGTCGATCACGCCCTGATTGACCAGATCGCCATAGTCACAGTTCTGGGCATTGAAGCCGAAATTGTAGGTGCTGTTGTCGAGGATCTTGCCCGCGATCACGGCGCCGTCCTCGCCCGCATTCGAGGCGATGATGCGTGCCGGGGCCTGTATCGCCTTGCGGACGATATTCACGCCGGCCTTCTGGTCCTCATTGGCGACCTGAATACCTTCCAGCTTCTTGATCGCACGCAGGAGAGCCACGCCGCCGCCGGGCACGATGCCCTCTTCGACAGCCGCCCGTGTTGCGTTCAAAGCGTCGTCCACGCGGTCCTTTTTCTCCTTCACCTCGACCTCGGTGGCGCCGCCAACTTTCAGCACGGCCACGCCGCCTGCGAGCTTGGCGAGACGCTCCTGAAGCTTCTCCTTGTCGTAATCGGAGGTTGTCTCCTCGATCTGCTGCTTGATCTGGCCGACGCGGGCCTCAATGTCCTTCTTCTTGCCGCCACCGTCAAC
>JBNKIW010000180.1:0-1953 GCA_050290865.1 Rhodomicrobiaceae bacterium | reverse complement strand
GCGGCAGGCGCAACGGGTGAGGTCCTGGCCTTGCGCGCACTTTCCGGATCGTGATCATCGAACAGCAGAGTTGCGAGGCGCTGGCGCATATGCCAGACGACGTAATAGGCCAGCATGCAGAGGAATACGTGAGCGCGGACCCGCTTGGCCAGTCGATGGTGGATCGGGCGGACGTCGAGATCGACGGTCTTCATGGAACGGAAGGCCCGCTCCACCTGCGCTAGCCCGGATTATGCATCAAGCTTGAAGAAACCGGCGGCAACCGTGGCATAAGGCGTTGAAATCGTGTAGAAAAACTGTTGTGAGACGAGCATACATGCGTCGCAACGGGATGCCACAGCCACCATGACCAATGTAACACCGCTGCCCTTCGATCTCCCCGCGGTCGCGCGCAAGAAGCTCACAGTTGATTTCGACGGCGGCAACCAGTCATCGGACGCGGGCGTGCTGCTGCTGCGGGCGGCCGAGCAGAAGATCGGCGTGGTCGCGCGGCTGGCCGCCGCGCTGCCCGACCGGCGCGATCCGGCACGTATCCATCACCGGTTTACCGAGATCATCGGCGCGCGCGTATTCGGTATATGCTGCGGCTGGGAAGACGCTATTGATCACAATCAGTTACGAGACGATCCAGCGTTGAAGATGGCGGTCGGGCGTTGCCCTGAGACGGGCGCGCCGCTGGCCTCGCAGTCGACCATCAGCCGCTTTGAAAATGCGCCATCGAAGTGGGATGCGGGCCGTCTCGCCCGCGCGCTCGTCGATCAGTTCACCGCGCGCGTCACGCCCGCGTATCGGGATATCTTCGACATCGACGATACCTTCGATGCGGCCCACGGCGGGCAACAAATGACGTTCTGGAATGCCCATCACGACGAGCGCGGCTTCGCGCCGATGCACATCTATCACGCAGGGTCCGGCCTGCCGGTTGCGACCATCCTGCGGACCGCGAAGACGCCCGCCGGGCGGGAAGTGCGTAGCGTGATCAAACACCTCACGAAGCGCATCCGCAAGGCGTGGAAGAAAGCCAACATCGTCTGGCGCGGCGACAGTCACTATGGCCGCGCCGAGGGGATGGACTGGTGCGATAACAACGGCGTGGGCTACATCTTCGGCTTCCCCGGCAACAGTGTGCTCGATCGAATGGTGGCTGAGGCGGCGGATCATCTGCGCTTCTGGCACGCACTGTCGATTGCTCCGAAATCGCGCTGCTACAAGGCGCTGTGGTACAAGGCCGGCAGCTGGCCGGCACCACGCCGTGTCATCGCCCGCATCGAAGCCTCGATGCATCCCGATCCGACGCCCGATAGGCCAGACGGGATGCGTCAGGAAATCGACGTCCGCTATGTCGTGACCTCGCTCGAGGGCGATCCCGAGCGGTTGTACGAAGGCGTCTACTGCCAACGCGGGCAGATGGAAAACCTGATCAAGTTGCACAAAGCTCAGCTGGCATCCGATCGCACGTCGTGCCATTCGGCAACCGCCAATCAGGTGCGCCTGAGCCTGCACACGGCGGCGTTCTGGCTGATGCACACCGTGCGCGCGGCGATCCCCGAAGGCCATTCGCTCGCCAAAGCCGAGTTCAATACAATCCGTCTGCGCCTGTTGAAGATCGCCGCCCGCGTCGTCGAGCACACGAGCCGCATCCGCGTGCATCTGCCATCGAGTTGCGTCGAGCGCACCCTGTTCCGTGCCATCGCGCTTAGCCTCTCGCCGTCCGGATAACCCGCGGGGCATGTGCCCCGAACGAGCCGCCGAGCAAGGCAGATCAACCCCAAACGCGTTGCACGAACAGAGTAAAGCCGACGGCCATCCCGGCCGGACGACGGCCCATGCCCGTCAGCCTTCGCCATGCGAGGCGGCTCCTGGTGCATGATCCGGGTTAACAGCGGCAGGAACAAGGGCGTTATCGAACGGACCGGCGGCAGGGGTGCGACTGCAACCTGGCAGATCGCCCGC
>JBNKIW010000179.1:0-1960 GCA_050290865.1 Rhodomicrobiaceae bacterium | reverse complement strand
GCCAAGGCGCTGGCCGAGCACCTTGAGACACCCGACACGGACATCCGCATCCTGATGGGGAAGGT
The DNA here is from genome assembly GCA_050290865.1 of Rhodomicrobiaceae bacterium. GTDB lineage: Bacteria > Pseudomonadota > Alphaproteobacteria > Rhizobiales > Rhodomicrobiaceae > JARRLC01. Next base: position 1,895 of record JBNKIW010000179.1, on the reverse strand, counting down.
CCGCGACGCCGTTCGCGATGCCACCAAGAGCCTGCAGCTTCCGCATATCTATGGTTCGCTGGGCGGCGAGGTGATCTGCCTGAAGCGTTCGCCGAAGGCACCGCCGCCGGAGGTGAATTTCAGCTCGCCCGACTGGTCGGCGGAATGGGAGCGGATCAAAGACAGCACTGACCTTGCCGCACTCATGCATTTTGCCAACCATGCGCATCCCTACTACGCCGGGCCGGCCAACAGCCGCATTGTGCTTCTGGAAGCGGAAGCAAAGAAACGCGCCGAAGCGGAAGCCCGCGCCAAGGCTGAGGCCGAAGCCCGGCGGAAGCGGGAGGAGGAAGAGGCGCGGCGCAAGGCGGAGGCGGAACGACTTGAGCGTGAGCAGAAGGAAAGGCAACGGCGGGCACGCATCGTTCCTGTGCGGGTTGGGAGCGGCGGTGGTCGCGATGAGGAACGCCAGATCGAGGCTGGCTCAGGCGAGAGCTTCAAGGACGCGCCGTTTGCGCCCGAGATGGTGGTGGTTCCCGCCGGGGAATACATGATGGGTTCTCCTGCTGGTGTACTGGGCTTGTTTGGTCGTGAGGCAGGTCGATCAAGTGACGAAGGCCCGCAGCATAGGGTGAACATCGGGCAGCCATTCGCTGTAGGCTGCTACGCGGTAACGTTCGCTGAATGGGACGCTGCTCAGGCGGACAAGGACTGGCAGCGGATCACCGGGGTTGAACCTCGCAAGCCTTCAGATCAGGGCTGGGGCCGGGGTGACCGGCCGGTGATCAATGTGAGCTGGGAAGACGCGCAGGCCTATGTGAAATGGCTGCAGGAGAAGACCAGCAAAGAATACCGCCTGTTGAGCGAAGCGGAATGGGAATATGCGGCCCGCGCGGGGACCACAACGCCGTTCTGGTGGGGCAAGGCGATCACGCCGGATCAGGCGAATTACGATGGCAAGTACACCTACGATGGCGGCGGTAAGAAAGGGGAGTACCGGCAGAAAACGGTGCCGGTGAAGTCATTCCAGCCCAATCCGTGGGGGCTGTATCAAGTGCATGGCAACGTTTGGGAATGGGTAGAGGATTGCAAGAACAGCGATTATAATGGAGCGCCGTCGGATGGGTCTGCGTGGACAACCGGAGATGGTAGTCTCCGTGTTCTTCGCGGCGGTTCCTGGGTCAGCGATCCCGGGTGGCTCCGCGCGGCCAGCCGCTACTGGGACCAGCCAGTCTTCCGGAACTACAGGCTCGGCTTCCGGGTCTCCCGAACGTTACCTCTTTGATCTTTACTGCTTTACGTCTTATGTCCTCAGACCTTGCCACACGACGGCCCTGAGGTGTACCGCCGGAGGCGGTCGCGAATTTTTTGCATCCACCGAATCCGGCGGCGGGTATCCTCGTTCGCCGCTGCAGAAACGGGATGAGCGATGCCAGAGACCGGCGCCCGATCTCCCACCGTAAGCGTAACGACCTACCGCGATGACCCGCTCTACCCGCGGATCGTGCGCGCCGTGGCCGCAATTCTTGAGAATGGCAAGGTCGTCGCGCCGGTAGACGTCCTCATCGGCATGGATCTCCTCACCCCCGCCGCCCTCGATGACTGGCGCCGCGGGCGCACGCCCTATCTGGAGCGGGTCATCGGCTGCAATCTGACCAAGCTTTCGCGGCTCCTGCGCATTCTCCGCTTCCACGTCCACGACCTGAATCTCAAACCTTCGCCAACGGTCTACATGCGCCACGGCAAAGGCCCCAAGCAGCGCCTGCGCTTCACCAAGACCGGCGATGGCAAGCTGGAGGCCGCCTACGCGACGCACTTCATCTGGCCGGGCAAAGGGCCGTTTCACCCGCCAGTGCCCAAAGATCTGGCCGGAGAGGGATAGCCGCCTTGCAGCGGCCAAGGAGGCACATTTGTCC
>JBNKIW010000178.1:0-2016 GCA_050290865.1 Rhodomicrobiaceae bacterium | reverse complement strand
AATTTCAGCATCGAGGAAATGCGCCATTTGAGGCAGGCGGCGGTTGAGAAAGGCACGACCGTTCCGGAATTGCTGCGGCGGGCGCTCGTGGAATGTGGTTTCTTGCCGTCGGCGAAGCCGAGTAAAGCGCGGCGGGGGCGCCAAAAGAAGGCGCGAACCGCATAGGCTAGCTTCGCCACGGACCGCTGGCGACTGCAAAGACCACGGGACTTTGCATCCTCACGGCAAAGACCATGGTCTTTGCACTCCGCATCAATCACGTTTTCGTGATCACGGCTCAGAAGGAAGCTTGGGGCAGGGGAGAATCGCGAAGCGTGTGGAAAAGAGCCTTCACCGCGCTTGCGCGGCTCCGTCGACCCCACCTTGACGACAGCTTGCTTTCATCCCCATAATGTATATGTAGTGGATGTTACATATCATCCGTAATTTGCGGAGAACGACCATGCCAGCTCAAGATAACCGCATCAGCTCGGCCGATCTCGCCAAGCACTTCGGGCTTCACGCCGACCGCGCCCGGCGCGGTGAACTCGTCCGGACGACAAAGTATGGCCGGGATGACCTCGTTCTCCTCAGTGCCGAGGAATACGACCGGCTCAAGAGCCGTGACCGGCATGTCTACTGCATCGAGGACATTCCGCAAAAGTGGGTTGAGGCCATTGCCAGAGCGGAACCGCCTGCGGTGGCGCAGACCTTTGATCATGAAGTGCCTGCAGACTGGGAAAGCCATACATAGTGAAGATACCCGCCATCCCCCAGCCCGGTATGGTCCTTCGCTATGCTTATCTTTGGCTCAGTGAGTATGAGCAAGGCATGGAAGAAGGCAGCAAGGATCGGCCTGCCGCTGTCGTCATGTCTCTTGAGACCGAAGCGGGTAAAACCGAAGTCCTTGCCCTTCCGATCACGCATACCCCGCCGAAATTTGCTTACGAAGCGGTTGAGATACCTCCGGCGACGAAACAGCGTCTCGGCTTGGATGACCAGCGCTCCTGGATCATTCTTACCGAGGCCAATGTCTTCACTTGGCCCGGTCCTGATCTGCGGCCCATAGCGCGCGGCCAGGGCACTTGTCTTCACGGGTTCCTGCCTCACGCGCTTTTCAAAATCGTGCGGGAGAAGTTTCTCGCCCTGCATGCCCACGGCCGTACCCGCCACGTTCCCCGCACCGAATAGCCACCCCCGGCCAAGCTTCTGCATCAGGCAGTCGTCACCCAACCGCGAAGATCGCGCATCGCCGCGACGTCGCAAAAACGACCGTATTTGCACTGCCCTCGCGATGCGCGCGAAAGAGGCGGAAAAACCCGAAAAGTATGTTGCAAAACCCATCTCAAATTCATAGGCTCAAAATAATTTAAATCCTTTGAGTTTTGCAACATGTTGATCGGCTACGCCCGCGTTTCGACCGCGGAGCAGGACGCGGCGCTGCAGCGCGATGCGCTGAGGCGAGAAGGCTGCGAGCGCATCTTTGAAGAAACGGCGTCCGGCGGCAAAACCGACCGGCCTGAGCTGAGCCGTGCGCTGGACGTGATGCGGGCCGGGGACACGCTCGTCGTGTGGAAGCTCGATCGTCTCGCGCGCTCGATGAAGCAGCTCATCGAGACGATCACCCGTCTTGAAAATGTCGGGGTGCAGTTCCGTTCGATCACCGAACGGATCGACACCAGCACCCCAGGCGGGAGGCTCACCTTTCATATCTTCGGGGCGCTGGCGGATTTCGAAAGGGCGCTGATCCGCGAGCGAACGCGGGCGGGGCTGGCAGCGGCGCGCGCTCGGGGGCGGACGGGCGGGCGGCCTCGGCGTCTCACGGCGGGCGACATCAAATTGGCCGAAACCCTGCTCGCGGGCGACCATGGCGTGCAGGAGGTCGCCAAGCGTCTCGGTGTGAGCCGGGCGACGCTTTTCCGGCGCCTGAAGGAGAACCGTCAGTGACAAGGGGCACCGACGCGATTTCGACACCAGCAAGGAAAGGGAGTGCGGACGCCGCGATTCCGGCGGCCAGCGGCCGAGCCATCGCGACCG
>JBNKIW010000177.1:0-2038 GCA_050290865.1 Rhodomicrobiaceae bacterium | reverse complement strand
ACCCCGTCTGCCCCTTCCGACTCTTTGCTGCCATGTCATATATGCCCTGCTGTTGCACTTCGGGGTTGAAACGGCGTTTCATAAACTCGGTCCAGCACTGAGGATCGTCGATCCCGAAATCTCCCCACGAAAACCGGCAATAGGCCTCCGCCTGCTCCCGTGTCTTGAAGGGAACCCCATTATATCCTGTCACGCGAATGGCAAGGCGTCTGAGCGCATCGGCGGAAAGAAACGGTCCAATATCGTTAAGGACAAGGCGCCGGATGTTGATATCACGATACTCCTGCGACGCAGCGATCCTGATGCCTACGAGCCCGCCCAAGGACGTGCCAACCCAGTCAGCCTGTTCGACGCCGCAATGTCTCATGAGGAATACGCAGTCATCTTCGCATTGCTGGTGCATGTAGGGACGGTGAATTCTCCCCAGCCTGCTCCACCCACGCTCATCATGAAACGGCGCACTGCTCCTCGTCGATACAGCCAGCGTGATCACGCTTGCCAAGAAGCGCGCGCATCGAAATTCCGATTGCGTTTGGGCGCCGCTCGCGTTTAGCGTCGGCCGCAGCGTGCGGATATGATGGCGCGCCTGCGCCATCAGCTATGAAAGTCCCTGAATGACAGTTTTTGAAGGTGTCGCCCCGGTTCTGGCCGGAGCCCTCACCAAGCATGGCTACACGACGTTAACAGCCGTCCAAGCCGCAGTTCTCGCTTCGGATGCAGTGGAAGCCGATTTTCTGGTTTCTGCGCAGACGGGCTCGGGCAAAACGGTGGCGTTTGGTCTCGCCATGGCGCAGACCCTGCTCAGCAGCGCGGACGCCTTCCCTGATAGCGCCGACCCGCTTGCGGTGGTCGTCGCACCAACGCGCGAGCTCGCTATGCAGGTGCGGCGCGAACTCGAATGGCTGTATGAGGCAACCGGCGCCCGGATAGCGTCCTGTGTCGGCGGCATGGACATGCGCCACGAACGCCGCGCTCTGGTCGATGGTGCGCATATCGTCGTCGGAACACCAGGCCGCTTGTGCGACCACATCCGGCGCGGCTCCCTCGACCTGTCGGCGGTGAGGGTTATCGTTCTCGATGAAGCCGATGAAATGCTTGATCTCGGCTTCCGGGAAGACCTGGAATTTGTTCTCGGCGCCGCGCCGGCCGAACGGCGTACGCTCATGTTCTCGGCGACGGTGCCCAAGGCGATTGCCGTGCTGGCCAAGCGTTTTCAGCGCAATGCCGTCCGCATCGCAACGACGCCGCAAAACGTGCAGCACGCCGATATCGAATACCGGGTGATGCTGGTCGCGGATGCCGAGCGTGAAAATGCCGTTATCAATGCTTTGCGCTATTTCGAAGCCGAGCGCGCACTTGTTTTCTGTTCGACCCGTGAAGGGGTGAAGCATCTTTCGAGCCGGCTTGGCAATCGCGGTTTCGCGGTCGTTGCGCTCTCGGGTGAACTCAACCAGATCGAGCGCACCCATGCGCTCCAGTCCATGCGGGACGGCCGCGCGCGGGTTTGTGTCGCAACCGATGTCGCGTCGCGCGGCATTGATTTGCCCAATCTCGACCTGGTTATTCACGCCGATCTTCCGAGGGATGGGGACACGCTCCTGCATCGCAGCGGCCGCACCGGGCGAGCAGGACGAAACGGAGTCTGCGTCGTTATCACACCGCATGGCAAGCGCCGTGGCATGGAACGGATTCTGGAGGCGGCCAGGATCAAGGCGTCGTGGATGCAGCCGCCCACAGCAGATGAGATCTTCAAACGCGACCGCGACCGCCTGCTCAACGCCCCCATATTCACCGCCGATCTGACCGGTGAAGAACTCGGCTTCGCGCGCGAATTGCTGGCGATGCGCTCCCCTGAGCAGATCGCGGCGGCCTATCTGCGCCAGAACATGACAGGGCGCCCAACGCCCGAAGAGTTCACGAATACCGGACTGGTTTCCGGGGAAGCGCCAAGTCCGCGCAGCGACTTCGAGGGCGGCGTTTGGTTCAAGGCATCGGTCGGCCGCAAGCACAAAGCCGAGCCACGATGGCTTCTGCCAAT
>JBNKIW010000176.1:0-2045 GCA_050290865.1 Rhodomicrobiaceae bacterium | reverse complement strand
GCTTCCGGCTGGAGCGGTTGGCCGGGTGGGATTTGCACCCACTGGAAAGCGCCGCCTTTGCACGGCGCACCTCCAAAACCTGCCGCCCACGGTATCCAGAGAACGCGGCAGTTGATCGCTAATAAACGGCCGCTCGACTTCTTGCACACCGAAGCCTCCCGTGGCACAACCCGCAATTGTACCCTGCGCCAGGCCTCGGCGTAATCTGCCCGCGGCGCAACCGGAACGGCAACTGCCATTCAAGGCCAGTTTCTTGGAAGAGCAGCTGAAGCGATGACGAACAGAACCTTCGTTTTTGTTCACGGCGTGTGGCACGGCGGCTGGTGCTGGTCGCGCCTCGCGGACATTCTGACGGCGCGGGGACACCGGGTTTCGGCGCCCACCCAGACAGGCCTGGGGGAGCGTTCGCACCTGCTCTCCAAAGACATCACGCTGAACACCTTCGTCGAGGATATCGTCAATCATCTTGTCTATGAAGACCTCAGCGAGGCCGTTCTCGTCGGCCATAGCTTCGGCGGCGCTCCAATAACCGGCGTTGCCGATGTAGTCCCTCAGCGTATCGCACGTCTCGTCTATCTCGACGCGATCATGCTCAAATCGCAAGAGACCTGGCTCAGCCTGCTTCCGGAGACGATGGCCGAGGACCGGACGGCACTGGCCATCAAGAGCAGCGGCGGCGTCAGCCTGCCGCCGGCCCCGGCCGAGAGCTTCGGGGTCTCCGAGCCGGAGGATCTTGCATTTCTTGAAGGACGCCTGACGCCCCATCCCTTCGCAACCTTCACGACCGCCCTCACGCTGAAAGGTCCTGTCGGGAACAGCCTTCCCGCCACCTATGTCCGATGCACGGACCCTCCTTATGTTCCCGCCAAGATCGCGCATCTGAGAGCGAAAGATCATGGCTGGCCGGTTGAAGAGATCGCGACCGGGCACGATGCGATGGTCACCGCACCTCTTGCTGTGGCGGATCTATTGGAACTGATAGCGTGAGCCTTGCCGCATGCGTCTCGCGCCGGACCTGCTGACGGGGGTGCAGATGGATATCGAATTCTTCGCCCGACGCAGCGTATCTGACGCAGCGCGGCGTTTCCGGAGGGTGTGGAACCGCCTGCACGGTGGGCGCACCGCTTTCGACTTCGATGAAGGCCGGTCCGTTTTGACGTCTCGTTTACGTCTCCGGCAGCCATTGCGGAAAGCGGGGCGGAGATGGCCGCATTGGTCGCGGTATGAATGAGGGCCTGCTGCCGCCGCAGTCAGAACGCTGCCCCCAAATCCTCGCGACGGTTTTCAGCGCCCTGGTTCAGGGGCTTGGGGGACAGGGTGTAAGAGTTTGAGACACAATGATGGTTTGCTAAGGCTGATTGATCTCGGCCTGTGTCAATATCTGGCGCTGCGCGGCTTGTTCTCTTTCCTTGGCTTCGTAATATTCGGCCGAAAACTTGATCGACCAGCGCTCGAAAAAACCGCGTACCCTTTCACTGAATTTCTCTTCGCGAGGAGTTTTCGCATCCTCATAGCGCGCCGCGTAGCGCCGGAGCAGTGCGCCAACCAGCGGTGCCGTGGAAAAGACTTCCGCTGCGTGTGTCATCGCCGCTCGCGACGTTTCGCCCGTCCACGCCACCGTGCTGTTGAGGACGATCAACAATTGAGTGCAGAAGTGAGTGATGCCTGCATGTGAAGCGGCCCGCCCCAAGCCATCCGCCATCCTGGCAAACCTCTCCGCAGTCTGCCGGTAGCGGCATACCGTTTTCCGGATAAGATGGAGCCTCACAAAAGCACGATGGAATTGGAATATCGCCTGCACTGAGGCGTGTCTCTTGGCCTGCGGCCAGGCGGCGGGGTAGACCGGCAAGACCAAAAGCTTGCTCTTGGCGATAACGGTCGCCAGCGGATGCAGGAGCTGCATCCATGCGGGTAAAGAAGCAGCTTTAGCAATGAGTGCCATGTGTAGGGCGGTTGCTGCACCAAACGACGCGGGAAGCCAGAGGGCAGCACCGCCAATGGTCAGCAATGCGCCGCGCGGCGTGAGGTTTCTGCACTTGCGGAAG
>JBNKIW010000175.1:0-2058 GCA_050290865.1 Rhodomicrobiaceae bacterium | reverse complement strand
CACGGATTCGGTGTTCACCAGCCCCGAAAACGACATCGCGAGCAACGGCGGCGAGATCGAACCGTTGAGCAATGCCGAGATTGACGCACTCTGTGAACGCCTGAACGTCTCACCGGCCATCCACGGCGATCTGCAGGCAGCGCGGGAGCTGGCCGAGGCCTACTTGACCGTCGCAGAGGTGCGCAACGCGGCGGGGCATCACCCCAGAACGTATGAGCCCAACATCACCTACGATGAAGCTGCGGAACGTGCCGGCATCAACCCGTCGCTGCGGGCGCCGGTCACCTGCCTGCTCACTGCGGGGTATGCGGATGCGTGGGAATGGGCGCATGAGATCCACAATGGCGTCTTTCCGCAGGTCCAAAGCCTGCGCGGATCCTTTCTGGACGAGGCGGAGTTTGCTGCCGCGCTCCAGGCCTTGCGGGCCGATCCTTCTATTGATGACACCAAGGCCGCACAGATTGCCCGTTCCTTTACCTGGAACGAAGACGCCCGGTTGTCGTCACGGGAGGAGGCCTTCGGGGCCATTGCGGCGACGGCCAGCAGGTGGCGAGAGGGCGGACCCGCCACAAGCCCGGCGGAGAACAACGTCGCCTCCTATCTCGGCAGATTGCAGGCGGCGGAAACCAGCGAAGCGGCCTTCGACGCAGCGTTCCAAGCACTCCGTTCCGATGGGTTCATGAATGCCGCAGAGGTGTGTGCCGTCGCGGCAGCATATACAGGCAATGAGGACGCACAATACGCTTCTCGCGATGCGGCGTTGGGGGCCATCGAGACCCATTTCTACCAAGCCCAGACCGAGGCCGTGGAGCAGGTTGCGGAACAAGGGCACGGCCGATGAACGAGAAGGAACGCGCTGGCGGGTCAGACATCGCCAGAGGGCGGTGGTGTCCTTACGAACTCGCCGAACCCAAGGGCGCCGGCCTTGGCTATCACCCCACAGTACCGGCGGCTCAGATCGCTGCCGTCCGCACCGGGGTGACCGATTACGACGTCTGGCAGGTGGCCGATGACGGCACGCGGGTCGTGTATCGGGTGAAGGTGCGTGGCGGCCTGTCGCAACCGACACATGAAGCCTGGCGGCCGGACGATGGACTAGTCCGTATCACTGGCGTTGAGGATCTGCAGCGGCTCGCGGACCAGTGGCGGATTGCCGACATTTTCGCTGCGACGCGGAAGCCGGAGGATGCGCTGACACTCCGCCGCGAGGTTGAATTGGCGTGGAGTGCTTGTGAGGCGTGGCTGCAGTCCCTGCCGGAAGGCACCGACATCCCCGGAGAGCCGGAAAAGGGGTGCCCATTCAGCGGCGTGGTGCAGGTCGCGAGGAACGATATTCAGGCTGCCATCGACGCTCACAGCCAGCATGGCCCATGGCAACAGCGATTTCTTGAACTGCACCATGCCGGCGCATTCATCCGCGCCACGGAGGAAACGGAGTTCCACGCAGCATTCGAGGGATTGCGCAACGATCTCGCTATCACCGACGAAACGGTGGTGCGCATCGCGCGCAGATACGCCGGCCCGAAGCCCGAAATCGTGACGGATGCCGGCCAGGAGCCTGAAATCGTGACGAGGGATGATGCATTAAGCGCCATTGAGTGGGCGTGGTATATTGAGCGCGGTCACATGATCGAGGCCGTCGAGCTTGAGGATGCCGCCGATCTCGCGCCAGTGCGCGGAGGTGCGGCGCGATGACCAGTACCCCTTATCACCGCATGGTCGCCGCAACCATCGCCGGTCAGATGTCGCGGGGGTCGTCACCGCTTCAGAAATCATGGCGGGCCGGTGAGCGCTTCCTGCCGTACAATCCGGTGAGCGGCCGCGCCTATCGGGGCATGAATGCCGTCTGGCTTCTCACCGTGGCGGAGGAGCGCGGCTATGGCGATGCGCGCTGGATGACCTATGCCCAGGCGGCCGAGGCCGGCGGGCAGGTGCTGACGGGCGAGACGGGAACCGTCCTCCAATATTGGAAATGGCGCGAACAAGTGCCGTTCAGGGATCAAGGCGGGCAACCCGTTCTGACTGACGATGGCAAGCCGCGCGTCAAGGTCGTGGAGT
>JBNKIW010000174.1:0-2125 GCA_050290865.1 Rhodomicrobiaceae bacterium | reverse complement strand
CATGAAGCACTTCCTCGAACGCCATGGCGCGTCAATCACGAATACGATCAGCACATTCGACCGCATCATCTTCAAGGGCCATTTCAACGGCTTCTTTCCGCGCGGGGCGTTTGCACGTTACCTGGGGCAGCGGGGAGTGCTGCTCAAGAATGCCGGCAAGTTTTTCGAAAGCGAGACCAAGCGGATACGGAACCACATCGAAGCGCTTGCCGCGCAAGCTGGGCGGCCTGTCGAATATCTGGCCGGCGCCAGCACGCACCGGTTCGGCTCTTCGAAAGAGGCTCTGGCCCGGCGGATCGCCGAACGTGACGGTGTGACTTCGGGATTGGTGTGCGTTTTTTCCGTTCTCGAACCCTGTCGTTCGTTTGCTGTGGTGGGCAACCGGAAAAAGCATCGCCTGGAGATAGTCAGACGGAGGCGGAAGTGCCTGCACTTCTATCTCTATCTGATCGATCCGGAATTCGGCTGGATGCATGTGCGGATCCAGAGCTGGGCGCCGTACGAAATCCAGGTCTACATCAACGGCCGGGAATGGCTGGCACGGCAGATGGATCTATCTGGTATCGGCTACCAGCGCAGCGAGAACAAGATCATCGCGGTCGATGACACCGTGGCCGTCAAGGCGCTGTGCGACGCGTTCGCCCATACCGAATGGCCGGCATTCCTCGACCGCCAAGCGGCGATGATCAATCCGCTATTGCCATCCATCAAGGACACCAGTTTCCCCGGCTACTGGTGGGTTATCGACCAATGCGAATACGCCACCGATATTCTGTTCCGTGATCGGGCGGCGCTGGAAGCGATCAAAGACGATCTGCTGACGGCGTCGGTCACCGCGCTCGGCGCCGAGGATGTCATGCATTTTCTCGGCCGCAAGCCGCATCACAGTTTTACTGGCGAGGTCACCATCGACAGCAAGAAGCGCCCGCAGGGTTTCCGCGTCCGCTTCCGCCTCAAGGCGAACGCTATCAAATTCTACGACCACGCCAACGTTCTCCGTATCGAGACGACCATCAACAATCCGCGCGAGTTCAAGGTTCTTCGGTCTGCCGATGAAACCGGCGGCCCGCCGCGGTGGTGTCCCATGACAAAGGGCGTCGCGGTTTTTTCTGGCCGCGATCAGACAAGCATCGCGGCGCCTTCTGGCGTTACGCCGAGGTGGCCCATGCCGCCAACGGACGTCTCCTGGAGGCCCTGGCCCGCGTGCCGTTGACCGGCGAAGCCGTCGGCGAACTGGACGCTCTTTGTCAGCCGACAGCATCCGCTACCGGTTCGCGTGTTGCCGCCTTTAACCCCGTCGCCCTGGCTACCGTCGCTCTCTTCGCCGCGGCATTGTCCGGTGACTTCGCAATCAATGGGTTCCGCAATCGGGACCTCCAGGGAAAGCTGTACCCTGCCGCCGCCACTGATGCGGTGGAAGCCGCCAAGCGAACGCACCGCACGTCCCGCCTTATCGCCAAGCTCCGCGGTCACGGCCTCATCACCAAGGTCAAGAACTCTCGGCTCTACCGTATCAACCCTCGCGGATACAAAGCCATGGGCGCCGCCGTGCGCTTCAGAAGAGCCGACTTCCCCAATCACTTCCGTGATCTGCAGGTTGCACGCACATCATTGGCGGCCTGAAACTTCCGCGCTCATGTCAAGTTCTGGGAGGGAATACAAAGCGTGGTGGATGCGCTCCAGCGTGCCATCCCAGTTCCACAGATCGAAATAGCCGTGCACCGTGCTCCTCGGCGGCAGATCTTTCGGCAGGGCTCGCCATTGGCAGCCCGTCGAGAGAATGTACATCACGCCATTGACCACTTCGCGTATAATGACTGTCCGTTTGCCGCCGCCGCGCTTCGCTGGCGGGATCAGCGGCTCGATCAGCGCCCATTCCTCGTCGGTCAGGTCGCTGGGATAACGCAAGTGACTGCGGTCGTATAAGCTGCGGTTTTCGTTCGTCCACATCGGCGCCCCCTCCTGCGAATCGGATCGGCGCCAGTGAATCACAACTGATTCAAGTGATTCAAATTGTCTTCGGACAGACACTAACACAATCTGTAGCAGACATTCTCGATAACCATGTGAGGCTGACGGTCGAGGGGATCGACCGGATGTATCTGCACGCCTACATCCCGAAGCT
>JBNKIW010000173.1:0-2135 GCA_050290865.1 Rhodomicrobiaceae bacterium | reverse complement strand
TTCACGAATCAAAGATCACCCGAGCGATTCAGAATATGGTCGATCTGTCAGCTGTTATTTCGTGCGATTGCCCTGGCGCGCCGCGCCTTCGGTATCCGGCAGGTGCATCACCACGGGCGCAATATCGCCGTTCGCGAGGATCCTGTGGCGGATTGGCCCTTTGCCGCCCTGCTTGAATTCCTCCCCGCGACCGACACCGCTCCGCAGTTTCTGTTCATCCCGCCGCTTTCCGGCCATTTCGCCTTTCTGCTGCGGGACGCCGTCATCGGCCTCCTACCTCGCGCCCGGGTCTTCGTCCTTGACTGGGTCAACGCCCGGCACGTCCCCCGGAGCGCCGGGGATTTCGGTTTCGATGACAACATCGCCTTTGTCCTGCGCGCTCTCAGACTGCTCGGCCCCGGCACAGATGTCTTTGCAGTGTGTCAGGGGGTGATACCGGCGCTGGCCGCCACGGCGATCCTGGCGCAGGAGGATGAAACGCTGGCGCCACGTTCTCTCATCCTGATGGCGGCGCCAGTTGATCCGCTTGCCAATCCGACGCGGGTGGTCCGCCTGCTGCGGGAACGGCCGCTCGATTGGTTCCGCGCCAACGCGCTCGCGCGGATTGGCGAGGGATATGCCGGGGCGGGCCGCGTGGTCTACCCGGCCAGCGTTCAGCTCCAGGGCCTCCTGGCCTATGCCGCGCGTCATCTCGCCAGTGGCCTGGAGCTTTCCGGCAAGATCCTCAACGACGACGGCACCGATCGCGAGCGGTTCCCGTTCCTCGATCTTTACGCGTCGATCATGGATCTGACGGCCGAGTTCTTCCTTGAGAACGTGCGGCTCGTCTTCCACGAGCGGGCGGTGTGTACGGGCGCGCTGCGCTGGCAGAGCGCGCCGATCAACTTCGGAGCCATCCGCGGCACCGCGCTGATGACCATCGAGGGTGAGTTTGACGATATCGCCGCACCCGGCCAGACCGGCGCCGCTCACGCCCTTTGCCATGGCCTGCCGCCTGAGAAACGCAATCGCCACCTGGTGCCGGGCTCAGGGCATTTTTCGCTGTTCCATGGGCGGCGGTGGCGCGAACAGGTGTTGCCGGAGCTGCTCTCCTTCACTGAGGGACTTGCATCCTGAAGATGGCTGCCTCACCGCGGATTGGAACCGGCGTCCGGAGCAAAAGCGCCATCACCTCAGCCCGCATGTGTGCCTCCTCCCCGTTGCAGCGGGGTGGAAAGTTCGAGGGGGTGCCGGGAGACCGGGGAGCGAAGCAGCGTCGCGTCCGGCTTTGCGATTTCGTCCCTGTGTGAACGACCGCTTAGCATAAAACAACTGCCTTACTCCAGCAAGAGCACCACCGGCAGGTTTTGTGCAATGGAGCATCGCGCTCCGATGGTGCCAAATGGTCCTGAACAACCACTTCCTCCGGTGTTGACGCTGCTCGCGCGGCAAATCTCGAATGCCGTCTGCTGCCCCGCAGTGAACGACGGTTGCGAAGCCGGGGAGAACGGCCAGGGTCACGAGTGAACCCTGACGTGTCACTTGAGCTGAATTTGACTCCGGCGGCTGTCCGCGCGAATGATCACGTTCTGACGAACACACCGCGGTGAATTCCATGAGCCGCATCTACACGCGGGATCGAAGTTTGAGCGAATCTGTGAAGCCGATCACTATCTATGTCGATGCCGACGCTTGCCCCGTGAAGACGGAAGTCTACCGCGTCGCCGAACGCCATGCGCTGAAGGTCTACATCGTCAGCAACAGCTACATGGCCGTTCCACGCGATCCGCTTATTGAGCGGATTGTCGTCGGCAGTGATCCCGATGCTGCTGATGACTGGATCGCGGAGCGCGTTACGCGCGGGAGCATCGTTATCACCGCCGATGTGCCGCTGGCGCATCGCAGCATCAAGGCGGGGGCGGACGTGATTGCACCGACCGGGCGCGTCCTGACGGAAGCGTCCATCGGCATGGCGCTCGCGACACGCAATCTGATGGAAGACCTGCGTGCCGCTGGCGAGATGACCGGCGGTCCAAAGCCATTCCAGGCCCGCGACCGTTCCAGATTCCTGTCAGCGCTTGATCTGGTCATCGTCCGGCTGAAGCGCGAGGGGTTTGGGGGGTGACCGGTCTCGCCAGGTGGGGCGATGGGCGCGG
>JBNKIW010000172.1:0-2180 GCA_050290865.1 Rhodomicrobiaceae bacterium | reverse complement strand
GAGCCGCCACGCAATACCGCTGAACTGTTGCAGATGATCGAGGCAGGCTGGTTGCCGAAATATCTGTGCTTCTGGGGGCATCGCGCCAAGTCTGGTGGCTCCATCGGTAAGCACGTTTTAAGCCAGTGGTGGAACTGCCGCTTTGAGATCGACGGTATCACCTATCTGTCGGCCGAGCACTACATGATGGCCGAGAAAGCACGGTTGTTCACTGATGACGACGCCCTGCGGCACATCCTTCAGGCGGCAAGTCCTGGTGCAGCCAAGGCGTTCGGGCGCAAGGTCCGGAATTTTGATGATGCGGCGTGGGAGGAAGCACGCTTCGACATCGTCGTGCGCGGAAACTTCGGGAAGTTCGGACAGAACGAGGCATTGCGTGACTATCTTCTGACGACGGGCGAAAAGGTTCTGGTGGAAGCCAGCCCCGTTGATTCTATCTGGGGCATCGGGCTTGCCGCCGACGATCCCCGTGCGGAAGACCCGACGCAGTGGCAGGGAGCAAATCTGCTGGGTTTTGCTCTGATGCAAGTGCGCGCAATGGTACGGAGCAGTCAGCGGACACCCGAAGTGGGTGAAAGACCCGCTGCGGGTCGCCGCTTACCGAGTGAATAGGCAGTGTCGCGCAGAACGGCGGTTCCGGATGATCTACGCTACACTGTCGGCGAAATTTCTGAGCGGCAACAATGGCAACGCCCATCCCATCACGTCCCGCGCGGCTTGGCCCGCGAGGTTGGCGCTGCCGAGGCGGGATCGTCGGGCCAGGGGTGCCGCGGATAGCGCCCTTTCATCTCGGCCCTTACCGCCGCCCATGATCCCTTCCAGAAGCTGGGCAGATCGCGCGTGATCTGGATCGGCCGGTGCGCGGGCGAGAGCAGGTGCAGTGTGAGCGGCAGCCTGCCGCCCGCAATCGAAGGGTGTTGCGTCAGCCCGAATAATTCCTGCACGCGGATATGCAGGGCGGGTGCGCCTGCCGTCTCGTAATCGATGGCGTGACGGTTTCCCGTGGGCGCCGTTAAATGCGTGGGCGCCGCTTCTTCCAGGCGCCGCTTCAGGTTCCATGGCAGCAGTGCGTCCAGCGCCGCGCCCAGGTTGTTGGCGCCGATTTCGGAGAGCTTCGTCTTACCGGCGATGAAAGGGGCGAGCCAGTCAGCCGCCGTTTTGCCAAGCGCTTCATCGCTCAGGTCAGGCCATTCGTCACCCTCGGCCGCACGCAGGAAACTGACCCGGTGGCGGAGCTGGATTTGCGCCTTGCTCCACGGCAGACCGCTCAGACCGAGCTTTGCGATACCGTCGGCCAGAAGACGCGCGGTTTCCTCGCTCGCCGTCACTGCCCGGGGCTCGCTTGCCAGGAGGATGGCGTCGAGCCGGCGGACACGGCGCACCCTCAGCGCGGCTGCGCCTGGATCGAATTCGACCTCGTCCGTCTCGCAAATGCGTTGCCCAGCGGCGGCGAGAATGTCCGCCTCATCGGCTGCGACCGCAAGCAGAATGCGCGTCGATGCCGCCGATCCTGACAGCTCCGCCGCAACGAGGAAGGGTGATCGCGCCAAAGGATGCGTCGCATCGAGGTTGGCGCCGCGGCCATTGGCGAGGAGGAACTGGCCGGGTGCGCCGCGCGCCTTGCCGATGCGCTCCGGAAAGGCGAGCGCCAGCAGTTGAGCGATGGACATGTCCTCGCCCCGGTCTTGCGCCGGGCGGCCCTCACGCGCCATCCTGGCCCAGCCCGCCGCCAGCTTTCGCATGTCGCTGGCGCGGCGCGAGCGGTCGCGGCGGAAATCCTCCAGCCGGTGCGCGAGATCGGCGTCGTTGCCGCCAAGTCCGCGCTCCACCATAACGGCGGCGATCCCGGCAGCCTCCTCCGCTTGGCCATTCTCCGCCGCCGAAATCACCATGCGGGCCAGCCGGGGCGGCACCGGCAGCGACCTCAGCCGCTTGCCCATCGCTGTGATGTGGCTTTTGGCATCAAGTGCGTCCAGCCTCGCCAGTTCCTCGCGCGCGGCGTCGATGGCGGCGGCGGACGGCGGATCGAGCCAGGACAGCGCGCGCGGATCGGCCGTTCCCCACTCCGCGCAGTCGAGCAACAGGGGAGCAAGATCGGCGGACCGAATCTCGGGCTCGGCGTATGCGGGGAGGCTCTGCGTCTGCGGCTCGTCCCACAGGCGAAAACAGACGCCAGGCCC
>JBNKIW010000171.1:0-2253 GCA_050290865.1 Rhodomicrobiaceae bacterium | reverse complement strand
CGGCAACTGCGGCGTTTTATGAAACGCCGGTCATCCGCTGCGGGTGCGGGAAGACTGATGCGCTTACCCACGAGGCGCCGGATACCGGGCTGTTCGAGCTTGAAGGCCAAGCGATGCCCTGGATCTGATATAATCTGGGCGTCTTCCCGGGACGGGGTGATTTCCTCATCGCTTTCGACCAGTGCAACAAGGCTGCGCCCTTGTTTGCCGTCGCGGGCAAGCACTTTCGCTTGTCGAACCCGTTTGTGGCGGCTCAACACCGTCTCGATCTCACCAAGTTCGATTCTGAAGCCGTTGATTTTGACCTGTGTGTCGAGCCTTCCGAGAAACTCGATGGTGCCGTCTGGGAAATAGCGTCCGAGATCTCCGGTGCGGTAGAGGCGTTGGCCTGTGCGCGGATGGCGTACGAAACGCTCGGCAGTCAGCTCGGGCTGGTTCAGGTAGCCTTCGGCCAGTCCGGTGCCGCCAATGACGATTTCGCCGGTCACGCCAACGGGCCGCTCGTCCAGGCGGTGATCGACCACGCGAACGGGCTGGTTGGTCAAGCCACGGCCGTAAGGGATGCTGCGCCAGGCCGGATCGATCTGCCCGATCGGCTGTTCAATCGACCATATGGCCGCTTCGGTCGCCCCGCCAAGCGAGATCACCTCAAGCGCCGGGTTGAGCCGGGCGCGCGCCTCCCCGGGCAAGGAGAGGGGGATCCAGTCGCCGCTCAACAGCGCCAGACGCAGACCGGGAAAGGCGGCCTCGGAGCCATGCTCGAATTCCGACAGCATGCGCAGCAGCGCGGGGACCGAATTCCAGATGGTGGCATTGGCGGCGCGCAGCACCCGGCCCCAATGGCGCGGATCCTTCAAGCCGCTGGCATGGGGCAGCGCCAGGGCTGCGCCGCGCATCGCGGCACCGAAAAGATCGAAGACCGACAGGTCGAACCCCAGGGCGGACAAGCCAAACAGGCAGTCGCGGCCGGTCAGCTGGCGGCGCTCGCAAATATCCTCGATGGTGTTGACCGCCGCACCATGCGAGATCACCACCCCTTTCGGCGTGCCGGTGGAGCCGGAGGTAAAGATCACATAGGCCCGCTGGCTGGCGCTGACCTGTGTGGCTGGCCGCGCCGCGTCGAAATCCTGCCAGGCGGGTTCGACGACCAGCCTTTCGCGGCCATGCGTCACCAGTTCCGCAGCGCGCGCAGGCTGCGTCAGGATCAGGCGGCTTCCGCAGGCGTCGAGCAGTTCCCCGCGGCGCCGCTCGGGCAGGGTGGGGTCGATGGGCAGATAAGTGCCGCCGGCCCGCAGGATGCCATGCGCCGCGGCGGCTTGCTCCCAGCCCTTGTCCATGGCGATGGCGACGATCTCGCCGGGGGCGATGCCGGCCGCCGCCAGCCGCGCGGCGGTGCAATCCGCGGCGCGGTCCAGCGCTGCATAAGAGAGCCGGGTTTCGATCGCGCCGTCCTCAGCGGCGGCCAGAAGGGCGGGCGCGTCCGGCGTCTGGCGGGCAAAGGCTGCAAGCCCGTCATGCAGGCGCGTGCCAGAGAGCGGCCGTTGCGGTGCGGGCGGGGCCACCGGGGGAAGCTCCGGCACGCCAGCCGCCGTCATCAGGCGGGGCCGCGCGGCAAGGCTCTCGACCAGCCCGGCATAGGCATCGAACATCGCATCAAGCACGCGCGGCTCGAACAGTTCTTCCACCGCATCCCAGTTCAGATAAAGCCGGCCATCCCGCTCCATCGCCTGGTGATCCAGCCAAACCTGGGGGGTCTGGCTGATGGTGTAGAAGTTCTCTGCCCCCAGTTTCTGCTCAAGGCTGTTGGACCAATTGGCGTTGTCCTGATTGAGCAGGCTGGTGAACACGACGGGAATGATAGAGCGCTGCGGATCACCTGACTGTTGGGTCAGCAGACGCGACACCTGTACGCCGCCAAACTGCCGATGATCGAGATCCTGCCATATCCGATCCTGTATCCGCTGTGCAGCCTCCAGGAATGTCAGATCATCCTGCAGGTCAACTTCAAGAATGCTCAGTGTAGTAAAATCACCGATGACATTCAGGATATCTGGATGCACGGCCGGACGGTTGAACAGCGTGAGATTTAGCGAGAAATGCGGCTTTTCACTCCAGCGCGCCAGAACCTGAGAGAAACAGGTCAGCAAAGCGCATGTCATAGTTAGATTGTTTTCGGCAATCAGCCCTTTGAGGCGTTGCACAACCGGCCGATCGAGCATTTTCGAGCGCCGAACAAATTTGGGTTCGACAATG
>JBNKIW010000170.1:0-2378 GCA_050290865.1 Rhodomicrobiaceae bacterium | reverse complement strand
GATCGCCAGCACACAGGCCCATGCCGACCGCGGGGCCATTGACTGGGGCATGGCGGCGGCGCTGACCCCGGGCATCGGCGCCGGTGCCTTCCTCACCGGAGCCTTTGCCAGCGCGCTGAACGTCCATTTCGTCGTTGTGATCTTCGTGGCGTTCACCCTTTTCACCGCCTGGGGGCTGGCCAGCGGCCGACGCGCTCCATCCGGCACGGCCAAAGCCGCCCCGTGTTTTCTGTGCATGACGGCGAAAGGGGTAGGAGGTGGTGCGCTGGCCGCGCTTGTGGGCTTTGGGGGCGCGTTTTTCATCGTGCCGCTTCTGGCGCGGACGATCCCGATGCAGCAGGCGATTGCTACGGCTGGCGCACTCGCGTTGCCGACAGCGGTTGCCGGAACATCGGGCTATCTCCTTGCGGACACCCCCTCGGGCTGTGCCGACTGCGCCGGCTACGTCTTTCTGCCCGCAGTTGCGGCCCTGGGCATCAGCGCTGTGCTCGCGGCGCCGATCGGCGTGTGGGTGGCGCATGTGGCGCCGGTTACCGTGTTGCGGCGCCTCTTCGCTGCGTTCCTCGTCTTTGCGGCGGGAAGCCTTGCTTACAAGACCCTTAGCCCCTCAGCCCTGATCGGGGATGCCAACCATCTCGCCTCGGCGTTCCTGCGATTGGCGGATCCAGACGTGGCGTCCCCCGTTGCCGCTAAAATGCCCGCCTGGATGCAGGAGCCTGCAGACATGGCAGTGCACGGCCATACAGCGCAGCGGGGGGATAGCCGATGAACCACCCGCGGATGGTGTTCGGACATAATCTCCGGCGGGCGAGGAGCCTTCGCGGCTTGTCGCAGTACCAGTTGGAAAAGGCGTGCGGCATAGATCAGGCGCGAATTTCGAACATCGAAACCGGACAGGTCGATGTGGGCATCGACACCATGGCCAAACTTGCCGAGGCCGTCGCGTTGCCGATGTGGGAGCTCTGCAAGCCAGGAGAGGGGGGCGCGGATGCTTGACACCCCCACCCCTGCCAATCCCGGTGACGGTCTGACCGCTGCCAAGCGAGAGATGCGGCGGCGCTTCCAGGAAAAGCTTGCGCGCGAATTGGGCGCGGTGGTCAGGGCTGCACTTGCGAACCCTGATGTGATCGAAATCATGCTCAACCCCGACGGGCGTTTGTGGGTCGAGCGCGCCGGCGAGGATATGAGCGCCGCTGGCTCCATGAATGCGGCGGCGGCGGAGCAACTCATTGCGACGGTGGCGGCAGGGGTTGGCACGACTGTCACCTTTGAGCGTCCGGCGCTTGAATGCGACCTTCCCGTCGATGGCAGCCGCTGCCGCTTTGCGGGCATGATCCCGCCCGCGGCGGACGCGCCCATCTTTGCCATCCGCCGTCACGCTGCGCGCGTCTTCACGCTCGACGATTATGTGGCGAGCGGTATCGCCACGGCGGCGCAGGTGGACGCCATCCGCCAGGCCGTGCGTGCGCGGGATAACATCCTGGTCGCGGGCGGCACCGGTAGCGGCAAGACCACGCTGACAAACGCGATCATTGCTGAAATTCCGCATGAGCATCGGCTGGTGATCATCGAGGACACGCCTGAACTTCAGTGCACGGCCCCCAACGCCATCTTTTTCCGTGCGGCCGAGGCCGACAAAGAGCGGACCATGCAGCGCTTGCTGAAACGCGCTATGCGCTATCGCCCCGACCGTATCGTCATCGGTGAGGTGCGCGGCCCCGAAGCGCTGGATCTGATCCAAGCCTGGAATACCGGCCACCCCGGCGGTGCTGCCACCGTGCACGCCAACACCGCTGCCGCTGACGACGCGCTCGATCGTATCGAAAGCCTCGTAGCCCAGGGCTCCGCAGGCGACCAGCGCCGGCTTATCGGGAAGGCGATCGACCTCATCGCCGTCATTACCAGGGAGCGGCAAGGGCGGCGTTTGAAGCGCCTTGTCCGCGTCGCTGGTTTTGCGGGCGGCGCCTATCAACTTCAGGAGGAGTAAGGCATGCGCATCGCATTCTGGATCATGGTCCTCGCCGCCATCTGCCTGCCGGAGAGCGCCGCCATGGCGACACAAACCGGCGGCGGGGGGCTGCCGTGGGAAACGCCGCTCGACACGCTCGTGCAGAGCATTCGCGGGCCGGTTGCTTATGGCATTTCCCTGCTGGGGATCGTGTCGGCAGGTGCCATGCTGGTCTGGGGCGGCGAGATCAACGAGTTCGTCCGCCGCGTGATCATGCTGGTGCTGGTCATCTCGCTGATCGTATTCGCCGGCAACATCCTGACGACTCTGTTCTCGTCAGCGGCGGTGATCTGATGACCGCCGGAACACCCATCTATCGCGCCTTGTGGCGGGCGAATCTGATCGCAGGCGGCGAGCGCGAGCTCGTGCT
>JBNKIW010000169.1:0-2394 GCA_050290865.1 Rhodomicrobiaceae bacterium | reverse complement strand
CGTCCGTTCCGGCATATGACCGTGGCGCACCAGACGCTGGCGGCCATCGTCCGTGGCGAGATGGGCGTGGGCAGCCAGCGCCTCGGCAACCTCGGCCTCGACGGCGTGAGCGAGCAACTGGCGCGCGCCATCGCGCAGAACTTTGGTGAGGGGATCGGCAAATTCACCCTGCTGGCGCAAGGTGACGACGGTATCGGCTTTCATGGCGTATCGCTCCTTTCAGGATGTGTGGCAGCCTTTTCGCCGCCATGATACGTCGCCTTCCTTTTCCAGGGCCGTCACCAACTTTCCCGCATAGCTCCGGCGTCCTCCGCGTCGGCGGGTTCGATGAAGTAGAAGCCGGATGCCACCTCCTTGGCCGGTGGATCGAGGTCCAAGGCCAAGGCCATTCCCATGGCGGCGAATGTCGCTTCAGGCTGGAGCGGTTGGCCGGGTGGAACTCGCCCCTGGAAAGCGCCGCCCTGGCACGGCGCAGTCGGACGGCCGTCATTTCGAGCGCTTGGGCTGACGCTGCTGCGGCTTGGGCTGGGGCCGCTGTTTCTGCTGCGGTTGTTTCTGCTGCTGGTCCTTCGGTTGCGACCGCTCCAGGAATACGGTCTGCGTCGGATAGGCGAATTCGATATCTTCTTCCAGGAATTTGCGATGAAGCGCGAGGTTGATCGCCTGCTGGACGTCCATGTACATGCCGTAATCCGGCCGCAGAACATGATAGACATATTCGAAATCGAGGCTGGACGCCCCGTGAGCTTTGAAGTGGGCGCGATCGAAACGGACGTTGCTCTGCGCTTCGATGGCGGCCTTTACCATCTGCGGGATGCGCTCGATCTTCTCCAGCGGCGTCTGATAGGTGATGCCGAACCCGCCGACGATGCGGCGCTCGTACATCCGACCGTAATTACGGATGCGGCTGGACAAGAGATCCGAGTTTGACAGAATGAGCTGCTCGCCGGACAGGCTGCGCACGCGCGTCGTCTTGAGGCCGATGTTCTCCACAGTCCCCATCTCGTCGCCGATGACGAGGAAATCTCCGACCACGAATGGCTTGTCGAAAATGACGGAGAGCGAAGCGAGAACGTCGCCGAGAATGTTCTGTGTGGCCAGCGCCACGGCGATGCCGCCGATCCCGAGACCGGTAATCAGGGTGGAGATGTTGACGCCGATATTGTCGAGAGCCAGCAGGCAGATGCCGACCCACACGGCCAGCCGTACAAAGAATCTCGCCGCCCCCAGAGTGGTGACCGATGCGGCGTGCCGCTCCAGATTGTCCGCCCTGTATTTTCCGTACCACGTATCGTAGAAGCCGATCAGCCACAGCCCGGCTTGAACGAACAAGGCTATGATCATGGCGCTCTGGAGGAATCTGCCGATGCCGGGAGGTAGTTCGAGCGGCAGCGAGCCGAGACGCACGGCGACAATGAGCAGAAGCGCCATTCTGGTGCGGTCGAGCGCGTCGAGCGCATACGACGCCCATTCGACGTGATATTGTTCCGCGTATTGTGCCGCCAGTCTTCTGGAGCGGGCGATGACGATCGCGCGGAACAGCCGCCAGGCCACCAGCGTCATGCCCGCGATGGCGGCGGCTGCGAGCCAGTTCGTAAGCGGATTTCCGTAAAGGGTCAGAATGCTGAGCTGGGAAAACATGGTCTCTTCGATACGAGGTTGAGGGCTATGGGTAGCGCATGCATCTGGCGCGATCAAGCTTCCGCTAACTGACGGCACGGCCTAAGCAGAGTTCGCAAAAGTGGTCTTCCCGGTTTTGCGAAGGGGAGAATGTTCACGTGTAGCTACGTATCAGAGCGATGGAAACGTCAACAGCGGATGTTGTTGGATGTCCGAAGTCTGCTTGCACCGCTAACTTCCAGCACACTCGAAGCGTCAACCATTGATATCCCGCCACTTTACCGGACTTCTCACTTGAGCATCACTTCAACACATTGATTAGAAGCGCAATTTCCCGACGCTCCAGGGCCGCTCCTTGAGGCTCGTGAAATATCGTGGAAGACGGTATAGTTGCGTGTTTCGATCCGCCCATGATCGACGTCTGCGGTCTTATGCTGGCTGATAGTTTTGTCTTTGAAGACATTTGCCTTTTGCTCGGCGGAAAACAACTCAACGTCTTCGCGCAGAAGTGCCTTGATTTCCTTTCAAACCAAGGATGTAATCCGCCTTCTTGTCTATAATCAGCTTGGCATTCTCCTTCTGACAGCCCATGGCATCCAGGGTTACGATGGCGCCTTCAACACTCAGCATGTTCAAAAGCTTGGGGATCGCCCACAGTACCCGACTCAATCGGCAACGCCGAGTCTTAACAAGGGGTTAGCCGTTCTTATGCGCCCCGCTCGATCCAACTTGGTTTGTTTGTGCTGAACAGCCGCCAACCTTCCCTTCGGAATG
>JBNKIW010000168.1:0-2395 GCA_050290865.1 Rhodomicrobiaceae bacterium | reverse complement strand
GGGGAACTCCTGTGCTGACAGAGGGGAACAACACCTCGATTGTCAGCGCCGGAAGCCCGATTGCCGATGCCTGTTTTACGCTGGACAGAAGACGCCAGCTACGCCCGCGCAGCGGGTTATCGCGGTAGCGATTTCGTGCTTTGGAGCACCGCCGCTTATGAATACCACGGGCGTTTCCCGCGGCATCCTACGGCTGCTTCTTCCGCGCAACCTTACCGTCCCCGGCTGCGCGAAGGACTTACTCCCTCGCGCGGTCCTCGGCTCCAGGGTCTCAGCGGCCGTACAAGCCCGTGAATGTCGCTTTCGCCAGCGTATGGAAGTGCAGATTGAAACCCACCACCGCGCCGGAGGCGTCGGCGTTTACCGGAAGTTTGTCCACATCGAGGGCGAACAGCGTAAACTGGTAGCGGTGCGGCTTGTCGCCCTTGGGTGGGCAGGGGCCGCCGTAGCCGGGAGCGCCGAAATCGGTGCGGGTTTGCAACGCTCCCTCAGGCAAAAGGTTCACGCCCGGCTTTCCCGCCCCCTTGAGAAGCGTTGTGGCGGTGGGCGGAATGTTTACCACCAGCCAGTGCCAGAACCCGCTGCCCGTCGGGGCGTCGGGATCATACATCGTCAGTGCGAAGCTTTTGGTCGCCGCCGGTGCGCCTTTCCATGACAAAGACGGCGATATGTTTGCTCCGGCGCAGCCGAAGCCGTCGAATGTCTGCTCGCCCGCGATCGTACCGCCCTCGGCAATCTCGCCACTTGCGAGCGTGAAGCCATCGGCCATGGCGGGGACGGAGAACGCCAGGGCGATGCCCAGCGTCAACCAGCTTGTTTTGAACATGCGCAAATTCTCCCTTTCTTGCCCAAACAATCCTGTTCCTGGCGTCACGACGCTCGTCTGGAGAACTCCGTGATGCTTTTGTTCGTCAGGATGATGCCGCTTGCTTCCATCGTCAATATTGATAAAGATTATCAATATGAATGCCGCTTCGAACCACCCTCCATCACATTTCCTCACCGCCGCCGAAGCGGCAGCCCGGCTGCGGGTCTCCCGCCCGACTTTGTATGCCTATGTCAGCCGTGGCCTGCTTCACGCGTCGGCTGCCGAGGACGCAAGGCAAAGCCGATACCTGGCCGCCGAGGTTGAGCGCCTGGCCGCGCAGCGCGCTCGCGGCCGCAGGCCCAAGGCCGTGGCGCAGGCGGCGCTGGACTGGGGAGCGCCGGTGTTGTCGTCGGCCATCACGCTGATCGCCGATGACCGGTTTTATTACCGCGGACGAGATGCGCTGGCGTTGGCCGAACAGAGTTCCGTGGAAGAGGGGGCGGCATTGTTGTGGGATATGCCCGTTGAGATGGCTTTCGCTGCGCAAGCTCCGACGCAAGCAGCGCAGCAGGCACCGTCAGATGACGCCATCAGCGAGGAGGCGTTGCTGGCGCGCTTCACCGCCGCCACGAGCGGCGATGCAACCGCGCAGTGGCAGATGGATCCGGCGCGTCTGGCCGCGGGATGCGGCGCTCTGCTGCGTCTGCAGGCCGCGTGCGTGCTCGGCGCGGCCCCCTCCGCGGCGCCCGTTCATCTGCAATGTGCCGATGCTTGGCGCCTGGATGAGGAGCAGGCCAATCTCATCCGCATGGCGCTGGTGCTATGTGCAGACCACGAACTGAATGCTTCGAGCTTCACGGCCCGCTGCGTCGCTTCCACCGGCGCGAGCCTGCGTGCGGCGGTCATCGGCGGGCTGGCGGCCTTGTCGGGGCCGCGTCATGGCGGCATGACAGCCCGGCTGGAAACGTTCTGGGACACGCTCGATGCCGCCTCCGATCCCACTGCGGTGCTGCGCCAGCGGTTGTCCGGAGGCGAGACCGTGCCGGGCTTCGGCCACCCTCTCTATCCGCGCGGCGATGTGCGAGCCGCCTTGTTGCTCTCCCACATTCTCCCCAGCCATCCGGAATGGCGTAGTTGGATAGAAGGCGTTACCGCGCTCACGGGCCAGGCCCCTAGCTTCGACTTCGCGCTGGTCGCTCTGCGGCGATATCTGGGGCTGCCGCGGGGAAGCGCATTCGGTCTGTTCGCCCTGGGCCGCACCATCGGCTGGATCGCGCATGCCCTGGAACAGCGCCGCGACGGCCAGATCATCCGTCCACGTGCGGTCTACACCGGTCCGCCGCGCACATAGATGCCGCCCCCCCGACCGCGCCCCCCGCGGCGGCGCATGCAGCGGTTGGCGGCCACTATGAGAAGGCGCGGGCGGCCTATCACGCGGGGATAAAGGCCGCCATGTAACGGGCATGCGCCGACCTTCCGGCCACTTACGAACCTACGCCGGTTTTCTTGCCACGCCGTTTCAACCCCGAAGTGCAACAGCAGGGCATATATGACATGGCAGCAAAGAGTCGGAAGGGGCAGACGGGG
>JBNKIW010000167.1:0-2413 GCA_050290865.1 Rhodomicrobiaceae bacterium | reverse complement strand
GTTCAACCAGTCCCAATGCCGCGGGAGCAGTGTCACCTCACGTGCGACCACGCCCAGCTTCGGCCGTCCCCGCCCGCAACGCCATGGCAAAAATCGCGGCCGTCCTGCCTGACGACTTGAAACACCGTCTGGCCGATGAAACTCTCGTTGTCGGGCAGGGTTGGGAGCGCCCGCAACCGGTCGATCTGACGCTCTTGCGGAGCGCGTTGCGCAAGGAGCGTAAGCTCTCGATTGCATACCGGGACGTAAACGGCGCACAGACGACGCGCGTCATCTGGCCCGTGGCGCTGGGCTTCTTCGAATCCGTGCGCATTCTCGCCGCTTGGTGCGAACTGCGTCAGGACTTCCGGCACTTCCGTACCGATCGCATCGAAGAAGCGGAAGTTCTGCCGACGCGCCTCCCGCGCCGCCGCAAGACGCTGGAAAAAGCTTGGCGCCAAAGCATGCTGACAGAAATTGACAGTAGCGGGGGCTATACAGCTTTCAAATCGGGAAACGCGAAAGGAAACACCGTGGCCCAGGAACTCATTCTTTATACCCACCCGCATTCGCGTGGCGCAATCGTGCACTGGATGCTGGAAGAGATCGGCGCGCCCTACACGATCGAAGTCAAGGAATACGGTACGTCGATGAAGGCGCCCGACTATCTCGCCATCAATCCCATGGGCAAGGTTCCCGCCATCAAACATGGCGAGACGGTGGTGACGGAAGCGGCCGCGATCTGCGCCTATCTCGCCGACGCTTTCCCCGAAGCCGGGCTCGCACCGGAGCCCTCGAAGCGCGGTGACTATTACCGCTGGCTTTTTTTCGCCGCGGGTTGCGTCGAACCGGCGATCGGCAACCACGCCGCCGGATGGGATCCGGCGACGCCCGAAATGCAGGGCCGCTTCGGCTATGGCTCCTACGAGACCGTGCTGGACACATTCGTCAAGGCCGTGGCGGGCCGCCGCTACATCGCAGGGGACGCTTTCTCGGCCGCTGATGTCTATGCCGGATCGATGCTCGGCTGGGGCATGCAGTTCGGATTGATCGGCGGGCGCCCCGAGTTCGAGGCCTATTGGAATGGTCTCAAGGATCGCCCTGCACGCTTGCGCGCCGCCGAGCAGGGAGAGAAGCTCGCGGCGAGAATGTCTTGGGCGAACGAATAGGATGCCGGTGCAGATGGCTGCGAGCCGCGATATACTTGGCTTCAAGAACACAGCGCGGGTGCTACCATGAAACTGAACGCGTTACCGATATACGATATGAGCGACAATCCAACCGGCTGTTGCCCACGCTTCAAGCCCGAAGGTTGGGACGAGCAGGATCTGCATTTCGAAGACAAACTCTTTGTCCGGGTGTCTACGAGGAGCTTGTTTCACATTCCCATAAATATGGGTTCCACCTTTAGCAAAACTTTCGCAGCCATCGAGGCCGCCGGGGCGTCCGATGACAAGGAATTCATCGTCTTGAGCCTTGACCCCTCACCATGGTCTGCGGAACACTATTTCGCTGTTACAAAAGACGTGCCGGGGCAGGACATGAGACATCTTACGGGCGATTACCTGACCAAGGTTTTCGAAGGACCATATAAAAATGCCCCGAAATGGGAGGCTGATATGCAGGTCTATGCCAGGGGTCTTGGGAAAGTAGCGGAGCAGACCTATTTCTTTTATACTACTTGTCCGCGCTGCGCCAAGCATTATGGCAAGAACTATGTGGTCGCGGTTGCTCAGGTCCGCGACGCCTAAGTTCACTGCTGCCAGGGAACGCCGCGCCGGGCGGTTCCTCTGCACGGCCGGGATCCATGGGATTCGCAAGCGGAGGGCGGTCAGCCATATCAACGGCACGCAAGAGTGCGAACCGGCGCCGGCGCCCTGGGAACACCACGCTGCCCCAGTAGTCCGCAGCGCCGGTCCGGGCGAAGCTGAACGCATGCAGCATTGACAGTCGCAACAATTTTTACATGCTTGGCGCGAGCCAAACAACATCAGTAGTTGTAGAATATTAGTCGTACTCGCATGAGTATGCTTGCAATTGCCAATCGTAAGGGTGGTGTCGGGAAGTCCACGATAACGACCATGATCGCTTATGGCCTCGCCGTGTGGGGCAAACAGCGGGTCCTGGTCGTCGATCTGGACGCCCAGTGCAATGCGTCGCTGATCCTGTTCGGCGGGCAGAACTGGTCGCTGGCCAGGAACAAGAGCCAAACCATTGCCGACTATTTTGGCGACCGCTTCGATCACCAAGCCATTGAGTTCAAGCACTATCTCTTTCACGAGGTTGGCGACGTAGCCGGAGCGAATCTGCAGCCGCAAATATCACTCATTCCCGGCTCGGTGGAATTGGAGGATATCGAGCACGAATTGCTCCATCGCCTTGCGGGGACGACGCGCACCCTCCTACAAGCCGAGCAGGAGGTGATTACCCGCCT
>JBNKIW010000166.1:0-2494 GCA_050290865.1 Rhodomicrobiaceae bacterium | reverse complement strand
CACCTTCCCCTCCCGGACGATCTTGCCGGACGCATCCACAATGCAGACGCTAGAGGTTTCCAAAGACACGTCAATCCCCGCATAATAATCCATGGTCAACCCTCGCGATGTTTGGAGCTGCAAACGCAGACACCGATTTACACCATAAGTTGCAGGGATGACCGCCATAAAACCTGTGGCCTCGGTTGCGGCCCGTTACACCATCTTAATGACTGCGGGGGTACCCATGCTTTTGCCGGGCGGGCATCATGCGCTTGCTTCTCCTTTCAGTCGCAAGGTCAAAGCAGCGCTCAAGCATTGCTGCGGCCACTTGGCATAATGAAGCGGGTGCTACCCATCCAAAACCGAAACCGCCAGTGCCAGCATGCCGAGGCTTGCCCAATCGAGCGACGCGTCGAACGGCCCCGCCAAAGGCTGCCGCACAACTCGAATGCGCTCCTCGTCGTCCTCGCCGAATACGCGTTCCTCCGCCGCATGCTGGCGCAGCCGCGCCGCTTCCGCTTCTGTCAGCCGAAGCGCAAACAGATGCGTGTGGTGGCTGCACAGCGTTGGCGTACTCTGCCGCGAGCCGAGATCGACGAGACGCGCCGGGTCGACGGCAAGCCCCAATTCCTCGGCCAGTTCCTCGACGGCGATGGCGCGTGGCGGCAAACGCGCATCGCGGCTGGAACCGCCGGGCACCTCCATGACGAAGCCGGACGGGTTGCGCACCGCTGGGCGGAACTCGCGCACGAGGAAAGTCTCGGCCTCAGGGCCGCCGGGATTGAACAGCGGCAACACGGCGACGGTATCGGGCCGGGCGATGAAGACTTCGTTTGCCTTGATGCGGTCCTCGCCCGCAACGGCGACTGCCGCCCAGGCGAGGAAGCCGAACAGCGGTGAGCCGGGATGGCGGGGGCCGTGAGGCAGCATGTGGCGCACCTGAAACCCGCGCAGTGCATGGCCCGCCGCCGTCAGTGCCCCGTACCAATCGGCGAACGGCTTGCTGCGCCAGATCGCCAGCGGTACATCGCGTTCGGCGCCACGGCGCGGGGCTCCCTCGCCAAGAAGTGCTGCAGCCTCGGCGAGCAAGGCGCGCAGACTATCATGCGCCGGGCACCCGCTGATCGCCTCCCAGCGCACATCGAGATAGCGGCATTTGGACGCCTGCGGCGGGCGCCCATAGAGGCACCGGCAACTGTCGTAGTCCTCGCCGAATTCGACATTGGTTGTTAGCGCGGGCATGGCGTTCAGCTCGCGCGGCACCCAGAACACGATGAGATCGGCGCGCGCCCGCATGGCCACCTCCCAATCCGCCAGTTCGGCATACGAGTGACGCCATTCGCCGGTGCGGGCTTCGGGGATTATAACTGCGCCGGTGTAGCCGAGATCGGCGAGGAGCCGCAGCGCTTCCGGCCGCCAGCTCGGCGTGACGGGATCGCGCGGCGTCGGCCCGGCGAGGAACAGGCTGGCGTCACAGGGGTCGGGCAGGTGTTCAAGGGCATAGACGGGGTGCATATGGCGTTTCCGATTGAGGCCATGGCGGCTGCCAAGCGATTATCGCTCGAATTGGGCAAAAAAAGGCGCGCCACGGGCCGCACCAGGCGATGAAATGGAGTACGTGCCGCGCCACCCCCATGCCGTTCACGGGGAGAAAAGCTTCGTGTTCGAAGTGTTGGAGCAACTTCCGGATGAGGCACGCCCCCTTTCTCGCAACGCCGTTTTGGAAGAGCGCCTTGCCCATTGGCAGGCCACACTGAATGCGCTGGTAATTTGACTTTGTCCTCTCCCGGGGGGCGGCGAAGGGCGCATGGTGGCCGCTGGCCGCTCTATTGGGCCCTACTCCCTGGAACAGGCGGGCAGACTGGTTCCGGAATCGGTGGACGGCTTCGCCGGAATCCTTGACCGGTGAGGCGTTGCTTGGTGAAGCACTCACCATGCCATCGATCGGTCGGGTGCAGGTTTGATGACGTTTGCCCTTCGGAGCCGTGCCTGAGACGAAAGCGCTAACGTGCGACCGCGCGCCCATGCTCCAAAACCGGACACTGACGACCTCCTGAGACTGGGGCGGTTGATCTGTAATAAGGGGGCATTCGGCGAAGCACCTTCGTTCCTGTGGGTGCGCATTTTCCCACGCCCTCCTGCGCGAGGCCAAATCGTTCTCTTGCGACGCTTCGCAACCCATTAGGGCAAGATTTACCCACCGTCAGCAGACTTCGCCACGGACAGTTTCCGCGTAGGCCGACAGGGTGAGCCTCCGCCACTCTTGGTGTTCGTCGATCGTGGCTTAAACAAGGGCATGGTCAATATTCGTGGGAGCCGCGTCTGGTGCCCTTATCCTACTCCGGCCATGGAGGTCGCTCCAAATGATCGGCATAATCGTTGCGGCGCTGAGCGTGCTGTTGCCACTGGTGCAACTGAGGCTCAGCAGAATTCCAAGAACCCGCGCCCGCCTCATACGCCTCCTGCTTCTCTACGCCCTGGTGCTGGACGTCGGTGTCGTTGGCCTGGTCTT
>JBNKIW010000165.1:0-2514 GCA_050290865.1 Rhodomicrobiaceae bacterium | reverse complement strand
TCGGAGGTTTGAAGACATCCCCGCAACGGTGCCTGGGGCAGCCGTCGTCGAGCGGGGATATCTTCAAACCTCAACGATAGCTGCCTCTTGAGATGCGAGTAGCGGACGGCAGAATACTCCAGAATAGCGGCCATTGTATTCTCTAGCGTTCCTGTAACTGTTGAGTTGCTCGTGTTTCGGCTGGCCGAGAGGGCAACAGAATGGCCGTAAGTACCGGATCAACGCGGCGCACCATAATCGGGATGCCCCCATTTGAAACGGGAACACTGAGCTCGTTGCGCTTGACGCTTAAATCTTTAGGCGTGCGTTCGATGGCCCTGGAAATGCACAGGCCGTGCAGCGTGGTGATCGGCACCGCGGCGCGCCACCTGCTGCGAGGTCATGTCTCTCTGACCAATTGGCCATCGGCGGTGAAGCGGTAACCGAGGAACTCGAACCCAGCGGAAAACCGTTTCACCGCGGTCTTTTCCTCACTCACGCGTAAACCACGCTCAGCAAGAAGCACAGCCATCCGCAGTTTCGCCCATTCTGCCGCACCGTGCGATTTGGTCATGAGTATGAAGTCGTCAGAATAGCGAATAAGCCGCACACGGCGGGAGTGGATCGCGTGATCGATCGGCGTGAGGTAGAGATTCGCCAGGAAAGGCGACAGAGGCGAGCCCTGAGCAATGCCAATACCGTTCTTGGAGAAACGCGCGAGCCAGCGGTCGATGAGCTTCAGTGTCCGCTCGCATGCGACCAGCTCGCGAAGCTGCTGTCTAAGGCCGAAGTGCAAAATGCTGTCGAAATATGATGCGTCGGAATAACAGACAGGCTCGATGCACCAAACCAACGGACCACCGCCGGAGTATCAGGGAACGCAGATCTCCTGAAGAAATTGTCCCCGTCATCCCCGGCGGTGGATGGGCCGTGTGCCACTTTTCACCTCATTCCTCGTGCCAGCGGCCGAGCATATTCAGGTCCGAATACAGGCGCATGAGCGCGGTTTCCGGGCGACTCGAGAGGTGCGGCGCGACTTGCGGCTTGGCAGCACAATAGGGACGCCAGACCTCGCGCCAGCGCCCATCGTGCACCCCGCGATTCGCCCCCGCGTAGGGGTAGCAGCCACGTTGCGCCAGCCACGCCTGTGCCGCACGCAAAACGTCCGTACCGGGCGAAGCATTGCGCAGACCTTTCAGCTGGACGATACCGGCAGTCAGCGCCTGGCTGGGCGCTGGCGCGATTTCCATTGTTGCCACACGCTTGCTGCCGCGCCGGACGGAGTAGATCAGGCACGTCCCCGCCGCGACGCGGCCGGCATAAGTCGCGACGCAATGCTTCATGTGCTCGCCTTCCTCCTGCAGTTCCGCGGCCGACCGCAAAGGCAGAAAGCGATAGCCATGAGATTTGCGCTCCTTGAACCAGGTGCCGTCCACATCGCGGCTTTCCGCGCAATAGTCGAAAACGATGCGGGCCAACCATGCTGCCGCGGCTTCGACGGCGGCGCCCAGGCGCATGCTTTTGTGCCAGGGCGTCTTCATGAGGCTGTGCGCGAGGGAACCCGGGCGCTGTGAAAACCACACGAACGCCCCGAGCGGCAGGAGTGCAGCGTGGTCGTCGCAGCAATCCTCACAAAGCCTCTTGTTCGCCAGCCACAGGGCCATTTCCTCGCCGCAGGTCTCAGCGCACGCTGACATCCGGCCGAGCCATGCACTGGTCTGGCGCTTCTCCTTCGGAATGCGGTTGACGATGCGGCGGCCGAACTCATGCCCGCCCGGCACGGCGCCCAGCGGCTCCACGAAAGCCTCGGGCGGCAGACGCCGCAGCCAGCGCGGCAAGTCCAGGGCCGTCTCCACGTCGGTGAGCGGACGGCCAGCCTTCACCAGCCGCAGCGCTTCGCCGCGGTTGTCCGGCGCGCGGTTTCCCGCGGCCAGCACAAAGGCGGCGCCGGGATGCGCGAACAGCAAGTCCCCTACGCGACGAGAATCCCCCACGAGACTGCGCAAGCGGCGGCGGACGCTCGTGTGGAAATGGCGAATTTGAGCCTCGGCTGACGTATACGCACGCACCGCCGAGGGCTGACCGATTGCGTTAGCCATCATTCAATTCCGGATGTCCGGCAACTGTTTAGGGCGTCGGCTCACACTACCGGTGCGAGGCGCGCAGAACGCGTGCGCGTTGCGGGGAAGGTCTTCCGCCGACGACGGTCAAAAATGTCTGGATGTTGCCTGTGCTGGCGCGGAACGCGCCTTCCAGCCGTTTGCGGGCAAAGTCTTGCCCGGCTGGTACCGAGTTCAGGCTTCGGCCGCCTGCCTCACGCCACACGCCATGAGCCACCGGCCGGACCATCCAGCAGATCGTAAATGGCTTATGTGCATGCGGGTTCCTTCTCATGATCAGATGTGCGGAGAATTTAGCGAAAATTATCCGTAAACTCAAGTCACGCACCGGAACATTTCAGGGCAATCGCACGAAATAACAGCTGACAGATCGACCATATTCTGAATCGCTCGGGTGATCTTTGATTCGTGAAAA
>JBNKIW010000164.1:0-2547 GCA_050290865.1 Rhodomicrobiaceae bacterium | reverse complement strand
GGACCGCCTACAGCAACCCGGTTGACGAATTCGCCGCGGCTCTCCGCGACATGGGACTCAAGGTGGAAGGCGTGCCGAATGCCGATGGCCGCCTCCATCGCGTGCCCGTTGACGGCGACAGAGGGGGCGAAAAGAGCGGTGCCTATGCCCTCCATCTCGATGGCCGTCCCGGCGGCTACATCCAGAATTTCAAGACCGGCGAGAAGCGCAACTGGAAAGCGTCACAGCCGGTCGCCACACTGAGCGAGGCGGAGCGCCAGCAACTCCGCCAAGAATCCGCAGCCCGGCGCGCAGAGCGGGAGCAGGAACTGCAGGTTACCCACGAGCAGACCGTGCGCGTCGTAGGCCTTCATATCGAGGGGTCGCCGCCGCCTCCTGCCGATCACCCTTACCTTGTGGCCAAATCGGTTGCGGCGCACGGCGTGTTCCTCGATGTCGCCGGACCGCTTGCAATCACCGGCGGCCGCGAGGACGCGCAGCAATGGAGCGCCAGCGGCAACATCCTCGTGCCGATCTGCGACCTCGACGGCAATCTCCTTGGTGCCCAAAGTATCGGTGCGGATGGATACAAGTCGTTTCCCCGTGGTGCCCGGTGCCGGAGCGGCATGCATCAGATCGGCAGCTTCGAGGGCGATACCTTCGTCGTCGTAGAGGGTTATGCCACCGGCGCCAGCATCCATGAGGCAACGGGGCTGCCGGTCGCGGTGGCCTTTCACGCGGGCAATCTGGAGCCTGTCGCCACCGCGCTGCGGGATGCGCATCCCGATGCGCGCATCATCATCGCTGGCGACAACGACCACCACAAGCCGCGGGAGACGGGACCGGACGGGCATCCCAAACCGAACGTCGGGCGGGTTGCGGCAGAAAAAGCCGCGGAAGCAGCAGGCGGCTTTGCGCTTCTCCCTCAGTTCGAACCGGATGACCAGGGCACCGACTGGAACGATCTGGCCGCGCAGAGCGCCGACGCCTTCGCCGACCAATGGCGGGCTGGCATGGCGGCCGCGGAGCGCCACTTCGAGGTCGGGAAGATCGCCGAACGGCGGGAATGCGCGAACGAGGCTCCGCGACAGGCGGAGGCTGCAAGGGAAGTCCATACTCGGTGAGATGAGCTGGCGGAGAAAAAGGGATGCGCTTTGACGAGGCTGACACAAAGGTCCGCCTGTTTTTCCCCACAGCAAAGCAAGCTGTGAATTAATACCGACCGCGCTTGCCCTCGAAATAGCGGCGAAGTACTTGTCACGAAGTAAATGGAAAGTATTGCTGATATCAGCACCGCATAACTCTTTGGTGTGCTAACTACAATCTATAGGGTTCATCATATTATCTTTCATCAGAAGAGGCGTATTTTCCGCTTTGATTGGACGACAGGCGGACATTCCAGTGCCCGACGGAGGAATTGCGATGCACACAGAAAGGAATAGCACACAAATGTCCGGCGGCGTGTGCTTGCGCTGTCAATATCCGGGATGCGGCGCGGAATATGACGGCCTGTTAGAGTTCCGCTTGAAATGCAGCCGGGATCACGGCCCGGCATTGCTGCTGCCCGTTTACGATAAGCCGCGGATCGACGTTCGCGAGCATATCCCCGGCATCTTCAAATATGCCGACTGGCTGCCAACCGGTGGTCAGCAGCTGGCGCTTGATGACGACGCGCTTGGAGAGCCGTTCAGCTACCGGAGTTACGCCCTCGCGCGCCGCCTCGGTCTCAGGCAGCTCCATATCGCTTTCAGCGGCTACTGGCCCGAGCGCGGCCCCAACCTCGTCACGCGCGCCTTCAAGGAATTCGAGGTCCAGTGCAGTCTGGCCTACTTCCTCGCCGCGCAACGCGAAACTGGCGCGGCACCCCTGGCCATCGCCTCGGCGGGCAATACCGGCAACAGCTTCAACTATTATGCGCAATGCCTCGGCTTCCCCGTCTACCTCTTCGTTCCAGAAGCCGGGCTCCACAATCTACTGCTGCCGTTCGAAACCGCACCCTTCCTCATCGCGGTGAAGGGCGACTATTCGGACGCCATCGCCATGGCCGACCGGGTGGCCGAGGCCAAGGGCCTGACGCGGGATGGCGGCGTGTTCAATGTCGGACGGCGCAGCGGCATGGCAACCGTCATGCTGCATGCGGTTACCCATCCGGTGCAGGGAAGCCAGCGCCTGTTCGATCACTACTTTCAGGGGGTGGGAAGCGGCTCGGGCGCCATCGCCGCCTGGGAGGCCGTGGCCAGGCTCATGGGCGACGGCCGCTTCGGCGATGAGCCGACCCGCATCCACATGGCGCAGAACAGTCCGTTCACGCCCATCGCCGATCTCTGGGAGGCCGGCGTTGCGGACGCCACTGCCATGCCCGAAGCGCAAGCCCGCCAGGCCATCGCCGCCATCACCGCGCAGGTGCTGACCAACCGCAAGCCGCCTTTCGCACTGGCGGGCGGCCTGCGCGACGTGCTGATGGCCTCTGGCGGGCACGTGTGGCGTGTCGATAATCAGCAGGTCTTTCAGGCGGCGCGGCTGTTCCGGGCCTGTGAAGGCGTGGACATCGGCCCGGCCTCGGCGGTC
>JBNKIW010000163.1:0-2576 GCA_050290865.1 Rhodomicrobiaceae bacterium | reverse complement strand
GTGGATGCCGCCGCGGCCGCGACGCTCGCGCGCGCCTACACGGGCGATGACGGCGCCTGGGAAACGCGCGAAGCCGCATTCGGCGCCATTGAGACGGAGTTCTACCGGCGGCTAAGGGCGAGCCATGAAATCGAGGATGGGCGGGAGCATGGGCGGGAGCATGGGCGGGAGCGATAAACACCAGGACAGGGGCGGGATGGTGCACGTCGTTTCCGTCAGCGGCGGCAAGGACTCGACGGCAACGTATCTGCGTGCGATCGAGCGCGGGCTGCCGTTCCAGGGGGTTTTCGCCGACACCGGCAACGAGCACGAGGCGACATACGAATATGTCGCGAACCTCGCTGCGAAAACCGGCGGGCCGGAAATCCGCTGGATCAAAGCCAGTTTCGATGACGAATTCGACCGCAAACGGGCGTTCATCGCCGCAAATTGGCCCGGCCAGGTCGATGACGCCGTCGTCGAACGTGCACTGGCGCTCTTGCAGCCGCCGGGAAACCCGTTCCTCGATCTGTGCATGCTCAAGGGGCGTTTCCCTAGCGCCAAAGCCCGCTTCTGTACCGAACGGCTAAAAATCCAGCCAATTTTCGAACAGGTCAATCTGCCGCTCTTGCGGGCGGGCCGAGCCGTTATGTCATGGCAGGGTGTGAGGGCCGACGAAAGCTATGCTCGCAGCCTGTTGCCCAAGCTGCAGCGCCTGGAAGTTATTGATGCAACGGTTGACACCAAAGAAGCGGAGCGCGGGCGGTTGTACGCCTACCGGCCGCTGCTGGCGTGGACGGTCGCCGATGTGTTCGCCATGCACAAGCGGCACGGGATCGCGCCGAACCCGCTTTATTCCCAGGGCATGGGTCGGGTGGGTTGCATGCCATGCATCCTCTGCCGCAAAAGCGAATTGCGTGAGATCGCGGGTCGGTTCCCAGCGCACATCGACCGCATCGAGGAATGGGAGAGTATCGTGGCGCAGGTGTCCAAGCGTGGCTCCGCCACCTTTTTCGCGGCTTGCGACGATCCGGTGGGACGGAACCGGCCTGGCGCGATCACCCCGGCGACGCACGGCATCCGCAATCACGTTGAATGGGCGAAGACCAGCCGCGGCGGGCGGCAATACCAACTCGACCTTGGTGTTGAATTCGGCACCGCGTGCAACGAATGGGGGCTGTGCTAATGAAGAAGAAGAGTGACGTGAAATTCATTTAAAAACGGGGATGCGATATGGACGACGATGCGGCGGCCAAGGCAGCAATTGCAAAACGTGCTGATGAAATAGTGCAGCAATTGTTCGACTTTCTCGACACCTTGCCGGACAAGGACCATAACGGCTTCACCGTGTTGCTGGCGCTGGCATGGTGCACAGGGCACCAGGTTGGAACCTTCCCGGAGGAATACCGCGCCCAGATGCGCGAACTTGCGTGCGACGAGATGAACGGCGTCGTCGATGTCCTGGAGGAGGACGGAGAGGCGGGCACAGGTCGGCTGATCCTTACACAATAGGGGTGCGCTCGATGTGTTGCACCCGTTGCGAAGAGCAGCAGCCGTAACATGACGGAAGATGCAGTGGCACAAGACCCCGAGGTCATTTTTGAAGCCATCAACGGTGTCATCGACGATCTGGTCGGACACGAAGGAAGCGTAAGCGTCGTGATCGCGCTGATGCGGGCGCTCGAAAACGAGCTTGAGATACTCGCGCAGGAGCAGGCAGAGGCGGCGGGCGCAGATCGTGCGCTACGGTCGAATTGATGGCGCAGTGTCATCAAGCGGGAGGGGCACCAATGACAAACGACATCGAAGCACGCGCTGCGTTTTCCAGGAATCTGCGCGCGTTTCGCAGGCGACTTGGTCACACTCAGCTAAAATGATGTGGCCAGAGCGACCGGCATTGCGTTGACCTACGTCAGCGATATCGAGCTGCGCAAGGTGAACTTCACTGTCGATACCGCCGCAAAACTGGCGGCAGGACTGAACATGCCGCTGTGGCTGTTGCTCAAGCCCTCAGCAATCCCCTCATTTTTTCGAGGGGCAAAATGCAACTCATGATGGGTGATGCAGCGCAGCGAGTCGCGCACTGCGAGTCCTTCGAGCACTGCTTGTTACCTTCTGCCCGCCGTAGAAGCTCCAACATCACCAACCAGGGCAAGCATAAACGCTCGCGTTCAACTTCTAGAGGTAGCCCGGGCAGCTCGAAATCACACCGCTTTCAAAATGAGGGGATTCCTGAGGCAATGGATAGGACCGGGATAACATCAACAACCTGTGATCTTAGTATTTTCATCACCTTGACGGAGGTCGCCTAAAACCGCATTGAATTTAGAGAGGTATGTTATGACTAAAAAGAGAGAAAACGCATTTTCGCACGGATTCGCTGCCGCGGCCATGCTGGCAATCGGATTAGGGATTGCGTGGCAGCTTGGTTGGCAACCGAGCCAGATACTCCCTGTAGGAATGGCAGGAATTATAGGAGCGATCTTGGGGGTGACTGCAAGCTCTTTTAATACCCTTCTCGGGCCATTGTGGTTTAGGTATGTCAATGCACCGCATCTTCATGTCGTAATCGATGGTATTACTAAAACATTGAGCAA
>JBNKIW010000162.1:1423-2620 GCA_050290865.1 Rhodomicrobiaceae bacterium | reverse complement strand
AGCCAAGCGAGCAGCGCCACAGCCACCAGATCGCCCTCGAGAATCCCGTCGACAGCGTTGTCGGCATTGCGCTTGAATGCCGCTTCGATGGCACCGGTCTCCCAATAGGCGCCCTCGCAGGCGGTGGCCCAGACGATGAAATCGGCCATGCGCGGGAGATCATCGAGGCAAACATTGGGTAGTTCCCGTACGCCGTGCACCATGCCATCGAGAAGGGCGCCAAGGATGCGGGGACGTGCCCGCTCCAACGCTGCGCCGAAAGCCTTCTTGGTCATACGCTGCGTCCTGGGGATCGTCGTGAGCGTCACCAGGATCGAGCGGTCGGCGAGATCCGAGCGGGCGACCACTTCGCCGACGCTGGTGATGAGCATCGGCCGCATCACATCGAAGATCATCTCCTCATCATTGGTGTGCAACTCGCGCGTGGCAAAACCGCCGCCCGTGGACACCCTGCACAAGGCGTCGCTCAGCGTCGCCGAAATGCCGGACAAATTGTCGAGCACGAGCATGCCGCTATTGGTTGCTGAAATGAACAGGTCGCGCTCATCCGACGGCGTGTTGCGCAAGGGCGAGGCATTCGGATCGACCAGCGATCGCAATATTTCCGCCGCGCTACTCTTCGCCGTGCCTGCTTCGCCGGAAAGGGAGAGCAGTGGATAGGGGCCGCGAGGGTACATGGCCGCAAGCAGCCAGCCCACGACGAGTTTGAAGTCATCTTCGCTGGCGACATTCAGCAGCTCTCTCAGTTCATCGATGGAACCGCCGCGCTCTGGTTCGGGCAACGCGAGCACGCCTTTGCGGCGAACAAAATGCACTGGTGGGCGGTCGACCATGCGCCAGCCGTCGGCGTTGATCTCGATAGCGCGCCACGTCTTGTCGGCCATATCCAAATAGAGCTTGCCACTATGTTCAGCCGTGCGAGTGAAAACGCAAGCCTCCGTGCCGCCGAAGTGCGCCATGGCGCTGACGGTCGCTTGAGCCTGGTTGAGGGCGTCCGTGTTGGGGGCGCGGTCAGTCTTCAGGAAATAGCAGTAGATCAGCCATTGCTTGAAACCACGTGAGCGGATCGGCCAGGTCTCACGGTGTCCGTTGATCTCGATGGCGGCATAGGGGGTGTCGTCGGGTGTCTTGAAAAAGGTGGCGGTATTGCTTGCCAGCTTTACCAATATATCGGCCTGCGCAGGCTTGCGATCGGTG
>JBNKIW010000162.1:0-1413 GCA_050290865.1 Rhodomicrobiaceae bacterium | reverse complement strand
CGGGTGTCTTGAAAAAGGTGGCGGTATTGCTTGCCAGCTTTACCAATATATCGGCCTGCGCAGGCTTGCGATCGGTGTTGGCGGTTGAAGCTGATTGCCGCGTCTTGCGCGGCTTGGACTGCCATTTCGCGTGAACGCGGGCTACTTCGGCGGGCAGGTCGCCGCGCGCTATGAATTTTGCCGCCACGCCACCCGGCACCGCTTCGAATGCGGCCACGGCATCAGCTTCGGATAAACCCTGTTCGAACAAGGCGCAGCAGGCTGCATAAAATGGCTCCGACCGCTTGCCGGCTGCCGGCGCGGCGCGCAACAGCCGTTGCAAGTGGTCGGGGAGGCTTGTCGTGGCGTTGTCGCCTTTCTCGCGCATCGGCGGCAGGATTGCGGCACCCAGATCGCGGAAGCAATCGGCGGGATAGGAAAGGCCTGCTACGGACAATACCAGGGAAGCGAGGGCCGGTTTCCGGCCCGCAGCGCGCTTCTTCGCATTGGGGTAATTAATGGTGCCCGGCAGACGCATCACGCGGTCCACATTGTGGCAATGATCCGCACCAAGTGCGGCGGCAAGGCTTCTGTTCAGCGCTTCCAGCTCCGCGATCCGTGTCCGGTCACCGCCGAGTTCGAAAGGCTCATCGAGGTGCCAATAGGCCTGAAAGCCGCCACCGCTATGGACGATGACTGTTGGCGGCATGGAGCAAGTATCGAGCTTGGCGCGCAACGCCGCCATTTCCGTTCTCACAGAGGCCGCATCCCCCCAGTCCAGGGCTTTATCCGCGTCCAGATCCACCCATAGCCACCGCGTGCAAGCCACCTCGGCCTTTTCGGCCTTTTTGCGCAAAGGGTGCGATGGTTCGGCCACCAGAAAATAGACATTCCGTTGTTCGTCCTGACGCGCCTCGATCCAGGCAGCCATGGCACTTTCATCGCCGGGCTGAAACGTTGTGGTCGGCACGTCACCGTATCCTTCGCCGATAGCACTCAGCACCCAGCGACCGGCAGGCGCAAAACGTCGAAGGAAAGTGACGGCGTCCTCCGGGCATGGTCTGAGAACCGGGTCATCTTCCGGCAGCGGATGTGTGGAAAACAATGGCAAGCCCCCTTGTGAGACAGGGAGGCTGGCAGCGATAATCCTTGCGGACCGCGGTCCGGCTAGCTACACATTATGCCGTGGAGAGCATAATCGTAGCGCCGGGGCGTGCCAGCCTCAGGTTCTAGAATGTGGCCCGGCGGCCTGTCACCGGAGCCGGGCCCTTTCCACGATTCTCGCCTCTTATTTGCCCGTGCAGGGGCAGCGGCGAGGTGAGTTACGTGCATTCTGGAGCGGCCGCGACGAAAATCGCGGCCGTTTTTATGTTGGCGACCGATGACTTCGCATCCATCTGAGCAACTCCGACCACAATAGACCGGCACTGCGCC
>JBNKIW010000161.1:0-2682 GCA_050290865.1 Rhodomicrobiaceae bacterium | reverse complement strand
CCTTGAAGATGATGCGGTCGAATGTGCTGATCGTATTCGTGATTGACGCGCCATGGCGTTCGAGGAAATGCTTCATGGCTACCCTGGGACAGGATGTGGTGGTTTTCCTGTACACTAGTACAGCCCGCCGGAAGTTCGCACCCCATTTTCCGCGAACTCGCAAGCGAACTTCCGACGGAAAAGCTGTACTAGGAGCCCGTCCACATTATGCCTGCTGTGTTGCGGGACACGTGCGGCCGGCGGAGCCGATCTGACGCCATGGGCCACGATGGATGGTCTCAGGCAACCGCCGGCGTTACTTCGAGGGCCATCGACCGCAGAGCGGACAGACTCCGCCCCTGAGCCAGCTTCAACAGATTGTGAGCGGTGCAGACGATGCCCCATTCCGCGCTCACCTTCTCGATACCCCGTAGGAGGAATTGGCGGAAGCTGCGCGCCTGCTTGATCTGCCCAAACACCGGCTCGGGCAACTGCTTGCGCAGCCGGTAGGGGCTGTCGTGACCGCCGGCCTTGATTTTCTCGCGCATGGCCTCGACGCGCGTTGGAGTACTGGCTGGTTCTGGTGATGCCGCCGGGGCGGCATCGGCTGACGGAGCACCCGCCGATGCCTCGTCCGTGCCCTCCGCAGCGTCCTTGGTCCGGCCGGGCGCGATGTAGCCGTCGATCCCGCGCGTCTCCAGGACCTCAATGTTGGCGTCCGAGCAGTAGCCGGAATCGGCCGATAACTGCTTGGGTTTGCAGCCTGTAAACGGCTTCGATCGCATCGGTTATCGGCACCAGTTGGTGCTTGTCGTTGGCCTCCTGCGTCACGCCTTGCGCCACGATGATCTGCGCCTCGGCGTCAACGGCGGCCTGCG
This sequence comes from Rhodomicrobiaceae bacterium, assembly GCA_050290865.1. GTDB lineage: Bacteria > Pseudomonadota > Alphaproteobacteria > Rhizobiales > Rhodomicrobiaceae > JARRLC01. The sequence goes on along the minus strand of JBNKIW010000161.1, from coordinate 1,825 downwards.
CATTATAGGCCTGCACGAAACCATCCTTCGACTTCATGATCCGGCTTTCGGGATCGGTGAAGTTTTTCTGCGCCTTGGGATCGGGCTCGCCGGAGGGGGGAGCGGCTTTCGGACCCGGCTTCTTGCGGCCTTCGGCTTGCCGTTTCTCCTCCGCCGCGGCCTCCTCTTTGACCCTGGCTTCGGCGGCTGCCTTCGCCTCGGCTTCAAGCTCGGCCTTCGCCGTGCGGATTTTCTCGGCGCGCCGCTTCTTGTCAGCGACCCAGTCCGGCATCTCCTCGCCGGTCTTGTCACGGCCGTGCAGCTTGTCCTCCTCGGCATCGGCCGCTTCCGCCGAACTGAGCCACTTGGCAACCTCAGCTTCCATTTCGGTTGCACGTTTCTCCATGCGTTCGTAGCTCATTGCTTTGTGCTTGGAGGCGTTCGCTCTAATCTTCGTGCCGTCGAGCGCCACATGCCCGAGTTTGACGAGCCCAGCTTTCTCGCACAGCTTCAGGATCTGGACAAACAACCCGGCAAGAGCCTTCATGTGGCGCTTGCGGAAGTTCGCGATCGTGCGGAAATCCGGCGGATCGAGCGCGATGATGCTCATGAAATCGACCCGCTCGCGACAGGCCTGGGCAATGCGGCGGGAGGAATAGATGCCGCGGCAATAGGCGTAGAGCAGCAGCGCCGTCATCATGCGCGGATCGAACGGCGGCTGGCCCTTCTCGCCCGAATAGGCGACCGTGATCTCGATGAGATCGAGTTGCTCAGTCACGAGGCTCACCACAAATCGGGCGAGATGGTCCTTGGCCACAAAGTCCTGCACCATTGGCGGCAGAAACAGCGGCTGATCGATCTTCCAGGCGCGGAATGTCTTGCTCATGGGCAGAGACAGAATCTGACTCGCCAGCCACGGGCCAACGAAAAACGGCCATTACTCAGACAGGCTCCTAGATTCAATAGTTTGCTAGTACGCCTTGTCCGCAGGAAGTCCTGTTGAGAATGTGCGGCAAGCGGGTCAGGACTTCCTGCGGGGCGTACTAGGTTGGAGATACTGTCTCCGCAGATTCAATCCACGTCAGCTTGGGGTAGCACCGTTTGGTTGCGGCCGTCAGGCCGCGCTATGGTGTGACTTCGCCGACGCCGCGAGCGGTAACGATCCAATTGGCTCGCCTTCGAGCGTGATTTGCGTGTGCGCGGTGTTTGGGACATGTGGGCCCCGGCATCGCGATGCGATCTGGCCAAGTCCAGGGTCCCCGTCACACATTCACGAAGGAGGAACCCGGAGCTCACGAACGTCTCATTAAGGCCGTTAGCGGACTCTTCTATTTTTCGACGAAGCGGCGCTTGCTGAGTGATGACCGGCCGTGCCAGTATTCTCTCGATTGACACCCTGGTTGCCGATTTCTTTGGCGAACGAGGCAGAATTGGCCTTCTTCCCGGGCCGCTATTGACCGCTGAATGAAAGCGCCGGTGTGTTGTTCGCCCGGATAGCGTTGATCCGATCGGAACGACCACGGGCGGCGGCGCGATCGGCTCCGTCGGGAACCTGGCAGCCTGCAGGTCGTCGTTGAGACGCTACCCGCCGCCGCACGGCGCTGGGCGCGGTGGAACGCCCTCACAGCACACTTTGGCAGCGGCTGCCGGTCTATTCGGTCACTCTTCGTACCGGGGCTCGCGCCCCGCCATGCTGCTCTAAAGCTTGGGATACAGCGTCAATTCGAACACCCGACGACCTTTACCGACCTTCACCCGCGCCCCATCGACTGACTGTACTCGCCACCCCTTGAACTCTTCACCCTCCGCTACCCATGTGCCGCGCGCACCGGATTTGGCGGTCAAA
>JBNKIW010000160.1:0-2715 GCA_050290865.1 Rhodomicrobiaceae bacterium | reverse complement strand
ACACATTTTCGACGCCAAGAAACGCCTAAATAACTGTTCCAACTGGGGTTTCGAGTAAGTTTAAGTAAAAACTTCGGGTTAGAAATTTGCGACAGAACCGCGGTAGGCCCTTACTTCGGACGCGCTTTGCAACCCGCGCGGTCAGCCGGCCAGGGCGGGCCTTGCCCAGCGCCGCGTCAGCAGCCAGACGGCGGCGACGTTCGGCAGCCAGGCGGTGTAGGCCAGCCACGGCGACAGCCTTGCGTAATCCGTGAAACCAAGGACCGCGATGCCGAATGGGATCTGCAGCCGCAGTGTCACCGCGGCGAATGTCATGGCGAAGCTGTAAAGCATGAGCTGGCGGTGCAATGCGAAGTTGCGGTTCAGCGCGGCATTCCAGGCTCCGCCGGTCGCTGCTATCCACGACACGGCAAGAAACGCGAAGCCAGCGCCCGCAACCGGCCCACCCGACGCATAAGGCGCACTCGCCAGCGCGCTGAGCCCGGAAATGATGCAAGCCGCTGCATAAACGCGGCCCATCCAGCGGTGCGGACGCGGGTGGCTCTGCCGCAGGCTCGCCGCGAACTGGAACGGCCCAGTTAGCAGCGCTGTCGCACCAAACAAGGCATGGATTGTCATTGCCACCGGGATGTAGCGGAAAGCGTCCTGGATCGCCGCATCGGCAGCGGGAATAATACCCCAGGGTACCGTCACGAAACGGAAGGAGAAAAGCGCCACAGCAACGGAAAGGCTGGCAAGCAGCCAGAATCCGAATTTGTTCGCCGTACTCTGCATGCCGCTCTCCTTCGCTGGGCTTTCTATCTGAACGGTGTTAAGATGTATCGATGACAGAGGATTCGAACAGCGTCAAGATAAAGGCGAAACATGAGGCTCCGGCGCGCGAGCATTACCACCACGGTGCGCTCAAGGAGGCGCTTGTCGAAGCAACGGAGGCGATTCTGCTGGAAAGCGGTGTTGCGGGCTTCACCCTCCGCGCGGTTGCGCGCCGCGTCGGTGTCTCACCCTCGGCGCCAGCCCATCATTTCGGCGACGCCGCCGGTCTCCTCAGCGAAGTGGCGGCACGAGGCTTCGAGGAACTGACGCGCGCTCTGCGCGAGGGCGACGAGCGCGCCGGTTCGGGCCCGGCTGCACGGCTGCGCGAACAGTGCACCGCCTATGTCGCGTTTGCGCTGCGGCATCCGGCGCGCGTCCGGCTCATGTTCCGGCGCGACATGTGCGATCCCAACAACGAACGGCTGAAGGCGGCCGCGAATGGCGCATTCGCCATGCTGGAGGACGCCGTGCGAGCGTTTTGCGGCGCGAAGCCGGATACGCCGCTTGAACCGGACGCGCAAGGGGTGCTGCTCGCGGCATGGTCGATGGTCCGCGGGTTCGCGGAACTCGCGCTCGACGGTGCTTTCGACGACGCCGCCGAAGCCATGGGTGGCCATAACGCGATCATGGGTCGCATGCTGCCCACAATGCTCGCAACGCTGACCGGCAAGCCGTCTCCGTGAAGGTGACGCAGGGCATCGGGCCCAGAAGCCGAGCCTTAACCAAGGGTAGTTCAAAGTAGCGCCAGCGCTCCAAGCGGCCCACTGCCGCGCTGCCCGAATGAATGCCGATGAACCAGAACTTCGCAATTGCCCTCGCCACCAGCGTCACGGCCGGGCTTGTGACCACGGCCGGCATACTGACCATCCGGCGGTTCGAGCCATGGGCGCGGCGGAATACGACCTACTTCGCGTGTTTCGCGGCCGGCGTGCTGATCGCGGTTGCCTTTCTCCACATCGTGCCGCAGGCGCTTGCCATGAACGCGCAAGCCCCCTCCTTCCTTTTCGGGGGCTATCTGCTGATGCATCTGTTCAACCGTTTCCTCACGGCCTATGTCTGCGACAAGCCGGAGCGCGCCGAATATGCGCTCGGGCTCGTGCCGCTCCTCGGCATCGGGTTGCACTCGTTCCTGGATGGCGTAGTTTATTCCGTCAGCTTCAGCGTAAGCGTGTACACTGGCATCCTTGTGGCCATCGGCATGGTGCTGCATGAATTCCCCGAGGGCATCGTCACCTACACGCTGCTGGCGCGTGGCGGTTTCACCGCCCGGACGTCGTTCAGGCTTGCGTTTTTCGCCGCCGCGCTGACCACACCACTCGGCACACTCGTTTCTTATCCCTTCATCAGCCGGATCAGCCCGCCTGCGTTGGGTTTGCTGCTGGCCGCCTCCGCGGGCGCGCTCATCTATGTGGGGGCAACGCACCTGCTGCCGAGGGCGGAAAGAGAACCGCGCAGATTCAGCCTTGTCGCGCTGGGCGCAGGGGTACTCGTTGCCATCGGCATTCTGCTGACCAAAGGGTAAGAGGCGCGGGCAAGCGGGAGGCGCCCCGGCGGTCAGAACCGGCCTTACCTTACGGGTGCGGATATCGTCGAATTCGCTGCGCTCTTCAAAACCAGCGGCGCGCCGCACAGATAGCGCAAGGCAGGCGGCGGTGATGCTGCCGTCCGCATCAAGGCTGAGTTCTTCGGCGGGGTGGTAGGCCAGCACCTTGCCGCTGATACTGTGGAAGGAAGCTTGGCGGCGGACCTTGGTTAGATCGATGTTGAGTGACCGATATTTGGGGAGCAACTGCCGCGATTCCGAGATATCGTCAGCGGCAGGTTGTGGAGCGTTGCTTCATCAGCGGAGGCCCAGCATGCGGCCTCCCCTCGTTGAATAGCGATCGTCGATCTGCCGGTGCC
>JBNKIW010000159.1:0-2836 GCA_050290865.1 Rhodomicrobiaceae bacterium | reverse complement strand
CGTTTCCGCGGTGTACTCGCGGATCGCGGCCAGTGCCGCAGCCTGGTCGCGGGCGAAACCGGGTGAGGGCACGAGCCTGTCGGCCAGGCAGCAGATCATCGGGTCGGGCCACTGCCGTACGAGCGCCAGCAACTCCGCGAAGAAGTCCTTGTCGTCGCGGGCATGCATCATCTGGGCGACCATCCACGCGACTTCCTGTTCACGTGCGGGTGTCATGGTTCCTCCGCTCAGTGCAGATTTCGTCGCCCGCTGGTTTCATGGAGCAGGGACTCCGCCTGCGCTGCCAGCGTGACCAGACGCTCGGCCAAAACCCGGTCGCCTGACTGGTTCGCAGCGGCCTGGGCCAGGCTCACCTGCGCCAATGCCTTGCGCAGTGCCTCCGCCACGATGGGCCGCGCCGAACGCTTCGTATTGGACCGTGCAGGTCTCATCCCCGTCTCCTCTCAGTGGGCTGAAAAGCGACGCGTGAGTGGTGCTCGCAGTAGGAACTGCCCGCCGCCTTCTGGCAGGCGCAGAAATGGAAATCGGCGGATTGCGGATCGCCGATCGGCCAGCGGCACATGCACTCCTTCAGATCAAGGAGTTTGATGCGCGATGGGGCCGGGATCGTCGCCTTGATGGCTGGCAGCACAGATGCGGGAGGGCTCATAGCCGTCAGAGGAGGGAATGGCAGTTCATATTGGATTGGCACTGTCACTGCACGCCCCCTCCTCTGCCTGGCACTTCCTGGCGATCTGAGTGACGGCCGCGGCTGGCGGCGCGCGCTGCTGCGGCGCGCGCGCATTCCGGACACTGTCTTGCGGCCAGGGAGACCCAGCCGGTGCACTTTGCCGATGACGGCGTTGCGCGTGACGCCGCCCAGGCGGCCGGCGATCTCGCTCGCGCTATGCCCGACGGCCCACAGACTCTTCAGCGTCTCGCAGCGTTCCTCAGTCCACATCACACACGCTCTCAATGCCTGATATAATGCGCAATACCTTATATCAGGCAGTGCGTCAAGTAATAATCTGCGTGCGCAATAACAGCGATGTTGACGAATCTCATGCGTTGCGTGTATGCGTGGTGTCATGAGCACCCAAGCGCATATGGAAAACATGACGCCCGCGTTGATGCGGGCGGCGCGTGCGATTCTGAGATGGACGGCAGCGGATTTGGCGGAACGCAGCGGCGTGTCTCGTGCCACGATCCAGGATTACGAGTCCGGCAGCTCCGCAGCCCGGCCCCGAGGCATGAACAGGACTAGCCGTGCCGCTCTGGCGCGTGCGATTCTGGATGCGGGGATTGAGTTCGTGGGCAGTGAGGCCCCCGGGCTCATTGTGCGCCGCGCGGAGCTATTGGATTAGGAGGTGCGGCCACGACGGCACGTGCCGCTTTAATTGCACCGTCTTCACACTCGCGCGCACGAGGGAGGACGCCAGATCAGTAGCAGGGAGGGCGGTAGACGAATTCGGTACCGCCGGTATCGGCCATCTCTTCTTGCCGCAAAAGGAAGCCCTGTTCCCAGAGATGTTCGAACTTCGAACTCGCATCGGCGACCGACATGCCCGGTGTCGTCTCGACAAACTCGGCAGCCCGGGCTCGACCACATCTCAGCGCAAATAACAAAGCGTCGCGGGTATCTTGCGTCGGCTGAGCTCCGATGATCGTCACCTGCCCGTCAGTCCACAGAAACAGTGGCTGACCTTTCTTGGCAGCCGGCATTTCACAGTTCTCAATCAAGTCCTCATCGTCCAGGTCCACGATGCAGAAACCCTTTGATCTCCGATACCGCCGGGCAAGCTCAACAAGCGTCTCTGAAGCGAAGCCCATGTCGATTCGTTTCACCCCCAGCATCGACATCTTGAACGTTGTCACGTTCGAGCGAGCCTCCACGAATTCGAGCAGGCGCAGATAGACTTTGCGGCCCTGTTCGCGTCCCCAGGCTTCCGGCGCGTCCATGAATTCACGGAGGTGAATGGTGGTCTTTTCCCGGTTCATGGTCGGTATTGAGTCAGATGGCAGAAGAAACGTCAAGGCCGGCTACCATATCGAGCATGCTTTGCCTCGGTTTCCCGAGCATCTCGAATAGTGCCTCCAGCTTGGCGCGCGAGATTTCCTCCCGCCGGAAGGCTTCGAACGCCAAACTCACAAACCTGCGACGGAAGCATTTCCGTTCTTTGGCGGGATCGGGTTCGGGAAGGTCCAGCAATAGCGCCAGTTCACGGCCGCGCCCGGCCTTCTCGTCGTCGAGCAGGTGGTTCAACTCCTTCTCGGAAACCATGTGCAGATTACGCAGACGATAGAGAGCAACGGACCGGCTGACGCCAAAATGATGCGCCAGCAGCGCTATCTCATGGAGCTGAATGTCCAGCGCAGCGTTGTTGCCGCGCGCCTCTATGCCCATGGCGTCATCCTCAGATGTCGGCGCCGCCACCATCAAACACGCCTCGCCGGTCTTGCCTAGGGTGGCAAGAAACTGGCGGACGCCGGCCTCGGGCATCAGAAAGTTGGCCGCAAAGGCATTGGCCCGGATTTCGACAAGCTCGGCGCGGTCGCGGCCACGGCTGATGATGCCGCTGGCGTTGAGGTCCAGCAGGACGTGAGCGTATTCATGCGCAAAGGAGAAGGTGCGGCGCAGCACGTGCTCGGCTTGATTCACCGCGACCAACGGCCCCACCTCCCGATCCTCCAAGGTCAGCCCGGACACATCCTCCGGCAATCCCACGATCGCCGTTCTGATCCCCTGCTGCTCAAGAAGATCCAGCATGCTGTCGATGGGGGCATCGCCAAAGCTCAGCCGCCGCCGCTCCTGCTCGGCGACGGCGCCGCCCTGCATGATTGCCTCATAGCGTGATCG
>JBNKIW010000158.1:0-2855 GCA_050290865.1 Rhodomicrobiaceae bacterium | reverse complement strand
GCGCGCCTTTGATACATTCCCCGTGAATGCTTACGAAGCCGAGAGCCGCCGGCTGACCCGCTTCGAGACGACCGGCCATACGCCGGGGCACATGGTGGCCGGCGAGGAACGGATTGATCCGGAATACCCGTTCACGCTCGATCTGCGGCGGCCGGAACGGAAAGGCTGAAACGGCGGTTGCGCTTGCCGCGCTGCGAGGTTATGGAAATGAGCGTGCTTCCGGTGTGCGGCATAGGCTGTGAAATCCAGGGTACGGAATGCTAAAATTGCTTGCGAATCAGAGCATCCCAGCCTGTTATGAGAAATGGTTAACTTAATTTCAACAAAATGAGTCGATCTTTTCGGCGCGTGCAAGAGGCACTGAGGATGTCGATCAGTATCGTTATTCGTTTTGCGTTTCTCGCCGCCGCTGCCGTTATGCTCTCGGGGTGTCCGTTCGGGCTGGGTGGCAGCAGTGTTGTGCCTGCGATGAAGCAGCTGCCCCCGGAAGCTCAGGTTCTTCTGGCGAAGAAGGGCATGCGCGCTGAATCGCCGATCTTCGTGCGCATCTTCAAGGAAGAGTCGCAGCTGGAGATCTGGAAGCGCAAGGACGATAGGCGCTACTACCATTTCAAGACCTATCCGGTCTGCGCCTGGTCCGGCGGGCTTGGGCCGAAGGTTCTCGTCGGCGACAAACAGGCGCCAGAGGGCTTCTACACGGTCACGCCCGGCCAGATGAATCCGAACAGCCAGTTCCACCTGGCCTTCAATCTCGGCTACCCGAACGCCTTCGACAAAGCCAACGGCCATACCGGCAGCGCGCTCATGGTCCATGGCGACTGCCGCTCGGCGGGCTGTTTCGCCATGACCGACGCGCTGATCGAGGAGATCTACATCCTTGCGCGCGAGGCGTTTCAGGGCGGCCAGAGGCGGTTCCAGGTTCACGCCTTCCCCTTTCGCATGACAGCCCAGAACATGGCCCGCCATCGCGGTGCCAAGTGGTACGGCTTCTGGAAGACGTTGAAAGAAGGCTACGACTCCTTCGAGATCTCGCGCGTCCCGCCCAAGGTTGCGGTGTGTTCGCGGCAATATCTCGTGAATGCCAGCTTCTTCGGACAGGTGGCGAAGCCCGATCCGGCGGCCGCGTGCCCGGCGTATCGGAAGGTCCAGCCCAAGCCGTTCAGCCCGTTCACGACCGGCCCGATCATGGCCAAGGCCGATAGCGCGCGCCGTCCGCGCGCTCGCGCGGCGTCCTTCACGACCGGCCCCCGCCCGGTGGCGTCCACGCGGACGACGGGAACGGCGCGCGTTCGGCAGCCGCAGCGGGCAGGGGGCGCGCAGCGGCAGGCCAAAGCAAAATCCGCCCGCCAGGAGCCACCGGCGCGCAGTGCGCCGGTTCGCTCCGAGCCGCAGCGGCAGACAACACTCGCGGCAGCTCGCGCGGAGCCGCAGCCGGTCGAGACCGTGCAGCCGGTGGAAGAGGGGCAATCCGTTGCCGCGTCGCGTCAGCCGCAGGCGGTGGTGCAGGAGACGCGCCCGACGGAGCCGAAGCCGGTTGTTACGCGCGGTATTCACAATGTGGTGGAGTCCAGCAAAGGCGATATGATCGTTCCGCGCTAGTACGCCCCGATCAGCCGCGGTCTACCGGATACGGGGCCGGTCAAACCGTCGGCTCAGGCAGCTGCGCGCAGACGCGCTCGGCGTGTTCCGCCTCTCCTTCTTTTTCCGAGGCGCACAGGCTTCTTGGTGGGTGGAGCCAGCGTCCGGTCGCGCGTCGCTGTTTTTGAGGGGGGCACAGATCGCATGACTCAGGAAGGTTCCCGCAAGCGTCGCCGCCGATCCATCAAGGCACGCATCGGCCTTATCGTGGTCGTGAGTGTCATACTTGCCGGCATCTTCATCGCGCTCGGCGGCTACGGGTATCGCACCTTCGATTCCGGCGTCATGGCGCTGCGGCACATCCATCGCATGCTTTACTATGCCAATGGCTGGGCGCTTCCCGGAACGCCCGATCTCGCCAGGCTCGACGAGCGGCTGGCCGCGATGGGTCTCAAGCGCGGCGATCCCGTCTTCATGCGCATTTTCAAGAGCGAATTGCGGCTTGAGCTGTGGATGAAGAAGAAGGATGGCCGCTTCGTTCACTTCGCCTCTTATCCGATCTGCTTCTGGTCCGGCAGGCTCGGGCCGAAAAAGCGTGAAGGCGACCGTCAGGCGCCGGAGGGGTTCTACACCGTCGGCCGCCGCCAGCTCAATCCGCACAGCCGTTGGCACCGCTCCTTCAATCTCGGCTATCCGAACCTCTTCGACCGCGCTCATGGCCGCACCGGGGGATATCTGATGGTGCACGGCGGCTGCTCCTCCATCGGCTGCTACGCCATGACCAATGCCGTGGTGGGCGAGATCTGGAACCTCATCACGGCGGCCCTGGGTAAGGGGCAGAAGCGTTTTGCCGTGCATGTCTTTCCCTTCCGGCTGACGCCGTCGCGCCTCGCCGCCTATCGCAACCACCCCTCGGCGTCTTTCTGGCGGGATTTGAAGGCGGGCTACGATCTGTTCGAGAAGAGCCGCCTGCCTCCGAGGATCAGCGTTTGCCACAAGCGCTACGTGGCCGAGCCGGGAGGGCGCGCGGGCAGCGTGCCGCCCTTGCGTGCCAGTTGTCCGGGCAGCGGAAGCGGGGTCTGATCGGGCACTTGCTACCTGCCCGGTTTCTGGGCGGCACCGACCGCGGCGCATAAGAATTATGCCAAGAAAGTGGCAATTTGTCTCATAGCCGGCCCCTATATGTTCAAGGCGCTGTTCACATTGACTGTTGCGCCTCATGCCAGTGCCGCCAGGAGACAGCGCTGAGCGGTCATTTCATCGCCTTCGCGCTCGAA
>JBNKIW010000157.1:0-2915 GCA_050290865.1 Rhodomicrobiaceae bacterium | reverse complement strand
GAGCCTTGACCACCAGACACCCGATCAGGCTTACTTCAATGCGCCGCAGCCAATCCCGGCGGCGGCATAACCAGGGCTGAAATCCACTTATCGAACCGCTGGGAACTGTTCAAACAAACCGAGCCAGCTCTCAGTCGCCATTCCCGTTGGCTCTGAACTGCTCGCGAAAGGGACTGGCGGGATAGATACCCAGCACACGGAATTCCGAAGAGAAGAACCGGCACTCATCCAGCGCCAGCGAAACCAAGCGGTCGTCGGGGTGTCCCTCAATGTCGGCATAGAACATCGTGGCGGAGAAGCCGCCCTCGATCAAGTAGGACTCGAGCTTCGTCATGTTCACGCCGTTGGTGGCAAAGCCACCCAGCGCCTTGTAAAGCGCGGCAGGCACGTTGCGCACTCGAAAAATGAACGTCGTGATCACCGGCCCATTGCCGGACGGCGCGTCGTCTCGATTTGCCGACAGGATGATGAAGCGCGTGGTGTTGTGCTCAGCATCCTCAATATCGCTACGCAGAATGTCCAGCCCGTAAATCTCTGCGGCCAGCTTCGACGCAATGACAGCTTGGCTGCGGTCACCACTTTCACGCAGAAGCCGCGCGGCGCCAGCTGTGTCGGCTTCCGTGACCGCGCGCAGGCCAAGTTCGCGAATGACGCGGCGGCACTGGCCGAGGGCATGGGTGTGACTATGGATCGTTTTCAGCTCTTCGAGCTTTGTGCCCGGCAGAACCAGAAGCTGATGATTGATGCGCTCGAAATGCTCGCCGACGATGAATAGCCCGGAGTCCGGCAGCAGGTGGTGCACATCGGCCACGCGCCCGGCCACCGAATTCTCGATCGGGATCATGGCGTAGCGCGCCTCGCCCTGGCGCACGGCGGCGAGTGTGTCTTCGAAGGTCGCGCATGGCTCCGGCTTGAGCTGCGGGAACGCGTGGTGGCAGGCCAGATGCGAATTGGCGCCCGGTTCGCCCTGAAAAACGATGGCCGTTGCGGCGGAGGGAGCCACGGTCTTGGCTTTCTTTCTGGTTCTGTGCGCGGCGGAGGACATGCGGTCTCGTCAGGATCAAGAAGCGATGAGGCGGGGCTGACGGCCTTTCCCCGCGAGGAAAGTGCGCACGCGCTCCAGATCGGCGGGTGTGTCGATGCTCATCGGCACGCTCTCAACCTGGCGGACGTCGATGCGCATCCCCGCCTCCAGCGCACGAAGCTGCTCCAGCTTCTCCCGCTTTTCAAGCGTGGAAGGCGGCAAGGCGACGAAGCGCGCAAGCGCTGCCCGGCGATAGGCGTAAATGCCGATATGGTGAAAGAACGGTCCGGCGCCGTACGGGGCGGCGGCGCGCGTGAAATAGAGGGCGCGCATCGTGCCCGGCTGGGCAGTGGGCGTGCCGATAACCTTCACGACGCTTGGCTCCAGGCAGTCGGAAGGCTCGCCGATCTCGGTCGCCAGCGTCGCGATATCCACCCCCGGTTCGTTCAACGGCGCAATGCATTCGCGAATGAGTGCAGGATCGAGAACGGGCTGATCGCCCTGGACGTTGACGACAATCTCGGCCTTGCCCTCTGGATCGATCTTCTGTACGGCCTCGAAAATCCGGTCGGAACCGCTCTGATGATCGCCGCGCGTCATCACCGCGCGACCGCCCGCACCTTCAACGGCAGCGGCGATCTCCGCGGTATCGGTGGCGACCACCACGTCGCCCGCCTCCGCCTCGACGGCGCGACGCCAGACATGCACGATCATCGGCTCACCGGCGATGTCGGCCAGCGGCTTCCTCGGCAGACGGGTCGCACCGAGACGCGAGGGGATCACGATCAGGGTGTCCGCCATCGGCCATTCCTCTCCTGTTCAGCTTCCGCCGGTTTGAATGCCTGTGTACACGCCGACAGACGGGGCTAGTACAGCCCCCGAGCCAAGTTCGTACCGCGTTCGCCGCACGGGCTCATACGAACTTGCCTCGGGCTGTACTAGTCCCTGCTGGGCGCTTTTCTGCGCCATGATGTATCGCATTGGCAAGGGCGAATTTATGATCCGGTAAGGATCGCTTGATAAACCCGGCAAACCGACGGTGACGGGAGGGAAACGCGGCTCATGAACAAATCGAAGTTCGGCATGTTTGCGGGCGCGGTATTGGCGGCTGGGGTCACCCTCCTCTGCATCGACGTGTTCGTGGACTGGCTTTATCCGCTCAAGCAGGAGCAGGAGGCGATCAGCGAACCTGCGCCAACAGCCGAGCCGCTCACACCCGCGGAGATCGCTCCCGCCGAATCCAAGGAAGACAGCGCGGCGAAGGAGACCGCCGGCGATGGTGCCGGCGAAACCGCGCCCGAGGCCGCGCAAGCCGAGAAAACGCTGGCCGAAGTCCTGGCCACTGCAAACGTTGAGGCTGGTGCGAAAGAGGCGAAGAAATGCGCCATATGCCATAGCTTCGAGAAAGGCGGCGCCGCCAAGGTCGGCCCCAATCTCTACGGCATCATCGGGCGACCGGTCGGCAAGGCGCCCGGCTTCGCCTATTCCGCCACGCTGGCGGGGCATGGCGGCACCTGGGATTACGCGCTTCTCGACTGCTACCTCGATAACCCGAAGACGTGCCTTCCGGGCAACAAAATGACGTTTGCAGGCGTGAAGGCGCGGAAGAAGCGCGCCGCTGTGATCCTCTTCCTGCGGTCCTTGAGCGACAGCCCCGAACCTTTGCCGTCACCCTGACAGCGGTTCCCGCGTCATTGACGGAAAATCCAAGGGTCAGATGCAGATGCTCATCGCGGGCTGTATTAGTACAGCCCGAAGCAAGTTCGCCCCCCATTTGCCGTACGTGCGCAAGCGAACTTGCTTCGGATAAAGCTGTACTAGTGGCCCGATTCATTCAAACTGGGGATAGAGGCGCTTCAGCTTGATGCGGGCATCGTCGGTGGTGAAGCGC
>JBNKIW010000156.1:0-2943 GCA_050290865.1 Rhodomicrobiaceae bacterium | reverse complement strand
CGGCAGATCGACGATCGCTATTCAACGAGGGGAGGCCGCATGCTGGGCCTCCGCTGATGAAGCAACGCTCCAATAGCTGCCGCCTGATCGCGGTTCAAGATGAGATTGCTATGCCCCTAAAAACAGTCATTCAGAGTACCAATTACTGAAGCACGCATCGCGCAGTTCTTTTGCCCATCCAAATAGCGTTGGGCCTCGCCGCACCGGCTGCTGCGCTGCGATGTTACGCCTCGTCGACTTGTGGGGTGTCGAAACCGTATTGCAGGAAAGCCCCGAAATCGCGGGGGCTGAGCGTGTCCTGCACCAGCTCCAGCATGTTCGCTGTCTCATGGACGAAGCGCGACATCCAGCGGTAATCCGCGACGCCCTTGTCACCGATGACGTCGCGCCGTCTTCCTTCACCAGCGCGTCGATTTCCGTGAACGTCTTGCGCCAATGCTTGGCGTATTGCGCGCGTTCGACCACGGTGCCGATCTTGGCGCAGGGCAGCCGGAACACCCGCGTTCTCGCAATGAACTCCGCAGGTTCCTCGCGACAGTGGCGCCAGATGTCGAACAGCTCGTGCATGCAATAGGCCGAGCGCAGATATTTGTCGCTGAGGAAGATGAAGACGCGGTCGCCGCGGCCGATACGGGCCATGAATTTGGAGATGCGGTCGCCGCTCTTCGTATCGGTCTTGTCACGGATGATCTTCTTCCCCCGCGCTTCGGCCTCCGCGCAGAACTTATCGACCTCGGCCTCGCGGGCGGGGTTGGTGGCGTCATTCCAGGCGTAGGAGACGTACCATTCCGGCTCGGGCGCCGGTTCGTAGGCGGGTTTGATGCCGCGCGCGTCGCCGTCGCGCTCGTGCACCTCCACATGCCGGTCGCCCGCCCTGGCGCCGAGGGCGACGTGGCGGTCATCGATGAACTTGAGCAGGCGCTCAAGCAGCGCCTTGGCCTGGCCGCCCCGCGTCTGCACGTGGATTTTGCCCGCCCAGTCGCTGGTCAAGCTCTGTTGGACGAGCGCCCGGCTGCTGGTCTTCTCATCGTAGAAATAAAAGCCGTCGCGCCAATATTCGGCGGCAAGCCCGGCCTGAGCCCCCACCTTGGCAATCAGCGAACGCATCAATCCCGGCGGCAGCAGCTCAAAGGGGGGCGTGGCTTCGGCATCGCAAGGGCCGTCGCCCCATTTGTCGCGGAGCTGGGCGGTAATCACCGGATCGGCGCGCGGGGGCAGCATATCCGGCGCGATGTATTCGACCTCGACGCGGTCGTCGCCTTCGCGGTGGGTGAAGCAGATGTCGCATTGCTGCATGAAGCTGATGAACAGCTTCTGCTCGTCCTCGCCGTGCTGCTTCCATACCCACTCGGCCAACTCGGAACGGCGGAAGCGCCCGCCCGCGCGCTCGATATTCTTGAACGCCTTGGAGGCGCGATCGAACACGGCATAGACCGCGTCGAGCGCCCAGGACTGATCGAGGATGATGCGGTCGCCGAACAAGCCCTCGCGGTAGAACACATCACCCGTATTGTGGAGGTAATCGAGGAGGGTGGGCGGCGAGCTGATATTGCCGGCCTTCTCACACAGCTTCAGGTATTCGGCCTGCGTGATGAGGCGTTTGCCTCTGCCATACAGCCTTTCCAGCTTGTCCTTCACCGCCGCGCGGCCCTTGCCGATGAGCGCCACGCCTTGATGATCGCGTAGCCAGCGCACGGCCTCCGCCAGCGCTTCGTCGAGCGCTGCCCGGCCGCGATCTTCCTTGGCGCTGTAATGCAGCACCTTCTTGAAGGGGAAGGCGGCGAGCGCCTCGTCGGCCAATGGAGGGCGCAAGACGTCCTGCTCCGGCCGGTCGCATTGCGTCTGGACGAGGAGCACCGGCGCGTCCGGTCCGCCGAAATGACGCACATAGGCCAGCCAATAGCCGAGCGGCTCATTGCGGAAGGTGAAGCCGTTGTGCTCTTGAAACTGGACAGCTTCGGCGCCCGGCTCCCAGGCGAGGAGAAACACCGCGCGCGTCTTGAGGAACAGCGCGTGGGTGCCGTGATAGATGTCCTGGCCGCCGAAATCCCAGATTTTGAGGGTGGCGGGGTGGTCGGACGGCATTGGCAGCGGCGCGGAGCTGACACGGACGCCATGGGTGGACGGCTCGCGGTCGTCGTATGGCTCGCCGCGAAGACGGCGGGCAATCTGCGTTTTTCCCACCCGGCCATTGCCGAGGAACATGAGCTTCACATCAGTCAACTCGCTGCCGCCTGCTGCGAGGTCGGCGAAATGCGCGCGCAAGCGTTCGAGGCAATTGTCGTTCCAAGACTGCGACAGCACCTCCGCGGGCACGCCCGGCATAGTGGTTTCGTGGAGCGCCACTTTTTGCAGCGAGGGCTCTGCCCAGAACTCTGGCACCGTGTCACTGAATTGGCACCCCGAACAGTTCAATTCTTCGAGTTGGTGGAGCGTCAATAATGGCGTGAGGGCAATAGCTCCATTCCCATCGAGGTCGAGCCGGGTGAGGTTGAGGAGCGGGCTGAGCGCCCGCGTGCCCTCGACGCCGATGCGGTTGCGCCCGAGGTTGAGCTGGGTGAGATTGACGAGCGGCCTGAGCGCCCGCGCGCCCTCGGCGCCGATGCCGTTGCCCCCGAGGTCGAGCCGGGTGAGGTTGACGAGCGGGCTGAGCGCCCGCACCCCCTCGTCGCCGATGCCGTTGCCCCCGAGGTCGAGCAGGGGGAGCTTGAATAGCAGGCAGTGCGCCCGCGCGCCGTCGGCGCCGATCCGGTTATCCCCGAGGTTGAGCTGTGTGAGGTTGACGAGGGAGCTGAGCGTCCGCGCGCCCTCGGCACCGATCCGGTTGTCCCCGAGGTCAAGCCAGGTGAGGTTGACGAGCGGGCTGAGCGCCCGCGCGCCCTCGTCGCCGATGCCGTTGACCCCGAGGTCGAGCCAGGTGAGGTTGACGAGCGGGCTGAGCGC
>JBNKIW010000155.1:0-2971 GCA_050290865.1 Rhodomicrobiaceae bacterium | reverse complement strand
TTCACGACGGCCCTCACGCTGAAAGGTCCTGTCGGGAACGGCCTTCCCGCCACCTATATCCGATGCACGGACCCACCGTATGTTCCCGCCAAGATCGCGCATCTGAGAGCGAAGGATCATGGCTGGCCGGTTGAAGAGATCGCGACCGGGCACGATGCGATGGTCACCGCACCTCGTTGCTGTGGCGGATTTATTGGAACTGATAGTGTGAGCCTCGCCGCATGTGCAGCGGTGGCGTGAAGGCGGTGGCGACGAGCCTCTGAGACGCTCCAACAGGGGCGGTTGGAGGCTGGGCCGGGCTCAAATGTGGCGGTTATTCCTCGATAAACGGCCAGTGGGATCGATGGCATGCCGCCAAGCATTGGCTGGAGGGGCGTTTGGACAACGCTCGCCAGCGCGATGGCTCTCTCCGCAACTGAGCGGCCATTGGCTGCATCCACGGCGGTCTCCCCTCACTTTTGGATCCGCGATCCAAAATGGCACGACACCAGCCACTGGCTTGACCGAAGGATGCAACCGATCAACCTCTACAAGCGGCCGCTTGATATATCACGCACAACCTCATCGCGATCGTAGGCCTTGCCGTTGGCGATGAAACCTGTCGGCGTATTGTGCCATGCATCGGCCCACCGTTCTTGGATGCTGTAGCACGCCTGCACGCCGGATAGCGGCGACGGGCACAGGGGCTGCGTCGTGATGTACTCGTAGAGATGCCCGTCATCGATGTAGAACCGGATCTTGGTTCCGGTGACATTGAACACATGCTCGCCCCGGCTAACGATTCTCTTGTACTTGCGGCCCCCGGCAATGTAGCCGTCGGGCGTATTCCGCCAAGTCTGGCGAAGCGCGGGGCTTATGGCGAAGCAACCGGTGCGCCAACCGGGCGGTGTCGGACAGAGCGGATTACCATTCTCAAGTGATACGAGATGGCTATCCCGCTCGATGAAACGGCCGAAACCCGGCACCGAGAACTCGGGCAACGGTTCGCCCCCACCTCGGTCCGAGGGATGGGCTGGTGGCGTTTCTGCGGTGTGCGCTCCGTTCAGGGGGCGATCGCCGTTTTGCTGTGCCAGAGCGTCAGGCTTCGACGGGCCGGCGAAATAGACGTCACCAAGCGCGCTGAAGCCGAGATAGGGCTCCTGTCCGATCGCCGCCCGAACGCGCCTCTGCACAGCACGAAACATGACGACAGCCTCGACACCGGGCTTCACGATCTCCTCGGCCAGAACACTCGCATAGGGTCCCGCGCCCTCGCCAACGTCCGATGCAAGCTCACCTTCAGCTGTCGAGAAAGCGATCAGCATACCATTCTCATGGCGGATCGGCATGAACCCCTTCGGTTGAATTAGCGAGCGGGTCCCTGGCTGCCGCAGCCGCAGCGTGTTGCGGCATGCGTCGAAAACGACGAAATGCGTGGCGTTGCCGGCCCCGCTTTTGAGCTTGCGGGTGATCTCGGCCAGATTGAGCGAGCGATCCCAAAGCTTGGTTGTGGCGGCCGACGGCACATCAATGGGTATGATGTAGTTGCGTCCGCCTTCTTGCGCACCATGGCCCGAGTAGAAGAGAAAGCTGACGGCACCTGGTCCCGCATTGTGCACGCGCCGCACATGAGAATTCACGGCTTGGTGCAGTTCGGCAAAAGCGGCGTCCCGCACCGTCGTCACCTCGAAGCCGAGACCGGTGAGGGTGCGCTCAAGCAGCGCCACGTCGTTGTGAGGGTTGGCAAGTGCGCCGAGTTCGCTTGAGTAGTGCAAGTCGCTTGTCGGCATGCGCAACATGTGCGGCAAGCAGCATCGCAAGGAAGATGACACCGAGCCTCAGCGCTCCGAACATCAACCGCACCACAGCCTCCTCCGCGCTACCGCCGCCTGCGTTCCCCAGTAGCATCTGGACGCCTAGACGATACCCTGCGGAACCGGGCCTGGCAACGCGATCCGTGCGGCTACACCCCGACGATCGGGCACGCCATTGCCGCGAACCGTAACAGGGACACGGCGGACAACTGCAACAACACTTGGCCTCAAGTGGCGCAGCGATAGGGGGCGGTTCCGTAGCGTCCAGGAGGCTTCGCCTCCTGGACCTCAGGAAAAGGAAGAAAGGAAGAAAGGAAGGGATTCAAGAGATTTAAAGAGGTGAAGATTCAAGGCGTGAGTGTTCTGGCAAGGCGGAAACCGGCATCGCTGCTACGGCCGCCCGCCGTGCTCCCGACGCGGTACGCGGACCGGAGCCCGTCCGCAAAGTCGAACCAGGAACCGCCGCGAACAACACGGGACGAAAACTGACCATTGGTCCACGCACTTCCGTCATCAGGCGCTCCCTCGTAGCTGTGGTGCCAGCGATCCTCTGCCCATTCCCACACATTGCCGTGCACCTGATAAAGCCCCCAGGGATTGGGCCGGAACGACTTCACCGGCAAAGTTTTCTTTCGGCAACTGCCCTTCTCCCCGCCGCCCATGTAAACGTAATTGCCATCATAATTCGCCTGATCCGGCGTAATCGACGCGCCCCACCAGAACGGCGTTGTTGTGCCCGCCCGCGCCACATATTCCCATTCTGCTTCGCTCGGCAGGCGGTAGGTCTTGCCTGTTTTCTTCGACAGCCAGGCCACATAAGCCTTGGCATCGTTCCAATTGACGTTGATCACCGGCCTGTCGCCACGGCCCCAGCCTTCATCGAACGGCTTGTAGCCGCCGCAACCGCCGTCCGCCACGCAGACATCCCACTCCGCGAATGTCACGGCATATTTCCCCACCACGAACGGCTGCCTGATCGTCACCTCATGCTGCGGGCCTTCGCTGTCGCGGCGCTCCGGCTCATCCGATGGCGCCCCGATCATGAAGCTGCCCGCAGGCACCACCACCATCTCCGGACAGTCCCGGCAGTCGCGGAAACTCTCCCCAACCTTGGGCACTCCGCTCTCGGCCGGATAAGTCCCCACCGCGGGCTCGGCCGCGCTCTCCACCGGCGGCTT
>JBNKIW010000154.1:0-3021 GCA_050290865.1 Rhodomicrobiaceae bacterium | reverse complement strand
TCAACGAGGACTGGCTCACTCAGCCGATCCGTTGGCGACGTCCGCGCCGGGTTTTCGTCTGCGCTCATGGCGACCTGTTCGCGGAGAACGTGCCGGATGAGTGGATCGACCGCGTCCTTGCGGTCATCGCCTTGGCGCCGAAACACACGTTCTTGCTGCTGACAAAACGGTCCGAGCGGATAGGGCAGTACCTGGCCGGCGGACGGGTCCACAAGAGAATCCTCCAGGCAGCTGAGCATCTGCGGCAGTGGCGGCCGGAACTGCGGGCAATCCCAATATCCCACCCTCGCGGCGGCGTGTGGTGGCCGCAACTCTGGCTGGGCGCCTCAATCGAGGATCAGCGGCGGGCGGATGAGCGGCGAGAACACCTGCACGCCCTCTCGATGACCGGCTGGCGAACCTTCGTCTCCTATGAACCCGCTCTTGGTCCGGTTGACTGGCAGGGCTGGGAGTTTCTCCAATGGCTGGTTTCAGGCGGTGAAAGCGGGCGGGGGGCACGCCCCAGCCATCCGGACTGGCATCGCGACGCCCGCGATTTCTGTCGCGCGCACGATATCCCATATTGCCTCAAATCGTTCGGCGATTGGGCGCCGATTTCCGCGCTTTCGGAAGAAGGCCACGACGCGCTCTATCGCAGCGGTCGCATCGCCAAGGACGGCGAAGGCCAGGAGTACCTGGACGAGGCATTCAGCAGAAGGTGCGCCGTGCCGCAGCTGTGTCTGTCCGCCGACGGAAGCCACCTTCCTGTCGATAGCCCAAACGCCTGGAGTGCTGAAAGGGCTCCAATGCTGGCCTTCCGAGTCGGCAAGAAACGCGCCGGAAGGCTCCTCGATGGTCAGACACATGACGCCTTGCCGAAGCCCGAGCGCTTACAGCTCGAATTTCCTTTTATCGAGGGCAACGCCGAGGGGCTGGCAGCATGAGAACGGCGGCCGATCAGACGCACATGCTCGCCCTCTCCGTTCGCCAGCCGTGGGCCTGGGCCATCGTCCATGCGAACAAGAATATCGAAAACCGCGTCTGGCGGACGAACCACAGAGGACCGGTGCTCATTCATGCCGCCAAGGGCATGACGCGGGTCGAATATGCCGCCTTCAACGATTTCTACCGCGGCGAAATAGCTGTCCGCCGCCCCTCGGAGCTGCTCATACCGGTACCCCCCTTCGACCAGTTGGAGCGCGGCGGGTTCATCGGGCGCGCGGTGATCGCCGATTGTGTCAGCCAGCATGACTCGCCGTGGTTCTGCGGACCCTACGGCTTCGTTCTGAAGGACGCGGAGCCGATACCCTTCCATCCCCACCGTGGTGAACGGCGTCTGTTCAATGTCCCAGCTTCAGCAGGAAGCGGCAAGCTTGTCGTCGGCGTGAGTGACGCGGGCGGACTGCATGGCGCGCTTGTGCAGTAAAACAATTGGCATTCCAATAAGGGAGTAGACAGATGAGCGATCAGGATTTCAGTAGGCAGGACACCGCAACTGACCAAAAAAACGTAATATACCTGAATAAGTTTCACGTCGGTCTTCGCCATTGGGCAAATGGTGTTCTGTTCCCTCAATTGTATAGATTGACAGGATACTATTACAACGCGGAAATGGAGACGGATGAGCAGTTCAGATTGTTGGAAGGGCGCGGTGAACCCGCTGAACCGCAATATCTATTGTCCAACACCGGTAACTACGCTGAACTTGTCGATCCCGAAGTCGAGCCTATCAATGTCATGACTCCTGGGATTGACCGGGGTTGGCTCGTCATCCGGCACCACCGATCTCACGAGCGTGCGAAAGGGTATATCGACGCAATCGGGGATTTCGATGCCGCGCATTGCGAGCGCGTGCTCTGGCAGACGGACGACGGCGTTTTCACGCTTCTTCATCGCCCGGCCGTCGAGGGCAGACCCGACAATCTGATCATCTACGTCACAGAACAGGTCCGCACATCCGCCTTTGATCTCCCTCCTTGGGAGATGGCCTTCCACATCGTCTATCCGGACGGCACAACAAGCCAAGATGACGCGGTTCTCTTTCCGCCCGAATGCGAATGAGGGAGCGGAGATGGCAGTGCGGATCATCAACGCTGACGTCCTCGACGGCCCGGCGGCGCTGCCGGACGAAAGCGTCCATTGCGCCGTCACCAGTCCGCTATTCTGGATGCTGCGCGACTACGGCACAGGCACCTGGCAGGGCGGCGATCCGGACTGTGACCACATCGCCAGCACCATCTGCGCACGGGCAAGCTCATCCGCGAGCACTGGCCGCTCAACGTCAAGGATCGCGGTGCCGCCAGCGCATGGCTCATGGTCCACGGCGTTGAGAATGGTTGGTTTGAGTACAGACGGGACAGGCATCTCCAACTGTCGCCGGAAGGCCGCCGACGGCGTCCTGAATGGCGGATTGGCGCTCTGAATGCTCCCAGGGATAACGAGGACGCCTTCCGCGAGGCCATCTCCGCGCTTGATGCGGACACGGACGTGGATGCCGCCGCGGCCGCGATAAACACCAGGACAGGGGCGGGATGGTGCACGTCGTTTCCGTCAGCGGCGGCAAGGACTCGACGGCAACGTAGGTGAACTTCACTGTCGATACCGCCGTAAAGCTGGCGGCAGTTCTGCAAATGCCGCTGCGTCGGCTACTCAAGCCGGATGCCGAGACCGAGCCCGTATCCGGCGGGTGCCTGAGAAACAGCCGACGCGGATCAGCCCGCGCACCGCGGCAAGAAGGCGCTGGCCGGATAGGATAGCGCTCCGAAACGCTGCGTGTCGATTGCAAAGACCGCGGGCCTTTGCACGCAGCATCAGTCACGTCCCTGTGATCATGGCTCAAAAAAGAGGGATTGGGTGCCGACGTGGCGCGCGCCGCTAATCCTCGATTGAGGCGGCCTCAGGATCCTGAGGAAGAATCTGGGTGCCGGTCTCGACGAAGCGGGTGCCGGTCGGGGTGCCGGCCTTCTGGGCAGGACCGGCACCCGCCAAACCCCTACTGAGCAGGGGTTTCCGCGCGCGGGTGCCGGCGGTGCCGGCGTTTTC
>JBNKIW010000153.1:0-3025 GCA_050290865.1 Rhodomicrobiaceae bacterium | reverse complement strand
GCAGAGGGAGAAAGGCGCGCTGCGGACCGTAGATGCTGACAAGGGCAAAATACGGTGTCTGCTCTGCGGCCATCCATCCCGGCAAGACGGGGGCCGCAGGCCGCGCCGCATCCGGCCATAGCGCCACTTCGGCGCGCTCGATCAACTCCCGCGTTTCGGCCATGCCGCTCCGCAGGCCGCGCCCCATCTGTGCCGGATCGACCGCGGCGGAAAAGATGTGTCCGGCCACGACCAGCAGCCACAAACCCCACAGGCGGCGCAAGGGGCGTCTCGGCAGATACCGGCCGAGCGCTGCACCGATCGGCGCGGTGAGCACGGCGCCGATGCCGGCGGCCGCCACGGCGGGCAGGAAGACGTAACCCATGCACATGCCCTGGCATTCGCCAGGCGGGCTTGCGAGCAGGTAGCCGGCGAC
This sequence comes from Rhodomicrobiaceae bacterium, assembly GCA_050290865.1. Taxonomy (GTDB): domain Bacteria; phylum Pseudomonadota; class Alphaproteobacteria; order Rhizobiales; family Rhodomicrobiaceae; genus JARRLC01. The sequence goes on along the minus strand of JBNKIW010000153.1, from coordinate 2,610 downwards.
GCCCGCGACGGACAAGGGGATCGCCAGTGCCACGGCGGTACCGAAAGCCCGTTCCATCAGCAGATGCCGCGACAGAAGCGGCACGGCGAAGAAGGACGTGCCGAGAGCCAGAAGCGAACAGGCCGCACCACCAAGGAGACCGCGCCAAGTGAGCGCCCAGCGTCCCGGCCGCCGACTCGACAGCATGTCAGGAAGACGCTCCCCTTTTCCGGCCAGCATCTGCCAAGCGGTGATGAGCACCGCGACAGTCAGGACGATCATCATCAGTTTGGCGCTAAGCGCGAACACAAAGACCGAGGCTACGAAGGCGCCGGCGAGGACGCTGGGCGTGAACCATGCCAGATGCCACCAATCCACGGTCCCGCGCGAGACGTTGGACTGCGTGGCGGCAATGGCCATCGGCAGGATCAAGCCGAGCGCCGATGCCAGGGCGATCTTGGCGACGTCCGGACCGGCAATGCCGAAGAAATGCGGCAGGCCGATCAGCAGCGCCGACACGAAGGTGGCGGTGCCCGCTATTCCGAGCAAGCCGTTGATGAAACCTACAGCCGCGCCGAGGCTGATGAGGAAAGCTATGCCGGTATGATATTCGTCCATTGGGCACCTCTGCTCGACAGCCGGATTCCTATCTTGCGTCTACTGAATACGAAGTCCGTTCACAGAAAAACATGTCGTGTCCGACACCTCGCGCTAGCCGCCGTTGTTCGCCCGGCGGGGGCGCCAGGGCGAGATCACTGCGTCCCGGGTCGCCATGACCGTGAAGTGCAGGCCCGGCCGGATTTCGATCGTCGGCTGCACTTTGACATTCCTGCGCGCCATCTCCTGACCGAGCTGGCCGAGTTGCTGGCCGAGGCCGGCGGCAATGCTTTGCTGGGCGTTCATGCCATTGGTGCTGCTTGCCCCGCCGCCTTGCGAAATCTGAACGCCCGCCGAGAACACCGACATCAGCAGGGCGTTGCCGAACGCCTTCCAGAAGTGATTGTCCACCCGGTCTTTCAACCCAGCGAGGCCGGCACTGTCGGCCCCCGGCATTTTGCCGAGGTCGAGCGAGGATGCGTCGGGATAGATGATCCGCGTCCAGGCAACAAGCACACGCTCCTGGCCGGTGGTGATGGCATTGTCGTAGGTTCCGACCAGCTTGGCGCCTTGCGGGATGAGGATGTGCCGGCCGGTGGCGGTGTCGTAGACATTCTCGCGGACCTGGGCGAGGATCTGGCCCGGCAGATCGCTGTTGATGCCACCAACCATAATGGCCGGAATGACCGTCCCGGCCTTCAGCTCATACGGCGATTTCGGTCCTACACGCCCCTCGGGGAGATAGTGCTTGTCGGCCTTTTGCGGCTGGCGGTCCTTCAGCCATGCGGCCTTTTCCGCCGCACGATTGATATCTTCCTCACGGCCATTCTCACCCCAAAGCGCCCGGCGCCGCATCGCCGCAGCATAAGATGCCGTCAGATGACCATCGCCGGATGGGGCAGTGGCCCCGCTCGACCGTTTCCCGCGCCGGGCGGCTTCGGACTTGGCATGCCTGACGGTGGTCGGCGCCTTCAGCGCCTGGATCGCCGCGGCCACCCGCGCCGCCTCCAGCCTTTCGCGCGCCTGCCGTTCACGTTCCCTGGCGAGGGCCTCCGGGTCCGGCCCGGGCGGCGTCCGCACCGGCTTCTCCGGTTCAACCTTCACCGGCGGTGTCGCCGCCGGCTCACCCTTCCTGACCGGGATCAGCCCGCCATCGGGCGCGTCTTTGAAGACTTCCGCGGGTGTTGCCGCCGATGGTTCCGTACGGTTGAGCGCTTCACCCTCGCGGAGTGACGCTAGCCGCATCTGGTAGGTGTAGGTGATCGCGCCGATGATCAGCGCCAAGAGCACGAAGGCGATAAGAAGAGGCAGGCGGTTCAGCCGCGGTACGCCCTGGCTGCGGTCGGCGTCTGCGCCCAGATAATCGGGGCTCTCCGTCATCGTGATACCTTTCTGACGCTGAGTGGCGCACGCTCGACAAAGGCCCCGGAGGCATCGCGAACCAGGACGGTAGCCGCCTCCGCCTCATCCAGGCGCACGCGCAGGAGCAGATCACCGCCATAGCGGGTCACGATATAACGCAGCGTGTGCGCCCCTTCGCCGTCTTCCTCGCCAGCGATGCCGATCCCGCGCTCGGAGAGCGCGTTCTTCAAACCGGCATCGACCGCCTCACTCGCCGCATTGTCATGGGGCGCTGCTAACCGGACCTTTTCGCCGCGAGCGACACGTCCCGCCGTCAAATCAGCAATCTGTGCGGACAAGGGCACGGCATCGTTTTCACTTACGCCATCGACCCAGGAGGAAGAATTGTTCGAACGAAACACGGCGCAACCAGCGAGCATAGCGGTGGCCGCAATCACAAGAAGCTTGGCGTTCATCGGTTACCTCCCTGCCGCACGATCTTCACCTCGACCTGATCCATACCCACACCGCTGATAAGGGCGGCGCGCTCCAGGACCTTATCGACCTCGAAGCGGCCGTTGACGTAGCGGTAGTTCACCAGTTCCTTGGTCGGTCCGGTGAACAGGCCGCCATCGTCGGCAAGCGCGACAAGGGCCGGCAGATCGCCATGGGCGACGCCCGCTGGGAACTGGA
>JBNKIW010000152.1:0-3039 GCA_050290865.1 Rhodomicrobiaceae bacterium | reverse complement strand
GCGGTTTTGCTCTGGGGCGGAAGTCATGGCTCTTCGCCGGCTCCGAGCGCGGCGCCGACCGCGCCGCAGCTGTCGCCGCACTGCCGCAAAGCCGGCTTCATGAACTCCTCCCCTGGGAGTGGAAGCGGCTGAACCTGAAGGCGGCTGCTCAGGCGGCCTGACCAGGGTGCTTTCCCCGCGTCCTACGCCGTATGCTTACTTTTGCGCGATCCCTTCCACATTTTTTCAAGGTCTGCGTGTAACGCTGAGCGTGACGCCCGTAACGCGGGCATCCGGATATCGGTCACAGAGGCAACGAAGATGCGAACGATCAAGGCCCGGCTGATGGCTGCGCTGACTCTCCTTTGCGTGATGACAATCGCCATCGCCGGGATCGGCTATTACGCAGCAAACGTCGCCAACAAAGGACTCGAGACCGTCTATAGCGACCGCGTGGTGCCCTTGCGCGATCTGAAGGCTGTCGCGGATTACTATGCCGTGAACATCGTGGACGCCTCGCACAAGGTGCGCAACGGCAATTTCTCCTGGCAGCAAGGCCGCGAGGCTGTTGCCGAGGCGATGAAGGAGCTGAAAAGACATTGGAATGCCTACTCCGGGACATACATGGTACCGGAGGAAAAAAGGCTGGCCGACCAAGCCGGGCAGCGGATGGGGGAAGCCGATGCCGCCACCACTGAACTCAACGAAATCTTGCGCAGGGAGGACAAGGCTGCGCTCGACTCGTTCGTCATAAATAAGCTGTATGCCGCGATCGATCCGGTCAGCGACGACATCGGCAAACTCGTCGAACTGCAAACCCGTGTCGCACAGCAGCAGTATGAGATATCGCACGCCGCGTTCGGAACAGCCATTACGGTCATGATCGTGCTGCTCGTCCTGACGGCGGGTTCCGTCTTCTTTGCGATCTGGACGACACTTTTTGGGGTGGTCAAGCCGCTCGGCGAGCTGAACCACGGTATGAAGCAGCTTGCGGAAGGTGATTTCGAGTTCCGCCTGACGGCGCTGGACCGCCGGGATGAAATCGGCGCCATCGCACAGTCGGTCGAGCGCTTCAAGGTGCTGTCGGCGGAGAAAACACGCGCGGATGCCGAGGCCCAACATGAGGCGGAAACCCGCGCCGCGGCCCAGCGCAAGGCGGATACGATGGCTCTAGCCGATTCTTTCGAGCGCGCTGTCGGCGGCATCGTGAACATCGTCGCAGCAGCCTCGACGCAGCTCGATTCGACCGCCGAACACCTGACGCAGACCGCCACAGCCACCACGGATCGCTGCGTGACGGTGGCGGCGGCTTCCGAGGAGGCTTCCAGCAACGTCAATTCGGTGGCCAGCGCCGCCGAGGAACTGTCGGCATCCATCCGGGAAATCGCGCAGCAGGTGCACCAGTCGAACGCAGCGGCCGCCAAGGCGTCGTCCGAAGCCGAGCAGACCACCCAGCAGGTGCGGGCCCTGGCCGAGGCCGGCAGCCGGATCGGCAACGTCGTGGCTCTGATTACCGACATCGCCGCGCAGACGAACCTGCTTGCCCTCAATGCCACCATCGAGGCGGCGCGCGCGGGAGAGGCGGGACGCGGCTTTGCGGTCGTGGCGAGCGAGGTGAAGGCGCTGGCCGACCAGACCGCCAAGGCCACCGCCGAGATCAGCAGTCAGATCACGGGCATCCAGGGTTCGACACAGCAGGCGACCGAGTTCATCGAGGGCATTGCCAGCACCATTCAGGACGTGAACTCGATTTCCGGGTCGATCGCGAGCGCGATGGAGGAGCAGGGCGCGGCGACGCAGGAAATCGCGCACAACGTCCATCAGGCGAGCCAGGGCACGTCCGAGGTGGCCAAGAACATCACCGAGGTGCAGCATTCGGCCGAAGGCTCGAGCGCGGCGGCAGGACAGGTGCTCACCGCGGCGCGCGACCTGTCGAAACAGGCTGAGGCGCTGCGCGGGGAGGTGGAGAGCTTCCTCAACCAAGTGCGCGCGGCCTGAAGGTCGGCTAATACGCCGACAGGAAATCCTGACGCGCATGCAGCGGCCTGAGTACGAACTTGCTGCGGGCTGTACTAGTACGGCCCGCCGAAGGTCCTGACCCGCATGGCGCTCCGCATCATGCGGTGAGCGGTTTGCCGGTGAAGGTCCAGCGGAAGGGCTTGGCCATGGTCTCGTTGAAGTAGGCGATGAAGGCCTCGATGCGTGACTTGAGTTCGGCCGTCGACTTGAAATTGCCCCGTCGTAGGAGCTTGCGTGCCAGGATGGAAAACCAGATTTCGATCTGATTAAGCCAGGAGGCATGTTTCGGCGTGAAATGGAAGCTGATGCTGTGAGTGCTATCACGCCTCAGCCATCCCCTCATTTTTTCGAGGGGCAAAATGCAACTCATGATGGGTGATGCGGCGCAGCAAGTCTCGCTCTGCGAGTCCTTCGAGCACTGCTTGTTACCTCCCGCCCGCCGTAGAAGCTCCAGCATCACCAACCAGGGCAAGCATAAACGCTCGCGCTCAACTTCTAGAGGCGGCCCGGGCGGCTCGAAATCACACCGCTTTCAAAATGAGGGGATTCCTGAGCTCGACTTTGCACATTTTTGCGGCTGGCCGGTCGTCATATGACAGCCCAGAAGATGGCGTTCGCTGCGATGATGTTGAGCGCTTCGTCAATCGGAACTACGGTCTTTCCGAAGGGGCCGAATGGCGCCCAGCGCTGTTTGTCTAACGACCAATAGAAGAGTTCGACGAGGTTATCGCGCCCGAATGGCCGGAGCCGGGCGACGGGGGTACCGGTTTGCCCGTGGACCAGAGTGTATCCGCGGGCTCGCCGTTCGGTAAAAACAGAGCCCCGGCGAAATTTGAAGCTTTCGATCAGCTTGATATCGTCCTCGGTCATGCCGCTCTTGTGCCAAGTAACGAAGCGCTTGTCTTGGTCTGAAAGCGGAGCCAGGCTGATTCAAGTTGCCGCACTCCGGTCACGGCTCCGTATCCATAAGCCGGCACACGAATCGATTCTACGGTTGCGATGGCCAAACATCGCGCTCTGTACACATCATCTTCATCTTCC
>JBNKIW010000151.1:0-3061 GCA_050290865.1 Rhodomicrobiaceae bacterium | reverse complement strand
GTCCTCCGACCACTGCTGGAACTTGGCGTTCAGCGCCGGATCGCCGATCTTCTGGGCCACATAGGCGTTGTAATCGCCGTATTTCCTCGCGAACTGACCGGCGAGATCACCTGTGGCAAAGCTGAGCGATTTGGCCCGGCCCAGAATGTTGGTCATCTGGCGGATTTCACCGATCGCCTTGCTCCAAACCTGACTGTTCAACGGATTGGTGTTGGTGAGCAGAAGCCGATACTGGTTGATCTGCTGCTGCACCATGGCGACTTGCTGCTCAAGCTGGGCGACCAACTCGAAATTGTTGGCGATCTGCGTCCACTCGGTGCCGCAGTTCGCGCAATAGATCGCGGCCGCCGGCTGCGGCGCGGCCAGAGCGGCCATTGCGGCCAGAACGAAAGGCGCCGAGCGCCTACGCAGCTTCGTGCAAATCCGGTTCATAATTGATCCCCTTTTCCGAGAGCCACTTCCTGACCCATGCATCACCGTGGGTGTTGCGAAGCATCCTGATGCGCGCCACGTCCTCCGCGGAACTCGCGCCAGCCAGAGCAAGGACGATCGGGCCGATATCGTGGTTCACGAGGCGGCAGCCTTGAGGCGACGCGACGTAGACCTGCCGCTTTGGTGTTGCGGCGGCGATGGTGCCGATCTGCACCTCGTTCAAGCCAAACGCCGTGTAGTGATCATAGGGACCGGGCGTATTGCCGGAGCCACGCTTGAGGGCCTCGGGATTGGCCAGGAACATCCGTGTCGCACAGGACTCCAGCAGCACATCCAGCAGACCCGACCGGCTGGCATCCGACAGGCTCTGTGTGGCCATGACCACCGCGCAATTGGCCTTGCGCAGGGTCTTCAACCACTCGCGGATCTTTTCGCGGAACACCGGGTGCCCGAGCATCAGCCATGCTTCATCCAGGATCAGCAATGCTGGCGCGCCGGTGAGCGACTGCTCGAAGCGCCGGAAGAGATAAAGGAGCGGCGGGATGACGTTCGCTTCGCGCCGCGTCATCAACTCGCCCAGCTCGAAGGCCGTGAAGCTGCTGATGGCAAGGTCATCCTGGCGGGCGTCGAGCAATTCGCCCAACGGGCCGTCGATGGTGTAGGCGCGCAGCGCCGAGCGCAGATCTTCATCCTGCACGGTGGTGAGGAAATCGGTCAGCGACCGGCTTTCGCTGCGGTCCGTCTGCCGCATCAGGTCGATGGCGCGGTGGATCGCCGCTTTTTGATGCGGCGTCGGCGCCTGACCCGTTTGCAGTTCGAAAGCGATACCGAGCCACTCCTCCGCCCACGCGATATCCCCGGCTGTATCGAGCCAGGCGAGTGGGCAGAGACCGGGCGAGTCGTCGCCCGCCAGCGTGTAATGCGCCGCTGCCCTTTCGCCGCCCGTCGCCGCGATGCTTGAGGCCAGCGCGAAGATGGAGTTGCCCTTGTCGAACACCGTGACCTGGGCTCTCGGATAGCGGGTGAAGGAGGCGGCAATATCGGCAAGGAGCGTGGACTTGCCGGCGCCCGTCGGACCGAGAAGAAGCGTATGACCGACATCGCCGACATGGAGATTCAACCGGAAGGGCGTCGAGCCGCCGGTTGACATATGCAGAAGCGGCGGCGAATTCGGCGGGAACAGCGGGCTGGGATTGTGCGGCAAACCCGTCCAGCGTCCCGAAGCAGGGATGAGATGGGCGTAATTGAGCGAGTGGATCACAGGCCGCCGGATGTCGGGATGGACGTGGCCGGGCAGGGTGCCGAGCCAGGCCTCCATGGTGTTGACCGTCTCCACGCGCGCGGCAAAGCCGAGGCGGCCGATTTCGCGCACCAGGTGCCGCGCCTGGTCCTGCATCGCCTGCCGGTTCTCGCCCATCAACACGATGACGGGGGTGTAATAACCGAACACGACAAGGCCGCTTGAGGCGTCACTCAATGCCAGCTCGGTCTGGCGGGCCATGAGCACAGCGTCCTCATTGACGAAACCATCGCGGGTGCGGAGGACCTGCTGACGAAAGGGGCGAATACGCTGTCGCCAGCCACGGCGGTGGTGGTTGATCTCGCCCTCCGCCGTATGCGCACTCAGCGGGATGAAGCGCATGGAAACGCGGTAGGCGAAGGGCTGGTCAACGAGCAGATCGAGGATGAACGGGTGGCTTTCAGACGGGAAACCCTCGATGGCCACGCAGGTGATGAACCTATCACCGATCTTCGGTGTGATGCCCGACCACAATTCCTGGCCACCGATGAGCCCGTCGAGATGCATCGCCAGCGGCGGGATGTTGATGCCGTGCTCGTTGCCGGTCACGCAGAAATGCAGGTAGTTGACCAACTCGTCCTGGTGATGGGGGACGCGGAGGGGGTCTTCATAGTCGAAGCCGCCCATGCGGCGCATCGACAGATCATCCCCCATCGCATCTTCGATCGCCGCGCACGCCCGTTCGAAGACGGCGATCTGCCGGTCGCTGGCCGGTTCGCCCCCTTCGTCCGCGCCCGAAACCATAGCGCCCTCGACCCAGGTCTTGTGTAGCCCTGGCGGCTTGTAGTTGACGAGGACCGCCTGCTCGGTCTCGAAATGCGCACCTTCGGCCTCGAAGATCTTGCGGCGTTCGGCATCCATCAGACCGGTGATTTGAGCGGTGAAGTGCGAAGCCGTCCGCGGCGGGTAGCTCGCTGCCGGCATGCGAACGGCTTGCCACCAAGTCGCCCAGCCGTCGCTGAGGGTGGGGAGAACGCGATTGATGCGCTCGGCGATCCGCGCCTGCGTCTCTTCCAGCGAACTGCCGACATCCGGACCGCGGAAGAACCATCCCGTTACCAGCGAACCGTCCTTGTTGATGACGACGCCATCGCCCATCAGCGTGGCCCAGGGCATCAGGTCGGCAACGCCTTTTTCCCGGCCCCGGAAGGGCTTCAGCGACGTCAGGCCAAAATACGCCATTGGCAGCTACTCCTGGCAAGTGGGGCGCGAGCGCGCCGGGTAATAGGGGCGGTAGCGGAGATGGCGGAGATAGACCTTGCTCATATTGGGGTCGGCCTGCGCCATCATCCGCAGGAACATCAGGATGGTCAGCCACACCGCGCCGCC
>JBNKIW010000150.1:0-3078 GCA_050290865.1 Rhodomicrobiaceae bacterium | reverse complement strand
GAGGTTGCTGCGTGGGAGGAGGAACGCAACGCCAGCCACACTAAGGCCAACTGGCGCTTCACCACCGACGATGCCCGTATCAAGCTGAAGCGCCTCTACCCGCAATTTGAGTGACTCAGGCCACTAGTACGCTTAACCCGCAGGAAATCCTGTGAGAGCGTGCGGCAAGTGGGTCAGGATTTCCTGCGGGGCGTACTAGCGCACCGTGCGGGATCCACACCACGGACGCGTCGCGGGGAACGCGGGCGGTGTCGAGCGCCTCCGCAAGCTTGCCCGCGAAGCTGCTCCACAACGAGGGCCCCACGTCCCTGACGGCGGCATACCATTCGCGCGCCCGCGCCCGGTATTTGGCTGCCGGCAGTTGGTTGATGCGATACGCTCCGAGCCAGCCGCCGGCGCTGTTCGCGTTTTCCGGGCCAAAAAGGAGTTGGTTGAGGTCGGCGAGCGCGTTGCGCGGCAGTTCGACGACGGAAACGGCTGGCCGCCCGGATCCAGGCGTTACCAGCAGAAGCGGGGCGCCGTGTTCGGTGAAGACCGGCGTTGCGATCGCGCCGTAATGCGCCAGCAGGCGTTCGGCGACCGCTACGCTGCGTTGCGCGCGGCTGCCAGGTGCCTGCGCTCCAGCCTTGTCGGCGATGGCGGTAATCGAGCGGTAAAGCGTTTCGAGCCGATCGAGCGTCGCCAGCCGCTCCGCACCGAGATTGCTCTGCGCAGCCGCCCACACCGCCGGTTGCCGCGCGCGTTTGGTGACCGTCAGAGCCTGCTCATAGGGTTGAGAGGTTGAGAGAACCGTTGCCGCCACCAGCACGCCCGGGGTGCCGTCGAGCCCAGCAACGGCCAGACCATAGGCGTCGCTGTAGTCGTGCCGGACGGAGGTTGGAGAAAGCGTCCCGCCGCGGGCGCGGGTCAGCGGCCACCCGCACAGCCCGCGCGGCAGGCTCGCACCCGGTTTGCCGCACGTGCATCTACGCACTTGCTGCGCCGGCACGCACGAAGTTCAGGGCAGACGAGATATCGGACTTGTCGAAGGGGCTCGAATGGAGCTAAATCCCTTGACGGCGGGAGGGGGCTCCCTGGGAAAATGCGTGGGAAACACGCTTCCCCACGGTCGGCGGGCGTGGCGAAACTGGTAAACGCGACGGACTTAAAATCCGTTGTCTATAATGACTTGCCGGTTCAAGTCCGGCCGCCCGCACCATTCCTGCCGGCCCGCAGCCGCGCCCGCCTCCCTCGCGCGCGATGGTTGCGGTTCGACGATGCTCCTCTCACCTGCACCATTTCGGCACCGCGCGATGGTGCGCATGCCCCATTCCCGCGCGCCCCTTGCGAATTCGTAAGCATGCCTGTGCAAGGCGTGGGCTTTGCGCCAGCCTTTTGCTAGCATGGTCGTTCATGCGTGCCGCAAGGCATGCGCGATGCAGCGAAGGAGAACGGAATGGGCGCGTTGAAAATGAACGCGGGCGATTGGGTTGCGGTCTGCGATGGCCGCAAGGCGCTGATCCTGGAGAACGCGGGCACGAGAGCTTGCCCGAAGCTGCAAACGAAGGAAACGCGCGGGCAGGAAGCGCCGAGGACAGCCGAGATCGGCACCGAACGGCCAGGCCGCGTGCAGGAATCCGCAACGGCGAGCCGCAGTGCCGTGGCGCAGACCGACTGGCATGAGATTGCTGAGCGCGAATTCCTCGCCGGTTTTGCCCGGCGTCTCGATCAAGCGGTGGCGGCGGGGGAGACGGAGGCGCTCGTCGTGGTGGCGGCGCCGCGTGCCCTCGGCGTATTGCGGGAAGTTTTCAGCCCATCGGTGCGCAAGGCGATTGCGGCCGAGATTTCGAAGGACTACGTCAATATGCCGGTGGCCGAGATCGAAAAACGCCTCACGGCGTGAAACGGCCGCTCGCCGCGCGCTCAGAAGACGAATGCCGCCAGCGCGTATGGCTATTCGCTGGGAGCTGACATCGTTGTCTGTCCAACGCGGGGGGATCCGGCAGAGTTGGCGGCTGGTGGAGCGGGGTTCGGCGCCGTCTCTTGCAGGAGAGCGGTGCAACGCGGACGGACTCCGCATTCCGGCGCGACGCCCCGCCATCATCCCAATGCCAGAAGCGCTGCGCGCCAGCTTGTTCCCGCCACGGCATCGGCGAGGGCGGCGAGGGGGTAAAGGAACGCGCTCCACATGCCGAGACCGGTCTTGGCCATGATGATATCTGGAAAGATCTTGATCCGGTAATAAGCCCACGCCGCAACCACCGGGGCCATCACCATCGCGGCGCGTAAATAGGCATGCGCCACCATGCGCGGCGCGATCCGGCTGGCGAGTTGCAGGGCATAGCCCTCCCAGCTTGCCGGGCCGCCGGAGAACTGCAGGGCGTAGCGCATGACGTGGCTCGTGAGCGAGGCCTTGCCGTCGGGCCCGGCAAAAACCTGCCGGAACTTGCTGATGATAAGCTGATAGAGGAAGAGCTGCGCCAGCTTGTGCGGGCCGACGCGCGCCGACCACCACACCACCGCCAGCGGCAGTGCTTTGAAGAGCCCCTTGATGAGTGCCCACATGCCGTACAGCCACGCGGCGAGCACGATGGAGGTGATCGCCAGCCGCAGCGTTTCCTGGTCGCCAATAGAGGCCGCGGCCAGTTCGGCGGCGGCGAACAGCAGCGCGACCACGGCGGTGGGGATGATGATGCCCTGTACCCGCGTCTGGATGGCGGCGTCCACTTCGGCGAGGGCGACGCGCTCGGCGACGCCTTCGCCTGCTCTCAGCGCGCCGCCCAGGGCGTCACGCAGCTTTTCTATGGATTTGAGCACCATGGCCCACCGTGGTCGGGCTTCATGCCAAAGGTATACGCGATCCGGGCGCTTCTGGCCATCCGTGGCTGGGGAATGGTCAAGCACAGGCCCGCGCCCGGGCTTCCCGCGTGGCTAGTACGTCCCGCCGGAAGTCCTGACTCCGACCATGAGTCAGTAATGTAATACATAGCAGGCACACCCTGTCCCTGAATTGGTTGCGCCACCATTCAGCACGAGTCAAAATCCGCAAATCAGCGAATGATTCCGCCATCGCAATGAGCGATGGAGGGATGGATGACG
>JBNKIW010000149.1:0-3179 GCA_050290865.1 Rhodomicrobiaceae bacterium | reverse complement strand
GACCCCGTCTGCCCCTTCCGACTCTTTGCTGCCATGTCATATATGCCCTGCTGTTGCACTTCGGGGTTGAAACGGCGGCCGGAATGCCGGACGAAGACCAATTTTCCCGCTGACGCCGACGATGTGACGGCCTCACGCTGAGGGATTCCATTTCTGGACCGGCGGTCAGTGGCGGATACCCTCGCCACATGGCGGTCTGCCCCCGCGAAGCAAACCACACCTTAACGGCGCCAGCGTAAAAGTCCGCCTGAGTTTAGAACCGGGCGCGACGCCGATCCCAAACCGCCAAGTCTAACATCGACGCCGCGCCCCTAACCGTGCACTGCACGGAAGCGGGGGCAGTATTTCACCATTCGCAACCACCGTCCACGCTGGACGGACCGCCGTTGCAGAACTGGCGGGATCATCCGCCAGGTTCTTCTACTGTGCTCTGTGCCGCACTCTGGCGGCCATCTGCCTGCGCTGCGACAGGGGGCACCGCTATTGTTCGTCCGCCTGCGCAATGACCGCCCGGCGGCGATCGCTGGCCGGAGCCAATAAACGTTACGCCGCGACGCTGAAGGGCGGCATGGCGCGCGCTCAAGCCTCGCGCCGCTACAGGTCCCGAGCAAATAAAGTGATAGATCAGGGTTCACCCCTGCAGCCTCTGGATGGCTCAATTGCTGCGGGGCCGGCAGCGGGTGACGAACTCTCCACGCCGGACGGCAATGTACTGGCGCAAAAGCCGGTGCAGACAACTTGGCGTTGCTGCCGGTGCAGCCACTGCTGTCCGGATTTCTTCCGTTGGGATTTTCGCCGCCGCCGGGCTCCTCGAAGCATCACTCAACGAGACAGACAAGGAGGCAGCCGTGACCATCCCCCCTGATACCGAAGCGCAAATCCTGCGCTACTACCATGTCGAGAAGTGGCGCACCGGAACGATCGCCCGTCAGTTGCATCTTCATTACGACACCGTGGCCAGGGTCCTGGCCCAGGCTAGCCTGCCGCGCCACGGACCACCGCCGAGGCCGTCGAAGGCCGATCCCTATCTGCCCTTCATCCGCCAGACCCTGGAGAAGTTCCCCACACTGACGGCCAGCCGTCTCTATGCCATGGTTTGTGAGCGCGGCTATAGCGGAAGCCCCGGCCATTTCCGCTCCATCATCGCCCGGCAGCGGCCCCGGCCGGCGGCTGAAGCCTATTTGCGTTTGCGCACCCTGCCGGGAGAGCAGGCACAAGTGGACTGGGGCCACTTCGGCCACCTCACCATCGGCTGCGCCAGAGTGAGCGCTTGTCGCTCACGATAAACGTTCGCTTTTGCGTCCGCTGATGGCGTTCGTCATGGTACTGAGCTGGTCGCGGATGATCTACCTGCGCTTCTTCCTCAACGCCCGTATGGAGAATTTCCTCCGCGGACACGCCGGCGCTTTCGCCGCCTGGGACGGTGTTCCCAGGGTGCTGCTGTACGACAACCTCAAAAGTGCCGTGCTGGAGCGCCAGGGGGAGGCTATCCGCTTCAACCCCGGCCTCATTGATTTTGCCAGACACTACCGCTTCGAACCCCGGCCCGTGGCTGTAGCCCGCGGCAACGAGAAGGGACGCGTTGAACGCGCCATCCGCTATGTCCGCGACAACTTCTTCGCCGCCCGGCAGTTTGCCGGCCTGGATGACCTGAACGCTCAAGCCAAAGACTGGTGCCTGGGGGCTGCGGCCGCCCGCCCCTGCCCGGAGGACAGAGCAATCACCGTCGACGAGGCATTCGATCAGGAAGCGCCCAAACTGATGGCAAGGCCCGGAGAGCCGTATCCCGTGTTCGAACGTGCTGAGGTCAAAGCCGGCAAGACGCCGTATGTCCGTTTTGACGGCAACGATTATTCCATTCCTCACACTCAGGTGCGCAAAGCGCTCACCGTGTTCGCCGGCCTCCACGAGTTGAGCATCACCGATAAACAAGACGTCGTCGCCAGCCATTCGCGCAGCTACGATAAGGGCGCCCTGATCGAGGACCCCGCGCACATCCAGGCGCTTGTTGAACATAAGCGCGCCGCTGGCCGGCAGCGGGCGGCGGGCCGGCTGGTCCAGGCCGTGCCGGCCTGTCGCGACCTGCTGATCCGCGCCGCGGCGCGCAACGATAATCTCGGTTCTCTCACCGCCTCCATGATGAAACTCCTCGACCGTTACGGCGCGGCTGAACTGCAGGAGGCGGTCCTTGAAGCCCTCAGCCACGGCACCCCGCATCCAAATTCCGTACGCTGCGCCCTCGACCGGCGCCGGGAAGCGCGCGAATTGCCGCCGCCGCTCGCCGTCAATCTCTCCGAAAGCGCTAAGGCCAAGGACGTTTCCGTCCGCTCTCACAACCTTGCCTCCTACGACGCCATCGAAAGGACCGGAGATGAATGACCGTCCCGCCGCTTCGCAACCCGTGGAAACCCTGCGCCGCAGAGCCCGCGCCCTCAATCTCTATGGGCTGCTGGCCCATTGGCCGGACACCGGCACCTGCCCATGGGTTCAGGATCTGCTCCAGTGGGAAGAAGAGGAGCGTGCCCGCCGCAGCCTGGAGCGCCGACTCCGGGCGGCTCGCATCGGCCGGTTCAAGCCCTTGTGCGACTTCGACTGGAACTGGCCTGCAAAGTGCGATCGTGCCGCTATCGAGGAACTCATGTCCCTCGACTTCCTTAGCGAAGCCGCCAATGCCGTCCTCAGAGGGCCGAACGGCATCGGAAAGACCATGATCGCCCAGAACATCGCGCATCAAGCGGTTATTCAGGGGCACACCGCCATCTTCACCAGCGCCGGACAGTTGTTCAGCGAACTGGCCGCCATCGACAGCGCCATCGCCCTCAAATACAGGCTGAACCGTTACGCCAGACCAGCGCTTCTGGTCATCGACGAGGTGGGATATCTGTCCTATTCCAACCGGGCGGCTGATCTGTTCTTCGAACTTGTCAGCCGCCGCTACCAATCCAAAAGCACCATCATCACCACCAACAAGCCATTCGCCGAGTGGAACGACGTCTTCCCGAACGCAGCTTGCGTCGTCTCGCTCGTCGACCGGCTCGTCCATAACGCCGAAGTCATCGATCTGAACGGCGACTCCTACCGCAATAAGGAAGCTCAGGAGCGCCATTGGTGTGTTCGTTCAGACCACGTTCCCACGAATGGTATGGCTTGGCAAAATAGGATCGGGCACCGAGGCTGGC
>JBNKIW010000148.1:0-3267 GCA_050290865.1 Rhodomicrobiaceae bacterium | reverse complement strand
GCTTTGGCGCTTCTCGGACGCCGGGCAGCGGATGCCGCACCACCGAGCCAGCCCGGCATCCGAGAAACCTGCACAAAAGCCGACGCTGACGACATCCCGGGATAACGGCAGGTGATCTTAAATAAACGGCCGTTGGGACCGCTGGCCTGCCGCCAGGCTTTGGGTAAACGAGCGGCTTATCACCGCCATCGGAGCGATGGCTCTCCCCGCCGCAATGCAATCGTCTTTATGCCTCAGCTTTTTTGCCAATCGGTGGGGGCGGCCCGTCTGCCGGCACGGCGAAGAGACGGCGCGCGGCAATACCAACCGCGGGTGCTTGCAGAAGCACGGAGAAAAGCACGACGACGTAAGTCGCGGCGATGATCATCTCCTTGTACGGCCCGCTCGGCACCGAGAGGGCGAGTGCGATCGAGATGCCGCCGCGCACCCCGCCCAGTACCAAAATTGAAAACGATCCAGGCGAGAGCGGCGACAAGTGCTGCAGCCCCAGCATCGGCACGCCCACCGAGATCGCGCGTGCCGCCAGGACCAGCGGGATCGCCGCGAGGCCGAACAGCAAGAGCGACGCGTCACTGAACACCAGAATGACTTCGATCCCGATTTTGAGGGCGAAATCATAGCGGCTGGTCAGCAGCAGGCGCGACTGGCCGGTGTTGGCGGCAAAAGCTTCGAGCACCGCCGCGAGCGCCGGCTTGTGAGCTGCGTTCACGGCAGCCTTGGCGCCCGCTCCGGCAGCGGGCTTGTCCAGGATTTGCTCCAGATCGTCGATAATGAGCAGCAGGGGCTGGTGCGCCACACGGTCCTGGCTGTCCAGCTCAAAGTCGGCGAAAGGGCCGCTCAGGATTGCTTCCAGCGCGCCCTTCAAGTTGCTGGCATCCTTGGCGATCAGCGGCTGCCAGGTGTCGCGCAGCGCCACGGCCTCGGCGCCGATCACCGCCTGCAGCGCCTGCTCGAACACGGCTTGTGCGTCGTAGAACTTGAACACCAGCGCAACGCGGTGATGCGGGCAGCGGTCGGCCACGCGCGCGGCAAGGCTCGATTTGCCCTGGCCGCCGAAGCCGTGGATCAGCACACCGGGCGTGGCGGGATCGCGGAACGCGCGGAAGACGTCCTGCAACTGTCGCCGCCGTCCGACGAATGCTGCTGGTCCGGCGACCGGCACTTGTTGCCTTTCCTTGCCGAGGAAGGTCCGATAGGCAAGACCGCGATGGCTGGGGCGAGCCTTGGCGTGTTTGGCGCAAAGGGCGCCGCCGCCTTCGGGGCCGACATAGAGCCGCGCCAGGTGCCAGTGCTGGCCTTCTCGTGCATCGGCGCGGTGCGCTGCGAGCAGGTACTGCCGAGCTTTGGCCACGGCGAACGCCGGGGTATCATGATGGGCAAGCGCGGCATACATCTCGCGGGCGAAGTGGCTGGCGTCGGTGTCGTGGACCGAGCCGTCCCAGCCGAGCACCGCGGGTACATCCGCGCGTGTCAGCAAAATGGCGAGCGGCGCGCTCTCGTCGCCCCCGTCTTCCGCCGAGCGGCAGGCGGACACGAACAGCAGGCCTGGTTTTTCGCCGCCGAGCGTGTCGGCGAGTTCGGCGGCGGAGGCGTAGTACAGATCGCCGCCTTCGTCTTCGAGCGCCAGCACTGGGCCATCCTTGCCGATCGCGCCGTGGCAGGTGAGGTGCATGACCTCGAACGGGCCATCATCGGCCAGGCGGTCTTTGAGGAAGGCCGCGCAGCCGCTTTCCTCCACCGTCAGGGCGAGGGGCAGATTGTCGGTCGCAGCGAGGATACCGGCTTCCTCCGCTTCAAAATCGAGCACGGGCTCGACGTTGCGCGGAGCGGCAGCCATGAACATCACCGCAAGGTCCTTGTAGCGCGGCGTGGCAGGCGCGCGGGGCTCGCCCAGGCGGCGCTGGACGCAGAAGGGCCGCAACGCATCCTCCGCCAGATGGACGTCGCCTCTGGCGAGCAGTTCCCACGGCACGTCGAGGAGTGCGCGCGTTCCGCCAGCCGGGTCTTCGTCCGTCACGACGTCGAGGCAGACCGGCCCTGCGCCACCAGTGAGTTTGCCGCCCCAGCCATGCCCCTCGGCTTCGAGCCAAGCAAATGCTTCCTGCCCGATTTGGAGCAGTTCGCCATGGTTGCGTGCCTTGACCGCGCGGTCATAGCGACCGGCCCAATCCGAGAAGCGGGCCGTGTCCTCTGACGTCAGCGAACGCCGCAATGGCGGTTGCTTATCCTGATGAAACTGCAGGCTCTCGCCCAAAAGGCGCAATGTCCAGATCATGAAAGCCCTCAACGGCAAAGCAACTTCGTGCAGCCGGGCGGCCCCCGGCACTCAGGCTTGGAAAGTCTTCAGCGTTTTCAAAGGTGAGCGGCATCGAACTGCGCTCCCAAGACAACGAACTCATTGTAGCGTCGGGCGAAAAACGGCAATAAACCGCAGAACAGCATGTTATGATGATGAAATAGCGGCGTCCTTGACCCAGCGCAATCCGGGATCTCGGTAGGGCCAAACATCGGCGCTGCTGGCGCGAGGGCAATGTAACGCGTTGCACGCCTGGCGCCGTTTTGGATCGGCAGCAAGGTCAGGACAGTACTGACCATCTCGACGGTCGCATGATCGTGTCGGCACCATACAGCCCGCAGCGTCTTCCAGATCCGCATGAACGTCTGAACATGGCCCCATCGCTCCGGGCGCTCCACGGCTGCTCTTAAATCGAATTTGCCATTCCGATTGCGCGATCTGGTAGAAGCTTGCCCCGAAGGAGATGTTGCAGCCATCCCGCAAGGGGCTGCTTTCACCACGCATCGGCTATCCGCACAAAAAGGATGCAGGGGCTTCCGCAGGCTACGTTCGATGCTCCAACCGCGCCGAAAGCACTTTCGCTCGTGCCAGAAAAGCAGCCGCTCATTGACAAGCGCGGCAATACACGGTCCTCTCGTCAATCATCGGGCAAGCCACGCGCTTTGCGATCGGCAATTTTGCGTTACGGTGAACCTCAGGCGGCTTGCATATGCGTGTCAGTGCGGCGCCGCTAAGCCGAAGGAATAGCTGAAGGAACGGAGACTTGGTTGTCAAGAAAGAGAAAAGGCCCAAGAGACGGGCTGCCTGGAACAAGGGCGTTGAAGTTGGACCGCGTGCGGCGTTCACACAGCAGGAGGTGAAGCGGATCAAAGGCATGCTTGCCAAGCGGGGCGAGAAGGGCCTGCGCGACCTGGCGCTGTTTTCGACCGCCATCGACACCATGTTGCGTGCCCAGGACCTCCTTTCGCTCA
>JBNKIW010000147.1:0-3270 GCA_050290865.1 Rhodomicrobiaceae bacterium | reverse complement strand
CTCGTAGTCGCTCACGCGCAGGATGGGCGCGACCGGCCCGAAGGTTTCCTCGCTCACCAGATCGCAATCGCAAGGCACGTGGTCGAGCACGGTGGCGGGTATGACGGCGCCCTGCCGGTCCTCACCGCACAGAACCTCAGCACCCCGGGCGGCCGCGTCCCGGATGCGCGTCTCGATCCCGATCGCGGTTTCCTCGTCGATCAGCGGGCCGATATCCACGTCCGGGTCCATCTGATTGCCGGCGACCAGCCTGCGGGCGCCGTCAACAAAGCGCTCAGCAAAGCGGTCGGCGATGGCCTCTTCCACGATCAGCCGTTTGACCGAGGTGCAACGTTCGCCGTTATTGCCGAAAGCGCCATCCAGCGCCACCGGCACCGCCTTGTCGAGATCGGCATCGGCGAGGATGATGAGCGGGTCGTTGCCGCCCAGCTCCATGCACACCGCTTTCAGGCCCACCTTGGCGCAGATCGCCTTGCCCACCGGCACGCTGCCGGTGAAGGTGACTTTGCGGCAGGCAGGATGGGTGATGAGAGCGTCGCCGAGTTCGCTACCCGGGCCGGTGATGACCTGCAGCATTTCCGCGGGCAGGCCCGCTTCGAGGCAGATTTCGGCGAGGCGCAGCGCCGTCAGCGGCGTGGTGCTCGCCGGTTTCAGCACCACCGGGTTGTTGGCGGCGATTGCGGGGCCGAGCTTATGGGCCACGAGGTTGAGCGGATAATTGAACGGCGAAATCGCCACCACCACGCCGACCGGTTCGCGCAAGGTGAGCGCCATGCGCTTCGTCATGTTCGCCGCGGCATCGACATCGAGAATGTCGCCGGTAATGCGCTTGGCCTCTTCGGCGGCGAACAGGAAGGTCTGGGCCGAACGGCGGATTTCCAGCCGCGCGTCCTTGACCGTCTTGCCTGACTCCTCGGCGATGAGACGCGCCAGCGCTTCGCCATCGGCGAGGATGCCCTGGCAGACGCGGTTGAGGATTTCATAGCGCTGCCAGGCGGTCAGGCGGTAATCGTACCGGTCGGCGAAGTCTACGGCCTCGCGGGCCATGGCCGCCGTGGCGCAGGGCACGGTGTCGATAACCGAGCCGTCATACGGGTTGCGGACCTCGATGCCCCGGTCCGTTTCGGTCCATTTCCCTTTGAACAGCGATTTCACGAGGCGAGCCTTTCCCTGAAACGATCGCGGTTCACCTCCGGCGCCAGCGGGATGACCTCCAGGCCGGGGGCGGCGCCCGTTTCCGTCCGGATGACAATCAGATGCGGACCGTCCTCTGCGAGTGCTCCGGCGACGGTCTCCCGCACCTCGGCCTGGGTGGCAAGGAGCGTGACCTTGTCGATACCGCAGCCACGCGCCACGTCATCGAGCCGCAACCGCGCGGCAGTCATCGAAGGCTGAAAGCCGGTGGCGCCGTTGGCCTGGTTGTCGATGATCGCCACGACCAGATTGGGGGCCTGCGTGAGGCCGATGGTCGCCAGCGCGCCCATATTCATGGTGACCGCCGCATCGCCGTCGATGGCGATGACCTTGCGGTCCGGCCTCGCGAGCGCAATCCCGTGGGCGATGGGCGTTGCCAGTCCCATGGAGCCGAGCATGTAGAAATTCTCCGGCCGGTCGCCGATCTGGCAGAGTTCCTGGGCAGTGTGCCCCAGAGTGCAGACGACCGGCTCGGATGTGACCATGGCCATGACGGCCCGAAGCGCCTCGATGCGTTTCATGCGGCGTCCCCCTCCCAAAATGAGAATGGCAGTAACAGGCCGAGCGGCCGTCCGTCGGCGCGCGCCGCAGCCGCAGCCTGGGGCACACTGGCCAGACCGGCGACGCCGGGCACCTCGATACAGCCAACGCCCGCTGCCGCCATCAGGCCGCGAATGGCATCGCCCATCGGCCGTTGCGCCTCGATCGGCTCGCCCGGCGATCCCCGGTGGCTCATGACCAGAAGAATCGGGATGCGGTAATAGTGCAGCAGCGACAGGATGGCGTTGACGCTGTTGCCGAAGCCGGAATTCTGCATGAACATCGCAGGGGTCCGGCCCGCGAGCCAAGCTCCGGCCATCAGCCCGATGCCCTCCTCCTCGCGCGAGACGGGCGTGTAAATGATGTTCTCGTCCCTGGCGGTTTGCAGCCGGACAATCATGTTGGCCAGCAGCTTGCAAGGTACCGAGACGAAGAAATCGGCCTGCGCCTCGCGCAGACAGCGCCACAAAGCTTCGGTGGGGGTGGTCATGCTGCGGCTCCGGTATGGCGGTGCAGTCCTTGGTGTAAGCGGCTCGCTGGTTCGCGGGTCTCCACCCGCCGCAGCATCCGGCCAATGTCGTCCGGCGTAATCCGGGGCGGCTCGGCGATCGCCTCCAGCACCTTGTCCATCTCATCCGGTGACACCGTTAGCCGCGGCTTGATCTGATGGATGCCTTCGGAGAACTGGATCTCCCGGCCGCCGCCCGTGATATGCAGCAGCACCCGGTCGTCGCGCGCAACCGCGCCTGCCGCCACCGCTTGGCGCAGGGCATCGACGGCGACCGCCGAGGCCGGGCCGATGTCCACGCCTTCACAGGCCCGGAACAGCCGCGCCGCCTGAAAGACCTGCTGATTATTGACACGCCACACGTGGCCGCCAGAGGCCGTCAGCACGTCGCGCAGGCCGCCGGGTAGTGCGAAGGGCGGCTTGCGGTTGGTCAGCACCTGCGCGGTAACCGCGTTGATGGCTTGGCGCGCACGTGCTTCGGGCAGGGAGTCGGCCTCCGTGCTCACGGCTTCCCAGAGATCGGCGACAGGGGTGAACGGACTGTTCTGCGCCATGTGGATGCGGGTGGGCTTGTCGCCAAAACGGCCGTCGCCGAGCAGCCTGACCACCGCCTCCCAGGCGGCGATGGCGCCCGAACCGCTGCCGACGCCCTGGAAGTAGTGATCGAACAGGCGATGGCTTCCCTGCACCGGATGGGTGACCGCGTGCAGCATGACGGTGGCCATGCCGCCGCGCCGCCCGACATTGAATACGCCGCCATCCCGCGTCAGGCCCTTGGCCTCGGCCACCTGATCGGCCATGGCGATGGCGTCCGAATAGTCCCCCTTCACCGCAATGAGGAACGGTGCGGTTTCGAACGGCAGCAGGAGATTGTGGAGCCCGGCTTCGGGGACGAAAAGGTACACGGGAAAGCCGAGGCATTGCGCATAATGGTTGAAGCTGTTGCCGGTGTTGCCCGCCGAGGCGATGGCCAGGGGTGCCGCGCCAGTTTCGCGTTGCGCGGCGAGGAAGTGGGCCAGACTGCACTG
>JBNKIW010000146.1:0-3292 GCA_050290865.1 Rhodomicrobiaceae bacterium | reverse complement strand
GCCCTGCTTCTTGCCCGCATTGTTGTAGAGCCGGGCTTCGATCTGGCGGCCGATGGTATCGGCGTTGGTGAGACGGCGCGGCGGCTGGGCATCTGGCGCAAGACAGCCAGCAGATGGCGTAAACGCTGGCAGACTGCAGATACCTCGAAGACGACGGCGGAGCGTTTGAGCGATGCGCCGCGCAGCGGAGCTGCCTTCGCAAGTTCTCGCCGGAGCAGATCTGTGCCATCGTCGCGCTGCAAGCGAACGTTTATCGTGAGCGACAAGCGCTCACTCGTGTGAAGATCCGCAGATGAGTGACCTGCCCATCAGCCACTGGAGCCAAAGCGAAGTGGCCCGGCAAGCCGTCAAGCGCGGCATCGTATCCAGCATCTCGCACGGCTCCGTCGGGCGATTTTTTAAAAGAATCAGCGATCAAGCCCCATCTCATCCGCTACTGGCTTACCCCCAAACCAGACCCTGAGTTCGAAACGAAGTGCGCAGAGATTTGCTCTGCATACGCCGAGGCGTCTGCTGCGGCCGCTGAAGGTGTGCACACGGTTTCCATTGACGAAATGATCGGCGTGCAGGCGCTGGAGCGCGCGGCACCATCGCTGCCGATGCTGCCGGGGAAGGTTGAACGGCGCGAGTTCGAATATGTCCGCCACGGCACACAGACCGTGATCGCCGCATTCGACGTCGCTACCGGCAGAGGAGCGGCGCTTGCTGGCCGCGACCAGATAAACGTCGCGGCACGGCATGGTTGGTGACACGCGCACCGAGGCCGATTTCGTGGCGTACCTTGAGGCATTGTTCGCCACGGACGAACGCACGGCGGGGTGGAAGATCATCTGTGATAACCTCAATACTCATGTGTCCGAAGGCGTGGTACGTCTCGTTGCCCGGCTGTGCGGTGTCAACGAGGACCTTGGCGAGAAGGGAAAATCACGGTCTTATGTAGCACGCTCCACGACCGCTGAACTGGGCGGCCACCGAATCGAACGAAACAGGAACATTTTGCTTTCCCCGACGCCGCAAAGCGTGTAGTGTGACGCCATCCTCACAATCCGGAGACACGCATGGCGCAGCATTTTCTGCTGTCGGCGGCTGCGCGCACGCTCAGCCTGCTGCAGGTGATGGAGTTGTCACAAACCGAGGCATGGCAGGCGTTCCGCAAGGTGCGCTGGCCGGACACGGATGGCGCGCCGGTCTGTCCACGTTGCAATTGTCAATCCTGCCGGAACTATCCCCGCCGCAATGGCGCGCCGCGGTTCCGCTGCCAGGACTGCGGCTATGATTTCTCGCCAACGTGCGGGACACTGTTCGCCCATCACAAGCTACCGATCCGCACCTATCTCGCCGCCATCGCTATTTTCTGCAATGAAGTCAAAGGCAAGAGTGCCCTGGCGCTGTCGCGTGACCTCGGTGTTCAGTACAAAACCGCCTTCGTGCTGGGGCACAAAATCCGTGAGGCGATGGCCAAGGCAAGGAAGGGGCAGCGCATCGGCGGCGCGGGGCGCATCGCCGAGGTTGATGGCGCTTGGTTCGGCGGACACGTCCGGCCCGAGAACCGCAAAGCCGATCGGAAAGACCGCCGCCTCTCCGAGAACCGCAACGACAAGCGCCAATGCGTGGTGCTGATCTGCGAACGTCCTGTCCCGGGCGCAGGCGCCGGCCGGACGCTCGCCACCGTCACGGCCAGCGAGGAGGGGGCGACGGGATTCATCAAGGCCCGTCTCGATCGCGGTACGACGGTGCATGCTGACGAAGCCACCGCCTGGAACGAACTGCATGCGCGTTTCGACACCAAGCGTGTCAACCACTCCGTCGAATATGCAAGCGATGATGCCTGCGTAAACCAGGCGGAGAGCGGATTCAGCCGCATACGCCGCGCCGAACTCGGCCATCATCACCACATTGCGGGGCCGTATCTCGGCCGGTACGCCCGCGAGATGGCCTGGCGCGAAGACCATCGCCGGCACAGCAACGGCGCCCAGGTGCAGGCGGCGCTCAAACTTGTGGTCAGCAATCCGCCATCGGTTGATTTCTGCGGCTACTGGCAGCGGGCACGCAAGGCGGCATGATCAGCGGGCGATCTGCCAGGTTGCAGTCGCACCCCTGCCGCCGGTCCGTTCGATAACGCCCTTGTTCCTGCCGCTGTTAAGGGCCGCCAGCACGGTCTTATGCAGCGTATCCCGAGCCCCTGCTGTTGTTGCGCTGGCTGGCTTCCCCGCCAGCAACCGCTCCGCAATCTCACCTGCCGTCAAAGGCCTGTCCGCATCACGTAGCACACCGAGCACCAGCCGCGAACCTTCCCCACGGCGCGGCCAGGACGGCCGGGCTGAAGGCTTGCTCAAGCTCTGGCTGGGCGCAAACAGCCGCAGCGTGGCATCCACATGCTTCATATCTGCACGTCGCTGCCGAAGTTCTTTCTCAAGGCCGATGATCCGTCCAAATATCTCCGCGCGTTTCTTCCGCAACACGCCAACAACATGCGCCTCCACCATGACAGCCTCCTCTTCCAAGAAGGGTCAGGATAGGCAAGCCATTGACACAACGCGATATTCTGGATGTGGAGGTTGCTACATAAGACCGGACCAAGCGTCCGCGTCGAATCGGGTTCAACAGATCGATGGCGTCAGAGATGCCTTCGCCGTTCCTTCACAACCCGCCGTTCACGCCTGTTGTCCTACCTGTTTCTCCCGTCACCGCCAGCCATTCCTTCAGCTTCGACCACCGGCGGCGTCCGCGGATGTTGCGCACGGCGATCGCCACAGCCTTCCGCTGCCCGGCGATGACCACCAGGCGCTTGCCGCGCGTGATGCCGGTGTAGAGCAGGTTCCGCTGCAGCATGGGATAGTGCTGGGTGACGGCGGGGATGACCACGGCGGGGTATTCGGAACCTTGCGACTTATGGATCGTGGTGGCGAAAGCGAGCGTCACCTCGTCGAGTTCGCCGAAGGCATAGGTGACTGCCCGGCCGTCGAAGTCGATGACCAGCTCAGCTTCCTCCAGATCGATGGCAGCGACGAAGCCGAGGTCGCCGTTGAAGACCTCCTTGTCGTAATTGTTCTCGATCTGCATCACCTTGTCGCCGGTGCGGTAGGTGAAACCGAAGCGCTCGACGGCGGGCTGGCCGGGTTGCGCGGGATTCAGTGTCGCCTGCAGGTCGAGATTGAGCGTGCGTGCGCCGGCGCTGCCGCGGTTCATCGGACAGAGCACCTGTACCTCGCGCGACGGGTCGAGCCCGAAGCGTGCAGGGATGCGCTGTCCGACGGCCTTTACGATCTTGGCCGCGGCGTCCTCGGCATCG
>JBNKIW010000145.1:0-3321 GCA_050290865.1 Rhodomicrobiaceae bacterium | reverse complement strand
CTTCCTGCCCGCGGTGGCGGCCGCCGGCATTGGCGCCGTGCTCGCGGCACCGATCGGCACGGCGCTCGGCCGCTATCTGCCAAGGAGGCCCTTGCGGCGGCTGTGGGGCTTGTGGCTGCTGGTCGTCGCCGGGCACATCTTCTCTACCGCCTTCGATCCAGCCCAGATGGGGCGTACCCTGCAGAGCGGCATGGCCGAAACGCGTCACCTGATGGAGCGCGCGGAAGTGGCGCTATGGCCGGATACGGCGCGGCCCGAGGCTCCCGTCTTGCCGGAATGGATGGCCGTGGACCAAGCCCCCCATTTCACGCTTGTCACCATGTATGGTCCGCAACGCGCCTTTCTCCCTCTGCTTGTTGCGCGTGACGAAATCGGGGTACAGTCGGCGCGGGCGTTCTTCATGCGCATCGAGCGCGACCGACCCGACTGGTTTGCACGCGAGGCGATCGGAGAGGAAATTGCCGTCGCACTCGCCCGCATCAAACCTCTGCCTCCCTCCCCAGCACGCAGACCACCGCGCCTTCGCAGATCCGCCATCGCTGCGGCGGGGACCCCGGTTCCTCCGGCGCTCCGGAAGAGTCGCGCACCTCGCCGCCCTGCGGCGCAGCAGCCCGACCGAGCCGCAGCGGTGGCGCAGGAAGACCCGCTTTCGATCCTGTTCTTCTCCCAATAGCCGGGGCGTTGGGCGCGCCCCCGCCACTCCCGTGGACGGTGACGGGGGCAGTGTCTGGCATCCGCTTTTGGAATCTTCTAACTTGGTGTTAACCTGATGGCTTGTATTCGATTTATCGTATCCAAATTGCCGTAACCGGACCCGCCAATGAAGAAACAGATGCCCGGCGTTGATAGCCAGAAGGAACGCTTGATCTTCGGGCGCAATTTCCGGCGCGCCCGCCTCGTGCTGCGACTCCGCCAGCGTGACGTGCATTTGCTTACCGGAATCGCGCAGTCGCATATCTCCGAAATCGAGGAAGGCAGCTGCAACATCTCGATCGACACCATGGTGAAGCTCGCCACGGTCGTGAAAGTGCCGCTGTGGCGGCTGTTCAAACCTGCCGAGGGCGAGGCCGAGGAAGAGGCGGAAGACGAGAAGCGGCGCGAGCCGCGCGCCAAGGAGTGGTACGACGAGAACCTGCAGGCTCAGTTGTTCAATTTCAGCGCCGCGGAAATGCGCCATCTGAGGAAGGTGGCGGTTGATGAAGGGGTGACCGTTCCAGAATTGCTGCGGCGGGCGTTGCAGGATAGTGGGTTCTTGCCGTCGGCGACGCGGCATGAAACGCGGCGCGGGCACCAGAAGAAGGCGCGAACCGCGTAGGATCGCTTTCCGAAGTACTGACGTCGATTGTAAAGTCAGGCGGACTTTGCACTCTGACTGCAAAGGCCATGGCCTTTACACCCTGCTTTAATCATGTCTTCGTGACCATCGCTCAGAAGGGATGAAGGATCTGGTGAGAATCGCGAAGCGCACAGAAAAAGAGCCTTGGCCGCGCGATCGCGCGGCTCCGTTCAAAATTGTGCGGGAAGAGTCTCTCGCCCTGCACGCCCTTCGCCGCATTCGCCAAGCGGTTTGGGGCGCGGTTGCCAGCCGCGCGGGAGTTGCGTATGATATGTCAATTATTGACATACGAGGACGACGATGGCCACCAACGTGCATCTTACCCCCGAGTTGGAGCGTTTCGCCCGCGAGTGCGTTGAAGGGGGGCGCTACAACAACGTTAGCGAGGTCGTACGGTCTGGCCTCCGTTTGCTACAAGAGGCGGAAGCCCGCCGCTACCAGTTTCTCGGCATGCTTCAGGAAGTTGAGGCCGAATCCGATCGCGATGGAGCGGTAACGCTCGAAAGCGTGCTGGCGGAGGTTGATGGTATCATTGACGCTAGTGAACAATGAGCGCCGCCATTCTGGCGCCTGCGGCGCGCCGGGATCTGCTGACTGCAATCCGGCGCATTTCCAAAGACAGTCCGGCGGCGGCGCGCGCATTGCGGAACAGTGTGGCGCGGGCGGCAGAACGCATTGGTGAGCATCCGCATATCGGCAGCTTGCGCCCCGATTTGGCTGGTGAACCGTACCGGTTCGTGGTGTTGACAGGCTTTCCCTACATCATCGTTTATAACGCGCAGCGCCGCCCTCCGCTGATAGACCGGGTTCTGCATGGCGCGCAGGATTTGCGACAGATATTGCGTTCCTTATAAGGCCATCTTCGCTCGGCACGGCGGAGGACTGGCGCGCTTTCCCATCGTTGCTATGCACAAAAACGCTCGTTTTTGTACTGCTCACACCACACGCTCGCCCGTCAAGCCCGTACGACTGGGGAAAAGAACCGCAGATATTCTATCGAGTTCGCCATAGCAGGCGTACGCATTGGGTCGGAAGCCGCCGCTGACGGTGATCCGACCTCGCGGCAGTTGGTCATCAATAACCAGTCTCTCAGGCCGGGGAACCCCACGCCCTTTGAACCACACTCCGCAGCGGTACCCTGTGCACTTGCGCCGCTCGCGTAGAGATAAGCCGGTCGCAGCCGTTCGGGCTTTTCAGCAGAGTGTCTCGTGCCGAAGGTAGCCGGTTGTTTCAGTGCCCCTCTGAATACTTGACCAGATCGCCGTCTTTTTCACCGAAACGGGGCGGGATCGGCATTCATCCTGACATCGCGGCCGCTCGGTGAAAACGGCGATCAACGCGCTCTGAGTAATGCAAGTATGCGATCAAGGCTCGCAGGCACGCCGCCGCGCATATTCCAGCCCAAAAAGTGGCGGTGCTCAGTGTTGTCTTACGAGGTGAGCGGGCCGCCATTTGACGACAAGTATGACCGGCGCGCAGCCTTATGCTGTTTCCGTAGTTAGAGCCTTGAGTATTGCGGGGTAGTCGAAATTTTCAGCAAGTTGAGCCAGAATGCGGCCCAGGTCGGCGTCAGCCCTACTCACGCGCTGGATCACCGCTTTGATGCGGTCGCCGTCCAGGCTTTCCACCGCCTCCCGGAGTTCCCTTCGCAATGGCCCCGGCAATGCCGTCAACATCTCCGGTTCCAGCCGGGCAGGAGCGGCAGCGGCTTCCACTGGCGCTGCTTCGTAGGTGTATTTCAGGGCGAGGCACCTTGCCAGACAATCGTAGATTTCGTGAATACGGTAGGGTTTCCCCACAAAGTCATCCATCCCGGCATCCAGCATTTGCTGCTGCTGGTCTTTAAACACCGACGCTGTTACCGCGACGATTTTCACGTCGCGGCCTTGCGGCAGTGAACGAATGTGCCGGACTGCCTCCACACCGTCCATGACAGGCATGCGCCGGTCCATCCAGATCAGATGCGGATGCCAGTCCTGGAATAG
>JBNKIW010000144.1:0-3384 GCA_050290865.1 Rhodomicrobiaceae bacterium | reverse complement strand
TTTGGCCATGCCTCAGAGGAATCGGGCAATGAGTCCTTTCTGAGTCGGGAGGGGGAGTTTGCCCGGGGTTTTGCTCCCGTTACGGGAATAGGGGTTAACGTCTCGCTGGCCCCGCGCCTGCATTCCGGTATTCCGGTTCACCGCCGCTCACTTGGGCGGTTAAGCCGGAAAACGCCCGCTTGACTTTCTTCCCGCGGCATCCGATACCCACCGCATCACCCGCTCGGCTGCCGCGTGAGCAGCCTGCACTGTCCGCGCATGTCCCGAAAGGACGCGCTTCCCCGGTGCACGGCGCGTCAATCTCTGTCCGGCATCCTGGCCGCGGCATCGCAGTTTCAGCAAAGTTCCCAATTCACGCGGGGTTCTGACGGTCAGCCGGCCCAGCGGGACAATCCGGTCCCGGGGCGAGCGTCGATCGCAACCGCAAACACAGCCAGCCCGCCAACGTGAGCGTGGCGGCTCATCCGTTTTTGCATTCACCACGTTGCGCGATGCTTGCCAACTCGCGCACCACAACAAGGCGGACCGGCTCCCAATCGCGGCGAGCCGCGCCAATCGAAAGGTTTCCATGACCGTACAATTCCAGGATCTCGGGCTCGCCCCCGTCATCCTCAAATCCGTGCACGCCCTCGGCTTCGAGACGCCGACACCGATCCAGCGTGACGCCATTCCGCTGGTACTTGACGGCCGCGACCTGATGGGCCTCGCCCAGACCGGCACCGGCAAGACCGCCGCCTTCGGCCTGCCGCTCGTGCACCATCTCCTTGCCGCGAAACAAAAGCCCGCCCCGAAAACGGTCCGCGCGCTCATTCTCGCGCCCACCCGCGAACTCGTAAACCAGATCGCCGTCAATTTGCGCAGCTATGTGCGCGGTACGCCGCTCCGCATCGCCTGCGTCGTCGGCGGCGCTTCCATCAACGTCCAGATCAAAGAGCTGGCGCGGGGCACCGACATTCTCGTCGCCACGCCCGGCCGCCTCATCGATCTCGTGGAGCGCAGGGCCGTCTTTCTCGATACGGCAAAATTCCTCGTCCTCGACGAGGCCGATCAGATGCTCGACCTCGGCTTCATCCATGCCCTCCGGCGGATCGCCAAGCTGGTCGGCACGCCCCGCCAGACGCTCCTGTTCTCCGCGACCATGCCCAAGCAGATCGAGGAGCTGTCACGGGCCTATCTCACCGATCCCGTGCGCATCGAAGTGGCGCCGCCCGGCCGTGCCGCCGACAAGGTTCGCCAGTCCGTGCATTTCGTCGGCCAGCGCAGCAAGGCTGATCTGCTGAGACAGTGTCTGGCAGACAGGCCCAGTGCGCTTTCGCTCGTCTTTGCCCGCACGAAACGCGGCGCCGAGCGGCTCATGAAGAACCTGGCCGAAAGCGGGCTTGCTGCGGGTTCCATCCACGGCAATAAGAACCAGAGCCAGCGCGACCGCGCCATCCGGGCGTTTCGGAGCGGCGAGATCCGCGTGCTGGTCGCCACCGACGTGGCCGCGCGCGGCATCGACATTCCCGGCGTCAGCCATGTCTACAATTTCGACCTGCCGGAAGTGCCGGAGAATTACGTGCACCGCATCGGCCGCACCGCGCGCGCCGGCGCTGACGGCGAGGCGGTGGCGCTCTGCGGGGCGGATGAATTCCGCCTGCTGCGCGATATCGAGCGGCTGATGGGCATCAGCATCGACGTCGCGAGCGGCGAGCGGCCGGAGCGTGCGGACATTCAGGCGCGGGGCGGCGGTGGTAACCGCCAACCGCGAGGAGGCTCACGCCCGGATGGCAACGGCCGAGCGCAGTCGCGGGGCGCAGCCTGGCGCGCCGGCAGCAAGACGAAGCCGACATCCGGTGATCGGCAGCGGCACACCGCCAGCGAGGAGTCGCGCGAGGCCATCGGGAAAAGTGCTCATGGGGCAAATGGCGCGGTTCCCGCCCGCCCCGCCGCGACGGACGGCGCCAGCCGCAATCGTCCGAGATGGCGGCGCCGCGCTAAGAAGACCGCCGCGGCTTGAGATCGGTGCTGCAGCCGAAGCTCAGCAGGCGTTCTTCCCGTGGCATGCCCGCTTTCGCGGCGTTCTCTTCGCCGCATTCGCTGTGCTGAAAGCGGGCGACATGCTGGAGGGAATAACGAGAGGGCAGATTGATGGAAGAGGCTGAGACGCCAACGCCGGTCACGTTTCCCCTCGCCACCGGCGAGTGGCTGGCGCCCAACACGCCCGGACACAGAGTCCCGTCTCACGGCACGGATCAACTTGGCCTGCGCTATGCCTACGACTTTGTCCACGCATCGGACATCGAACTGGCCGGCGCCTTCTGGACTGGCGTGCGCTACTGGTTCGGCGGCGGCATCGACCTGGAGCATTGCCGCGGCATGAATACCCCAATCCTTTCGCCAATCAGCGGCTGCGTAATTGCTGCCAAAGATGGATGGCCCGAGCGGGAACGGGCCACACCGCTCGACATTTTCGGCGCGCTCACTGCCGCACTGCGCCTGAGTGAAACCAAGCTGCGCGCTGACTATCGCGTTGTTGCCGGAAATTATCTGATCATCGAGGGGCGGGAAGGCTTCGCGTTCCTCGCCCATGCCACCACCGGTTCGCTCCGCGTGGCCGAGGGAGAGCGGGTTGATGCGGGCCAGGCTGTCGCTAGTGTCGGCGACACCGGCAACTCGACGGCGCCGCACTTGCATTACCACTTGATGGATAGCGCCGACCTTTGGACGGCAAGAGGACTGCCGAGCTGCTTCATCGCATATGAGCAATTCGTGGGTGGCAAATGGCAACGTGTGGAGAATGGCATCCCTGGCAAGGCGGATCGCTTGCGACATACGATTTAAGTGATCCTACCCCGTTCGCCTGGACGGCAGACGGGGCAACGACGCCCGCCCGCACATTAGCTGCTACAATTTGGCCCGTTCTCAAGATGTTTTTCACCCCGCGCTGCTTCTGCAACGGCCCTTTGCAATGGCTGAGTTGGCGATCCGCGAGGCCTATGCACGAAGCCAGTCGAAGACCCGCTCCAGATAGGCACGCCCATTCTCCCGCTGCCGGACGCCGTGCGCCATAACCACCCGCCGCGGCGCCCAGTCGAGCATCTTGCGCAACGCCACCCGGGCATGGTGCCGCCGGAAGAATGACAGGCACCATTCGAGCGGCGAGCGTCCTTGCCCCTCGGTGATACCGTCGAGCTTTGCCAAAGGGCGCTGCCACCAGCGCCAATGCTCGCGTAGAAAGCTGTCGCTGAAATTCTCCCGCCCCTTCAACAGTGAAGTGCAACATGTCGCTCATGCGGCCTTGAAGAAGACCTCGCGCGGGTTTTTATAGCCGAGGATTTTCCTGGGTCTGGAATTGAGTTTGTCCTCGACCCGCTGAACATCGGCATGCGTCAGGGTAGTGAA
>JBNKIW010000143.1:0-3413 GCA_050290865.1 Rhodomicrobiaceae bacterium | reverse complement strand
CCGAATACGCCATCATTCCTGCCCTCGCTTGAGGGATTCCGTGCAGAAAGTGACACGAATGCAGTGGGAAGCCACTAGCTTAGCTGGATAGGGAATTTTCGCCCTGTACGGCTTTCACAAAGGGATAGGTGTGATACTTTTTGTTTTCGTTGTCTGGAGGGTTATTTGGCGAATAACGAATTTGTTGCGAACCTTTCTCTACCCGCTGAACCCTGCACGTTTCATTGTGGACATGGCCGATGCGTCGCGGAGAGAGCCGTCGCTCTGCCGAGCGTTGAAGGGGCCCGGATATAGGTTGATGCCAACAAGATCGACGAAGCCGTGCTCGCACTGCTATTCCTTGGCCTCCACGATGATGTGCGGGCCTGGAGAACATTCGACTGGGCGGCAATGGGCAAGCTGCATGCAATCCCGCCAAGCCCCTTTTCGCTCAACGAAGTTAACGTTCGGACGAGAATGGTCTCGACCGCAACGCTGCCGGTCGATGATACCAGATCGCTATCGCCCTTCCGTCAGAAAAATGCCTGCAGGCCGGTTTGAGCGCGGCCCAGTATCAGCGCGTGGATGTCGTGTGTGCCTTCGTAGGTGTTCACGGTCTCCAGGTTCGCGGCGTGGCGCATGACATGGTACTCGATCTGGATGCCATTGCCGCCGTGCATGTCGCGCGCGACCCTGGCGATATCGAGCGCCTTGCCGCAATTGTTGCGCTTGATGAGCGAGATCATCTCCGGGGCCATGTGCCCCTCCTCGATCAGCCGTCCCACTCGGAGCGCCGCTTGCAAACCGAGTGCGATTTCGGTCTGCATGTCCGCCAGTTTCTTCTGGTAGAGTTGCATGCCCGCCAGGGCTTTGCCGAACTGCTTGCGGTCGAGACCGTACTGGCGGGCCCGCAGCCAGCAGTCCTCGGCCGCCCCCATGGCGCCCCAGGCGATGCCATAGCGCGCGCGGTTGAGACAGCCGAACGGCCCTTTCAGGCCGGAGACATTGGGGAGGAGGTTTTCCTCCGGCACGACAACGCCATCCATGACCACCTCGCCGGTGATCGAAGCGCGTAAGGAAAGCTTGCCGCCGATTTTCGGCGCGGTAAGGCCGGGCATCCCCTTTTCCAGGATGAACCCCCGAATCTGGCCGTCATGCGCCGCCGATTTCGCCCAGACGACGAACACGTCGGCGATCGGCGCGTTGGAAATCCATGTTTTCGAGCCGGTGAGCCGGTAGCCATCGGCGATCTTCTCAGCCCGCGTCTTCATGCTCGCCGGATCTGAACCGGCGTCGGGTTCCGTCAGGCCGAAACAGCCGACCCATTCGCCTGTGGCGAGCTTGGGCAGGTATTTCCGCCTCTGCGCCTCCGAGCCGTAGGCTTCGATGGGATACATCACCAGGGACGATTGCACGCTCATCATCGAGCGGTAGCCCGAGTCCACCCGTTCGACTTCCCGCGCCACGAGACCGTAGGAAACATAGCCCGCGCCCGGCCCGCCATAGTCGCTCGAAACCGTCACGCCCAGCAGGCCAAGCGCACCCATCTCGAGAAATATCTCCCGGTCGGTCTTCTCGTGCAGATATGCTTCGACAATGCGCGGCGCGAGCTTTTCCTGTGCGTAATCGCGGGCGGTGCTGGCGATGAGGCGCTCGTCCTCGTTGAGCTGGGCGTCCAGAAGGAGAGGATCCTCCCATTGAAATGCGCTGGCTGCCATATCGATGTGTTCCTCTGAAACCCGTCTTCGGGGGGTATGCCGCTTCAGCCTTATCCGTGCAACTGCCGATACTTTTCCTCCAGCTCTTCGGCGGTTTCCGGCCAATCCGGATTGGCGACGATGCAGTCGGCCGGACACAGCAGTTTACATTGCGGCTCGTCATACGCGCCCACGCATTCGGTGCAGCGCAGAGCGTCGATAGCATAGCGCTCTTCTCCCGCCGATATCGCCTCGTTCGAACATTGCGGCGTGCAGGCATCGCAACTGGCGCTGTCTTCGTTGATCATCAGGGCCATTTCATTTTCCTCCCGTTGATTGACGGCCCGCCGTCAGGCGGCATTCGCCTTTTCGCCGAGCCGCTGCAGCTTCTCCCAGCGGAACGCACCCCAGAGCGCGGCGCCGATCGCGCCCGCATAGATCGCGTCCGGATGCGTCTCGACGGGAACGGCAACCTTCTCCCGGACGAGCGCTTCTCTCATCGCATTGATGAGACCGTCGTCGAGGGCCAGGCCGCCGGTCATCTGGATGACACCGCTGTGGAACTTGCCGATCGTCTTCAGCAGTTTCGCAAGCCGGTCGGCCATCGACTCATGGATGCCCTTCAAGATATTCGGCGCCGTGATGCCCCGCGAAACCATGTTGATGACATCCGTCTCGGCGAGCACGGCGCAAATACCGGACACCTTTTCTGGATCGCCCGCCTGCCGCGAAAGACTGCCGATCTCATCCTGCGCGACGCCGAGATAACGCGCGATGTTCTCCAGGAACTGGCCCGACCCCGACGAGATAGGTTTCCTCCAGTTCGACGCCGAGCGCAGCTTCGATACGATCCTGCGGCACCGGCGCGGTGCCCGACGAAGCGGCGAGAACGCGTCTGACGGCCCGCTGGAATTTGGCCGACAGGTCACCCGAGGGCGGCCGGTTCTCGACCTCGATGATGGACTTGTCATAGGCGTTGAGCAGGACCTCATGCGGCACCCCTGCTTCTTTCGCCGCGGCTTCGGCATGGGCGTGGAAACGCGAGCCGGCGATATCCCGAAAGAAATCGGACCGCCGCTTGGCGCCAGGGGCATGTTCCAGGAACTGTTTGAGGCGAAAGGCGCGCTCGAGATCGGCAAGAAATTGCTCCACCGAGCCATTGCCAGCGGTGTTCAGCGAGCGGCGCAGGAGCGAGAACCGCGCGTCAACGCGCGCCTCCTCGCTGGCAACGCGCGCCGCCGTGGCGTAGTTCGAGCGGGAGTTGGTGATACCCCTGCCGATGACATCCCGGTCTTCGTCGAGCAACACAGCCTTGGTGGTGGTCGAGCCGAGGTCGATCCCGGTGAAAGTTTTCATGTCCCCTCCCTTTCGGAGCCTGCCGCAAGCGGCTCGCGCGCTATACCGTGGCGCGCACGCCCGCGCGCTTCTGCTCGATCATCTGAAAGTAACTTTCGAGCCGGTTCTTGACGTTCGCCGCGGAGAAGTAGCGCGGATCGACGAGATCGGTCTCGATGAAGGCTGCGGGCTTGCCGGTGCGCCGCTCGACCTCGCGCATGATCAGCAATTGACCGGCGGAGAAGCTGTTGCAGCTCTTGATCGAGTTGATCAGTAGCCCGTCGGCCTCATACGCGTTGACGTAGTCTTCCAGCATGTCCACCCGCCAGGGGAATCGCATGATTTATTTTGCGGTGATCATATCGAACAGAAAGTCATCGTCCCAGCCAGCGGCGTGACGTT
>JBNKIW010000142.1:0-3421 GCA_050290865.1 Rhodomicrobiaceae bacterium | reverse complement strand
CGTCATAACCCCGCTCTTCGACATGGCCTTGAGCCGCGCCGCGGAACCGCAGACCGGGCCTTTCGCGGGCGTGCCTTTTCTCGTGAAGGACATTATGGCCACGGTTCAGGGCGTTCCAACTTCTGCGGGGAACCGGCTTCTCAAGTCCATCCCGGCGAAGAATGACAGTGAAATGGTCAAGCGCTGGAAGGCCGCTGGGCTCAACATCATTGGCAAGACCAACACGCCGGAATTCGGACTTACCCCCTTTACCGAGCCGGAAGTCTTCGGCCCTACTCGCAATCCATGGGACGCGAGCCGCACGCCGGGCGGCTCCAGCGGCGGCTCAGGCGCGGCGGTCGTTGCGCGCATGACGCCGCTGGCTTCCGGTAGCGATGGCGGCGGTTCGATCCGCATTCCAGCATCGGCCTGCGGGCTTTTCGGCATGAAACCCACGCGCGGGCGCACGCCCACCGGGCCGCGGAAGGGAGAAGCCTGGCAGGGGCTCGTCGTCGAGCATGTGCTGACACGCTCCGTCCGCGACAGCGCCGCAATGCTTGACGCCACGCATGGCGCCGATATCGGTGCGCCTTATTGCGCACCGTGTTTCACCGGCTCCTGGCTCGAGGCCGCGGGGCGTGCGCCCAAACGGCTGCGGATAGCTGCAAGTGCCGCGCCAATGCTCGGTGATCGTGTCGCCCCGGAGGTTCTGGAGGGTTTTGACGCGACGATGAGACTGCTTGCGGATCTGGGCCACGAAGTAGTGGAAGCGGCACCCGTCATCGAGCGCGAGCGCTTCGCCATGGCGTTCCTCACCATCGTCTGCGCAGAATTGCGCGCCGACATCGAGGAAGCGGCAAGAACCGCCGGCGTGAAAATGCGGGTGAGCGACTTCGACGCTTCCAGCTTCGGGCTCGGCCTGCTCGGCAGAGCTTTCAGCGCTGCCGAACTGGCTGAAGCCAGGCGCTATCTGCAATCCGCCGCCCGGCCGGTTGCGGCGTTCTTCGAAGAACACGATGTGGCGTTGACGCCGGTCCTCGCCAGTCCACCGGTGAAGACAGGCGCGCTTCTGCCAAAACCCGCCGAAATGGCCTTCATCCGCCTTCTGAGCCGGTTCGACGCCGGCTGGGTACTGAAGGCTCTCGGGTTGGTGAAACCGCTTTCGCAAGCGACATTCTCCTTCACCCCCTGGACACCGGTCTTCAACGTCACCGGACAGCCCGCCATGTCGGTGCCGCTCCATTGGACGAAGGACGGGTTGCCGGTCGGCATGCATTTCATTGGCCGGTTCGGCGATGAGGAAACGCTCTTCTCCCTGGCGGGAGAACTGGAAACCGCCTGCCCCTGGGCGGAGAAAATTCCACCCGGCTTCGGCTCGTAGGTGAGACATTTGAGGTGGCTGTTCTTGCAGGCCGACGATAAGCGCCTCAGAGCAAGAGAATTTTTCGTTTCTGATCACGCTCATGCCCAGCTGCGCGCTGAATGGACGGATGGCAGAGGAAGCCGAATACCGTGACCAATGGTCTGCAGGAACGCTATGCAGTGAATTGAACACCCTGAAGACCGGTACGGAAGCGCCACTGGCCG
Organism: Rhodomicrobiaceae bacterium; assembly: GCA_050290865.1. GTDB lineage: Bacteria > Pseudomonadota > Alphaproteobacteria > Rhizobiales > Rhodomicrobiaceae > JARRLC01. Next base: position 1,855 of record JBNKIW010000142.1, on the reverse strand, counting down.
CTTCTGATCTTTTCTGACAGCGCTGAATGATGCCCCACCCGAGCGTTGCCGACAGGTGCACGAGCCGGACAGGGAACAATCCCTCGTCTTCTAGAAGACGTGGCACGATGTGTCGCACGCTCGGGTTACGCGGTGCGCTGTGAACCATTATGCTCATTGCCGCGTCTAACATTCGAAGGGAGCGCATAGAGGAACGCCACATGTTCACACATCTGACAATTCCCGGGATCTTCGCAGGTGCGGCGGATCGAGGTGATCATGGGTGCGTGGAGCCCCCTTCGTGACCGCGTGAACGCGTCTATTACTCTTGGTGTAACCATTTTCTATGTTGCGTTGCTTGCGGGTGGAAAGCTCGACAAGTAGCGTTTCAATCTCCTGTCAACAACGGCCACAGTTGTGAGGCATCATCATGAAAAGTTCATTGGCGATATTGGCGACGGTTAGTCTTCTCGTGTCGGCTTCATCTGTTATGACGGCCACGCCGACCCATGCCCGTTACTGCCTCAGCTCGACCGTATCCGCGGTCGGAGGAGCACGCACAACGGCGGGCGCGAAATATTTCGCGCGCCAGCATTGGAGGCGGAACGCCCGAAACAGACACGGCACCTGTTTCGACAGCTACACTTTGTCGCGTGGGAAAAGCTGGCACTGCTGGAGGGAAGGGCGGCGGCACAGACATTGTCAGGTCACGGCGCACCCGTGTTCCACCTGCGGCGCGCTCTACGATTAGGCCAACCCAGTTTATCTCAACTCCTTCGAGCGAGGTAAATGTTGCGAATACCGGTGGCGTGATCCGCGCCACCGCCCACATCTCCCTGAATGCGTCGGAAACATGGTCCCTATCGCCCCTGTCTCCGCGAAGTCCTACGCAAACCGTTGCTCATCAAGCGTTTCGAGCCGGGGCAAAAGCAGGGGCAATGCGCCTGACACAGGGACGATAGGGCCAATTGTTTCCTCAGTGAGGGGAGAAAATTGAGCCCCCTCCTTTTGCGGAAACTCGGAAACGGCAAAGCCGCCCGCAGGCTCTTCCGTATGTGCCGATTGGCTTGGCATCTCAGGCGAGATAGATTTCCATCACGTGCCGCCCGTCGGTTTTGCGTCGGCCAACCACGATACCGACTTTGTGCAGTGCTGGCTGTACACTGTGTTCTTGTCGTGGTCGCAGCCGTTGTCGTGACATTGCTGAGGGGCGCGGTTCGGCTCGCATTGCAGTTCAGCCCGTGACCGGTGGAGACGACGGTCAAGCACCTCCTTTCCAGGGCGAACTGCGACACCGTCCGCGCGGTGGGACTGGCGCCTGCATTGCGGGGAGAGCCGGGTTATTGGCAGAGGCTCGATCGCGACAATGACGGCATCGCTTGCGAGCTTTACCGGCCTCCCGGATTCAGGCGCTGATCCCGGTGCACCCGGCGGTGTTTCCGTGTGAGTTTACGTGTCGAACACGATCAGATCGAAACGGCTGTGCTTTTCGATGAGATCGAGCGCCCCGATGAGGCTTTCCGGCGAACGGCGGATGCCGCGCCGTGACAGCTCAAGCTCCATGAACCCCTCGCTGCGCTGAGGTTTATCGCTGGCATCCACCAAGGCCCTGACCCATACGGCGCGTTGCAGCCAGAACCGCACGAACTGACCGCGACCGGAAGCGACCGCGTGGCGATCCTTCAGCGCGGGCATGAAGGAATAGAAGGGAAGCCCGCCGCGCAGGGTCCCCGCCGTCACCGGGTCGCCTCTGAACGTGTACCACTCCGCTCCGCTGCGTTTGACAGCGGGAGTGACGCACACGAAGCTGATGTTGGACCAGGGAATGGTGACGGCGCGGGCCGCAAGCCATGGTTCAAGATGGAAGCCATCCCCG
>JBNKIW010000141.1:0-3423 GCA_050290865.1 Rhodomicrobiaceae bacterium | reverse complement strand
CAACGTGCGCGCTGCCAACCGCAACGCGAACGACCGCGAGAACCGGAACAACAACATCGGCTTCCGCTGTGCCCGAGCTCACGAGTGGATGGATGTCCGCTCCCGAACAGGCCGGCATCCTGGCCATGGCGCGGCGCGTGTTGTGCGGCTATGGCGAAACACAATGGCTGTCGGCGTGCTGGTAGGAGAGGCGGACGCCCCTCCGAAGGCTCGTCGGCGGGCCGTTCCGCCCGAATGGGGATGGGTGATGGCGGATAAGGACAAATCGAAAGGGGTGCGCGAGCGTATCAAAGGCTTGCTTGGCGGAGACGCGCCGAAACCGGCACGCCAGGCGCCCAAGGCAAGCCAGCCCACTCCCAGGCCAGCACCGCGGCGAACCAAGATCGAAGGCCGTCCGAGCTTCGAATCCGCCCATCATCCCCTGATGGACGGCTGCCCGCCTGACTGGGCATCAGGCTGGGGCGACGACCGTTACGGCGTGTTTGTGGAGTTCACGCTAGGCGAGGTCACCCAGCGCCTGCGCTGGATTGGACCGGGCCGCTTTCTCATGGGGTCGCCCGAGGATGAGTCGGGACGCTTCGGTAGCGAGGGGCCACAGCATGAGGTGCGCATCAGTTCAGGCTTCTGGCTCTTCGACACGCCGGTGACGCAGGCGCTGTGGACCGAGGTGATGAGCGATAATCCTAGCCGCTTCAAAGATCCCAAACGGCCGGTGGAAAGCGCGAGCTGGGACGATGCGGTGCGTTTCCTTGAGAAAATCAACGCCGCGATTCCCGGTCTTGATCTCGTCCTGCCGACCGAGGCGCAATGGGAATACGCCTGCCGCGCTGGGACGAGTACGGCGACATACGCCGGACAGATAGAAATCCTGGGCGCGCGTAACGCGCCGATACTGGACGAGATCGCGTGGTATGGCGGCAATAGCGGCGTGGATTTCGAGCTTGAGAATGGATGGGACAGCTCGGATTGGGCAGAGAAGCAGTACGAACATAACCGCGCTGGCACCCATCCAGTCGGTACGAAACTTCGGAATCAATGGGGCCTTTACGACATGCTCGGCAATGTCTGGGAGTGGTGTGCAGACTATCGGCGTGAATACGGAACAGATGCCGTCACCGATCCTGTTGGCCCCCTGGATGGCGCCAGGCGGGCGCTGCGTGGTGGTTCCTGGAACAGCGTCGCGCGCAGCGTGCGCGCTGCCGGCCGCTTCGCGAGCGCCCGCGAGTTCCGGTACGGCAACACCGGCTTCCGCTGTGCCCGAGTTCGGCCGTGAGCTCTAGCAAGCAAGGGAAGCGAGCCGGGCCGGGACCAGCAAGCCGGAGGCGCAGCGGTCCGGACCGCTCGCCGCCAGTGCTGTGGCAGGCCAGCGCCAAAGAACGCAGCGGCGTGTGATTTAGTATGAGTTTGTGTTACGCTTCGCGAGGCGAACGACGGAGCGCAGACATGGAACGCCTCACCATCACCCTGACCAAAGACCTCGCCCAGCGGATCAAAGCCGCCGTCGCGACCGGCCAATACGCCTCCAGCAGCGAGGTAATCCGCGACGCCCTGCGCGAATGGGAACTGGCCCAAGCCCGCCGCGAGCAGGAACTCGCCGAACTCCGCAAAGACATCGCGAAAGGACTCGCCGATATTGAAGCGGGCCGCGTCACCGCCTTCGACGCGGAGGAAATCGTTCGCAAGGGAGAGGCGCTATTAGCCGCGCAAAGAAAACCGCGCTCCTCGTAACCGATGCGGCGGCGGCGGACCTGGCCGAAATCTGGGCCTTTATCGCCGCGGACAGCCGCGCCCAGGCGGACCGTTTCATCGCGGAGCTGGAGCAGAAGTTCAACCTGCTCACCAAGTTCCCCGAGATGGGGAAGCGGCGGGAACAACTGGCGGCGAGCCTGCGCGGCTTACCGCATGGCCGGTACATGATCTACTACCTCGCGGCGGACGCGCGCATCGTCATCGTCCGCGTCCTCCACAGCGCCCGCGACGCCGCCGCGATTTTCGGGGAGCGATAGTGTGCAGCAGGCAGAGGCGCAGCATCACAAACGGCGCCTTTTGAAGCCATATCGACACCAGCCGTAATGCCTCGCCAGAGGCGGCTTTCGACCCATAACGGCCACGTTGCACTTCTGGAGCACCGCCTCACCGGTGGGGTGCGCATCAGGTCGAAACCCTCTATTGAATAACGCGGGCCGGACGTCCAGCGCGTCGAGCGGAAGCCCCTGGTGCAGGATCGAAACGATACGGGCGAAAGGCCTACCGTTCTGCCATTGGCGTGTACTTCACGCAGTGGCAATCTTCTGGAAATCGACAGGTGAGATACTGCTCCGGCACTTGGCTTGTATAACGTATTCAAACAGCAGTTCAGCGCGCAGGCGAGCCTCTGACCATTGCACCTGAGGCCGTGAGACGAACAGCCAGAGATAAGCAGTTGCCCCTATTCTCCGTCTTGTCTAAACCCGGCTGGAGCGGACGAAATGGGGATGCCGATGCTTCGCGCGCTGCTGTTATTGCTGTGCCTCACATCTCCTGTGTGAGCGGGAGAAAAGCTCTCGGGCGTGGCCTCGGTGATCGACGGTGACACCATCGAGATTCACGGGACGCGCATACGTCTCCATGGCATTGACGCCCCGGAGAGCAGTCAGACGTGCAAGAGCAAAGGCATTGAGTATCGCTGCGGTAAGGCTGCCGCATTCGCGCTCGCCGACAAGATCGGCCGACGGCCCGTGACGTGCGAGCAGCGCGACACTGACCGCTACGGCCGTGTTGTGGCTGTGTGCACCCTCGACGGTGTTGATCTGAATCGCTGGCTCGTCCATCAGGGACATGCGATCGCCTACCGGGAATATGTTGCGCGAAAATTTATGTTGCGCTCATAGCGCGGTACCGAGGTGGCGCAACGAAGAGCGTTTTTAGCCCAGCGGCGCGGCCACAATGGTCCGATGATACTCAAGCGTCTGTTCCGCGCTGGTGGGCTAAAAACGCTCTTCGTTGGAGCGTGGTATGCCTCGTGAAGCACTGCAGTTTGGCCTTGCCCCTGTGGAACGTCCCCCAAGACCGGGTAAAAAACACCAGGTATTGGAGGCAGATGAATGTCGAAACAGGTGCGGGCGCAATACACGCTTGAGTTCAAACAGGAGGCGGTTCGGCTGGTCCGCAGCGGGCAGCCGATTGCCACGGCGGCAGTGGGTCTGGGGATTGCAGAGCAAACGCTGCGGAATTGGCTGAAGGCGGACGATGCCGGTAAGCTGAATGGTTCAGGCACCAAGCAGGTCAGCGCAGAGCAAATGGAGATCGCGCGGCTGCGCAAAGAACTGGCCGAAGCGCGGATGGAGCGCGACATCTTCGCCGTTTCATGACATGGCAGCAAAGAGTCGGAAGGGGCAGACGGGGTCAAGGGCGTCAGTCGCCGAAGGCGAGGCGAGCGAGAAG
>JBNKIW010000140.1:0-3666 GCA_050290865.1 Rhodomicrobiaceae bacterium | reverse complement strand
TGCCGTCACACTCTGTTGGCATTGATCGATCCTTTGGAAGCTGATCAAGTGATTGAATCCAAAAGACTTATAGCTGACTCGCAGCGACCCCGCAGCGAGACAGGTGAGATATCCGGGCTAAGTCTCTTCTTGCATGGCAACATGATCAATTTCTGGCTCAATCCTATCGCCACGGACTTTCCAATTCTGGAGAGGGCTTTTTCCGCTTGCCTCGATTCCGGAAGTCTTGCCAACGCAAACTATGTCGCCAACGGTATCGTGTGGCAGGCCGTGGAACGTGGCGATACGCTCGGCGATGCTTCTGAATTCTCCCAACAGTACGTCGATTTCGCCCGCGGCAGCCGAAATGATGCCGTGTATCAGTCGATCAGCATGCAACAGCAGTTTCTGAAATGTCTGATGGGCCTGACGCAGGGACGTACCTCGTTCAGCGATGCTGCAGTCGACGAATTCTCCCACGTAGAGAAAATGAGCGTAGCTGCTTTCAGCTGCGGCGTCGTCTTTTATCATACGATGAAGTTGTTCGCCGCCTATCTGATGGAAGATGATGTCGTTGCGCGAGATCATGCAAAAAATGCCAGGAAAATGCTTCCGGCCATGATGTCCATGCCGATGGAAACGACTTTCTACTTCCTGGACGCTCTTACACTTTCCCGAACTTGCCGCAAGAACGCAGATAAGAATCTCCTGGACACCCTCAAGATGTTGGCGGCGTGCGAAACAAAGCTCGCCTTATGGGCGAAGAACTGCCCCGCCAATTTTGCTGCCAAACATGCGCTCGTCGCGGCGGAGATCGCGGAAATTCAGGGCGATGCGCTATCGGCTGAACGGCTCTTCGAAGAAGCGCTCAATTCGGCCGGGGAGAGCGGCTTCGTCCACTGGGAGGCTATGGCCAACGAGGCTGCCGCCCGGTTCTACGGCAGCCGAGGCATGAAGACCGCATCCCGCGCCTATCTGCGCGAGGCGCGGCATAGTTATGCGCTGTGGGGCGCCCGGGCCAAGGTGGCGCAACTCGAAGCCCTGCACCCCTGGCTTGCTGAGGAAGCGCCCGCGGAGCGTGGCACGGCTGCGGCCCGCCCTGAGCAACTCGACGTGATGGCGATCGTCAAGGCGCAGCACGCCATCTCGGGCGAAATGGTCCAGGAGAAGCTTAGCGAGACGCTCCTGCGCATCGTCATGGAGAACGCGGGCGCGCAAAACGGATACCTGTTCGTCGAACCGGACTCCGAGTTGTTTGCCGTGGCTGGTGCCGGCGGGCGGGTCGCGTTCCAGCGTACGCCATCGCCGGCCTTCCCGAGCGTGCCGGACACGATCCTCAACTATGTCAAGCGGACGCGCGAACCGGTGTTTCTCACCGATGCCAGCGCAGATGCGGGCGGCTTCGCCAATGACGAACACCTAGCTCTGACGAAACCAAAATCCGTCCTCTGCCTCCCGATCCTGCGCCAGGCAAAGCTTCTCGGCGCCGTTTATCTCGAAAACAATCTGGCGGCGGGCGCTTTCACGCCGGATCGCCGCGCCGTGCTCGAAACGCTGGCGTCCCAGGCGGCGATCTCTCTCGAAAATGCTCAGACTTACAAAGCCTTGCGGGAAAGCGAGGCCCAATACCGCCGCATCGTGGACACGGCCAGAGAAGGCATCATGGGCGTCGACTCCGACGACCGGGTGATCTTTGTCAATACCATGATGGCCGAAATGCTGGGCTATGAAAGCGATGAAATGCTCGGACATTTCCCGACCAGCTTCATGTTCGAAGAGGACGCAGCCGCTCACCGGCGTATGATGGAGCGACGGCGCCGAGACATCGCGGATTATTACGAACGCCGCTTCCAGCACAAGCAGGGGCATCCTGTCTGGACGCTCGTCTCCGGCGTCCCGATCTTCGACGAAGCGGGAACCTACCAGGGTTCCTTCGCCATGTTCACAGACATTACCGCCCGCAAGGCCGCGGAAGAGGAGCTTCGCCGCCACAAGGACCAGTTGGAAGAAACCGTCCGGTCGCGCACCGCCGAACTCCTCGCAGCCCGTGACGCGGCCGAGGCGGCCAACAAGGCCAAGTCCATCTTCCTCGCCAATATGAGCCACGAACTGCGCACGCCGCTCAACGCCATTCTCGGCTTCTCCAGCCTGATGCGCCGCGAGCCGGACGCGAGCGCCGGCCAGCGCGAAAAGCTCGACATCATCAACCGCAGCGGCGAACACCTCCTGACGCTGATCAACGACGTGCTGGAAATGGCCAAGATCGAGGCGGGGCGGGTGCAACTGGAGGTGGCGCTGTTCGACCTCGGCGGCATGGTGCGCGACGTCGCCGACATGATGCGCCTGCGCGCCGAGGAGAAGGGCCTGCGGCTGCTTCTGGATCAGTCATCGGAATTTCCGCGCTATATCAAGGGTGACGAGGGCCGCCTGCGTCAGATCCTGATGAATTTGGTCGGCAACGCGGTGAAATTCACGACCGAGGGCGGCGTAACCATCCGTCTCGGCGTGAAGGAGAACGCCCGCCAGCATCTGCTGATGGAGGTCGAGGACACAGGTCCTGGTATCAAGCCCGAGGACCAGAAGCGCCTCTTTCAGCCCTTCGTGCAACTGGTGAAGGCGGACGCGCAGAAGGGCACCGGTCTGGGGCTGGCCATCACCCGCCATTTCGTCGAACTGATGGGCGGCACGATCGGCGTCGAGAGTACGCTGGGCAAGGGCTCTGTTTTTCGCGTCGAGCTACCCCTGGAACTGCCGGCCGGAACCGAAATCACCGGCGAGCAGAAGGAGGTGCAAGCGGGTGAGGTCTGCGGCCTGGCGCCCGGACAGCCCGCCTGGCGCATCCTCATCGTCGAGGACGAGCCCGATAACCAGATGCTGCTGCAGAGCCTGATGGCCGGGCTCGGCCTTGAGACGAAGGTGGCGGCGAATGGCGAGGAGGCGGTGAAGATCTTCGAGGCGTGGCGGCCTGATCTGATCTGGATGGACCGGCGCATGCCGGTGATGGACGGCGTCGAGGCCACGCGGCGTATCCGCCAACTCCCTGGCGGCCAGGAAGTGCCGATCATTGCCGTCACGGCCTCCGTGTTCAAGGAGCAGCAGCAGGAGCTGTTCGACGCGGGCATGAACGATCTGGTGCGCAAACCCTATCGTTTCAGCGAGATCTATGACTGCCTGGCGCGGCATCTGGGCGCGAAATATGTGTACCGGGCCGCGGCTGCTGCGGCGGAAAGCGGGGAGCAGGCGGACACCGCCGCCAGGCTGACGCCAGCCATGCTGGCCGTGCTGCCGCAAGACGTTCGCCAGCAACTCCGCGACGCCCTTGTTAGTCTGGACACCGACCGCGTCGCGGCGGCCATCGCCGAGGCGGGCAAGACCGATCCCGCCCTGGCGCGCACCCTGAAACAGCTTGCGGAGAATTTCGATTACCCGCCGATTTTGCGGGCGCTGGTGGGAGAAGGCGGTTGAGGCGTGGTCCCACCGCGGCCCGATGCTCCATATTGCCGACGCTGACGGCGCCCTGAAATAGTGGCAGTTGACTATCAAGTATCGGTCACTCAATATCGACTCCCTATCCAGCTAAGCTAGGTTCATGAAATGTTCTCGCGCCTCACCTAAACCCATGGTAGCATGTCGACCTTCATGGCACGGAGGGTCAGATGAGCGGACTTCTGGAGTTTGTGGCGCGGT
>JBNKIW010000139.1:0-3793 GCA_050290865.1 Rhodomicrobiaceae bacterium | reverse complement strand
GCGGCAGGCGCAACGGGTGAGGTCCTGGCCTTGCGCGCACTTTCCGGATCGTGATCATCGAACAGCAGGGCTGCGAGACGCTGGCGCATATGCCAGACGACGTAATAGGCCAGCATGCAGAGGAATACGTGAGCGCGGACCCGCTTGGCCAGGCGATGGTGGATCGGGCGAACGTCGAGATCGACGGTCTTCATGGAACGGAAGGCCCGCTCCACCTGCGCCAGGCTTTTGTAGGCGAGAACGGCGGCATCCGTCGAAAGAGCATCAGCCGGAACATTGGTTCTGAGCACGTAGAATCCGTCCAGCGCCGCTTCGCGGTCGATGGAAGCCTGATTGCGGGCGAACGTGAACGTTTTATCGCCGATGGCCAGATCGAAGTGCTTGGCCATTTTGCGCCGTCCAAGGACAGCGCCAACTTTGAGGCCGATTTTGTCTTTGCCGTGCAAGGGGTTCAGATCACGTTCGACACGTTCCTTGATGCGTTGGAGAGCGGCTTCGGTCGCGGCGAGCAACGCGTCGCGCGTGCGCGCCCGCTCTGCAGCCAGAGCCGGGTTGCGGCACACAACAAGACGTTCGCCGGGGTAGTCCGGCGACGTAATTTCCGCCATGTCCCGGTTATCGAAGAGTGAGAGCTGCAATGGTCCGTCATCGGCCGCCAGCGCCTGAATGGCGGGTGCCCTGAGCGCCGTCAGCCAGTCCAGCCCGGCCGGGATAAGGTCCTCTTTGATACGCGCTGCTGTAATCATGCCGCGGTCGCCTGCCAGCACCACGTGGCTCAAACCGAAGCGCTCTTTCAGTTTGCTGACCTGCGTAGCCAGCGTGGACGGATCGGTTCTGGTTTTGCTTGTCAAAACCAGACAAGCGTTTTGACTATTGCCGTCGAACACCTCCACTGCCACAGGACAGCCATCGGCGGCACAGATCAGGCCGAAGACGATCTGAAGCTTGCCCTTTTTGCCGTCGCGGCTGTAGCCGAGCTGTGCCAACTCGCAGTGCCGGCCTTCGAGATAGGTTGACGTCAGATCATAAAGCACCAGACAGCCGTTGCGCAGATGGCGCTTGGCCAGCGCGGCTTCGATCTTCGGCTGCGCTTTGCCGAGCAGGTCAAGCGCCGCATACAGCTCATCCTCGTCGACCGTGCCGAGGCCCAATACGGCGCCCAAGGAATGAGCCGCGGTCTCTTCGCTCAACTGGCGCGCGGTGGCCAGCTTGGCCGCCGGTTCGATGACGCGGGCGACGATCATGGCCAGCGCCAATTTTGCCAGCCGCGCCGGGGATTTCGGCAGCAGGCGGAGGAAGCCGAGCTTCTTCGCCATGCCGAGCACGGCGGCGACAGCTCCATGCGGCAGCGAACGCTCGATGCGCAGATCATTGACGGACAGCGCCACGGTTTCGTTCTTCAGCACGCTGCGCAGCGCTTCGATCTTGGCGTCAGGCCAATCGGTGATATTGGCGATGGTGCGCGTTCTGACCTTGCCGCCATCGCGATAGCTTTCGCGCAGGAGGATTGCGGGCGGAGAAGAGCGGTTTGGGATGCGGGCGATGTACATGCGCTAATTATTTTTTGATTCGTATCATATGTCAAGCTAATACCCTCAGTTTACATGCCTACATAAAGCGCCACAAAACTGGATTTATCCCACATGATCAACCCCTTATCGCGAAATCAAGCCGGAATCTCGGGTTAGAACGCGGCCAATGGTGTTGTCGCTGGCACGCTCGACGATGCCCAGTTCGACCACCTTGTCTTCCAGCAAGCGTAACGTCCAACGAGCACGGCCCTCGGGAGGGGCGGAACAGGCCAGCGCCGTCAGCCGGGCTGTTTTCTCGCCGTCGAAAATCGGCGTTATGGCCGGATTTGCGCGCTGCTTGCGGCTCAGCACCGCCTCCAGGCCTTCTTCGACGAATTGGCGGCGCACCCGCCAGACCATCGTCTCGTTGGCGTCGAGCGCTTTGATGAACTGGCCATCGCTCCAGCTCTCACCAAGTTCAGATGCATCCGCTTCAAGTAATATCCTGGTTTTCAGGAACCGTTTCGCGGGATTTTTGCCTTTGTTGATCAACCCATGCAGATGACTGCGTTCGCCTTCCGTCAGTTTGACAACGTATTTCGCTTTCCGGAGTTCACTAGCGGCCATACGAATATCCCTCGGTTCCATGAGCCGCAGACGTCGAGCGGCCGAAGATCACCGAATCCGACTCGCGAGCCGTTGGGGATACCCATTCGTGCTGATGAATCAATTTGCCGCGCCGGAGGGCGGTCTCCTCTTGGATGACGCGCGCCACTAGCAGCCTGTCGGGCTGAGGTTGGCGGTGGGCCGCGGTGCCACTCCAACTCGCCACGAACCCGGATGGATTGGGCAAAGAGCGCTTCCGCCCCGCATTTGCGCCCTCCGAAAGGGTTGTCTCCAGAGCATCTGAGAGCGTCAAGAGGCTGCGTCTGCTCCTTCAAACCGCCTTCAGGGCAAACATCCGCTTAATGTTCCAAGCCATGGTCACGAGGTTCCACTCGCCACGGACATTATCCAAACCACGCAGCAAGAACTGGCGGAATCCGAGTACGGACTTGATGATGCCAAACACCGGCTCAGGGATGCATTTGCGCCTGGCGTAGAGCTTTTTGCCTTCCGGCGTCTGCAGACGGTGAGCCATCGCCTCGACCGCCGTCGGATTTTCCGGAGCCGCCGGAGCTTCGGCGAAGCGCTCGGCCGGGGATGGGTGATGGCAATCCCGCCCCATGGCGATGAGCGGATCGATCCCGGCTGCCTGGCAGGCATTCACATTCGCCTCGCTGAAATAGCCGTTGTCGGCAAGCAGCGTCTCAGCTTTACCCAGCTCCTCGGGCAAGTCATTGATTTTCTTGACCATAGGCTCGACCTGCTGCTTGTCGTTCGGGGCCTGGACGACATCGCCCGCCACCGGCATGATGCGCGACTCTTCATCCGTCAGATTGATCTGATCCGTAGGCTTTGCTCCCTCGACCGGCGGCGCGGGCGGCTTGCCCCCGAGTTTTCTGCCGGTGGCCTTCTCCTTGGCCTCGCGCGCTGCCACCTTTGACTGATATTCCGCCTGCTCGCGGTCGAAGCGCTCCTTCGCGCGAGCCTCGATCTTGGCACGAGCCTCGGCAAGCTTCTGCAAACGCTCCTCGCGCCGCGCCAATTCGTCAGGGATCGACATGCCATCTGGGATGTCGGCTTTATCTACAGCCTCAGCCTTCGTGGTTAGCTCGGCAACCTCGGCCTGCTTTTGTTCAGGACGCCTCGCATCCGCGAGGCTTCGGCCCACTTAGCCGTGGGCCCCGGGTGCCTCACTCACGTCTGCCGCCTGGGGCCCGCGGAGCGACGTTTATCTGGTCGCGACCAGCAAGACGTCGCTCCAAGCGGGCAAGCATCGGCGCGGAGGCGCCGATGACAGCAAATGAGAGCGCTGTGGCGGCTGGCATTGGCATGGATCTTCGTGAGCGACGCTTGTCTGGTCGCGATCAGCAAGACATCGCTCCGTCAAGCGCCACCGTGCCCATCTTCAGCATACCCATCTCGCGGGCGAGCAGCAGAACCTGCACGAACAACGCCTCGATCTCCTCAAGGAACCGCTTGCGGAATGCGGCGATGGTGTCGTGATCGGGGTGCTCGTTCGCCGCAACGAAGCGGAAGGCCACGGAATCGTATGTCGCCCGCTCCAGCTTGCGGCTGGAAAACACGCCGGTGGCGTAGCCATAGATCAGTATGCCGAGCAGGAGACGCGGGGGGTAGCCCGCCGAACCCGAGCCGCGATAGCTGTTGGTCAGAGCAGC
>JBNKIW010000138.1:0-3818 GCA_050290865.1 Rhodomicrobiaceae bacterium | reverse complement strand
AGGGGCTTGAGGCCAGTGTAGGCGGCATTGCCGATCACCAGGGCCACGCGCTTCTCGGCGGCGGGAGCGGTGTCGGGGCCAAGGACGGCGAAAACAATGGCGAGAAAGGCGAGCAGCGGGAGGAACGGGCGCATGGCGATACCTTTGCATAGGCGATAAATATGAACGTCTGAAACAGGATGCAGAACAAGGGCAGCATAATCCGGGAATGTGACGCGCGATGGCCGCGGGCCAGCCGCGGTCTGAATTTGCACAAAAACCGCGGATCGAATTTGCGATCGCACGCCAGAGCGGCACCGGCAGATCGACGATCGCTATTCAACGAGGGGAGGCCGCATGCTGGGCCTCCGCTGATGAAGCAACGCTCCAATAGCCGACACGGACGGTGTCCTGGGATCGCGGCGGTTGATCTTCAATGAACGGCCGTTGGGACCGCTGGCCTACCGCTAGGTGTTGGCCAAGCGAGCGGCTCATCACCGCTTGTCGGAGCGATGGCCCTCTCCGCAACAAAGGCGACATTGAGGCTTAACTTTGGTTCATGGCCAAGTGCCCCGCACACTAAGCGTCTGTATTTGGATCGATTCTGCCATTTGAGAGGCGCACTTGTCGGAAGTGAACCAATAGCGTGCGCGCCCGGTGGCCGGTTGGATAGGACAACGGCGATATTCGATGCCCCGCCTTTCCCCATCTGCATGACTTGAGTGTGCGGCTACGATGAAAACCGTGCCTTGGCGCCAAACCGCTCACCGACGTTTGGCTCAGTTGGCCCGCCCACCACCCCTTTATGCGCAGCGCCGCCGCACCGCTGGTGCCGCACATCTTCCGATCTCGTGCTTCGGTGCTTCTGCGAGGCGTGCCGTGAAGGCGCCCGGCCGCCATTACCCTCAAGGCCCGGGAAAACTCCCCTGTGGAGGCAGCGCCAGCCTCACCCTCAGTTCTCGCCGCTATCTTCCTCCGCAAGCGCATCGACGATCTCCCGGCCCTTGGCGGTGGCGATGTCGAACGTCTTCTTCGCACCGATGCAAATCACACCCGCCGCCTTGCCCAGAGCGGCGCGCATCTCCGCCAGCATCGCCTCGGTGCGCTCGATGAGGCGCAGTTTCTCGTTGAGCTGCATCGCCGCGACGATCGCGGGCGGCACGGCGAGGGCCACCGCCAGCCAAGCCGGATCGAGCCCTCTCTGCGCCGCCTCCGGGGTGATGGCGCGAGGCTCAGGCTTGGCGCCAAACTCATGCTCGAAGAACGCAGCCGCGCGGGAGAGTACCTGTTCCGCCACCGGTCCCTCAGCCGCTATGATGATATCGGTCATGGCTGCCTCCTTGCTGTCATGTCTCCGCGGGCGTCCCACCGCCCATTTGCGCGAGCAGCGCCTCCATCTGCGCCGCCGGCTCCTTCAAGCCAAGCTTCACATAGCCGTCGCGCGCCTCGGCAATGAGTGGCCGCGCCTGATCCACTGCACCCACCGCTGCCAGCAACTGCCCCAAATCCATGGCTGCGGCGCAGATGAAATCCAGCCGGGTGAGCTTTTTCGCCAATCCATAGGCTTGGCTGAGATCACCCAGGATGCGGTCGAAGATTTCCTGGCTGTTGACACCTTTAGCCGCCCGGATACGTGAGGTTTTCACAAGCACGGCAATTATGCTGTCAACATCGCCAAGTTTCTTTGCTATCGGAAGCTGTTCTTCTTCAAAGACGCGCAACGCTTCGTCGAGATCGCCACGGCTCATCACAATATCGGCGATGTTGCCCATGGTGACGGCGCGCGAGCGCACATCGCCGAGCCGCTCGAAAGCTGGCTGCACCTCTTCCCGAAAGATGCGCAACGCTTCGTCGAGATCGCCTCGGCTCATCACAATATCGGCGATTTGGCCCATGGTGGCGGCGCGCGAGCGCACATCGCCGAGCCGCTCATAGACCGGCAACTGCTCCTCGCGACGGATGCGCAACGCTTCGTCGAGATCGCCTCGGCTCATCAAAATATCGGCGATTTTGCCCATGGTGACGGCGCGCTCGCGCACATCGCCGAGCCGCTCATAGACCGGCAACTCCTCCTCGCGACGGATCCGCAACGCTTCGTCGAGATCGCCCTGCCGCATCAAACGGTCGGCCTTGTGCCCCCACAGCAGAGCGTTGCTGCGCTCGTCGGCGCCTTTGATCCCTTCCGCCTCCTTCAGCAATTCGTCCTGTACGTCAGCTTCGCCCAGCCGCTCGGCGCATTCGATCCCTGCCCGCAGAAGGTGAGGGTGTGGCTCGCTCCTGGCAGCGCGCAATGCTTTAAGAGCAGTCTGCACCATTTGCAGCGCACCCCGGGCGTCATGCTGAGCAAAATAGAGCCAGCCGCTGCCACTGATTGCGGCATTGGCGAGGCTGGCGGCATCCTCGGTGAGGGTGGCGAGGTTGTACGCCTCCAGCGCGCGGGGATCGGCGGGCAGATCGCCATCGTCATCGCACCACGCACGCATAACCGGCGGCAGCGCCGCTTTGGCGATGCGCGCCTGCTCGTCCTCCGTCAGTGCCGCGAATAGCGGACGCGCCAGCATGTTCGCCAACACCTCGTCGCCGCTCGCAGGCGGGGCGGCCTCGAATGTGTCCACCAACCCCAGCGCCGACAGCCGCGTCAGCGCCGCCGCAACCTTCTCCCTCGCCAGTTCGCCCGCAGCCGCCGCGCAGGCCGCCTCCGGCAACGGCATCTGGAACAGCGTCAGCGCGCGGAACGCCTCGGCCTCGGCCTCGGTGAGCGCCTGCCGGTAGCTCTGGAAGGCCAGCCGCCGGAACTCGTCCGCCAGCTCCGCCCCCGAAGGCGCGGCGCCTCCTGCGAGATAAGCCTCCATGGCGGCAATCGCGGCGCTGGCCGCCTTCGGTTCGGCGAACGCGACGCGGGTGAGCTTGTCGAGAAGGAGCGGATTGCCCTTGGCCACCGCCAGCACGCGGGCGAACAGCGCCTTCTGTTCCTCGGCTTCGGCGGGTTTCAACGGCGCCGCATCGCCGTCGCCCCGCGCCATGCGCTGCTGCTTGGCCTGCTCCTGCTCATCGAACGGCGGCAGGTGCAGCTTGTGCAGCTTCTCAGCCAGATCGGCGCCGTGGCCGTCGCGCAGCACGAAGGGGAAGCGGCTCGTCAGCAGTAGGCGCGACTGCGTGTCCGCATGGCGGAACGCCTCGATCACCGCGCGCAAGGGGGCCGCCAAATGCGGCTTCACCGCCGGTGCCTTGACGCCGGGTGCAGGTGGCTCCAGCGCGCGTTCCAGATCGTCGATGATGAGGAGGATGGGCTGGCGGTGTGCGGGCGGGTCGCAAACGGCGGCGGGACCGGTGATGATGTCCTCCAGGGCATCGCGGAGGGCGGCAGAGTCCTGCTGCACCGCGTCACCCCAGCGCTGCCGCATCGCGCCACGCTGCTGTGCGTCCACCGCGTCCAGCACGGTATTGAACACCGCCAGAGCGTCGTAATGCTCGTAGACCACGGCGGGGACGTGCTGCGGCATGCGGTCGGCGACGCGTGCGGCGAGCGAGGATTTGCCCTGGCCGCCGAAGCCGTGGATGAGCGCGCCTGCCGCGGTGCGGGCCGGGTCGCGGAAGGTGCGGAGGATTTCTTGCGCCTCGCGCCGCCGTCCAACGAACGCCGTGGCCGCGGCGACGGGGACGCGGGCGCCTTTCCTGTCGAGGAAGACGCGGTGCGCCCGGCCGCGATGGCAGGTCCGCGCGGAGCCCGTGGCCACGCAGAGCGGACCGCCGCCGCTCGCCCCGACATAGAGCCGCGCGAGGTGCCAGTGGCGGCAGGTTTTGCGTTCGGGCTCGGCGACGTGCTTTTCGAGGAGCTG
>JBNKIW010000137.1:0-3897 GCA_050290865.1 Rhodomicrobiaceae bacterium | reverse complement strand
TGGAAATTCCAGCCGCCTTGTTGGAGCGATTAACGGACGCACTCTGCTACGCTGCCTGAAATGTACAAAGTCGAGCTCAGGTGTGAAAGATGCGGGAACAACGTTCGAGGGCGGCGGACATGTCAGGCGGAGGCATCACCGACTGCCGCGCGCTCTGCCGGCGCACCGTCCTGCTGCGAGCCAGTAAACAAAGCCAGCGAAAGCGCCAGTGGGTACGATGACATAGAGATGGCTGGCATCGATCACATCCCGGACAAAAAACCATCCGATCAAACCGGCGGCGACGCCTGCACACGAATAGTAGGCAGCGTGGCGGATCGGCAGATATTCGCCTATCGCAACCACCGCAGCAGCGGGTAATATCGATAACATCGAAACAAACTCAAGTATTGTGGTAAACGTACCGAGGGGGTTCGAATATGAACCCCACGATGGTGCCATATGGTATAGAGCCAATGCGCAACTTGTGCTTAAAATCGCTGCGATCAAACCGGACAGAATTCTAAGTAATGCCGCCATCATGAAGTTCTTCCCGTGCTGCTCCACCACCACTCATGCGCATACTGTCCCGTACAGCCAGGAAGCTTAACCCATCATCTCACCGGGAATAGGGCCGAGGATGGCTAATAGCGGCATCTTCCGGCGATGCCCCCGAGCGACGCTGGCAGGCTGTGGGGTGGCGCATTGCCATCGGTTGCCCGACAAGTGGACTCGAACGGCCGCTGCAGGTTCACAGAGGCAGCCTGATTGTCACGACCAACGCGGCGGAAGTGGCTTCAGCAACGGGCATCCGTCGGGCGGCACCATTGTTCGCCTTGTGTTTTCCCCCTTCGCCGCGATGAACGGCGCCAGACAGGCCGGGTGCGCGCGGTGCGGCTCTCCCTTGTCGACGAGAGCGAGCATGGCGTAGCGGACCTGGCGGCCTGCTGGATGACGCGCGCTATTGGGTCGAGCACGGCACATATCCCCCCGAAGAGATCGCTGTCCGCTTGCATCACCGCCTTGCTGTCATCCATCCGTTTCCGAACGGCAATGGCCGGCATGCACGGATGATGGCCGATCTGCTGATCGAATGCCTTGCCGGGGCCCCGTTCAGTTGGGGCGGTGGCAGCCTCACCAGCGCCGGCGAATTGCGAGCACGATATGTCGCCGCGCTGCAGGCCGCGGATGGGCACGACATGGGGCCGCTGCTGGCCTTTGCACGTTGGTAGACTGTTTGCCGTGGGAGCGATGCACAAATCCTTCCGCCTGCCGCTTCATCCGGACGGCAAAAGGCGCTATGACTTGGGGGATATCTCTATTGCTTGCACTTCACACATTCAGGGCGGGGGACACGCCATGGCGGCCGTCAACGACTTTTTCACCCTGCAGAGCCTCGGCACCTTCGCCGGGGCGTCGGGCGCGACACTGCTCATCGGCAACGCCATCCAATATGTCTTCAACGTCAACCCGCGTTGGCTGGCGCTGGCGGTGGCCGAGTTCGTGTGCCTCGGCGTGGTGGCGGTGGGGCAGATCGACGGCGTGTCGGCGGTGGCGGTGACGCCGTTCTTCGTCGCCTTCGTGAACGGATTTCTGGTGTTCTGCTCGGCGGTGGGGCTGACGGAGATGGGCGCGGGGGCGCGGGACCGGACGCGGAGGCCGGGCGGCGCGGAGACGATGATGCGGCGGACATTGGAGCACGAGAGCGGCGGCGGGCGGCGCGGCTTTTGGCAGCCGTGGTTTTGAGGGGGGCGGCATGAGGTGGTTGGACTGGTCGCGGGGGAAAAGGCCCGGCGGTGATGAGCCGAAGGCGGCGGAGGATGCGCCCGCGTCCTCAAGCAGCGAAGCGGTAGGACAACAAATGACTCCGATGCTCGACACCGGCGGGCATATGGCGGTGCCGTCGCCGATAGCAATTGTCTTCACAGATGCCGCTTGTATCACAGTCTGTGCGGCGAAGCCCAGCCGTCAGGCGGATTTCGACCGGCGCAGGACCATGCCGCTCTGCTCGCCGCATGATACTTGCTGCGGGTCAGTCGCCGACGTCTATCTGCGCAGCGACCGCCGGGGCGTTGCACAAGGTCTGATAGACGACGCAATAGCGCTCAGTGAGTTTCAGCAGCGTATCGCGCTGCTCTGGCCGCAGGTCTCCACCGATTTCGAAACTTAAGCGTATGTCGCGGAACCCGACAGGTGCGTCCTTGGCAACGCCGAGCGTGCCACGAAAATCGAGGTCACCTTCGGCCTTCACGATTGCCTTGCCGATGTCGTAGCCAAGCGCGGTGGCCACGGCCCCCAACGTCACGCCGGCGCAAGCGACCAACGCTTCGAGCAGCATGTCGCCTGAGCATGCTTGCATACCGTCACCGCCCGTGGCCGGATGTAGCCCCGCTTCCACCAGTGCCTTCGCCGTCTGCACGGAGCAGACCGCGCCGCCACCTATTTCGCCCTCGGCCCGCAACGTTATCAGCGCTGCCTCCGGCGTTTCACGGTACCGTTCTTTGAATGGTGCTTGCAGTTTTTTCAGGTCGTTGGCGTCCATGGGGGGCTCCTTCGCGCGTTTCGTCACGGCGAGCCTTCACCATTTTCCGGCCCGGGGTCGCCTGTGATATCTGCAACTCGTTATTATATGCATATCATGTTCACCTTCGCGCTGTCACGCGGGGGCGAGGGACAGGACCCTCGGCTGGCGCGAGCGCCGCCAAGTTGGGCCGAGCCGAGTGTGCTCTCCGGGGCAAGACCGGCGGGTCGGAGCTGGATTGCGACCCGTCCAAATTCACCGTTTGACAAGAGCGCGCGCTGCGACCTTCTGAAGTCTGTCTACATACTCAGCCTGTGACCAGCCACACTCCAGTCGGAGTTGCTCCCACGACCGGACCGACAGCAGGGTCCATAGGATGTCGGTTGCTTCCTCTTGGCTCAAATCTTCGTTCAAGCGACCATCCGCCTTGAGAGCTGAGATAGCAGCAGCACATCCCTCGCGAACGGCACACATTCGATCATTCCAGGCCGTCATCGCCTCCGCGTCACTGTCCTTCATGGCCAAGAGAGCTTTTGCAACACCGTAAATGTGCGGAATGTAATTGCCCCAGGCCGCGACCCATGCCGACAGGCGCTCGACACCAGTCCTGGCCGTTCTGCTTGCGACCAGTCTGCCGTCGACATCATGGACTTCGTCCGCATAGCGCGTTGTCGCCACCAGAAGCTCCGCCCTGGTTGGGAAGTGGAGATAGAGCGCCTGGCGACTGATCCTCGCTTCTTTTGCAATGTCGGACATTCGCACTGCGCTTCCGCCTCCCTTCTCCAGAAGGGTCCATGCGGCTTTCAAAATGCGTTCTCGAGTCTGATTCTTATCGCTTGACATGGCGTCAATGTATACGCACTTTACACCATGTCAACTTTACACGGTGTAAAGCTGCGCAGCCTGAGTGGAAAGGAGCACCAAATGAAAGTCATTGTCGTCGGGGCAACCGGCACGGTTGGAAGGCTGGCGGTTCGCGAAATGCTCAATGACGGGCATGACGTCACAGCCTTCGCGCGCACTCCCGAAAAGCTCGCCATCAGCCACGAAAACCTCACCCACTTCGCCGGTGACGCTATGTCCGAGGACGTTGTGGCTGCGGCAATCAAGGGGCATGACGCCGTCGTCATCACCCTCGGATCGGGTATGTCCCGCAAGAGCGTGATCCGATCGGCGGGGACGATGAATGTGATCAGGGCAATGCACAAACACGGTGTGCAGCGCCTGATATGCCAATCCACGCTCGGCGCGCACGAAAGCTGGGACAATCTCAACTTTTTCTGGAAGCGGATCATGTTTGGATTTCTCCTGCGGCCGGTATTTCTGGATCATGAGCTGCAGGAAAAGCTCGTTCGCGTGAGCGGCCTGAACTGGACCATCGTGCGGCCCGGCGCGTT
>JBNKIW010000136.1:0-3945 GCA_050290865.1 Rhodomicrobiaceae bacterium | reverse complement strand
AATACATTGTCGCCCCCTGCCGAGAGGATGGTGCGGCCGTCCGGGGAGAAGGCCAGCGAGTGAATCCAGGCTGTATGTCCCGTGAAGGTCCGGATCGGGCGGTCATTGAGGACCGGGGGAGGCGCTTCGCGGGGCGTTATACTGGGCGTGCTCAGCACATACATTATGCCGCCGCCCGCTGCGGCGCCCGCGGCGCTGGCACCCAGGCCTATCAGCACACCTCGGCGCGTTAGCGAACGCCTGCGCAGCTCCACGATCCGCATCCGCGCCTCCTCCGCGAAGTCGCCCGTCGGCCAGTTCTTCAGGAATGCCGCGATTTCCGTGAAGTCTCCGCTACTGGTGGCAGTCGCGTCCGTGGGTTCACACGCTTTTCCCGCCAGCGCGGCAGATCGGGTTTCAGCACCGAGCTGTTGGGTCGCCTGCGTCAACACGCGCTGCGCAATCGGCAGAGCCTTGTCCAAGCGCTTGGCTGAGAACTCCTCCGCCAAATATTGCAGCAGCGTGAACAGAATCTTGGTCTCAGATGCCACGGCGACCGGGTCGTCTTTCCTGGCGTCCAAGAAACAGATCCCCCGAAAATGGGGCATCGCTGAGTTTTCGAGCCGCGCCCGCAGCCTCTTCAGGTCCCTTCTTCCGCCCGCAACCATATCGCAATACGTTACGGCGAGCAGGCCGCGGGAGCGAACCGCCTCTGGCAACTGAAGCCATTGAGCCTGCTCCGACGCACGCCAAGCCTGCGTCGCGACCGTGGTCCAGATCGCGGCGTCCATTTCATGGTGTGCCTGTTCCTCGCTGCTGGCGGAAGACAGCGCATCCGCGGTGCCGGGAGAGTCCAGAATCTCGACGGAACGAAGTATGTTGCTCTGCAGCCCAACTTCCAGGCGCTTTATGGCGCCCTCCGGAAGATCTTTACCCGCTTGAGTTGCGCGCCTCCCGCCATTCTCGTAGAGGCTGGCGAGGAACTCCGGAATACTTTCCGGTGCCGGAAAAGCAATCCTCTCGCCGCTCTCATAAAGGGCTGCGACAAAAGGTGCCTGCGCGAACTTTAGCAGTGTCGGCAGCCTGGTGTTTTTCACCGGATGCGCGGGCAGAGTTGGAACGCCAACAAGGAGATTGGCCAGCGAGGACTTGCCTGAATTCGTCTCTCCCAAAATGCCAACTCGCAGCGGTCTGCTTGCCGCGTCGGCAATACGTCCAATTGCACGGCGCGGCCGTTCCAGAAGCGGCTCATCGCCCGCAGTGCTGCGCAAAACGTCCGCCGCCGCAACGAGAGTCTCTGCCGCAGACCGCAGCTTCTCCCCTAAGCCCATTTGACAAATTCTCGCAGTAAGCTGATAATTCTCCAGCGGGTTTTGCCGAGTAGCTTGTCAGCCAGAGCCGTTCTCGTCATCAACGTGTTCGCCTGGCACCAAATCAGAAAATCTTGAGAGCACGTCTTATGGAAACTCAAGAATGGGGTATCAGTCTGCCATTCTATACTCTCGCCCTGTTCGACGCGAAAGAGGGGTTTTCGGTCCCCACATACCCCCGGGAGTCGGTTGATGAAGTTTGCGTTTTTGGCTCCTTTCTTGGGCCCATTTTTCAGGCAGAAAAAGGATTCGAGCCCCCTATCTGTGGGGAGCGCATCCCCGGTTCCACAGCCGGAAAAAGTCAGTAAGGTCTTAAAAGACGTCCTGTGTGATGAGGAAACTCCCGAGCCAGAGGCAGAGCCGCGTCGAAGCGAATTCCGTCCAGCCTCCTCGCCGGACAGGCTGAACGTCGGCGCAGGGCTGGCCGATGCAAAGGGGCACGCCCTTGAGGCGGCTGAAGAACTCATTGCGCTTGCAGACGCAAATACTGCGCGGACTATTGCCTCGGTCGCCAGAAATCTCGACGAGCAAACCTGCCGCGTGGCATTCGTAGGACAGGTAAAGGCGGGCAAGAGCTCGCTGATCAACGTCCTTGTCGAGCAGTTGGACTTTCTGCCTGCGGATATCAATCCGTGCACAGCGGTCATCACGAGATTGTATTTTGGTGTTCCAGGCAAACCACAATCCGGAACCTTGTTCACATTCTTCAGCCGCGAAGAGTGGCACCGCTTTTCGCTGGGGGGGCGGACGCGAGAGCTTACCGATCGCCTGTTCCCGGGCTTCGACTGGGAGGTTTTCAAGAACCAGGTGAGAGCGATGGAGGAAAGGGCCAGGAAGAAGCACGGGCCTTCTCTCGAAGACCTACTTGGGAAGGAGCATTTCTACGAGGAAACTCGGGTCGACTCGCTTGTCCGGTATGTCGGGGCAGAACACCCCCATCCCGAGAGTGCCGCAGAATACGCCGAAGGCGAGTTTTCAGACATCACCAAATCTGCCGATATCTTTCTGGATCTCGGCGCGTTCAGCTTTCCCACGATCGTGATCGATACGCCCGGTGTCAACGATCCGTTCCTCGTCCGGGACGAAATAACGAGGCAAAATCTGGAAACAGCGGACGTTTGCGTTGTCGTCGTTACGGCGAGGCATCCTCTGTCTGCTGCGGATCTCAACCTTTTGCGAACGCTGAGAGGACTCAACAAAGACCGGCTCATCGTTTTCATAAACAAAATCGACGAAGTGAACGGCGGCGAAGAAATCCTGCACGAAATCAGGCAGCGCGTAATGTCCACGCTCAGGCAGGAGTTTCCCTCATCCCATATTCCGGTCATTCTCGGCAGTGCGGCCTTTGCACACAAGGGACTGTCCACGCACGTCGGCCCGCTCTCTCCCGGCGCAGAGGATATGGCGCCTGAAGACTGGGAGGCTGCCATTCTCCAATTGCCGAGCGAGGACGAGATCGCAGAAATCGTGGAGGCAGAGACATCTTTCCAGCGGTCGGGTTTTCTAACGTTGTCGAACACAATCTCCGATATGATAAGCGCCGGGCCGGCCGGCGATATGGTCAGCGACGCTATCTCCTTGATCGAAGCAGTCACCGTTAATCACATCGCGTGGCTCGGGATTAAGGCTGATCTGCTTCGCCGGGTTTCAGTGGAGCGTGGGCAGGTAGAGAGGGAACTCGGCGTCATCGCCGCCTTGAGAAAAGAACTCAGTGCTCGGTTGGACGCATTTTCGGTGAGGCTCGACGCAATCCATGCTCAAAAGATCGGGTTGATCAAGCTACAGCTTTCCTCGGCGGTAGAAGCTTTCGTCCCGCGCGCGATGACCGCCTCTGCGAATGGCGATATCACCGCACAGGCAAGCGATATCGACGTCAAGGTTCGGATGCAGCTCGAAGACGTTTTCCTGGACGCCATCCAAGAGGTACAGAATTCGCTCGCACGCGATTTGGAGGTGCTTGAGGCGGAGCTTTCCAGCCAGTTGAAGGCCAGCGGTCTGAACGGAAATCCTGCGGTCATCCTGGGACTGCCGCTTGCATTCTCGCCCTCTCTCGCGGCATTAGGCGAACCGGCGGCGCTTGGACTGGGTGCGCATCTGACGAAACTCGCGGGGATGCCGGCATATGGCCAGGGCGGGAGCGCTGATCTGGCGGGGCTCGTTGTCGCAGATTTCGCTCCAATAGTGGAAAGGCTCGCCGCTGAAGCATCCCGGGTTTTTCGAGAAGGGATGTCCTCCTTTGTTAGTCAGACGAGGGATTTAACCTTCGGTCCCATGGATATGGTGATCCAAGACGTCTCACTCGCACCTCAGAAGGCGCAGACAACCCCGTCCGGCGATATTGGACGCGGTATTCAATCTGCTAGTGAAACAGTCTCCCGTCTCCGACTTATTCTTGAGCCGCAATAGTTATGCCTGGATGCCCTCGCTGAGAACCGGCGCGCCGTGCCAAAACACGCACGCCTCCTGTTTCCGAGCCGTGTGACAGGGCACGCGTCGCGGATATACCACACAACCCTTCGGCAGCCTCTCACCGCCGCTCCGAAACAGACAGGTTGGACGACACCTCCCAAAGTCTCAGCATCTTGTCCATGCCGCC
>JBNKIW010000135.1:0-3951 GCA_050290865.1 Rhodomicrobiaceae bacterium | reverse complement strand
CCCCGTGCCCGCGAGCGACCGGACAATAGCCTGCCCGATCCCGCGGCTGCCGCCGGTGACCAGCGCAACTCTTCCGGCAAGTGCTTTCGTGTTTCCCATCGATACGCCTGGTCAAGTTCGGCCCGTGATAACCGGCGGTCACAGAGCATTCGCGGTCACCGGGGTTCCGAAAGCCAATTGAGATGGCGCGAGGATACCCTGAGATCGCCCGCGGTGCCTATTATTTGCTGACGGTCCGCCGCGCGATAACCCCGCTACTGGTCAGGCGGCCAAGACCGTCACGCTTGCATCTCCCTCGCAGTGCAGACGGGCTAGCCGCAGAAAGAAAGGGGCGACGCGTCTTGGCTAGCGGCAAAGAGACAGGCCGCTCCACCACCGCCTCGGCTATCGATGAGGCGAAGCGCTCCAGAAGCTGCCCCTCGCCTCAGGCTCAAGTATGTGGAGTGCTTTACGTGCGATAACCGTCGCTCCAGGTGGGCACTTCAGCGCCGTCATTATGCCATCAGAACGGCGAATTCTGGAGTAGACGGCGTTGCAATTCCTGGCAGACAAAAAACACGGAAGCAAACCATGTCCCGGTTTCAGTTCGAAGCGATAGAGCGCGCGGGCATTGTCGTTGTCGCGGCGGCGCTGGCCTGGGGCATATGGTGCGCGGGAATAGCTTGGTTCAACGGATGGGAGGGATTGAACTGGTTGTGGGGTTTCCAATGGGGCGCGGTTCCCGTTTGTGTGGTAATCGCCGCGGCAAGCGCCGTCGCGGTCACCCGCGATCATGATGCTGTCCGGCTGTCCATCTTCATTCTTTTGGCGTCGGGATTATGTCTTGGCGCGTTCGCCGCCGCCCGGGCTGAGCTGTATACGTTGTTCAGTCGTGCGCTCGAACCAGTAGGTGCCGGGCCACACATCAGGTTGGCGCTTTACGGCATTGCCGTTGCGGCCGGTTTGACTTGGCTCACCCTCCGGCTCCTCACGCCACTGGCATGGTGGACGGCGCTGTGCCTTGCGGGAGCGCTCCTCCTGGCTCTTCCCCTCGCTCTTGCGACGGTAGCGGTCTTTCCTGGCGAAAGACACTCCGACTTTTTCAACGCAATCAGGCTGGGCTACCCCGTATTGTGGACGGCCTTGCTCGTTCCCTTCGCGCTGTGGTGCGGCGTGAAAGTTTGACGGGTGTGGAGACCAATGCGGGAGAGGCCTTTGACCGTGCTTGCACCCCCGAATGCCAGGCTTCGAGAGCGGTTTGTGGGCGGTTATGGGGCTGATGCCCTCGGCATCCGCGTCCGGTATGGTAGACTTCGGCGGAAATCATTCAGCCTTTGGCGGGGCACCATGCGTTTCATTGTAATGCTGTTTGTGGGGTTGGTGCTGGCGGTTGGCGCGGTTCGGGCGCAGGAGGCCGGGGCCGGGTGGCTGGGCGTGGAGATTGCCGACCTCACCAAGGAGGAAGCGGATAAGCTGGGCTGGGAGGCACCGCGCGGGGCGAAGGTGGTGAAGCCCATGCCCGGCGGTCCGGCGGAGACGGCGGGTCTGCAGGCGGGCGACGTGCTGGTCACGCTCCATCACCGCTCCTACACCTTCACCCCCGATGGCGAGACCATCATCTCCGGCGGCGGTGGTGGTGTGCTCACCGCCTATGACCGCGCCGGCAACACGCTCGGCGCGTTTCTTGGTCATGAAGGCGACGTCTGGGCCGTCGTGCCCTCGCCCGATGGCCGTTATCTCGTCTCCGGCGCCCACGATCAGACGCTGCGGCTGTGGAACCTGAAGACCCGCGAACTGCTCGTCACCCTGTTCCGCGGCACCGACGGCGAATGGGTGATGTGGACGCCGCAAGGCTATTACGTCGCCTCCGGCCCCGGCGCCGAGCTGATCGGATGGCAGATCAATCGCGGCCCGGAGAACGCCGCCGACTACGTCACCGCCGCCCAGCTCCGCAGCCGTCTCAACCGCCCCGACATCGTAGCGAAAGCCATCCAGTTCGCCAGCGCCGAAGAGGCGGTAAAGCAGTCGCTCCACACCGACTTCAGGCTGTCCGACCTGCTGACACAGCCCGTACCGCGCTTCCGCATCGTTGCCCCCGCCGCAAACGCCACACTCACTGGCGGCTCTGCGCAGCTCGAAATTGCGCTCGAAAATACCCCCGTTCCGGTGAAGCTCATCCGCCTCCAGGTCAACGGCGTGCAGATCGCCGAACATCAGCCCGCGAGCGGCCCCGGCTTCAAACCCGGCACACTGAAATTCCCCGTCCCCCTCGCCAAAGGCCGCAACACCATCCGCGTCGTCGCCGTCAACCAGGACAACCTGGAAACGCCCGCCGAAGTCATGGTCACCCACGACGGTGAAGGTGCACTCGACAAGCGCGGCACGCTCTACATCCTGGCCATCGGCGTGGACAAATACCCCCAACTCGGCAGGTCCTGCCTCGCCCTCGACGGCAGCACGAAAATCGCGTGCGACCTGCGCGTGGCGGGCGCCGACGCCCGGAGCTTTGCCGAGACCATGAAGGCGCGGCTGGGGCCGTTGCACGACCGCGTCGAAAGCCTCGTGCTGGTGAACGGCGGCAGGCGTGGCGAGCCGACGCAGGGCAACATCCTCGATGCGCTCGGCATACTGCGCAAGGCGACCGAGAACGACACGGTGGTGATGTTCGTCTCCGGGCACGGCATGAATGAGGGGCTGGTCTACAATTTCCTGGCGACCGAAGCGGCGTGGGGCGCGGGCGGGCTGCGCATCTCAACCGTCGTGCCGTGGACGCAGTTTCAGCAGGCGCTGGCGGGCGCGAAGGGCCGGCGCATCCTGTTCCTCGACACCTGTCATGCCGGCAACCGCTACGACGACAGACTGTTCGGCGAGACCTATCAGCAGAACATCATCGTCTATGCGGCGGCGCGCTGGGACCAGGAGGCGCTGGAGCGCGCCGACCTCGGCCACGGGCTGTTCACGTATGCCATTGTCGAAGGCGTGAAAGGGGAGGCGAAGAACCCGGCGGGGGAGGTGCGCACGGAGGGGTTGCGCGACTATCTCAAGGACCGCGTCAGCGAGCTGGCGAGGGCGATGAAGCGGCAGCAGACGCCGCAATATTACCGCGGGCGGGATGCGGGGGATTATTTGCTGTCGCGGGCGAAATAGGGGGCGCGTTTCCAGGGGGGGGCGGTGAGCATTTGTATATGTTGTGGCGCCACAGTGAGGCCACGACGTCAAAGCAGGTGCGAGGTCACGGGCGGCGGTGAATGACGGTTTTGCAACCGCCTTTGAGACGGTTCATTGCGGGACCTGTTCCACCCCGCCACCGCCTCAGCTGCCGACGATGCAGTGCTCCAAAACCGGCCCCTCGCTCGGTGTCCAGGATGAAACTGCTATACCAACAATAACAGTCGTTCACGGGAAGCGCCACTGAAGCGCGTATCGGCCTTGAGCGTTCACCGCGAACGGCCTATCGCGACGTGACGAGTACAGCAGAGAGCGATCTGGCCAGCGTGCTCCCCTTTGGCTCGCATTTGCCGCATCAATGCCTGGAAGCATCGCCGCCGGCTCGCAGAAAAATCGGCCATTTCGTTGCACTGCCCCGATCAACCAGTTCTCGCGCTGCCGTCACCCGTCGGCAGGAGCGCGACGAGCCTATTCCTTTGCGCCCTTCGCTACGGCACGCCTTGCTTTAGTAGCTTTCGGTGACGGCTGTGTGGCGGCACCAGCCCGGGCTCGCCGTTTCCTCAAGCTTTTCCGGATGACCAGAAGCCCCGGCAGGGGACTGTCTCTCCGCGCCGTAGTGCATGTTCTCCTTGAGGGTGCGAATTTGCTCGACTCGTTCCACGAGCTTCAGGAGGGTGAATTTGTCCTCGCCGGAGAACGACGCATCGTTGGTATCGAGACGTCTAATCCGAAGTTTTTACTTAAACTTACTCGAAACCCCAGTTGGAACAGTTATTTAGGCGTTTCTTGGCGTCGAAAATGTGT
>JBNKIW010000134.1:0-3962 GCA_050290865.1 Rhodomicrobiaceae bacterium | reverse complement strand
CAACCTGGCTGGCGCTTATACCTATGGCCAGAACAAGACCGACGATACTCCGCTTGGGCAGATCGCGCCGTTTTCGGGACGGTTCGAACTCGTCTACGACGACAGCAAGCTGATGGCTGGCGTCAGAGTCAACATGGCGGCGAAACAAACCCGCATCGACAAAGGAAGCAGCAACCAGGATTTCGGCGAAACCGACGGCTGGACAACGGTGGATCTGTTCGGTTCCTATAATTTCACCGAGAGTTTTCAACTCAGCGCCGGGGTCACCAATCTGTTCGATGCCACCTACGCCAACCACCTGAACCGGGAACTGCTTGGTGAAAGCGTCCAGGTGAATGAAAAGGGGCGCTCATTCTATGTTCGAGCCATGACGAAATTCTAGCTCTTGAAGACTAGGCGGGCCGGGCATTCCGAGATGCCCTGCCCGTCTGCATTCGCAGCCGGACCAAACGCAAGGACCGTCGACGCAATTCTTAATCTCAACACTGACGGCCGATGAATAGCAAATAGCCCCCAGCAGAACTCGGGGCTATTGACACCTTGGGCGCGCCGAGCGCGTGGCGACGTTATTCTCCAAAACCAGCCACTCGTCAGCATTGTTCTGAGCGTCCCCTTTCGGCCTTCCTCCCCGGCGGCAGCCTGCGGCAGCCTTGTTCCACAGCGGTTGTTGATGTTGCAGTCATTCGTCGCCGCACTCGCGGCATGATGGTATCCATGTTGCTGGTCCTGCGCCCTTATGCGCATCGGGAACCAGTCGGGCTTGGAGAGAACCATGAGGTTGCGGCGGCGACTGACGGAACACGGTCCCGCGGTGGAAGCCGAGGCCGCCGGCGGGTGGCTGCTGCTGGCCAATATCCAGCGCCTGCCCGCCATCCTGGGCGATCACGGGATCAGCGGCGATGGTGCAGATGACATTCTTCCGGTGCTGCGCCTTGGGCCGGCGGGGTGGCGGGAACTCACCGGCGAACTTGCACAAACGCTCCAGCCGCCGCTGCCGGGAGGACCGCTCCTATTGCCATTTGCGCCGCGCTCGTTCCGGGATTTCATACTTTATGAGCAGCATGCGATCGATGCAGCGCGCGGCTATGCCCGCCGTTTCTTGCCCGGCGCGTACCGCGTGGCCCGCATCGCGGAGATAGTCACCCGGCGCCCCTTCCCCAAATTCCGTCCCCACAAACTGTGGTATGCCCAGCCGGTCTATTACTTCGGTAACCATCTGAATTTTCTCGCCCCCGGCCAGGACATACCCTGGCCCAGCTATACCGCCGCGCTGGATTACGAGCTGGAACTGGGTGCCGTCCTCGCTCATCCCCTCCGCGATGCCACACCGGCGGAGGCAGAGGCCGCAATCGGCGGCTTCGTGGTCTTGAACGATCTGAGCGCGCGGGATGTGCAGCTTGACGAAATGCGTTCCGGCTTCGGGCTGCAAAAAGCCAAGCATTTCGCCAGCGCCATGTCCGCGGAACTCGTCACGGCGGATGAAATCCTGCCCCGGCAAGATGCCCTTGCGGGGAGTGTTTCGATTAACGGACAGCAGGTGGCGCAGTGCTCGACCCGGGGCGCCAGATATACGCTGGCCGAGGCGATCGCCTTCGCGTCCAAGGACGAGACGCTGCATCCGGGTGAGCTATTCGGCTCGGGGACGCTCCCCGGCGGCAGCGGTATGGAAACGGGCCGCTGGCTGAAACCCGGTGACCATTTGGAGTTGGCGATAGACGGCGTGGGCAGCCTCGGCGCTACAGTCGGCGCCAGGAGGCAGGCGTTATGATTATCGATCTCACCCGGCCCGCAGCTTTCAACAGGAACGATCCGTTCTTCATGCGGGTCAAGATCAGGCACAAGCCTCACTGGATCGCGCGCTGGCTGGTGCGCTACCTCGGCTTGCCGTTCAGGAATATGCCGGAGGATTTCGCTGGGTGGGCTGACGACACGGTCAGCATGGGTGTCCACGCGATCACACACATTGACGCCCCCTGGCATTACGGGCCGGTATCCGGCGGCGGGCGGGCGCCAACCATCGATGAGATGCCGCTGGAAGCCTGCATCGGGCCGGGCGTAATGGTGGACATGGCGCATAAGCAGGACGGTGAGGCGATCACCGCGGCCGATATCGAGGCCGAACTTGCGCGCACCGGCGCCCGCATCGCTCCGGGAACCATCACGCTCATCCGCACCGGCCGCGACCAGTATCTCGGCCAGAAGGACTATTGGCGGCTTGGCACCGGCGTGACGGCCGAAGCCACGGAGTGGCTCATCGCGCAGGGATCGGTTGTCATGGGGATCGATCAATGGGGCTGGGATCTCCCGTTCCACCACCAGATCCGCCGCTCGAAGGAGGAGGGGCGCAGGGATCTGTTCTGGGAAGCGCACCGCGTGGGCCAGCGCAAGCCGTATTGGCATATGGAGCAGCTGGTGAATCTCGGGGCGCTGCCGCCGCATGGTTTTACTGTGTATGTCTTTCCCCTCAAGCTCACGGGGGCGTCCGCAGCACCGGCGCGCGTCATCGCGATAACAGATTGAGGCAGAGGAAGCGCGTTCCGGAGCGCCTCGGAACCGCCTGACGCCCGCCCGGCATCGCCTGCCAAATATTCATGGAGGCTGACCGTCATGCGTACCGCCGCGGATATCATCCGCATTCTGGGACTGATGCCGCATCCGGAGGGCGGGAATTATTGCGAAATGTTCCGCGACCCGCGCATGGCTGGCGGGCGACCGGCATCCACTGCCATCTGCTTCCTGCTGCAGGCGGGCGAGCGTTCATGCTTTCCCCCCAGGCCAGCCGGAGTGGTGGCATTGGCTACATCATGAGCGGCTGCATTTTGGTGCCAATACCGCCGTCCGCAAGCTCGGCCCCGGACAGGGTGCTTCTGCCCCGGCGCTCGCTTCCCCTTTCGCAGCCGTGGGTCGAAAGCGTCCCTTCGGGCCAAGAGACGCCCGCGCCGCTCTTCCTCTAAAACCAGAAACTTCCTTCGGCGTACGAAATCCGCGCGTCGTTCTCGCTGCGCTCGTTATGCCGATGGCAAATCATGCCACGTTGCGGCATCTTGTGACGGTCGGACTGATAGGATACTCCAGATACACCTCGGGAGAGACTCGGGGGATGCTTCGGCAGTCATCGCCGAGATTAGGTCGGCCTTCAACGGCTGGCCGAGGTCGCCGCTGGTGACGCTTGCCACCAGGGCCGATGCGGCGGCGGCGCAGATCGGGCCCGCAGGGCCGCAAGCGTATGCGGCGGCAATCGTCAGAATATTGCCCAGGATGGGCACACCGCGCAGCACGCGGCCCAGCGCCTTGAACGGCTTCTGCCAGAAGCAGCCCATGAAGCAGTAGCCGGAGGGGTCGGTGAAGTTCAGCGGGCTGTTGCCCACATAGGAGTAGCGGTTCCAGCCTTGCGTCGAGAACGGGTTTTCTGTCATCGGGTCGGGCGTGCCGAAGCGGCCGATGAGCGGATCGTAGACGCGGCCGTTCATGTGCACGAGGCCAACGTCGTCGAGCTGCGAGTCTTTGCTTGCGCTACCGCTTCGCTGCTTGAGCGCGGTGGCCGGTGAAGCCGCGTGTCGTCTGGCTGGTCAGGCTGCCCGCGGGATCGTCCTGGCCGTTCGGGCGCCGCCGCTTGCCCCAGGCGTCGTAGGAAAGGCGCACCACCACCGCGCCGGTCTCATCGGTGAGCACCGCGATCGACCCCAGATGATCCTTGTGGAAGCTTGTCCTCGCGAAAGCGGGGATAGCGCGCGAACAGTCTGCCGTCGGAGCGCTCCACGCGCATGCCGATCATGCCGGCCGCCGTCACCAGATAGTCGTTCCACTGCACGGCACCGCCGGTCACTTTCTCGGCCAGCACGCCGGCCGCCGCGAAATACAGCGTGGTGCTGCCCGGTGCAATCTGCTTGTAGCGCTGATGATCCGGGTCTTGACCGAAGCTGATGCTCGTCGTGCCGCGGGTGATCGCCGTGGGCTTGTTG
>JBNKIW010000133.1:2295-3983 GCA_050290865.1 Rhodomicrobiaceae bacterium | reverse complement strand
ACACCGGAACAAGGCTGGCAGATATGGTTCCGGCAATGTGTCGCCCCCGCTCAAGGCGAACGCATCACCGCAAAAGACGCCTACGCCCATTACGAGGCTTGGGCGGGCGTCAATGCAGATGGCGCCATCCTCCCTTACATCACGTTCGGACGGCGGATGGCCGAGGCAGTGGAAGCCATCGGCGGAAAGGTCGGCAAATCGAGCAGCCGCTTC
Source organism: Rhodomicrobiaceae bacterium (assembly GCA_050290865.1). Taxonomy (GTDB): domain Bacteria; phylum Pseudomonadota; class Alphaproteobacteria; order Rhizobiales; family Rhodomicrobiaceae; genus JARRLC01. Next base: position 3,770 of record JBNKIW010000133.1, on the reverse strand, counting down.
TATGCCGATGTCGCGCTGGCTGCGAGTGGCGCCGACAGTCACGGGAACATGCCTGGGAAGCTGAACTGAAGGGGGATGGTGTCGATGGGAACCTTCCGCCATCATCCCCGCCATCTTCCCGCGGGCTGAATGTTGCCGCCCGCCACATCGGTGGGTCCACTGAAGACTGGCGGGCGACCGGGAGGAAGGACGAGCGCGGTCCGCTTGGCCATCGGGAGGATCGCGGGAGGATGAAACCTTTGCGGTGCAAGACATTCTCCCCATGCGACGGGAGGATTGGGGGGGGGCTTACGGCGCCTTCCGCCGATCCTCCCAAAGACCGCTGCCGCAGGCTGCGCAACGCCCTTGCTTCTGGTCCCCGCTCTTTCCTGGTGCCCCCGCACGGGCGGACCACGTGCCTGGCGCGCCGAGCATCCTCCCATCAGACAGGACACAACCTCACATGTGGCGATCCTGGCGTTTCCGCCGCATACGGAACGCCGACATGCGGGCGGGGGGACGCTCTGCACATGTCGCACCCGCCTCAAGACCGGCGAGGCGGCTCAACGTTGCCGCTTGCGGTGCCGGAGGGCGTCCATGGGATCGTAGTGGAACTCCGGCAACTTCCTCGGCCCCAACGTCCGCGGCCCTGACGGCGTCGGTTTTTCGGCACCAGGAGAAGAGGGAGCTGGGGTGGAACCATGCCGTTCCGGCGGCCATGATCCAGCCGCTGTGTCCGTCCAGCCTCTTTCCGTGGCCGGTGCCTTCAGCGTCCCGCGCGGCTTTGGCGGCTTGCCGTGGATGTCGGCGTTCACATAGCGCGTAAACTGAACGTAGCTGAAGCCGAGCCGCGGGGCGAACAGGTCATAGACGGCAATCATGGTGGCCCCGCGCTCGATCTCCGCGCGGATGTCGTCACGGCAGGCGATAAAGGCGATCCGGCCGCTCCGTCTCGGTGAGGACTTCTTGCCTGTTTTGTCCATCGTGGGACCCTCGGGGTTGGTGTGACGCCGCGCCGTCGGAGACCGGCCGGAACGCCGTCGACAACGAACTAAATAATATCATGTATAATATGGTTTATGAAACCGTTTAATGGGTAGGTTGTCACAGTTTTCATGAAAATATGTGAAATAAGTCGAAACTCTGTGTAAAGCAGTGTAACTCAGTGAAACTTAGTGAAAACGCTTGTAGCCTTGCACAAACTTACACGATCTTTCACATATTTGCGCCGGTTTGGCGGGCAAGATGTGTGATGTAGGCCTACATCACGTCTGCTTACTGCGCCTGCGGCTCGACGCGAGCGGGCCTGTGGCCCGCAAGAAGGAACACCAGATGGAACAGACGCGAGACCGCTTGAAGCCGATCAAGGTCTATGTGACGCCCGGGGAGCGTGCGGCGATTAAGGTCAATGCGAAGGCATGCAGCCTTACGATTTCGGCCTACTTGCGCACGGTCGGCAGCGGCTACGAGCCGAAGTCGACGCTGGACCAGCGAGC
>JBNKIW010000133.1:0-2285 GCA_050290865.1 Rhodomicrobiaceae bacterium | reverse complement strand
GACAAGACGGGTGCGCGTGTTGGTTGCTTCCCCGCCAATACAAGCCTTCCCCAATCTTACGGTGGGTCGGCATCCGCATTCATAACTTTCGAGGCCTGCTCAGAGTTCACTCGCGTTACGGCCCGTCAGGTTGCTGGACCGCCGTCAAGCCGAAGGCGTACCTCCGGCACGACGCGGCCTTTGTCACGGGGCTTCGGTCCAGCCAGTCACCTGACCAAACCGCCCGTCAGCTACCGAAGTTAACCAACAAGTCTTCGCGTGGATCCCTCCTCCACTGGTGTTCCGCGCCATCGTGGCGCACGCAAGATGTGTGATGTAGGCCTACATCACGGCCGCTTACTACGCCTGCGGCTCGACGCGAGCGGGCCTGTGGCCCGCAAGAAGGAACACCAGATGGAACAGACGCGAGACCGGTTGAAGCCGATCAAGGTCTATGTGACGCCCGGGGAGCGTGCGGCGATTAAGGTCAATGCGAAGGCATGCAGCCTTACGATTTCGGCCTACTTGCGCACGGTCGGCAGCGGCTACGAGCCGAAGTCGACGCTGGACCAGCGAGCCATCGGCGACCTCCTGCGGGTGAACGCCGATCAGGGACGGCTCGGTGGGCTCCTGAAATTGTGGCTCGCGGAAAAGCGCGGGGAAGGTGTGCCGGCCTGTGACGTACGCACCCTGTTGCGGCAGATCGAGGCGCTGCAGGATCAGCTGCGAGCGATCGTCAAGCGGCTGTGATCGCCGCCGCCAAACTGCCCCCTCACGGCCTAACCGTTCCAGCATCGCGCGCGTCAGCGTCGCCGGCCAGTCTCCCCGCGTTGAAAATGGTTGTGCCATCCACCCATACAGGCCCTCCCTCTGTGCCACAACCCCCCAGTTGCTTTAGGCCCAGCGCGTCCTTTGGTAGAGTCGAGATGTGGCGCGGTGGTTTTAGGCTGGACCTATCCGTTTACCGCCCCTTTCGTCTGGCGGTGTCTCAATAGTCCTGCCGTGACTCCGTTTCCACACCCCGCTCATCGAACCGGGCGTGCGGATTTCCCGCACCCGGCTCTCCGACTGGCTTCACCGCAGGGAACACGGCGGGGCATTCAGCGGCAAGCGTTCAAGGCGTATGAGACCACCTTCGTAGACGGTTTCGCAAGAGAACCGCCGGGTCCCGCGCCCCGCCACTTTGTGCCGTCGCACAAGGAAATCGCGCACACGCTCATAGACGTAGCGATCGACGCCTCTTTGCTGCCGCCTGCGCGTCCCATAGCAGAAGTAATTCGACCAGCCTTGCAGCATGCTGTTCAGCCTGCCGAGCACCTCGGGCCAGGGAGCGGTATTGGCGGGAACCAAGTAATTGCCGATCTTGGTCTTGAACCGTTGTATGCTCTTCTTGGATGGACTGGCACCTAAGTACCGTTTCCCGTTCTTTCCAAGGTAATGGAGACCGAACGAGTAGCCAAGGAAGTCAAAGCGCTCCTTGCGGGCATCTTTCAGCGAGGTCTTGGCCTCGTTGATCGTCAGCCCGAGCTTGGTCATCACCGCCTTCGTCCACGCCAGCGCCTCCGCCGCGTGACCGCGGCTGAGGATGACGAAGTCGTCGGCATATGAGACGACGTGAGCGCGGAACGCTTCGCCGCAGCCGGACAGACGCCAATATTTCAGGAACCGGTTCATGTAGATGTTGGCGAGCAGGGGGCTTGCGACACCGCCCTGAGGCGTGCCGCACTTGGTTCCCTTTCCGCCGCTCATGCGCCGGGTTCCGTCCTTATCCCGTTCCTCGATTGGTGCCTTCAGCCACATCTTGATGAGGCGCAGCACATTGCGGTCCACGACACGCCGGGCAACCGATTTGAGAAGCTCAGAGTGCGGAATCGAATCGAAATACTTGGATAAGTCGGCATCCACCGTATCGGTGTAGCCCCGGCAGAGATGCCGGTGCACCGCCTTGACCGCGTCCACCGCCCCGCGTTTGGGACGGTAGCCGTAAGCCGTATCCTCGAAGTCAGCTTCGAAGATAGGTTCCAGCACAATCTTGGCCGCGGTTTGGACCACGCGGTCGCGAAGGGTTGGAATGCCGAGCGCGCGCTCGCCTCCGCCATTTGGCTTTGGGATCATCACGCGCCGCACCGGATCGGGCCGGTATGTCTTCGAAACGAATTCCTCGCGCAAGCCCGCCAGCCAGGCTTCCAGGCCCGCCTCCTCGATCTGCGCAAAAGTCACCCCTTCGACACCCGGCGCTCCCGCATTAGCGCGGGCGAGCCGGTAAGCGTGCAGCAGGATGTCCTTTCGGCAAGTCTTGTCGTAGA
>JBNKIW010000132.1:0-3999 GCA_050290865.1 Rhodomicrobiaceae bacterium | reverse complement strand
TGATCCTGCGTTTGAATTCCTCGTGGAGCCGTTCGATGGCGTTGGTCGTACGCGCACTTTTCCATTGGTCAACGGGTAGCCTGGTGAAGGTGAACAGCTGGTCACCGGCCTCTTCCAGGCAATCGGCGACGGCCTTGCAACGCACTCGCCATTTGCGCAGGAAGGCCTTGCGCTTCGTCTCGATTTCCGCCGCGGTCTTGGCATAGATCATATCATTATAATCCTCCGAGACCTCGTCGCGCAGCCGTTCGGGGGCATGGGCGAGCAGATTGCGGTGTTTGTGCACCGTGCAGCGCTGCGTGGGCACGTCGCTCCAGATTTCGCTGAGCGCCCGTTCCAGCCCCGAACCGCCATCAATGATCAGGAACTCGGGCTTACGCAGGCCACGTTTGATCAGATCGTCGAGAACTAAGCACGATCGCGCTGATCGAGGGGGCGACTTGCGCAGTTTTTGAGGTTCGGCCGTAACGCGGGCGGGTGGTCACTTCCGCCAGTCACGCCATCAGCGGTCCTCCCCCGGATTTCCCAGTTCCCGTTCCCGAACGCTGTAGAGGAGGCGGGAAGCGGAAGAGGAAAACGCCCGGGGGGCGCCATTTTCATGGTGATTGCCGCGGGGATCGTTCTCAGCCGCTGGTGAGGCGGTAGCCGTTGTCGACCTTGACGACGCGGCCGCTGGCGGCGAGGGCTGCAAGGTGCTCGTAGAGCGTGGCGGCGCGAACGCGGCAGCGGGAGCGCAAGGCGGCGAATGGTAAGGCGTGGCTGGCTTCGGCGAGGGCGGTGGTGATGCGCTCGTCGAGCGAGGATGGCGCGGGCACCGCCGGTGCGCGGTGATCGATGACTTCGAGCGCGAGGGCATCGCCGCGCTGGGCCAATTCAAGGGAGACGGGTGCCATGGAGGATGCAGCGCGATGCTCGACGGTGAGGGTGAGTTCCTCGGCCTGGCGCCGGAGGTAGAGATTGGAAACACCCCAGGCATGGAACTCGGACGATCCGCGCAGCGCTTGACCGGCACGGACGCTGGCACCGCCCTTCTTGGCGTGATGGACGATGATGACGGCCACGGCGTAACGGCGCTGCAATTCGCGCAAATAGGCGAGCAAGGGCGCGACGTCGCCGCTGGCGTTTTCGTCGATACGGTGCAGACGCACGAAGGGATCGAGCACGAGGAGGCGCGGCCTGAGCGTGGCGACGGTCTCAGCGAGGTTGTTGCGGTCGGTCTCGAGGTCGAGCCGCAAGGAGGGAACGGTGATGACCTGGACATCGAGCCCGGCGAGAGGAAGGCCGACTGCGGTGCAGATGCCCTCGAGGCGTTGACGGACGACATGAAGGGCGTCTTCGGCGGCGTAAAGCAGCACGCGGCCCGGGCGCGGCACCTCGAAGCGGCGCAGGCACGGGACAGCGTGCCGATCAGTTCCGGCGTCATCAGCTTGGCGGCGCCGGCCTTCTGCAGGCCGTGTTCGATGTATTCGCGCAGTTCCTCCGGCGTGGCGCGTTCGAGAGCGAGGCGCACGCGCATGCGGCTGGCGAGCGGCATCAGTTCGTTGGAGCGCAGACGTTCGACGAGGCGGCCGTCACCGGCGAGGACGACGGAGAGCAGGATGTGACTGTCGAGGCGGGCGGAGGACAGGAGGCGTAACTCGGCGAGCACGGCGGGCAGCATTTCCTGTGCCTCGTCGACGATGAGGACGGACCGCGACAGGGTGGCATCGATGTGGGTCGGCGCGTGCAGCACCTGCGGTCTGGCGCGAGGTGACGCGCCGCCGCCGGTCGAGGCCGTTGGCCTTGAAGAAGCGGCGCAGCGTCGTATAGGACGGCACCGGCTGCAGCTCCGGCCGCGTCTCGGCCAGAGCGGCGAGATTGTCGTGATGCAGTTGGACGCTCCAGCTCTTGTGGGCGGAGTATTGCGCCAGCACGGCTTGCCGCATGGCATCGGTCATTGCGATCTGCCGTCCGGCATCGGTACGCCGCTTGCGGCGGAGCACACCAACCGGATCGCTGCGTTCCTTCAGGGCACGGTAGTACCAGCGCTCGATGGTGGAGAAGCCGAAGCGGACCGGCTTGCCGGTGGCCGGGTGGCGCCAGGTTTGAGCGGCGAGCGCTTCGATGGCGGCGCGCAGTTCGCCTTTGGGAGGCGGCGCGGCCAGCAACTGTCCGATAACGGAGAAGCGTAAGTGCGCCCACCGCTCGTGAATACGAGGACTTGGCTCCTGATCCCTCACGCCGGCACTCCTCTCAATCAGGGTGCGCAAACGGTAAAGGACGCAGCTTTTTCCGGCGACGGGCATCCTCTGCGGATCCGAGAAAGCCGTTATCGAAGGTGCTCGCGACCTCCGGTGAGGGGGGCAATGAAGCGCAACAGCGCGATCAGTTGTTTGTGGCTGCGATCAGACAGCGACGGCGGCGTCGCCCGTTTGCGGCAGCCATCGCGGGCGCAGCAATAGCTGAAGCGCCAGTCGTGCTCCTCGCCCAGTTCGCAAAGCCGCCCGCGGGGTTTGCGCCGGTAACGGGCGGAGTGCAGAACACCACGGCACAAGGCGCAGCCCTCGCGCCGGCAGGCATTGGCAAGATCGCGATCGAAGGCGAGCAGGAGAACGTGAAATCTGGCGTCAGACAACAGAGCTTGGTACAAGGTGCGCATCCTTCTGAGTAAGGACGTATTGACCGCCATGGCCAAAACCGGACGCAATGATCCCTGCCCCTGCGGAAGCGGCAAGAAGTACAAGAATTGTTGCCTGACAAAGGATGAAGCCGTGGAGCACGAGCGGCTCGCCGCCGCCGCGCAGCCTCCCGCTTCGCCACCACGCCTGCCCAGTGCTGTGGAGGAACTCGTTGGCATGCTCGCCACCGTTTACGAAGAGGCAGACGAACTCACGGACGCCTCCAACGCCGTGGTCGACCTCATCCATGCGGGCAAACTCGACGAGGCCGAACAGGTCGCCCGCGACCTCCTGGAGCGGTTCCCTGACGAGCACGACGGCTACGACCGCCTTGGCATGGTGCATGAGGCCCGCGGCGAGAACCGCGAGGCCGCCGATTGCTACCGCAAGGTCATCGCCATGATCCGCGATCATCCGGACAACTACGATCCCGGCTTCGACGCCGTCTATCAGCAACTCGTCGACAAGCGCGATCCTCCCGACGAAGGGGCTTCCTGACCGGGGGCGCTGCTGCGGGCCTGAGTGCTGATGACACCAAGAAGAAAAAACGGCTGGCTCACGCTCGCTGAGGGCGCCGCCGCCTCACTCCTCCCATTCCGCGATCACAGCAGCGGCGTTCGCCCACCGATTTGCGCGCGAAGGGTTAAACCACTCGCCAAGCCTGCGCCGTCTCGCCGCCGGCGGCTTCCATTGCCGAAGCTGCGCTGGACTTGGCGCGCCGGACGTAGCGTGTCCGCGACGAGGTTTCGTCAAGTTCCGCCTCGATCATGCCTTGGATAAACTCGTGCACCTGGGCACGGACGGCCGCCTCAATCGGATCGAACCAGTCCTCAAAAAGTTGGGCAGTGGCGGTTGCTTCGGGCTGCTTGTCTGCAAACTGCGTGATATTGCTCGTCATGCGTGGTCTCCACTGGCGTTTCGACGCCGGAATCACTTTGGGTTGAGAATCCGGAGACTACGCAACTTCCAATTTCCTACCAACCCCGCGACGGCACCGTGCTGAGCCGCGGATCACTACTATCTGCGCAGGGCGATCCGACTGATGGCCGCTATGTCGCGGAGACGGCCATGGCTCCGACGACCCTCCATGAACGCCCATCTGGCCACAGCTTGGTTGCATGCCGTAAGTCTCAGCGGCAACCTATCTCAGAGTAACCGCCAGCGTGGCATCGCCCTTCTGCCACGCTTCGATTGCAGCGACACGGGAACGAACTGGAATGACCTCGCAGTCGAAAAGGGCATTGCCACCTTCGCCGAACGGTGGCAAGCGGGGCTGGCCCGTGCCGAGCGGCGCGGAACAGAGATCAGCGGCGCAAGGACGATAAGAAACATGTCTAGAGGC
>JBNKIW010000131.1:0-4032 GCA_050290865.1 Rhodomicrobiaceae bacterium | reverse complement strand
ATTCCCGGCAAACGCGCCGTCACGGCCACCCGGCAGACGGATGGCACCAAGGAAATCGACACGCTTTGCGATCTCGCGGCGCGCAAGCTCCGATTCTTTGTCGAGCGAATAGCGCGAGGTGATGAAGGCGACGAGGCCGCCAGGGCGCACCTTGTCGAGGCTGCGGGCGAAGAAATAGTCGTGGATCGCCATCGCCCGGTAGCGCGGATCGCTGACCCCGTAATCGCCGAAGGGAACGTTTGAGACGGCCAGATCGAAGAAACTGTCCGAGCAGGCCATGTCTTCGAAACCCATCACCCGGATATTCGCGCCGGGATAGAGGGCCTTGGCGATGCCGGCGGTGAGCGGATCAAGCTCGACACCGGTCCAGGTAATGTCTTCGCGCAAAGCCTCAGGCGTCAGGCCGATGAAATGGCCAATGCCGGCCGCCGGCTCCAGCACGCGCCCGCCGTTGAAACCGAGGTGCTGCAAGCCGCGCCAGATGCCGCGGATGACGGGTACACTGGTGTAATGGGCGTTCAGCGTTGAGGCGCGCGCCTTGTCCCATTCGTCGCTGGTGATCAGATCGGCGAGCGTCTGCCGCTCGGCCTTCCAGATTTCAGCGTGTCTGCTGCGGGGATTGCTGTCGAAAATCGCCTGGGCGAAAGCGCCCCAGCCGACATATCTGACGAGGCGGAGTTTCTCATCGTCAGTAGCCGGCCGGTGCTCCTCGGCCAGCGCTTTCAGGACGCGGATGGCCTCGATATTGCCCGCGACCTTCTCTTTCGGGGTTCCCTCACCAATCCGGTACTCCGGTTGGATACGGAAATTGATGCGCGCATTTTCGCGGCGACGGGCGTCCTCCCGCTCACGGACGGCCGCCCGCTCAGCGGCTAGACGTTCACGATCTCGGCGAGCGTCAGTTCCCAGGCCGACGCCGATATCTGGGCTTCGTTCGGCGTCTCCTTCCGTTCCCTGGCCCCGTCTCGCATCTGCGTCACCAGCGTGTCGTAGTGATCCGCCGCTTGGTCTCCGATCAGCTCCAGATGCTCCTTCAGTTCGCCCTTGTCGTGCATCTCGGCGTATGCGTTGGGATTGTGGGCGAGGAGATAGCGTATCCTCGCGTTCGACGCGTTGCCCGCCAGGGCTTTGCGCTGCTCGTCTGTCAACATCCTTGGTTTCTCCTGGTGCCGCGGCCCCAGCCGCCTTGTGCGGCAACGGCCCAAACATCCCGTTGCCCGCCTCGATCTTATGAATGGCGGCTTCGACTTCGGCAAGACGTGCACTGACGTCCTCGCCCGCCTCGACGAGTTGGGCGCTGAACTTGGCGATATCGGCACGGTTTCTCCGCTGTGCGGCACGGTGCCGCGACAGCACGCCCTTCGGAATACCTTTCAGGGTGGCCTCGAACGCAGCCGTGATGTCTGCCGGATCGGCGGTGCTGCTGCAGGCGAACTCGTGCTCGGCACCAGGATAGTCTCGCTCATCGCCGCCGGTGCCGCTGCGTAGCCATGGCGAGACGAGTATTCCGTCCTCGCCGTACTCGACGATGGCCACCAACCTGAAACCGGCCATCTCCCCCAGTTCGATCTGCACCTGGTCCACACCCATGGCCGCTTCAAGAACGCGGTCACGGAGCCATTCGCCCGCAGCTTGCCGGTCTTGAAAAACCGTCTGGTTAAGGGTGATCTGGAAGGTCGCGGCGAGGAAATCCCGCGCCCGCTCCGCATCCTGCTCGATGCGCGCCAGGTCTGCCTCGATCTCAGCCCTGGCCTTGTTCGCCCGGTCCAGGCTCTCTTGGCAATGGCGGCGATGATCATGGCGCGCCTTGAGCTGCGCATGCTCGTCACGCAAAGGCGGCAGATCCCCGCCCGGGTCGAAGAACGAATACTGGTCGGGGCTTACGGCTGGTTTTCTGCGCTTGCGGACTGCCAAGGTGGTACTCCCTACGACTTCCACCAATCAAAGACGGATCAGTCTGCGCTCAGATCGGCGTTCGCCTCCCAGGCAACCCCTTCCGGCAGCGCGGTTTCCTCGAATGCGCCGAGAGCTTCGGCGGCCTCAGCATCGGCTTCGACAACCGCGCCGGGCGTAAGAGCATCCGCGAGGCTTTGCGAAAATGCGGGCGCGGGTGGCGCGGGGCGCGGCGTTCCATCGGGCATCCCATTCATCGCCCGTGCCCCTGTGCCTGTTCCTGCGCCTGCTCTTCGCCGCGCGCATAGAACTCGGTCTCAATGCGCCCCAGTGCGGCCTCGCGCGTCTCCCAGCCGCCGTCCTCGCCGGTATAGGCGCCGGCAATCAGCACGGCCTCCCGGGTGGTTATGGAATCATCAGCGGTCAGTTGAGAAAACGCGGCCCCGAACGCGGCCTCATCAGGCCCAGCCGCGTTTAGTGCGGAGAGATGCTGAGCGGCGCTCTGTGCGAAGAGGCCGGTGATCTTGTCTTTGAGCGCTGGCGGGGATTGCTCGACAGCATTGCGTGGCGTCCAGGGCTTCTGGCCGGTGAGCGCCGCTTCGGCGTCCTCTTTTCTGTCCCAGTATTCGGCGCTTTCACGCGAATTGGGGTGGCCGTCCGGGGTCAAGGTGCCGAGATAATAGCCCGCCGCGCTCCGGCAGACCGTGAGGGCCGGTTCCTCGCTTTGCGGCTCCATAGTCGTGGCCAGATCGCCGCGCACCTGCTCGAACCGGCGCTGCCAGCGTGGCGTCTGGCTGTGAAGCGCGATCGCCGCATCAAGCTCGCCCCGGGCGGCTTCGAGGATATCGAGGTAGGGGCGCGCTTCCAGAAGCGCGTCATCGTCCACGGCCCAGCGCCCGCAGACTGCCTGCGCCGCTTCGACATTCTGGGCCAGCTTCGCGGCGTCGTCGGGATGCTTTGCATCCGGCTCCGGGTTCACCAGTGCCCACCGGCACGCAACCGCTTTCAGCTCTTCCAGACTGCCGATGGGGCGGGGGGTGTCGGTTCTGCTCTGCTCCGCCGCATCGCGAAAGCCGCCCGTAATCAGAAACTCCCGCGTCGCACTCCGGACATAGGCGATATGATCTGGCGGCGTTTCCTCGCCCCGATCCTCCCGCCATTTTGCTCCAGTCGCCCAGGACTGAACTTGATCCGCGCGGTCCTGGATCTGTTGCGCAACCCCCTCATGGACGCTTCGCCAGCCCGGATTCTTCCCCGCCGATCCCCTGCTCGTCGCGGCAGCGCGGCTAAGCCTTTCAGCAGCCCACTGCAGAACCAGTGACATCTTCGCCTCAGGCTTGCCAACGGACGCGTTGAGCGTGGGCATGTACTCCTTGGCGCGCGCAACAGCCCGGTCCCGATCTTCCTCACCAAGAAGACGAAATCCGTCGAAGCGCCCGTCCTCGACTACGAGCTGGTCCCACGTCCCCTCCGTGTCCCGGTAGACCACCGGCATGGACGCGAGGTCCACGCCTTTGCGGGCCAGATCGGCGATGACCGCTTCGGCGTCGTTGGTCACGCTGCGGGGGCCGTTCTCATCAGTGACGCAGATGACACCATCGACAACTGCCCAGCTATAGACGGCTTTTGTCATAAGAGCAGGCTCACTCATGACGCAATACCCCGTGCAATTGAGTCAGCCTACATACTATCCTGAAAACAGCATCACTTAAAGTCGTTTTCTAAGATTTACACGATTTTATGTAAGGGTGAATTATGTTGTTTAGAGCATAACACGAGACGTTGCTTTCAATTCTCAACGTGTTACGAAACCGGAGACTTGCCGGATACTAATGGCTCCGAAATAGCGACTGTCGAAACTGGCGGGATTGTAGTCGGAAACAAGCCACACCTTGCCCACTACGGCAGTGTGAGTGCCTTGGGCGACCGGCGTTAGTATCCGTCCCCGGCTGTCATGGCGGTGGGCGGCCGAATTGGCGATGAGGCGGCCATTAACCGCGATGCCATCGCTGCTGACCTCGATGCGGTCCCCGGCGATGGCGGCGACTGGCTTCAGAAGCGGCTCATAGCCGCCAGGACACCGCCCCCCGCCGATATAGCCGCGGCTTCGCGCCTCTTGGAACACGGGCGTGTCCGGCG
>JBNKIW010000130.1:0-4095 GCA_050290865.1 Rhodomicrobiaceae bacterium | reverse complement strand
TTGGGCGATCCGCTGCTTGAGGTGCTGCAAAGGCGCGCGGGCCTTACATTTCAGGTAACGGAGTGAAGTTCCCGCCCGGTTCCAGCCGGGCATCCGCTGCACGCGTCCACGTAACGGTGAACGGTCCCCAACCGGCTACCCTCCTCGCGGGGGCGCGGAAAATGGGTGCCGGCCGTTCGAGGCCGACACGTGCTTCAGTGGTGCTTCCCTCGAACGACTGTTGTTGGGGATAGAGCGATCCCATCTTGAATATCACACGAGGGTCGGCTTATGGATCGACGCCGTCAGCGGCTGTACAGTGCACTTTGGGTTGATGCGATGGTCGTCAAACTCGACTCTGTGGCGCGGCCTTGGTTGCCCGTGCGACAGGAAAGGAGCCGCAGCCGTTCCGGGACGGCTGGAGCCGCTTGCTGAGGGAATATGACCGGCGGCTGTCGGCTTGACGAAGCTCATGGGGGCGAATTCCAATGATGTCGCTCAGCTTTTCCGATTTGAATGCGGCCGCATTCAAGCGCACAGATGATGCTTCGCACTTCGTGAGCACACATTTTCGTAATGCAAGAAAGAAGGATATCCCATGTTCATCGCCATGAACCGCTTCCGCGTCATCAAGGACCGCACCAAGGAGTTCGAGCAGATCTGGCTGTCGCGCGACAGCTATCTGCACGAGGTTCCGGGCTTTCTCGGCTTCCACTTGCTCAAGGGCCCCGAGCGCGTCGATCACCAGCTTTATGCCTCGCATACGGTCTGGCAATCCTACGCCGCCTTCGAAGCATGGACCCGGTCGGAAGCCTTCCGGAAGGCGCATGCTGCGGCTGGTGACAGGCGCCCGCCGACGGTGGGTGGCCCGGAGTTCGAGGGCTTTCACGTCGTGCAAGAGGTGAAGGCCGACGGGCAGAAAATCCTCCATGTGCACTAGTGAGAGGGCAGTGGTTGCGCGAGCCCCTCGCGGCGTGCCTTTGCCGCCTCCAGCAGCACATGCAGTAGCGGCTGAGCGAACGAATCTTATCAAGCCGCCTGCGACTTGGGGACCAGTTCTCAAATGGTCGCGGTCTCGCTGATCTCATGCGGCATAACACCCAACTTCTCCCAGCATCGCCTGCTCTGTAACCTCGGATACAGACCGCGGCCCGCCTTCATGCCTACGCTTCTCCCATCACGAAATGCAGCAATGGGAGCACAGCATGCCAAATCTGCGTCTGTTCATCGATACTCACGACAAGGCTAACAAGAGCTTTCCGGACGGGCTCACGCCCGAGCAATTCGAGCCGGTTTTCGAGCAATATGAGGCCGCATGCCGCGAGGAGGGCGTGATCCTCCTGCGCGTGCATCTGGGCTATGACGACGGCCGCGCCTTCTGCCTGACGATGGCGCCGGATGCGGATGCCGTGCGGCGCGCGCATGCGCGGATCGGTCTGCCGCTCGATACCATCACGGAAGTCGCGACCGCCAGCCCGGCGGATACGTTCTTTCGGCGCAAGGCGGCGGCGTCCTTCGCGTAGACCGCGAGCGGCGCGCGTCATGGCCGGGCGAGCCGTTTCAGCCCGGCCGTTCCCACGCGGACATCACAACAGCAACCGGATGAGGCATAAATGGACGCTGGCGTTTCACAACTTCTGTTCTTCGGTATTGGCGCGGTCTTCGTCGGCCTGACGGTTCTCGTGCTGTTGCTGCGCACCGAGCTGCTACCCGCATCACTACTCGAAGGCGGCGGGCGCTGGTTCCTTGGCGCGGCGCTCGGCCTCGGCATTATCGCATTCAGCATCAAGCTGGCCATCATCTCGACCCTTTCAACCTTCCCGTCGCGCACCATCGAACCGCTGATATCGAAGTCCGACGCCGGTTATCTGCCGCAGCGGGACATTCCCAATCTGCCGACCTTCCTTTCCGGCAAAGCGGGGCTGGACCCGAATATCTGGCGCCCGCTCCCCGAAAGGGCGCCCGATCCGCAGGACAACCCGACAACGCCTCAAAAGGTCGCTCTCGGCGAGCGGCTGTTCTTCGATCCCAATCTGTCCCGGGACCGAACGGTCGCCTGTGCCTCATGCCACGATCTCCTGCGGAAAGGGGGCGCGGATGGTCTGCCCGGCGCCATCGGCATCACCAGGGTACCGGGCCGCCGCAACGCGCCCACGGTGTGGAATGCCGCTTTCCAGCTCGTGCTGTTCTGGGACGGACGCGCTGGATCACTGGAGGAACAGGCCGCCGGACCGCCGCTGAACCCGGACGAGATGGGCATGCCATCGGCCGCCGCTGTCGAGGAGCGGGTGAAGGCGGATCCCGCCTATGCGCCGATGTTCGCCAAAGCTTTCGGGCCGGACGCACCGATCACCATGGACCGGATCACCGCCGCCATCGCCGCCTATGAGCGCACGCTGATCACGCCCGATACGCCCTATGATCGCTTCGTCCGCGGCGACAGGGGCGCGCTCACGATGGCGCAGAAGCGCGGCATGTGGCTGTTCCAGTCGGTAGGTTGCGTGAACTGCCACACTGGACCGAACTTCTCCGCTGCCAGCGTTTACGGCATCGTCTCCCCCTATCGGCTGTTCCCGGCCTGGGACAGCCACTACAAGACCCGCTATGACCTTGGGAGCGACAAGGGCAAGGCATCTGCCGCGAGCAAGCTCGGCATCTGGCGCGTTCCCAGCCTGCGCAACGTGGCCGTCACCGCGCCCTATTTTCACAACGGTTCGGTAAGCGAACTCGCCGAAGCCGTGCGCGTCATGGCAGTCTCGCAGCTTAATGTCCTTCTCAGCGAAGAGGGGGATGCCGCGCAGCCGGCAAACGGCGAACGGCGCGACCCCGCGACCGGGCGCCGGATTCTCGCCCCTCGCGACATCAACGATATCGCTGTGTTCCTCGACGCGCTGACGAGTGATAGACTGAGGAGGAAATCAGCAAGCAAATGAGCGCTCGGAGCCAGGCGGCGCATTCGCCAGCGGCCGTCACAACCGCAAGAATGCCCCTCAGCGCGCCGGGCCACCGGGCGCGGGGGTGTGCCATGAAGGCGGGCGGGATCGAACAACTCAACGCTTTCCGCGATTTGTCGGAAGAGGGCCGCGCGCTCCTTACACAGAGAGCCATGGCTCACAATTTCGCCGGCGGCAATATCATCATCGAGAAGGGACAGGATGTTTCCGGCGCCTATTTCGTGTTGGCTGGGCGGCTGCGGGTCTTCACCTACTCGGCCACCGGCAAGGAGGCGACACTCTATTTCCTCGATCCGGGCGAGACCTGCATCCTGGCGCTGAACGCCATGTTCAACAATCTCACCTATCCGGCGTGGGTCGGTACCGAGGAGGACACGGTTGTCGCCGTCGTGCCAGGGCCGGTATACCGCGCGCTTTTCGAGAGTGAGAAAGCGGTTCAGGGGCTGACCGTGCGCACGCTTTCGACGCTCGTCTTCCGGCTGATGGGCGAGTTGGAGAGTGTGCATTCGCAGACGCTCGACCAGCGCCTGGCGGCCTACCTGCTGGGCAACGCCTCTGAGAGCGGCATTCTGCAGAAGACGCAGGCGGAAATCGCCGGGCACATCGGCACGAGCCGCGAGGTCGTTGCTCGGCTGATGAGCCGTTTCGCTGCCAGTGGCTGGATCGGCACCGCCCGCGGGGAGGTACGCATTCTTGATGCGAGCGGCTTGGCCGGACTGGCTGGCGACCGTCAGCCGGAGCAGTAAAGGGGCAGGCTTACGTCGGGTACGCCTCCCATCCCCATGAGCAGAACCGGGTGCACCGCCTCCCCGAAACGGGCACTACCGCGCATCGAACTGCGGCGAGAGGGATTTGCCCGGGTGTGCGTCCGTCAACGAAGCCGACCGGCTGCGCAAGTATCTCACCTGCTTCGGGCTGGATTGGCTGGTGATCGCAGGCCAGAAACCGGAGGCCGGCGAGGCCGGCAAGCCGTGTTCTGCCCCGCAAAGAAGGCGTCGCGACGATCAGCGCTGCCTGCGCCGGCAAAAAAGG
The DNA here is from genome assembly GCA_050290865.1 of Rhodomicrobiaceae bacterium. Lineage (GTDB taxonomy): Bacteria > Pseudomonadota > Alphaproteobacteria > Rhizobiales > Rhodomicrobiaceae > JARRLC01. The sequence continues at coordinate 130 of JBNKIW010000130.1, read as the reverse complement.
CTCTTCGTGGAAAAAGGTGGGTGTCGCGAGCGCGGCGAAAGGCTGAACCGCATTAAGGATCAATGCGTTAGTCTACATTCTGGTGCGAAAAAAACGTGTTACGTTTTCGCGCATGAAAAAACAGCCTGAC
>JBNKIW010000129.1:0-4112 GCA_050290865.1 Rhodomicrobiaceae bacterium | reverse complement strand
ATCGAGAACAGCTTACACTGGGTTATGGACATGGTCTTCCGGGACGATGAATGCCGCGTGCGGGTGGGAAATACCGCCGCAAACTTCGTGACGCTCCGGCATATGGCGCATAACCTCGCACGCCGGGGAGCCGGTAAAATATCCATCCGAGCAAGGCGCAGGGCTGCCGCCTGGGATGACGCGTACCTTCTAAGCCTCGCCGCCGCCTGAACGCGCAGCGTTCACCCGATTCCCCTGAGAGCACGGTCAGGGCGATCGGGTGAAAAAGCGCGTGACATGAGCTGCGAATGCTGAACCTGTTTTAGGCCTCTGATTCGCAAGGGGAATGGAGGCGGGGATGGACAGCAGAGCGCTGAACGAGGTGCTGCTTTTGTGCCTTCTGGCGGTGCTTGCCGGGGCGGAGACCTTTGCGGACGTCCCACCCCGTTGACCTGAAACCCACATGGCTCAGTCAGGATTGAACGGCCTGCCGGTCCGCGTGAATATCGTTTGCGTCCTCCCGGCTACGGACAATAATTGCCTGTTTCCGAATTCACGGGATGGCAAGCGGAGTTTGGAGAGGAAGACTGGTCAGCATGGAAGGGGGATTTGGTGGAACTGCATATCGCAAAGCCGTTTTTTTCTGCCGTAGCCAAACTTAATGAACAACAGTCCAAAGCGGTCTGGCAAACGATCGGCCAACTCCAGGATAATCTCGAAGCACCGGGGCTGCAGACACATCGAGTGGACAGAGCGCATGATCCGGACATATGGTCCGCGAGGGTCAATAGCGATCTGCGAATTATCTTCCACAAGAAGAGCGCCGTCATTCTCCTCCTTTACGCCGGTCATCATGAAGACGCCTACGGATGGGCGCGACGTCGGCGTGTTGAGACGAATGCGACAACCGGCGCAGTTCAGCTCGTTACCGTGCGCGAAGCGGTTGTTGACATCGCTCCGCGTCAGAACGAAGCAGAATGGAAACGACGGCAAAGTCTGTTCGAAGGACTGTCGCGGCAAGACCTGCTGTCCGCTGGTGTTCCTGAGGATTGGGTGCATGATCTGCGCAACGCGGCAACTGAAGACGACTTCCTGGCCATCGCAATGTTCTTGCCTGAAGAAGCCCAGGAGATCCTCCTCCGATATGTTACCGACAAAGTCTGGCATATCCCCGAATTGAGCGCCCCTGCAGATCCGTTCGCCAGCGCCGACACGCTTCGTAACTTCTGGAAAGCAGGCAGTTTCGAGGAATTGCAACGTGTTCTGGCCTTTCCAGAGGATCAATGGTCGGTTTTCCTTCATCCAGCGCAAAGGCGATTGATCGAGATGAACTTCAACGGTCCCGCGCGCATCTCGGGTTCGGCTGGCACGGGAAAAAGCGTTGTGGCGCTGCACCGGGCGTTTCGCCAAGCTCGTGACAATGCCGCTGGTCGCGTGCTGCTCACCACATTTTCCCAGGTGCTCGCGGACGTGTTGGCGCAGAAGTTGAAAATCCTCACCGGGGAAAACACTGCGATCGCCGCGCGGATCGAGGTCATGCCCTTCAGAGCGGTGTGCGAGGAGTTGTATCAAACGGCGTTTGGTGAGCGGCCGCAGATCGCGAGCGAAGAACAGGTGCGCAATGCGATCGAACAAGCCATGCGCCGCCAGTCCAAGGCGCCTCTCGACGCCAGTGCTCTTTATGGCGAATGGACCGATGTCGTGGACGCCTGGCAGATCGAGGACATTTACGACTACACCCATCTCAGCCGGAAAGGGCGCAGCAGCCCCATGGGGCGGAGACAGCGCGAGTATGCCTGGAGTGTTTTCGACTTCGTCCGCGAAGCGCTTGACGCCGAAGGCGCGGTGACGTGGGCGCAGGCTTTCCGGAGAGCCGCCGACTACTACCAGGAACTCCGCCAGAAGCGCTTCAGTCACGTCATCGTGGACGAGTCGCAGGATCTGGGGGCAACGGAGCTGCGTTTCTTTGCGGCCATAGCCCCCGCTACGCCAAATGCCCTGTTCTTTGTCAGCGATTTGGGACAACGGATCGCGAAACCAATGTTCTCGTGGAAGCAGTTGGGTATCGAAATCGGCGGACGCTCTCACACGCTGAAGGTCAACTATCGCACTTCGGAGCAAATCCGCCGGACATCGGACAAACTGCTTCCTGATGTTCTCCGCGACGGCGACGGCGCCGAGGAAAGGCGAGGTGAAACGGTATCCATCTTTAGCGGGCCGGATCCGGTCATCCGCGAGTTTGCCACCCAGGATGAAGAATCCCGAGAGGTGGCGGCGTGGATCAACAGCCGGCTGGCCGAGGGAATGGCTGACTCGGATATCGCTGTTCTCGTTCGCAGCGCGGCTCATCTTGCACGCGTCATGGCGGCCGTAAGCGCTTCTGGATGCGAGAGTGTCGCTCTCACCCAAGCAATCCCTGCCATCGTCCGTGGCGGCAAGCAGCAAGGCGTGCCCATTGGCCTCATGGAGGAGGCAAAGGGCTTCGAATTCAAAGCCGTTGCCATAATGGCTTGCGAGGGAACAAACACGCCGGACGAAACAGAAAAGGACACGGGACTTGGCGAACAGCGTCTCGCCGAGCGTCGCCTTTTCTACGTGGGCTGTACGCGAGCTCGTGAGCATCTGTTAATCTGCGGCGTGAGTCCGACATCCGTAATCTCAGTGCTGCGGTGAACATGGCTGCGATGGTTCCGGCAACGAAGTTCTGGCCGCATGAGAAGCTGGCCGCCGCGCTCCTGGCGGCGCTTGCCCCCGGCGGCGATGATGGCGCTCATGACGGCGCCCATATCCTCCGCGTTTGCCACAATGTCTGCGCCATCGCCGGGGCCCCTGCCCAGCCTGACGCACCCGATATGCAGTTGCTCACGGCTGCCGTGATCCTGCATGACTGCGTCGCTGTCGAGAAAAATCATCCCGATCGGGAGCGCGCGTCCCGCATGGCCGCAGACCGGGCGCGGGAGGTGATGGCTCGCTTCCAATGGCCTGCTCCCCGTCTGGACGCCCTGGCCCACGCCATCGAGGCCCACAGTTTCTCCGCAGGCGTGGCTCCGCAGAGCCTGGAAGCCAAAATCCTGCGGGATGCCGACCGGCTGGACGCCCTTGGCGCCATCGGCGTCGCTCGCTGTTTCTACGTGGCCGGACGGATGGGGGCGCAGCTCTACGACGCCGCCGATCCCGACGCTCGCAGCCGCAAACTGGACGACACCCGCTTCGCTATCGATCACTTCCAAACCAAGCTGCTGCGACTTGCAGACGGCTTTCAAACAGCGCCCGGCCAGCGCATCGCCCAGGAGAGAACAGCCTGAATGACTGGCTTTCTGGAGAGGTTGCGCGACGAAATGTGAGCGGTTGCGGGCACTGTCGCGGTAAACGGTGTCACGGCGTGAGAGACAAGCCCAATGAACACATTTCCCGAACGGACGGCTGAGGTCTTCGAGGCTGCGGGGGTCATCTGGCGCTATCTGCAACTCGTCCACGAGCCGGAGCCAGCGGATTTGATTCTTTGTCTCGGCAGCAATGATCCGAGCGTGGCTCGCCATGCCGCCAGCCTGTGGCATCAAGGATGGGCGGCCCGCATCGTCATGTCAGGCGGCATCGCTCACCAGAACGATCTCGCTCGAACGGGATGGGATGGGATGGGATGGGAGCGGCCGGAGGCAGAAGTTTTCGCTGAAGCCGCCGCGGGTTGCGGTGTGCCCCGCGAAGCGATCCTGCTTGAAGACCGGGCTACACACACCGGCGAGAACTTCACCATGACCCGGGCTCAACTCGCCGCCCTCTCATTGCCATCGCCCAAGCGTCTGCTCGTTGTCGCCAAGCCCTATAAGAGCTGGCTCGGGAAATTTGAACACCAGAGTTAAGTGCGCCGTTTCAACCCCGAAGTGCAACAGCAGGGCATATATGACATGGCAGCAAAGAGTCGGAAGGGGCAGACGGGGTCAAGGGCGTCAGTCGCCGAAGGCGAGGCGAGCGAGAAGCGAGCCCCCTTGATGCCGTCTGCCCCTTCCGGCACCATTAGCCATGTCATATATGCCCTGCTGTTGCACTTCGGGGTTTAAACGGCGTTTGGAAACATGAACGAAGCTCGGGATGGGGCCACGCAGATCGAGTAGCGTATGCATCTTGACGGCGGC
>JBNKIW010000128.1:0-4191 GCA_050290865.1 Rhodomicrobiaceae bacterium | reverse complement strand
TTCACGAATCAAAGATCACCCGAGCGATTCAGAATATGGTCGATCTGTCAGCTGTTATTTCGTGCGATTGCCCTGTTGTCGGTAGCGGAAGCAGAAACAGGGCGAATCACGGCGCGGTCACCAGTCCGGCGCCGTAGTCGAAACGCGAAAAAGCGCCGGCGAAGGCGTCGGCCTTGCGCGCGGTGGCCATCATGTGGTGCACGACCTCCGCGGCGCTTGCCTGCCCATCCGGGTCAGCCCCGCGCAAATGCTCCCACCACAGCGCCGCCACGCCTGCCACATGCGGACAGGCCATGCTGGTGCCGCTCATCGCGGTCAGCCCGCCGCCCGCTTTCGCCGAGACGATGCGCACGCCCGGCGCGCAAATCTCCGGCTGCGTGTTGGAGAAATCGGCGGCCTCGCACCGCCCTGCCTTCTCGCCCACCGCGCCGACCGAAACGATGCCGTCCGCTGCCGCGGGCATGGACGTGCTGACGAACACCTCCGCCGCCCGCTCGCACTCGTTCCCCGAGGCGGCGACGATCACCGTGCCCTCGTCGTAAGCGGCGCGGGCGCGGGCCATGGCCATCAGGCTGTCGAACAGGCGCAGGCTGGCGCGGTAGCCGGCGAGCGCTTCGGACACGGCCTGTTTCTGCGGCCAGCCTTTGCCGATCATCCAGCGGTCCACCAGCGCGGGGAAGTCGAAGCCGATGGACATGGAGGCGACGTCCACGCCCTCGGCAATCGCCCATTGCAGGCCGTTGGCGAGCCATTCGGTGTCGCCGCGGCCCTGGTCGTCGAGCACCTTGCCGATGAGGGCGCGGGCGACGCCGCGGGCGATGCCGATGCGTGTCCCGCCTGCGTCGCGGCCGAAGATGGTGCCCGCGCAATGGGTGCCGTGGCCGTTCACATCCCAGTTGGGGTGGGTGTCGATGGCCGTGCCGGTGCTGCCGCCGCCCGCCACGGTGAAGTCGCGCTTGACGAGGGGGACGGCCTGGAAGGCCGGGTGGGCGATGTCGATGCCGGTGTCGAGCACGGCGACGGTGACGCCCCGGCCGGTGGCCTGGCTGGCGTCCGCGCGGGTGGCGGCGATGCCCCAGCTTGCGGCGGGCAGCGCGGCGTCATCCGCGGCGCAGGCGACGGGGGCGAGCAGCACCGTGGGCATGACGCGGGCGATGTCCTTCACCGTGGGGTCGCGGGTGGCGGCTTCCTGGGCTTCGTGCTCGGGGAGCGTCGCGGCTTCGATGCCGGGCTCGGGGAGGTCGGCGGGGGCGCGGCGCGAGGTTCGCGAGGCGATCTCGAAGCTGAAATCGAGGGGCGAGGGGCCGGTGCGCAGGCCTGCGGGGCGGGCGCTCAGAGGGTTCAGGTCGCGGAGGATGATGTAGCGGTCCATGGGTGGCGGGCCTTTCGTTGGGGGCGGGTCAGTCTCCGGGGTTGGCGGGCGGCGGGAATTGCTGGAGGATTTGGTCCATCTTGGCTACGTGCCGCGCCAGCCCGAGCTTGGCGTAGCCATCACGCGCTTCGGTGAGGAGGGGCCGCGCCTCATCCGCTGCGCCCGCCCCCGCCAGGAGCTGGCCGAGATCGTCCGCCACGGCGCAGATGAAGTCCAGGCGGGTGAGCTTCTTCGCCAGAGCATAGGCTTGGCGGAGATCACCCAGCACCCGGTCAGAAGCTTCCTGGCTATCGATGCCCTTTGCGCGTCGAATACGCGCGGTCTTCACAAGCACGACGACCACCCCCTCGACGTCGCCCAGCTTCTCGGCGGCAGGAAGCCGTTCCTGCTCAAGAATGCGCAAGGCTTCGTCGACATCGCCTCGGCTCATCAGAATATCGGCGATTTTGCCCTTGGTGACGGTGCGCTGGCGGACATCGCCGAGCCGGTCATAGACCGGCAACTCCTCCTCGCGACGGATGCGCAACGCTTCGTCGAGATCGCCACGGCTCATCAGAATATCGGCGATTCGGCCCATGGTGACGGCGCGTTCGCGGACATCGCCGAGCCACTCATAAACCGGCAACTGCTCCTCGCGACGGATGCGCCAGGCTTCGTCGAGATCGCCCTTCTGCAGCAAACGGTCGGCCTTGTGCCCCCAGAGCAGGGCGTTGCTGAACTCATCGGCGCCTTTGATCCCGCCCGCCTGCTCCAGCAATTCATCCTGCAGGTCAGCTTCGCCAAGCCGGTCGGCGCACACGATCCCCAGCCGCAGGAGTTCACGATGTGGCTTAATTCCGGCAGCATGCAGGGCGTCGAGCGCCGCCCGGACCAAAGGCAGCGCAGTCCTGGCATCGTGCTGCGCGCGGAAAAGCCAAAGGGCGCCCCACAGCGCGGCATTGCCGAGGCTGGCGGCATCCTCCGCTAGCGTGGCGAGGTTGTACGCCTCCAGCGCACGGCGATCGGCGGGCAGATTACCACCGTCATCGCACCACGCACGCATGACCGACGGCAGCGCTGCCCCGGCGATGCGCGCCTGCTCGTTCTCCGTCAGCGCCGCGAATAGCGGGCGCGCCAGCATGTTCGCCAACACCTCGTCGCCGCTCGCAGGCGGGGCGGCCTCGAATGTGTCCACCAGGCCGAGCGCCGCCAGCCGCGCCAGCGCCGCCCCGGCCTTCGCCCCCGCCAGTTCGCCCGCAGCCGCCGCGCAGGCCGCATCCGGCACCGGCATCTGGAACAGCGTCAGCGCGCGGAACGCCTCGGCCTCGGCCTCGGCGAGCGCCTGCCGGTAGCTTTGGAAGGCCAGCCGCCGGAACTCGTCCGCCAGCTCCGCCCCCGAAGGCGCGGCGCCTCCTGCGAGATAAGCCTCCATGGCGGCAATCGCGGCGCTGGCCGCCTTCGGCTCGGCGAGCGCGACGCGGGTGAGCTTGTCGAGCAGCAGCGGATTGCCCTTGGCGACCGCCAGCACGCGGGCGAACAGCGCCTTCTGCTCCTCGGCTTCGGCGGGTTTCAGCGGCGCCGCGTCGCCGTCACCCCGCGCCATGCGCTGCTGCTTGGCCTGCTCCTGCTCGTCGAAGGGCCGCAGATGCAGCCGGTGCAGCTTTTCGCCAAGCTCTGCGCCGGTGCCGTCGCGCAAGGCGAAGGGAAAGCGGCTGGTCAGCAACAGGCGCGCCTGCGTTTCGGCGTTGCGGAAGGCTTCGATCACGGCGCGCAAGGGGGCGGCGCAATGCGCCTTCACCGCCGGGGCCTCGACGCCGGGCGCGGGCGGCTCCAGCGCGCGTTCCAGGTCGTCGATGATGAGGAGGATGGGCTGGCGGTGCGCGGCCGGGTTGTGGACGGCGGCCGGGCCGGTGAGGATATCCTCCAGCGCGTCGCGAAGGGTGGCCGCGTCCTGCTGCACGGCGTCGCCCCACCGCTGACGCAGCGCGCCGCGATGCTGCGGGTCCACCGCCTCGAGCGCGGCATTGAAGACCGGCAGCGCGTCGTAATGCTCGTAGACCACGGCGGGGACGTGCTGCGGCATGCGGTCGGCGATGCGCGCGGCGAGCGAGGATTTGCCCTGGCCGCCGAAGCCGTGGATGAGCACGCCTGCCATGGCGCGGGCGGGGTCGCGGAAGGTGCGCAGGATCGCTTGAGCCTCGCGCCGCCGTCCGACGAAGGCCGTGGCCGCGGCGACGGGGACGCGCGCGCCTTTTCTGTCGAGGAAGACGCGGTGCGCGCGGCCGCGATGGCTGGTCCGCGCGGAGCCCGTGGCCACGCAGAGCGGACCGCCGCCGCTCGCGCCGACATAGAGCCGCGCGAGGTGCCAGTGGCGGCAGGTTTTGCGTTCGGGCTCGGCGACGTGCTTTTCGAGGAGCTGCTGGCGCGCCATGGCCGCGGCGTAGGCGGGGCGCTGGCGGCCCGCGAGTTCCTTATAAAGCCGCGTCGCAAATTCGGTGGCGTCGATGTCGCGGACCGAGCCGTCCCAGCCCATCACCGCAGGCACGCCCGCACGCAGCAATTCGCGCGCGAGGGCCGCGGCTCCGGCGCGGTGCTGGGCGGTCTGGCAGGCGGAAAGGAAGACGAGCGCGGGCTTCGTCTCGCCAAAGGCCGCGGCGAGCGCGGCGGCGGACGCAGGCGCCTCGTTGCCCTCGGCGTCTTCGAGCAGGAGCCGCGGGCCGTCCTTGTCGTTCTCGCCGTGGCAGGACAGGTGCACGACGTCGAACCCCATTCGCGCTAACTTACCAAGCGGACATTTTGGTACTGGCGTCGTCGAGGTGGTTCGGCGATATGTCGCTGGA
>JBNKIW010000127.1:0-4280 GCA_050290865.1 Rhodomicrobiaceae bacterium | reverse complement strand
CGCGCCGAGGCTGATGAGGAAAGCTATGCCGGTATGATATTCGTCCATTGGGCACCTCTGCTCGACAGCCGGATTCCCGCCCGGTCTTCCGGGGATGTTTGCTGATCATCACCAGAGACGGTCCGGCATTTCCTTGTCAGGAACGGTTGGAAAAGGAGATTGGGGACCAGTCTTGGGGGCTGGTCCCCGCACGGCCACTCAGCGACCGGGAGGCAATGGGTGCTGAACAGCCATTCGCCGCACCTCCTTACTCTGCAAATATCTCATAGACACTTACCTGCCGTCTACTAAAGACGAACTCCGTTCACAGAAAAATACGTCGTGTTCTACACCTCGCGCTAGCCGCCGTTGTTCGCCCGGCGGGGACGCCAAGGGCGAATGACTACGTCCTTGGTGGCCATCACCGTGAAGTGCAGTCCTGGCCGGATCTCGATCGTCGGCTGCACCTTGACGTTCCTGCGCGCCATTTCCTGACCCAACTGGCCGAGCTGCTGGCCGAGACCGGCGGCAATGCTTTGCTGGGCGTTCATTCCATTGGTGCTGCTTGACCCGCCGCCTTGGGAAATCTGAACGCCTGCGGAGAACACCGACATCAGGAGAGCGTTGCCGAACGCCTTCCAGAAGTGATTGTCCACGCGATCCTTGAGCCCGGCGAGGCCAGCGCTGTCGGCCCCCGGCATCTTGCCGAGGTCGAGCGAGGACGAGTCGGGATAGATGATCCGCGTCCAGGCAACGAGCACGCGCTCCTGGCCGGTGGTGATGGCATTGTCGTAGGTTCCCACCAGCTTCGCGCCTTGCGGGATGAGGATGTGCCGGCCGGTGGCGGTGTCGTAGACATTCTCACGGACCTGGGCGAGGATCTGGCCCGGCAGATCGCTGTTGATGCCTCCGACCATGATAGCCGGGATGACCGTCCCGGCCTTCAGCTCGTAGGGTGATCTTGGCCCCACCCGCCCTTCGGGAAGATAGTGCTTGTCGGCCTTTTGCGGCTGGCGGTCCTTCAGCCAAGCGGCCTTTTCCGCCGCGCGATTGACATCCTCCTTGCCTTCCTCGCCCATCAGCATCCGCCGCCGCATCGCCGCAGCGTAGGATGCTCTCAGGTGGCCGTCGCTAGACGGTGCCGCGTCCGCGCGCGGTCGCGTTCCGCCGCGCCCCGCCACAAACTTCGCGTGTTTGACGGTGGTCGGTGCCTTCAGCGCCTGGAGCGCGGAGGCCACCCTGGCCGCCTCCAGTCTTTCACGCGCTTGCCGCTCACGTTCTCTGGCGAGGGCCTCCGGGTCCGGTCCCGGCGGTGTCAGCGCCGGTTTCTCAGGCTCGGCCTTCACCGGCGGCGGCGGCCCATGCTCACCTTTCCTGGCCAGGATCATCCCGCCATCCGGCGCATCCTTGAAAACCTCCGAGGGTGTCGCCGCTGATGGTTCCGCGGCGGTCCGCCGCCCTTCCTCCCGCAGCGACGCCAGCCGCATCTGGTAGGTGTAGGTGATGGCGCCGATGATCAGCAACAGCAGTATACCGGCGATGAGAAGTGGCACGCGGTTCAGCCGTGGCACGCTCTGGCCCTGACTGGGGGCCTGGCCGAGGAAATCGGGGCTGTCTGTCATCGCCTCACCTCTCTGACGCTGAGAGGCGCCTGTGGTGCGAGGCCACCGGACGGGCCGCGAACCAGCACTGTGGCCGCTTCCTGATTGTCCAGGCGTACACGCAGGAGCAGATCGCTGCCATAGGGGGTCACGATGTAGCGCAGCGTGTGCGCCGTTTTGCCGTCTTCCGCGTCCCCGGCCACGGTGATCCCGCGCTCGGCGAGCGCGTCTTTCAGACCGGCATCGACCGCCCGGCCCGCCGCATTGTCGCGGGGATCTGCCAGCCGGACTTTTTCACCGCGTGTGATGCGTCCCGCCGTCAGATCGGCGATTTGCGCGGACAAAGGCGCGGCATCGCTTTCGGGCACGCCATCAATCCAGGACGAATTGTCGGAGCGAAACACGGCGCAGCCTGCGAGCAAAGCGGTGGCCGCGATCACAAGAGCCATGGTTTTCATCGGTTACCTCCCTGCCGCACGATCTTCACTTCGACCTGATCCATGCCCACGCCGCTGATGAGGGCGGCACGCTCCAGGATCTTATCGACCTCGAAACGGCCGTTGACGTAGCGGTAGTTCACCAGTTCCTTGGTCGGCCCGGTGAACAGACCGCCATCGTCCGCAAGCGCGACAAGGGCTGGCAAATCGCCATGGGCGACGCCCGGCGGAAACTGGATGTAGGTCTTGCCGCCCGCCGCATAGACGCGCACCGGACGCCACGGCGCCTCGCCCGACACCGCATAGTTGAAGTCGAGCCGCGCCCCCACAGACGCGCCGCCCGTGTCCTGCTCGGCCTGCCGCTGCTTCATCAGGCTGCGATAAGCGCCCCACTCGGCCGTCACCGCGTCCGGATAATGGAAGGACACGCGCGGCATCCATGCCCGTTTCTTGCTGACAAGCCTGATGCTGTAGGCCCGCCGGTTCGTGGTGATCAGCAGATTGGTGGTCAGGCCGGTGTCGGTCGGCTTGATGATGATATGGGTGGTGGCCTTCTCGCCGACGCCTTGTGTTGCCGGGCTCACCTGCCAGCGGACGGCGTCGCCGACATGGACATCGTTGACGGTCTCGCCTTCCTGGAGCACGAGGTCGCAGACATGGAGCGGCGCACAAACGACCGAAGGCAGTGTGGAACCGAAAACGAACACCACGCTGCCATCTTTGCCACGCGCTGGCATGTCTCGGTTGCGCGCCCACTGGCGGCCATAAGCGATACCGCGCCTTTCCTTCCGGCTCAGTCGCACATCGCGCCCGCTCAGCGGCTCGATGGACGGCGCCGGACCGTCCTTGACTCTTGTGGGCCGCACGGATGTGTCCCACGATCCGGGACCCTCGGCTGCGGCAAGACCGGGCAAGGCACACAGCATGCCCACCATGACAATCATCGTCCTCATCAGTACCCCCTTTCCTGGATCACTGCGCACCCAAGCGCTCGGCCCAGTCGTAGCTGTTGATGTAAAGCCCCATCGGATTGACGCGGATCGTCGCCTCGTCGCGTGGCGGATTGAATGCCACTGTCACCGTGGCCGTGTATTCGCGCGACCCGATCCGCTGACCGTCGCGTGCACGGATTTCCTCCCGCCATTCGATGCGCCAGCTGTCGGCCGTGATCGGCAGGACAGAACGCACATCGACGGAAACCGTCTCGGTCTTCGCCCGCTCGAACGGATCATGGCCGCGCATATGGTCGTTGAGCTTGCCGAAGGCGTCGGCACGGGCGTTGATCATTGCGTAGGCTTCCCTGACCAGCCCGCGCTGCGCGCCCGCATCGACCCACACGCTTCGGACCGCTGTGATCCAGCGGGCCAGCTGGGCGACGATCACCGCCTTGTTCGGCCTTGCAGCGCGATCGGCACGCCCGACCGGCACCGCTTCGCCGAGCTTGTCCACCTTGACGACATAGGGAACCACCTGCGACTGCGTCGCCACCATGATCATGCCCGCTACGGACAGTGCGGCCACGAGCAGGGCCAGCACGCCTGTAAGCCGCCAATTCCGCGCCGCGATCACATACCGGGCATGGGCCTCAAGATGGCCGCCGCGCCCCGTCAGATAGGGGTTCGCCCCCGCCGGTTCATTCACCGTCATCCCGAATCTCCATCTCCGTTACGGATTGTTGCCACCCTGGCCCTGCCCTCGGCCTTGGGGTTGTCCTTGCTGTCCCTGGGCCTGGGGTTGGCTCTGGCCTCGGTTCTGGCCGGACGGCTGGGGACCGCGGCTTTGCGCCGCACTTCGAATTTCGTCAGCCCGGCTCTTCATCGCATATGCGGTCTGTCCGAAGCGGTGACCGAAATGTGCCCGCCCGCTCAGACGATGGCCGACATTTTCGACCAACGCCCCGCCAAGATTTCGCGCTGCCTGGCCAAAAACGCTGCGCGGTGCTTCACCTTGCGCCGCGCGCTGCTCGTTCTGCGCTCTGGCGAGGTTGACTGCGGCGCCGGCGGCCATGCCACCGGCCGTGACACCCGCAGCCGCCCCCGTCACCGCCCCTGCAACCGCACCACCCAGCGCTCCACTTGCGGCAAAGCTGGTGCCGTTGATCAGGCCCTGGATCATGTCGGGGATGATCTTGCTGAGGGCGAGCATGACGAGCGCCGAGCCGATGCAGATGAACAGCGTGGTGCTGTTGGTTCCCGCATTAGCCTCCAATTCGCGGAAGACCTGCGCGCCAAGGGCTATCAGTAGTTGCAGAACAAACAGCTTC
>JBNKIW010000126.1:0-4459 GCA_050290865.1 Rhodomicrobiaceae bacterium | reverse complement strand
TACACGACGCTCTTCCGATCTATTTCATCCTCCTGTGCGTGACACCGCCAACGAGGTCGCCCCTCGTGCAGGGGCGCGGATTGAAACCTCCCGCAACCCGAACTGCCGACCGTACATGCGTTGTCGCCCCTCGTGCAGGGGCGCGGATTGAAACCACGGAGCGGTAGCTAAAACGGCCCCTGACGGGCGTCGCCCCTCGTGCAGGGGCGCGGATTGAAACTCCTCAAGACCGCCCAGAATTCGAAAGCCTTGGCTGTCGCCCCTCGTGCAGGGGCGCGGATTGAAACTAGCGGAAATAGAGGCGTTTCTGGCCGAGTCGCGGGTCGCCCCTCGTGCAGGGGCGCGGATTGAAACGAAAACCATTACCGTTGTTGCCGGAGATAATCACGAAGAAGCTGGTTTTCCGGGGCGGCGTGATAAGGCCACGAGATATCTTCGACATCGCCGCCGCGTCGCGTTCGAGCGGCGGTGAAATCGCTTCGGCCTTGCGAGGCTATCGCCAGCACGTCGGAACAGCCATGTCATATATGCGCGGCCTCAATCCCGAGTTCGTCACGATCGCAATCCGGCATCGGCGGTTCGCGACGAGTTCACCGGCATCGTCGATGTCTCGCTTGAGATGGCGTTGCAATTGCTACGGTCGGTCTGAGGCTGCAGAAAAGCGGAGCGCAGTTGGCACCGGCGAAGTGCCTATTCAATCTTCCTCCACACCGTTCGTCGCTGATCGCCATGGGCAATGGCTTGTTCTACACCGCCCGGGAGCTTAGAAAACCCGAAAGCAATTCACGCCGGAGCGGCCGGTTTTCGGGGTACTGCAACCGGGTGTAAACGGCGGTCAAAAAGCGCGTAAATCCGGCGACGAGGACGGCCGGCCTCCTTTTTCTTGTCAGTGACAGTTCCCGTGTTCGGCTGGAAGCGCCTGTTCCCGCGCCCCGGCCTGCCTCTCGTTGGCCGGAGCGCGCGGAAGCGGTCAAACGCGCGCCAGCGGCACCGCAGCCATGCGCAGGCATGGCGAGGAGCCACCGTTTGATGGCTGAGTACGCGTAGGCAGGCTGGTTTGCAGGCGAGGCGCGTCACCGTAAAGCTGACATGGCGTGAGGAGACAGGGTAAGACGCTGCCAGAGTTGGAAGATGGGCGGGCGCTTATTCTCAACGGCCAAGTCGGGTCTCAGCGCCACGCCCCACACCGTGCTGGGCACGAATGCGGGGGCAGTATTCCACCCATCGCCGGTTTGGTCCACGTCCGTCCGGTTGCCCCGAACGGACCGGGGAGACGCCTGCCCGGTTCTTCCTGTGTGCCCGGTGCCACGAACAGGTGCTCATCTGCAGCTGCTGCGATCGCGGCCAGATTTACTGCGCCAGCGGCTGTGCGCGGGAGGCCAGACGCCATGCCCAACGAGCCGCTGGCCGACGCTACCAGACCAGCCGCCGCGGCCGTATCGCCCATGCCCTGCGAGCCCGCCGTTACCGGCACCGGCAAAAAAACGTGACGCATCAGGGTTCCCCGCCGGCGCCCCCGGATGATTTGCTTTCAGAGAATTCGGCGGCGGCAAATGAGCCGCCATCCGCAGGCGATTTTCCCAGGCGCCCGCCTTGGCGCTGCCATTGGTGCGGCTGCCGCTGCCCGGATTTCGTCCGCCAGGATTTCCTGCGCCGCCGCCGGAGATCACGGAGAACTCGAAGAGGATGCGAGTATGGCCATTTCCCCTGAAGTCGAAGCGCAAATCCTGCGCTATTACCACGCCGAGAAGTGGACGGTTGGCACGATTGCTACCCAGTTGAAGGTGCATCATGGCACCGTCGCCCGTGTCCTGGCCCAAGCCGGCTTGCCCCGCATCGGCCGCCCGCTGCGTCCGTCACGGATCGATCCGTATCTGCCGTTCATCCGCCAGACGCTGGAGAGCTTTCCAACTCTCACCGCTGCCCGCCTTTATCTGATGGTCCGTGAGCGTGGTTATCGCGGCAGTCCCGATCACTTCCGCCATCTCATCGCCTGCCACCGGCCTCGCCCCAAGGCGGAAGCCTATCTGCGGCTGCGCACCCTGTCCGGGGAACAGGCTCAGGTTGACTGGGGACATTTCGGTCATCTGACCATCGGCCGAGCGCGGCGCCCTCTGATGGCCTTCGTCATGGTGCTGAGCTACTCGCGCCAGATATTCCTGCGCTTTTTCCTGGACGCGCGCATTGAGAACTTCTTGCGCGGCCATGCCGAAGCCTTCTCCGCGTGGAACGGCGTCCCGAGGATCCTGCTCTACGACAACCTCAAAAGCGCCGTCCTGGAGCGGCGCGGCGACGCCATCCGTTTCCATCCCACCCTGATCGACTTCTCTGGACACTACCGTTTCGAGCCTCGACCCGTCGCTGTAGCGCGTGGAAACGAGAAGGGCCGCGTTGAGCGTGCCATCCGCTATGTCCGCGATAGCTTCTTTGCGGCTCGCAACGTCACCGATGTGGAGACGCTCAACGCTCAGGCTGCAGACTGGTGCTGCGGTGTTGCCGCGGACCGCCGCTGCCCAGGACAGGAAGCCATCAGCGTCGCCGAAGCCTTCGCCGAAGAAGCGCCGCGCCTCCTGCCGCTGCCGGATAATGCCTATCCCCTCATCGAGCAGGTCGCAGTCAAGGCGGGCAAGACGCCCTATATCCGCTTCGACCTCAACGACTATTCCATTCCGCATACGCAGGTGCGGCGCTGGCTGACGGTGCTCGCCGACCCGACGGAGGTGCGTATCACCGATGGTCTTCAGGTGATCGCCCGTCACCGGCGCAGCTATGGCAAAGGAGAGCAGATCGAAGACGAGGCGCATATCCAGGCGCTCGTCGAACAGAAGCGCGCTGCCCGCCGCCATCGGTCCACTGATCTTCTTCTCCACGCGGCACCAGCGAGCGAGACCTTGCTCATGCGCGCCGCCGAACGCGGCGGCAGTCTCCGATCCATCGCCGCCAGCCTGATGCGTCTGCTGCAGCGCTACGGCGCCGCTGAACTCGAAGCCGCCATCACCGAGGCGCTCGAGCGCGATGTCCCCCATCCCAATGCCGTCCGCTTCGCGCTGGAACGCCGCCGCCAGGAGCGCCACCAGCCTCCGCCCGTGGCTCTCGACCTGCCACCGCATGTGCAAGCAAAGGATGCGCCGGTGCGCCCCGTCCGCCTCGAACTTTATGACGAACTGAAGAGAGCCTCCGATGAATGACCTTGATAGTTTGCGCGCCAGAGCCAAGGCCTTGAACCTGTTCGGCTTGCTGGCGAATTGGGAAGAAGCCGTTGCCGCCGGCTGGGTCCAGGCGCTGATCGACTGGGAAGAACAGGAGCGGGCGCGCCGCAGCCTGGAGCGTCGCTTGAAAGCTGCCCATATCGGCCACTTCAAGCCCTTGTGCGAGTTCGATTGGGACTGGCCGAAAAGCTGCGATCGGACCGGCATCGAAGCGCTGATGTCGCTCGACTTCCTCAAAGGGGCAAGCAATGTCGTGCTGCGCGGCGGCAACGGCCTCGGCAAGACCACCCTGGCACAAAACATCGCTCATCAGGCCGTAATCCAGGGCTACACGGTCATGCTCACCAACGCCGGACAGATGCTCGGCGATCTCTCCGCCCTCGACAGCGATGCCGCCCTGCGGCGGCGCTTGCGCTATTATGCGGCCCCGCAACTCCTGGTAATCGACGAAATCGGCTACCTGTCCTATTCCAACCGCCACGCCGACCTGCTCTTCGAACTCGTCAGCCGCCGCTACGAGCAGAAAAGCACCATGATCACCACCAACCGGCGCTTTGCCGATTGGGGCGAGGTGTTTCCCGCCGCGGCTTGCGTGGCATCGCTCATCGACCGTCTCGTTCATCACGCCGAAGTCTTCGCCATTGATGGCGAGTCCTGGCGCCGCAAGGAAGCCAAAGAGCGCGCCGAGCAGAAGGCACAGCAACGCCGCAGAGGTAAATCATGACCCAGCCACCTTCCAAGCCGGGCCTGCCGTCGCCCCGTCCGCTCGCCATCCCTGCTTATTGGACACCCGAGCAAGCCCACGCCGTCGTCGAACTCCTCGACGATTTGCGCGATTGCATCGTCGAGCATTACCAGCTGCAGCTCATCGATTTGTACCGGGAGCAGCAAGGAACAGGCGCCGCCGATCCGCCCGATGACATGGACGATGATCTGCCATTCTGACCTGCGTCACAACGTACAACACAGGGGCCGGTTCCGGCCCCTTCATTTTCGCCGCCAAATACCTGCGCCGGATATCCGCAGATCTTCACCGCCGGTAACACCGGGTGGTAAAGGGGCAGCGAACGTCGGCTAATGTAGCATGCCCCGGACGGGCTGCCTCAAATCCCCGCCTGCTTCAGAAAATGAATGAGTTCGTCGGCATGCAGGCGGATTTTGTCGATAGAAGCGTGGCCCGCATCCGGAATGAGCAATGTCGCGGGCTCGCGGCCGGGCCAACTGCTGCGGATGTCCTGCAAGCAGGATAC
>JBNKIW010000125.1:0-4499 GCA_050290865.1 Rhodomicrobiaceae bacterium | reverse complement strand
GCGCACACGCTCCTGCGTCCACGCATTGCCATGACCGGTTTTTATACCGATGCGGTTGAGAAGCCGCGCGATCTGACGATCCGGCATCAGCCGCGCCAGCTCACCGATGAGCGCGATCTCCTCGTCCGGAATGCACGGATTGTGCCGGCCGGCGGCGTTCAACCGCTGCTTCACCGCAAGCTCGGTATGGTCGCCACCTTGCCAGTGCAGGACGGCATGAATGATACCGCCATCGCGGCGCACGACGACCTCCGAGATTGCGGCGCGCAGAATACGTTTGCGCGTCGCGGCCGTAGCAAAGGGATGCGACCAAGCACGCTCAAGGTCGGCACCAAGCGCCATGAGTTGCTGCCGCTCAGGCTCGCCAAGCGGTGGCGGACGACGCGCGATGAGGGCGGCGATGTCGCCCTCGATCTTGGCAACCGCTTGCAAAGCCTCGTTCCATCGGCGCTCCAACTCAGCCGCAACGAGCCGATTGGCTGGATCGACGGCATCGTATTGCCGGCGGGCATGGGCAGCTTCATAGCGGGCCTGCTGCAGGGCGAGTTCCAGTTGCCGCTCGGCCGCCGTCGTCTCATTCGAGCAGGCCTCGATCGCCTTGCTCGCGGCTTCTATCCCGAGCGGTTGCAGGACGCGCAGCACCTCCCTGGTGATCGCGGCGTCAATGCTCAGGCCACTTACCGAGATGCAGCGCTTGGTGCCGTGGTTCAGGCGTGCGCCGTGGCAGTTGTAGCGGCCGAGCTTGCCGCCGTAGTGCACATGGAGTTTGCGGCCGCAATGGCCGCAGCGCAAAAGCCCCGGCAGCAGCAACTCGCCTTCACGGGCGGCTCCGCGAGCGCGCGCGCTGCTCATGCCGGTCGCGTTACCGGCGATCGTCTTGAGGTTGCGTTCGAATTCTTCCCAGGTGATGTAGGCGGCGTGATGATCCTTGATCAGAACGTCCCATTCCGCCATCGGCCGGTATACGCCACGACGAATACGCTTGCGGCCGTCCACCACGCTGACCCGGCTGCTCGTACGCCCCACGGGAAGTCCTGCCCCAGTTGCCGCGAGTGCTCACAGGACTTCCCGCGGGACAAGCGGCCGAGCAAGCTATTGATTCTAGTACAGCTTATCCGAGGCAAGTTCGCAGATGCGCGGGCGGCAAGCTGGGGGCGAACTTGCCTCGGGCTGTACTAGCCGTGCGTCCGAATGCATAGGCGCCAGCATAGATCGGATTGGTCAGGACGTTGTGCACGATGTTGTAGGCTGGCAGGCGCCACACAACGCCGTGTGCCTCTCCTTCACGCGATTTGACGGGCAATTCGATCCCTTCGTCCCTGAGCCAGATATGAACCTGCCGTACACTGCGGAACTCGGCGAATTTCGTGAAGACAAGCCCGATCGCCTGCTGCACGCGCGTGTCCGGGTTCTTCTCGATCCGGTCACGCCCGACTTTCACATAGCCTGCGGCCACGCCGAGAACCAGCGCGCCACGGCGCGCTTTCTGACGCAGCGCCTCCTGCGAGCGCTGGCGGAACAGCGACAATTCAAGCTCGCTCATTGTCCCCTTCATGCCAAGCAGCAACCGATCATTGGGATGGCGAGGATCGTAGATTCCATCTTCGTCGACGATGATGGTGCCGACCAATCCACAGAACTCGATCAGAGTATGCCAGTCGCGGCCGTTGCGCGCGAGACGCGAAGCCTCGATCGCAAAAACGGCACCGACACGGCTGTCGCAGATTGCCGCCAGCAGACGCTCGAAGCCTGGACGGGCTATGCCGCCGCCAGATCGTCCGAGATCATCGTCGACGATCTCGACAGTAGCCCAGCCAAGCTGCCTGGCACGATCGGCAAGCCCGTACTGCCGCCGCTGGCTTTCAAGATTGTGCACGAGCTGATCCGGGGTTGACTGACGGATATAGACGCAGGCGTTGCGCTGCAGATGCTCAGCGGTGATCTTGTTCATGGATGATCTCCCCGCTTCTTGCCTTGACCAGCGTTGCTACGATCTCGCGAAGCAGAGCTTCCACGAGACCCACGAGTTCGGCCCTGCGAGCCGGGCTCAGCTTCACCTGCGGCGCCCCCGCGTCGAACAGGCTCGGTTGGCGATTTTTGGATTTGCGCGGCATTATCGGCTGTCTCCGTTTTTGATTCGGACTGGAGAAAGCCTAGGAGCGCGTCAGCCTCGGCGCGCATCGCGCGCAGGATATGGAGTGGAAAGTGCGGCCCATCACCGATCTCGAAACGAGACGCCGCCGGCTCGGTCATCCATGCCGGCAAATAGGCAAATGAACCATCAGGTTGGAGTACGACAACGAATTCGAGGCCGCCACGTTCAAGCCGCCGTCTGATCTGCACAACTTCGCCATATCGCGGATGGAAACGGTAGGTGATCCGGGCGTCCGATGGCTGTTCGTGGGCAGTATGTCGCTGTTTCGAGGAGGATCTGCACCACGCGCGTATCGGTGCCGGCCTCGAGCAGTCGTGTCGCATAGCCGTGGCGCAGGCTGTGCGGGCAGACGCGGCGCTTGATGCCGGCGGCGCGAACGGCGAGGCGGAAAGTCCGCCATAGCGCATTCTTGCTGACCGGTCCGTTGCCCCCGCGATTGGGACACAGCCAGCGTCGGTTGCGGTGGGTCGGCCAGAGATGGCGCAATTGCACGAGCACCGGCTCAGGGAGCGGCACGCAACGCTCCTTGTCCCCCTTGCCGATCACTCGCAGAAGCCCGCCGGCGCTGTCGATATCGGCGATCTCCACCTTGGCCGCCTCGCCGATGCGCAGACCGCAGGCATACATCAGGACAAAGCAGGTGCGATGGACCGGATTCTTCACATGGGCAAGGATAACCCGGACCTCGGCATACGACAGCACGGTGGGCAGGCGCTGCTTCTTCGGTGTACGGACGCGTTTTTTTTGGTGAATGGTGGCCAGTCACGCTCGAGTGTTCGGTAAAAACAAAAAGCGGATGCCGACGTGATTGGTCTTGAAGGTGCCGCGCGCACCTCCTCCTGCCGAAGTTCATCGGGCGAACGCATGTAATACGCTGCCAGACCGCGGACCGCCTGGACATAAACGTCCCGCGTCCTCGGCGCGAAGCCGGCCAACGTCATGTCCTCGATCATACGCTTACGCAACGGTGTCATCTCGGTTCTCCATTCGAGTTGAAACGCCGGGACCACATCCCCGGCTCCCGAATAGATACCCCACACCTGCCACGCCGCGCCTCCGCCTCTCCCCACGGCGAAGCCGTTCAGTCCAACCATTGATCAGACACGGGTTCTGAAAACGAGTCGAGTACTGTGGGGCGTGAGTTCCAATCACAGTTTCAATTCATACGGCAAAATCCCGATCCGTGACCGGAACAGCGGCTGCCATTGCGCAGGAGTTGCAGCTGGCAGACTGGATGCGCCTCTCCGCGGGCGAAGGCACACGAAAGGCCCGCGCCTTTACGACTGGGCTTATCTTGAACTGGCTGATCTCGATGCGGACAGCTATGGCGGCGGCTGTTCCACATCGTGGACGCGCGGCTTGCTGATCCGGCGCAATATCGCCGATGGCGATCTGGCCTTCTTCTCCACTTGGTGTCCCCCCGGAACCTCCATCGAAACGCTCGTTCGGGTAGAGGGCTGCCGCTGGGCCATCGAGGACAGTTTCGAGACAGCCAAGAATGAACTGGGTCTTGATCATAACGAAACGCGTTCGTGGCATGGTTGGCATCGCCACGTGTCGCTCGTCATGCTCGCCTTCGCTATGATGGCTGCCATCCGCTGCCGGGCCAACGCGGCACCTCCCCCAAAAATCCTTTGGATGCGCCGGAAAATCCGTCTTTGATCCGCTGGTCCGTTCAGGAAATCCGCCGTGTCGCTACAAAACTCGCACAACGCCGTATTCAACCCGCCCGCGTCATCGCGTGGTCGCTCTGGCGACGAGCCCATCAGGTCACAGCCCAGCAGGCGCATCGCAAAGCAAGAATGCAACGGTAGTGCTAAGGATCTGACGCGAAATAAACGAATCAAAGAACGCACGAAAAGAATCCGCGAATCCATCTACCGTGTTTCGCCATGGACACCGATGGCTTGCAGCAGCGATTTAAGAGACTGGAGGGTTTTCTCGATGAGCGGAGGCGGCGCTTGTTCGTGGCCAACGAAGCCTTGTCACTGGGGCGAGGCGGAGTCAGTGCGGTTGCCGCGGCGACGGGGATCGCGCGGAGCACGATCAATCGCGGCATTGCCGAACAGAGGCAAGCTGGCAGCGAAATCGGCCCGGGCATTCGGCGTCCCGGTGCCGGTCGTCGGCGTGCGGAGACAGTTCAGCCCGGCCTGCTAGAGGCTATCGAGGCGCTGGTTGACGATGCTATTCGCGGCGATCCGGAGGCAACACTGCTCTGGATTAGCCGCAGTCAACGAAACATCGCCAAGGCCTTACGCGAGCAAGGATATAGGGTCAGCCAGAAATTGGTTGGTAGGCTTCTGCGTCAGCTCGGCTATAGCTGTCAGGCGAACCGGAAGACGCT
>JBNKIW010000124.1:0-4566 GCA_050290865.1 Rhodomicrobiaceae bacterium | reverse complement strand
ATCAGGAAAATCGGGAATGCTACCGCGGAATCTCAGATCGCGTTCAAATCGACACCAGGCAAAACCGGCCTTAAACTGCTGCTTGAACACCAAAATTCGCGCCACGTCCCGCGCTTAACCGGACAGTACTGATCAGCAGGGGCAACGAACTCTGATCCGGCGCCCCTCCGCGCTGCGTCCGGCCGATGCCCGTGGTTTCATACCTCGGATCGCTCTGGCTCACGCAGATCGTGACAGGGGGCAGCGGTCCGGTGAGACCGTGCGCCCTGATACGCTCAGCCTTCCGGACGCGGTGAAGCGAGCGGAAGCGGAATCATCCCGCTCGATAGGACCGCCTCTTCACCGCTGGGCCTCAGTGGACAGCGGAATCTTCAACTGTACCATTCCCGAGTGGTTCTCTCCGCCTTCGTCATGCAGCGACAGTGCATATTCAGCGGATATCGTCATGCCGCTCGCCAGTTCGGCATCGACACCCAGCTTGACGAAGGCTCCGCGTGTCCCAGGATCGTTCGCCGCGACGGTAACCGGCAGGGCGGTATTGTTTACGAGCTTGGCGGTGATGGCGTCCGTCTCCGTGGCGAAGAAATCCTGATAGCCCGCTTCGACGAAAGCTCTGAACTTATCGCCGTTCTGGCCGAGATTCGTTGACGCGCGCAGGCGGGCATCCCAGAAGCCGCTCGCGACATCGCGGCTGTCATATTGCAGGGCTAGCACGTCGGCGGTCTCCGCGAAGGCGCCCACATTCGACGTCACATAGCCGACGCGCGCGCCCGGCGTCAGGGCGAAAGAGCCGAACCGGAACGTCCTGCCCGCGCCGAGCGCCGCGCTCAGTTGATCGCCGGCCGCGTTGGCGCTGGCTTTCACCGGGCCGAAGCCGGTGGCGCGGCTGATATCATCAAGCTCCGTATGCGAGTAGCCGCCCTGAGCCGTCAGGAACCATGCTCCGAGATGTGCCGTGGCGTGGATGTCGGCCTGCATCGTACTGACATCGGAGGTGAGCGCCACCTCTTTCAGCTTGCCGCTCTGGTAGCCAAGAGCCAGACCGTAGCTGAAACCACCGCTGCGCATGTCGAGACCGCCGCGCACGCCGAACAGATCGTAGTCGAAGGCGGGCGTAGAGCCGTTAGCGTCCGAGGAGAAGCGGTTGCCGATGATCTGGGCATACAGGCCGCTGCGCTCATAGCCGTCCTGCAGGTCGAGGGCGCGGTTGAAGGCAGCGTCCGAGGCGTCCAAGCGCGAATTGAGGCCGACCTCGGCCAGCGGCGCCACGACGGGCGCGATCTGGCCCGTGGACAGCAGCAGGTTGGCGTATTGGGCGAGGAGGATATGGCCCGCTGCCGTCGGGTGCACGCCGTCCCAGAAGAGGTATTTGGCTGGATTGGTGCAATTCGGATCATACAGGCATGCAGACGTCACGTTCGTGAGACCGAACGCGCCCGGGCTCTTGATAATGACATTGAAGGCGGAAAAGACGTCCATCTGCACAATGTTTACGCCAGCCGGCGCTGACGCGGCGATGGATTTCAAGCTGGCATCGAGGACCATGTTGTAACCGGCCGTTGCCAGCGTAGCCATTTGTGCCGTGCTGGGGTCGGGGTCCGCCAATGAACCGGGGGTCTTGCCAAGATCGGGCAGATTGGCGACGAGGATCGTTTTGGCGTTCAGCGCAATAAGAGATTGCACATTGCTCTTTTGGGCCAAGGCCGCTTCAACGGGAGTGCCGGATTGGAAGATGTCGTTAGCCCCCGCCCAGAGGGTCACCAGGTCGTTTGGACCGAAGTTGCCGTTAAGCGCGCTGTAGTAACCAATTTGATCGAAGACACTCGGGATCGGGCCGAGCAGATTTGGTTCGGTATCCGCGCGCGCGCCGCCAAAGGCATAGTTGCCGCTGCCGCTCGTCACGCCATCAAAAATCGGCCTCGACTGACCGCCAGCTAGAATTTCCACCCAAGTCGGGCCATTGGAATAGCGGCCATCCCAATAAAAGGGAGCCGGCGGATTACCGGTCAACGTATAGGTGTTGCCATTATCCGACAGGCTGTCGCCGAAACTGATGATGCGGTCGTAATTCGAGACCTGCGCCATCGCAGGCGCGGACACAAAAACGGCTGTCAGCGCAACCGCGGCTGACGCCAGAACGCGACGCAAACTCATACTCCCCCCCACCCGATGCTCCCAAGTGCCCTGCGCCTGGAAAAGCAGTGCGGTTTATTATGTCATCAGGCTAAGTTGCCGGAAGGCCCGCGGTCAATAGCATTTGGGCAACACTAACTAACGTTTGCGTCAAGTGTCGACAGCGAGCGTCATGACCGCCGCGCAGCCACGAGTACCTGCCGACGACCGGCTGCGGAACCGACAGGCCGGGAACCGCCGTTGGTGATGTGTTGGCGAGCGTCAGGTATTAGGGGTATCGCGATCACAACCGTGCGCAAAGGCCCTGGGTCCAATTCTGGCGATAACACCCCAGACACCCGTATCGCACGGGTTCGAAGCTTCCCCGGTCCGCCATTTCACCAGACAAGATCCACCCCCTGCCTCTCTCCCGGTATCTGCGCCATTTGCTTGATCGCTTTGCCCATTTGAAGCCCTTTAATTCCGTCCGCCTATCGCCGATGAGCAAACCGGAGTATTATTTTCTCCCATCTGAATACCAGTATTCCGCGTAAAGGATGCCAGAAATGACCATGGCGGCGTTCAACGCCCTCCACATGCCCGCGCTGGAGCGGCGCGAGGCGCGGCATAATCTGCTAATCGGCCTCATGCCGCGGCCGCCATCGGACGAGGTGCGCCGCTGGACGCTGGGCGGGCCGGGCGCCTGCGCCCTGCAAACGAACGCCAACCGCAGCATCATTCTGGGCGAATTGGACGAGCGCCAGTGCCATGCGCTGGCTGAGCAGGTCTGCGGCAGCGTCTTCGCCGGTGCGCTCGGGCCGGAAAACACCGCGCACTGGTTTACCGCCCGCGCGGCACAGCTCGGCCTTGCATTCGGCGAGCCGGAGCCGCAGATGATCCATGAATTGCGCGAGCCGCCGCGCTCTCCCGGTGCTCCCGGCAAGGCCCGCCGCGCCACGCTGGATGATCTCGCGCTGGTTTACCAATGGCTGGCCGCATTTCTGGCCGAAGCGCTGCCGGACGATCCGCCCGGGACGGAGGAGGACGCCGCCCGGAAGATCGGCGAGCGCACCATTCTGTTGTGGGAGGCGGACGGCGAGCCGGTGTCGCTGGCTGCGACCGCGCGCCAGACGCGGAACGGCGCCGTGATCGGCCCGGTGTATACGCCACCGGCTTTCCGGGGGCGCGGGTTCGCCGGATCGGTGACGGCCGCGGTGGCTGAGCACATCTTTGCTTCCGGCAAAGCGATGGCCTGCCTGTACACGAACTTGCTCAATCCCTATTCCAGCCGCAGCTACGCCAAGATCGGCTTCAAGCCGGTGTGCCCGTCCTGGCATTATCATCGCGTCGATGCGGGAGGCGGGGGTTTGGCTCGCAAGCCGGATTGACTGGAGGGACAACATGCCTGCCGGAACATCGTTTGCGCGTTACCTCACGCACCCCGAAGTGAACATCGACCCGGCCACGCCGGTACCGGAATGCGGCCTCTCGGAGCTGGGGCGCACCCGCGCCGGGCTGGCCGCTCGCGCCCCATGGCTGCGGAACACCACGCTGATCGTAAGCAGCGCGGAGCGCAAGGCCATCGAGACCGCGGAAATCGTCGCCGCGCAGCTCGGCCTCGGCTTCGAAATCCGGCCGGAGATGCACGAGAACGACCGCTCCGCGACCGGCTATCTGACGCAATCCGAATTCCAGACCACCGCCGACCAGTTCTTCGCTGAGCCGGAGGTTAGTGTGCGCGGATGGGAACGCGCCGTGGACGCGCAGGTGCGCATTGTGCGCGAGGCGGAGGCGGTTCTGGCGCGCGATCAGGCCGGCGACATCCTGTTCGTGGGGCACGGCGGCGTTGGCACACTGCTGTTTTGCCACTACAGCAAATCGGCCATCGCCCGGAAACTCGATCAGTTTGGAGGCGGCGGCACTTATTTCACGCTGCGCCGCCAGACGCGGGAGATCGTGCATCACTGGCGCCGCATCGAAGACCTGGCGGTTTAGCCGTTCCCCGCCGCCCAGTTCATCATGACCGGAACGGCATTATCCACGAGCCGCGCCGCATCGAGAAGGAGGCAGTCCGCCGCGCCAGCGAGCCCGCACGAACAGGACTCAGTTCCGGTATTTGCGGCTATGTAGCCGTCGACGATCATATTGAACGCTTCAGCAAGCCAGTTCGCATGCACGTCGCGGCCGCTGGTATCGAACTCTTCGCAATCGCGCCAAATCCGCTGTCCTTGTTCGAAGCGATGACCCCGCCCTGCGCCGTCTCCGCCAGCAGCCGCAGCCCGCGGCAGACGCTGGATTTGCCACCGCCGTAGGCGCCGGTGATGACGTTGAGCCTTTCAAGCGGGATCGCCAGTTCGCGCAGCGAGCGGTAGCTGGATATGCAATTCCTTCTCAGAACTTGACATGAGAGCGGAAGTTTCAGGCGGCCAGTGAAGCGAGGCCCACTTGCAGATC
>JBNKIW010000123.1:0-4703 GCA_050290865.1 Rhodomicrobiaceae bacterium | reverse complement strand
CACCGATTGCCGCATAACCACACAGGAAGCCGTTTGCCCTCTCGGTGCGTCTTCGTGGTGGTTAACTTGACGATGCCAAAGGATGAGCTGCATTGTTCCCCGAATACAGCAAATGCGAGCGCATCGCCGATGCATGCGTTCATGTGACCGGCATGACGCTCAGCGGGATCGTCACCGCGGGGCTGATGGTCGTGGCGGCCCTTCACCTGTCCGCGCTTCACGTCGCTGCGCTGGGCATCTACTGCCTCGGCATGGTGAGCATGTTCGTCAGTTCGGCCTGTTACAACATGATGCACGCGCATCGTTGGCGGGAGTATCTCCGCCGGGCCGATCACGCCGCTATCTTTGTGATGATCGCAGGAAGCTATACACCGTTCACGCTCCTCAAGATTGGCGGCGTCGCCGGCCATGGGCTGCTCGCCGCCGTGTGGGTGATCGCCGTTGCTGGTGTCATCCTGAAGCTCTGCTTTCCCCGCCGCTTCGAGCGGTTCGCCGTGGCACTCTATCTGGCGCAGGGCTGGACCATCGTCGTCGCGTTCGATCCGCTGCTGGCATCGGTTTCCGCGCGTGCGCTGGCGCTCCTGGTTTTGGGCGGCTGTCTGTACAGCGTGGGCGTCATCTTCCATTTGTGGGAAAAGTTGAAGTTTCACAATGCCATCTGGCACGGCTTCGTGCTCGTGGCGGCGGCCTGCCACTTCGGCGCTGTTTGCGACGCTGTGTTTCTGACGTGAGCCGGAAGGGCGCGGATGCTGGAGCTGACACCGGTAGTGGCGCGTTGGCCAGAATGGTGGTCCTGCCCCCGTCACAATGTGGCGATAGAGTCCGTAAGCGGATTTTAAGGGGGCGGCTATGAGCTGGATGCGGATTTTGATCGTCAGCCTGGTGGTGCTCGCGGGAGGAGGCTTGGCGCTGTGGTGGAACGCCACGCAGAAGGATGCGGCCGTCACCTCATCCGGCCAGCGCGTGCAGGAACTGTTCAAGGCGAAGAAATACGAGGAACTGCTGCCCGCGCTCGATGCGTATCAGGCAGCGGTGGAAACGCGTTTCGGCAACAAGGGCGAGGAGTATCTTGTTGCCATCAAATTCAAGGCCACCACCCTGGGCTTTCTGAACCGATACAGGGAGGCCGAACCGCTGTACCGGAAATGGTTTGCCATTGCAGAAGGACTTTACGGCCCCAGCGACAAGCGCCTTCTGGAGACGCTCGACAGCTTCGCGCTGATACTGGAAGCGGGTCTCGCCAAGCACAAGGACGCCGAGGAACTCATGCGCCGCAGCCTGAAGATCCGGAAAGCGACCTTCGGCGAGGACAGTCCCGAGGTGGCGGTCAGCCTTGACAACCTCGGCACGCTCTTTACCAGAACCAATCGCAGAGCCGAAGCGGAACCTCTTCTCCGCAAATCTCTCGCCATCCGGAAAAAGGCGGGGGGCCCCGAAGCCGCCTCCGCAATGGCGACGCTCGCGAACCTCCTGAGGGACACCGGCCGCCGGAAGGAGGCGGAGGTTCTGTTTCGCCGCGCGCTCGAAGCGCTGGAGAAAGCTCATGGGCCGAACAGTCCGCTACTCACCGCGACTCTGAACGGGCTGGCGATGTGTCTCCACGAAGAGCGCAAGCTCGCCGAGGCCGAGGCCCTGTACCGGCGCATGATCGCGATCGCCGACGCTGCGCCCGTTGCCTACCAAGGCGTCGGCACAAAAGGCAGGCACAATCTAGCAGCCGTGCTGCTGGAGGCCAATCGTCTGGACGAGGCGGAGAAGCTGCTGAAACAGGTCTTGGATCTTGAGGAGCAGACATACGGTCCGGACCATCCCCAACTGGCAGAATCGCTCAACAACCTCGGCATCCTGGTGAGGACCCGGGGCCGGTTCGCGGAAGCCGAGAAACACCTGCGGCGCGCCCTGGCAATCCTGGAAAAAGGGGAACCTGAGCGTGAGGGCTTTTACGTTGGCACGCTGAGTTCGATAGGCAAGCTCCTCGCCGATTCGGGCAAGTTGGAGGAGGCTGAACCGATCCTGCGACGGGCGGTGCACCTTGCCGAAAAACTGTACGGCCCGGATCAGCGGGAGACCGCCCAGGCGCTCAACAGTCTGGCGACGCTCCTGTTCTATACCAACCGCTTGTCCGACGCCGAGACGCTGCAGCGTCGGGCGCTGGCGATCGAGGAGAAACAGCTCGGTCCGGATCACGTCGATGTTGGGGAGACCCTGCTCAATCTCTGCTCCGTCTTGCGTGAAGCGGACAGGGCGGAAGAAGCCGAACCGCTCATGAGACGGGCGTTGGCGGTTTTCGAAAAAGCTCTACCGCCTGGCCATCCCAGGATTGCGGAAGGGCTGCGGGGGCTGGGTGCAATTCTGGCCGATAGGAAGCAGTATGCGGAGGCTGAGGCTCTGCAGCGCCGCGCACTCTCCATGTCGGAGACGGCTTTGGGGCCGAAGCGTCCCCAGGTGGCGTATGATCTCAACAATCTGGCCGTCCTGCTTTTCGAGGTCGGGCGCTATCCCGAGGCTGAGACGATGTTGCGCCGGGCGATTCCGATCTGGGCGGCGGCCTATGGCGATGATCATCCCGACGTTGCCGGGGCCTGGGGCAATCTGGCACTTTCGCGCGCGGGGCAGAACGACTGGCAGGGTGCCCTGCGGGAGATGCGGCACGCAACAGCGTACGCCATCACCAGCGTCAGGCGGGCGGCACGAACTTCACGCCGTGCGGCGCGCTACGCCTTCGAGGGGAGAAAGGGCTATCTCCTCCTGCACGCGCAGATGGCCTATCGCGCCGGCCGCAGCGATCCGCATCTGCGCGAGGAAGCATTCGGCATGGCGCAGCGTGCAACGGCGTCTCAGGCCGCGGCGGCGCTGGCGTGGTCCGCGCGGCGTTTTGCCCTGCGCCAGGACCGTCTCGGCAGCCTTATCCGCGAGCAGCGCGACTTGACGGCCAAACAGGAGAGCGTGCAACGCTGGCTGGTCGAAGCGTGGAGCGCCGGGAAAAAGGGCGCGTCGGAAATCGCGCAGAAAGAACTGGCGCGGATCGCCCCCCGCCTCAAGGAGATCGCGGACCAGCTCAGCCGCGAATTCCCGGACTACGTGGCCTTCGCCAACCCTGAACCGCTCTCCATCGAACGCGCTCAGGCAATCCTGCAACCGGGCGAGGCCCTCGTGCAGTTCCTCACCATGAGTAAGGCAGGCGCTCTTGGCGACGCGGCATATGCCTGGGCGATAACGCGCGAGCAGGTCAAGTGGGTGGAGCTGCCTATTTCCTACCAGAAGATGCGTGACCATGTCGCCGCTCTGCGCTGCGGACTCGATCTGTCGGGATGGATCGACCCGT
The DNA here is from genome assembly GCA_050290865.1 of Rhodomicrobiaceae bacterium. Lineage (GTDB taxonomy): Bacteria > Pseudomonadota > Alphaproteobacteria > Rhizobiales > Rhodomicrobiaceae > JARRLC01. Next base: position 1,378 of record JBNKIW010000123.1, on the reverse strand, counting down.
TGCGCTGGCCGGAACGGACCGAAGAAGAGCGCAAGGCCAAGCGTGCGCAAGCGAAGAAGCGCAAACGCTGCCTTGAGCTGACGGACGGCACGCCCTCTCCAGGCAAGCCACCGCGCTTCGACCTGGTGCGCTCGCACGAGCTTTACCAAGCGCTCTTCGGTGACATCGAGGACCTGACCCGGGACAAGGAACTCCTGATCGTACCTTCGGGGGCGCTGACGCAGCTTCCGTTCGAAGTCCTGGTGACGCGAGCGCCGGAAGGTGCCGACAGCCCGACAGAGGCCTATCGCGCGGCATCCTGGCTGGGCGTTCAGCAGGCGATTACCATCTTGCCGTCCGTTTCCAGTCTGGAGGTGTTGCGCAAGCGGGGCGGGGAGTCCAAAGCCGCCCGTCCGTTCGCCGGCTTCGGCAACCCCCTGCTCGACGGCGATGGTGACGGCGATCCGCGCGCAGGAGCCGCACGGGAGCACCAGCAGTGCCGCCCGCCTTCGACAGAGCGGGGCGGCCTCCGCGCGGCCAAACCCGCCGTCCTCGAGGCCCCCACGGGCACGTTCTTCAACGGTACGATCGCCGATCCCGAAGCGCTGCGCAGGCAGACGCCGCTGCCCGAGACCGCCGACGAACTCTGCACGGTTGCCCGCAGTCTCGGAGCGGGAAGCGATCTCTGGCTTGGCAGCCGCATGACCGAGCGGGCGCTCAAAACACTGAGCGCGTCCCGGCAGTTGCAGGACTACCGCATCTTGCATTTCGCGACCCACGGCCTTGTGGCGGGCGATCTGAATGGCGCGGAGCCCTCGCTGATGTTTACCCCGCCCGAAAGCCCGAGCGAGGAGGATGACGGCCTGCTCACAGCGTCGGAAGCCGCTCAGCTCGAACTTGATGCCGACTGGGTGGTGATGTCGGCCTGCAATACGGCCGCGGGCGATTCCGAGGACGCCGAGGCCCTCGCAGGGCTCACCAGAGCATTCTTCTATGCGGGTGCGCGGTCGCTCCTGGTGTCGCACTGGGCTGTGAACTCGGACGCCGCCGTGGAGATTACGACGGGTGCATTCACCGCGATGAAGGCCGATGCGAAGATCGGCCGCGCCGAAGCGCTACGGCGATCCATCGCGGCGCTGATTGCGAAAGGTGGCGTGGCGGCGCATCCGACGATCTGGGCGCCTTTCGTGCTGGTGGGCGAGGGAGGACGCTGATCTCTTTCGCGCGCGCTTGGATTCGCGGCCCTTCCTTCATATGCCACCATCGCCACACACCAGATTGGGATCGGCTCTTGTTGAGGTAGAAGCAGCTATATTCCACCTGTACTGTCCGGTTAAGCGCGGGACGTGGCGCGAATTTTGGTGTTCAAGCAGTAGTTTAAGGCCGGTTTTGCCTGGTG
>JBNKIW010000122.1:0-4721 GCA_050290865.1 Rhodomicrobiaceae bacterium | reverse complement strand
ATGCTGTGCCATGCGTGTCTCCGGATCGGGAGGATCGCATGAGAGTACAAGCTTCGCGGCGTCGTGGGAAGGGAAATATTCATGCTTCGTTCGATTGCAGGCAGCCGCCAACGCAACCGCGGTGGAGGGTGCTACATAAGACCGCTCATTCTTGACTGCGCGTGTTCATGAAAATGGACAGCGTGTTCACGGAAACCGGACACCGCGAAGCGTTATGACGGACGCGCCGTTTGAGACTGTGCGCACGCCGCCCGGCGGGGCGGTATACACGACTGACGCCTGACCTTCGTTGCGATCAAGGGTTGTCCCTGGCGTTAGGAAAGTCCGTTTTTCACTTCCAGGTATCCAACACGCCGGAGCCGCTGGCGTCGACGTCGTTGCCGGTCTCCGGCTTGCGCATGGATTTGCCCTTGAGAGGTAGGCGGATGGCGTTGTGGACGATGCGGTCGAGGCTGGCGTCGGCGTATGTGGGAACGCCGATGGTGGCGTGCCAGCGGTCCACGGGCAACTGGCTGGCAAGAATGCTGGAACCTATGATCTGACCGCCTGCCGCGACGCTGCCCCCGGATCGGCGATGTCGTGCGCGTTGTGCCCAGTCACGTCTGCGTGGTGGCGAATATGGAGGATCGCTACGTCGCGGTGCGCGGCGAACAGATCATCGGCGAAATGCCGGTGGCCGCGCGCGGCAGGACCGGATGATGATGATTTTGTTGCACTCGCCGTTTATCGCTTAGACTAGATCGGATGCGGCTCTGAAGTTGATCGCGACCGTCTTTCCCTTCGGGTCGTAACCCGCCGCTGGGGAGATCCCAGGGGAGCGACAGTTGAACCTTAATAAGCCGCCGTTGAGTTTGCTGACATGTCACAAACCTTTGGCAATAGTACGGCTCTTCAGCGTTTTGTCGGTACCGCGCCGTTCGCGATAAAGCGGCCGTAAAACCATTTTCTGCTCTTCGTCCGCTCGCACTGCTCGGCCGCAAGACCGAGATCGGCGGGTGAATGTTGTTTTCGCAACACTGTTGCGACCTGCGACGGCCTCCATCAATGGGCATTTCATTTCGTTGGCAAAGGCAACTTTTCGCCACGAACCTTCGCTGCGAGTTCGTCGCGCCAGGCTTTCGAGCGATAGGGCCAGAGCGGTTTCCATTTGCTGGGTTGCGTTTCGGCTTCGAGGCCGACCCCTGTGATGCACCAACGCGGTGGCATAGGTTGAAGGAAGAAGTCCTCCCGCTGTTGTTGGGTGAGGCAACGCGGGACAATTTTCTTGGCTTCATAGATGAGTTTAGGAAAGCGGAACGGAGCCGCCCACAGCCGCGCCGTGTTATCATCGGCGCCGGTGAGGATACGCGCCCCGTCCGGTGAGAAGGCAACGCTATTGATACCGTCAGCATGTCCCTCGAGCCGGGCAAGTTCCTTATCCGTCATTATATCCCACAGCCGCGCTGCGTTATCACCGGCATCGATGATGTCGTTCTTGGAGTTGGCGAGGGTGCGCGCCCAGTACAGCTGCGGTGCACTATCACCGGCTCCAATGGTAACGTTCTTGGGGCCAGTGAGGATGCGCGCCCCGTCCGGCGAGAAGGCAACGCTCAAGGTGCCGAAGGTATCGTCTCTAAACTTGGCAAGTTCCTTGCCCGTGGCCGCAATCCATAACCGCGCCGTCTTATCCCCGGAGCCGGTGAGGATGAGCTTGCCGTTCGGTGAGAAAGCAACGCTCGTGACGGCGCCAGTATGGCCCTTAAATTTGGCGCGTTCTTTGCCTGTGGTCATATCCCACAGCCGCGCTGTCTTATCCAAGGAGCCGGTGAGAATGAGCGCCCCGTCCGGCGAGAAGGCAACGCTTGTGACATCGCTGGTATGACCTTTAAGCCGTGCAAGTTCTTTGCCTGTGATCGCATCCCACAGCCGCGCCGTCTTATCATGGGAGCCGGTGAGAATGAGCGCCCCGTCCGGCGAGAAGGCAACGCTATGGATGTAGCCGGTATGGCCCTCAAGCCGGGCGAGTTCCTTGCCTGTGTCTGCATCCCATAACCGCGCTGTCTTATCATAGGAACCGGTGAGGACGGTCTTGCCGTCCGGCGAGAAGGCTACACTATAGATCACTTTGGTATGGCCCTCGAGCCGGGCGCGTTCCTTACCTGTAGCCGCATCCCAAAGCCGCGCTGTCTTATCCGCGGAGCCGGTGAGGACGGTATTGCCGTCCGGCGAGAAGACTGCACTAGTGACAACGTCGGTATGCCCCTTGAACCGCACGTGTTTTATGCCCGTGTCTGCATCCCACAGCCGCGCTGTGTTATCCATGGAGCCGGTGAGAACCGTCTTGCCGTCCGGCGAGAAGGCGACGCTTGTGACATTGTTGGTATGGCCCTCGAGTCGGGCAAGTTCCTTGCCCGTGACCGCATTCCACAGCCGCGCCGTCTTATCCCTGGAGCCGGTGAGAATACGTGCTCCGTCGGGCGAGAAGGCGACGCTCGTTACGGGTTTGGTATGCCCCTTAAGCTGGACGAGTTCCTTACCCGTGGCCGCATCCCACAACCGCGCCGTCTTATCTGCGGAGCCGGTGAGAATGCGCGAGCCATCGGCTGAGAAGGCGACGCTCATGACGGACCTAGTATGCCCCTTAAGCCGTGCGAGTTCCTTGCCCGTAGCCGCATCCCACAGCCGCGCTATGTTATCCCTGGAGCCGGTGAGAACCGTCTTGCCGTCCGGCGAAAATGCGGCATTTCTAACAGGGTCGGCATGACCACCAATCCGAACGAGTTCCCTGCCGGTAGCCGCATCCCACAACCGCGCCGTATTGTCGGAGGAACTGGTGAGGATGCGCATGCCATCGGATGAGAAGGCGACGGTCATGACGGAGCTGTTATGCCCCTTAAGCCGGGCAAGTTCCTTGCTTGTGACCGCATCCCACAGCCGCGCTGTCTTATCCGCAGAGCCGGTGAGAACGCGCGTGCCATCGGCTGAGAAGGCAACGCTGTAGACGGCTCTGGTATGGCCCTTAAGGCGAGCGAGTTCTTTACCCGTAGCCGCATCCCACAGCCTCGCTGTTTTATCAAAGGAGCCAGTGAGGACACGGGTGCCATCTGGCGAAAAGGCAACGCCCGAGACAACATGGGTATGGCCGGAAATAACTCTTCGTTCCTGTCGGGCTGCAAGAGCCTGATTTAAAGCAAACTCCGGTTCCACCTCATGGGGACGATCCGACAACTTTTGACCATCGGGTCTAACGGCTGCATCTGGAAGACCTTCTAGCGCAAGCAGCATTGCTGTCACGGCGTCAGTATGTCTGCGAGCAATTTGCTGTCGGCTTTGGTCGGCTAGAAACCGAGATTGGTTAGTCAGCGCCTGATCGCGTTGCTGTTTTGCTCGTTGCTCGTTCGCGATAGCGAGTTTCTCCTGAGCAAGAGCACGCCTTTCATTTTCGACGGCGGTTTGACGCTGCCAAAATGCCATACCTGCCAAGGCAACCGCGGTCATAGTGACGACAAACGATCCGACAATCCATACCCGCTGACGCTGGGTGGACGCACGCCGGCTTGCCAGAATCAGATCGAGCGTCTCCTCAGATGGAGTAGGCGCCATAGGCGGGCGTCTGTCTTTCCAAGATTCAGCGGCCTTAAGAGCTTGGCCGCGTAGGAGTAAATCCTTTGTTCGGGATCGTGTCACCCAATTCTGTGCTTGATCGGCTAAGCGAGTGTGTTCTTTTAGCCAAGCGTGGTCAGTATGCAATGTCGCGACCAACGTATCGAGATCACGCTCAAGATCGAACAGCCCACTGACAGGTAGGATGTGTATCTCGCCGATTTGGCGCGGAAGCTGATCGCGCGGCGTATCGCCGATAAGAACAGGCACTAGCCGCTTGCTACGCTGGATGACCTCATCAAGTTCCCAATTACACCACTTCGATACGACGGAGTGTGGGCTGACCAGCCATATCACCGTATCAGAAGCGTGAATGAATTCCGCCAGTACTTGTTGCCATTCCTCGCCGAATGGCAGATCGCGTCGGTCAATGAGAAGCTCAAAACCGCGTTTCTCGAGCTCGGTAACGATTTGGTCCGCAAGCTCACTATCACGTCTCGAATAGCTTATGAAGATTTTTAGCTTTTCATCATTTTGCTTTGCCATCGCCCCCTCCCGTCAGCCAGAAAATAGCTCAAATCAACATCTTCAACTGAGTAGAACCTTGTTTAGCAGATGAAGGAAGGGGCGGGAAGCTTTGCGATGGGCGCAAATGGCCGGCGGCGGGAGTGGCGGCTTCTGGGGATCGAAGCTTGGCAGCACGCCGGAAGTCCCGCTAACTGCGCCATTTGTGCTGGTCGGGGATTCGGTTCAAGCCCGCTGAATACCAAACGTCCGCTACCTCCAGACGTCCCCTGCGACGCAGCGGGTCGAAACCCGCCGCTCGCTTGGTGCCGACAATGTGGTTGCGGTATTCCAACAAGCTGCCGTTGGCGGGGGCTATGCGCGAGAACGGCGCCGAAGCCACACCCGCCGGTTTACCGTTCGAGGCGCAGCGCGCGCTCGTCGCCGCACTCATGTAGGCGGCAGGCGCGGCCACCATCGGCATGGGCGAGGCGGCGGCAGAGGCCGATGGGCAGCCAACACCACGCGTCGATCCCGCAGCAGACGAGCGTGTCGAGCCGGAGCCTGTGCCAGTGCCCCGCACGGAGAAACGCGGCTGGTGGCCGTTTGGGGCCAAGCGGTAAGGCGGCGGCGAG
>JBNKIW010000121.1:0-4765 GCA_050290865.1 Rhodomicrobiaceae bacterium | reverse complement strand
GGGGCGCGGACGCGTCCGCCTTGGGCAAACGAGACGCAACGCTCGAACCACCACGACCAAGCCTGCTCGGCGCTTGGCTGTTGACTTTCCGGCATCGCGGGCGGGGCAAGGGCGGCCTGCCCCGCGGGTGCTTGCGGCAGACCGCGAATGGTTTCCTCGATCGTCTGTCTCGCTGCTTTCAGTAACGCGATGATCGCAAGCCCTATTCCAAGACCTGCAATCAACCACACGATCAGTAGCGGAGGAATCACGCCAATGCGCACGAGCGCGATCCACACCGTGTAGAGAACCAGGATGCCTACGATCTTCTCAAGAACGTGCATGACAACTACTTCTGGTTTCTTTTGACCCATTCGAGCGCGCTCTGAGCGCTATTCCGAAATGCATCGGCACGCGCGCTGAAATCCACGGCATCTTCCGGCTGGTGTTCCAAGCGCCGCAAGGGCGTCGGCTCGTCGCGCGGCCGTCCACCGTCACGGCTTGTGGGCCGCGCGGGAACCATCTCGATTACCTCGGCGTCGGGTGCAGAGAGGGCAACAGGCGTTTCATCCCGCCCGCCATCGCAGTTGATGAGGCCGAGGAGCCGCAACGCGCATTCTTCGCCGTAGGTCTCGCGGAGCTGGATGAACATATCGACCTGGGCGAGCCGGTCAGCTGCGAAGTCGTTTCCGAACATCGCCGTGCGCAACTGATGCTGCAGTCGAAGCCTCTCTCTTCGGAGGTCGCTAAGGCTCGCCTGAGAAAGCACAGCCAGTTCGGAGGAAACCGTAACTTGCCTCGTGACGTGAGCGCGGGCCGAATATGAGCTGTCATGGCATCGAACCTGGACATACGGCTTGGTCCAAGTGCTTACGTCCACGTCAACACTCTCGGGCGCCAGTTTTGGCGCATATGGACGTGGTGCCGCCGCTGGTCCCGCATCGGGCTGCGGTGCTACGGGCAGCGTATTTCGTTGCTGCTTTGCGCTCACGACAAACGCGTATAAGGCCCCCAAGACCGGGACGCTTGCCAGCAGAAAGAGGGCGCTGTCGCTCACTTCGTTACTCCGCGTGCGATGTTGAAGCCGTCGCTTGCCCGGTTGAAACCCCAGGCGATGCCGTCCGCATGCGGATAGGCATACGCTTCACCGCCGCCGGGAGGATTGACTGTCCGGCGTTCGCTATCCTGGCGCGCTGAGGCGATAGCCTGATTGACAGCCGCCTGTTGCTCGTGCGTCAGCTGTCGAAATTCACTGTTCATCTTCTCAACCTCCCCCTTTCCAAGACACACGCCATTTCTGGAAACGTCCCAGCAAATGTGGGTCGAGTTGCTGTAGGCGTATGCGGAAGAACCGTCAGGCAACTCCTCCACATCCCAATTACGGGGGGCAACCGCCCTCGTCCTGACCGCGTCCACCACGCGATCCCTTGCCGCCTCCTGTTCCTCGGTGAGACCGTTCATTGCGTTACCCGCGCCATGTCCAGAGCTTCGGCGACAGCGGCGTCGATCTGCGCCACCACGTCCGTGGGACGCTCCTGGCCAGTGCGCTCCCAATGTGCTGCCGTTGCTGACCACGACTTCACTTGGTTAGCGCGGTCTTGAAGCTGCTGGGCGACACCGCGGTGGAGATCGGCCCATGCCGTATCCGTGGCCTGATCCGCCGGCTGGCGGCACGCCCTGGCTGCGGCCTCGATTTCGGCGGCGGCGCCGGCGAGTTCGGTGGAGTTCATATCAGCCCCCCTCGTAATTGTGCCATTCAGGCGCCGGGAGGTACTGCCTGGCGATATCGCAAGACCCTGGGTTACGGCTGCACACGTAGCATGCGCCGTAACAGTCGCCGTTGGCGTTTCGTGCAACCGCACTGTTACTCTGGTCACCACCAACAATGACGTTCACTTCTTGTGCTGCGTTATTTTCGGCGTCGGACAGACTCTTGGATTTAGCGCTGGAGCTGTTATTCGGTGACATGGCTAGCGTCTCCTGGAGAATTTTCCGCGGAGTTTTCCTTCGACCCTGTCGCGAATTCTATTCGCGGCCGAGACACGCACGTCCGTCGATTGGGTGCCCTTGAATGCATTTGAGGCGTCCGCAATGTTGTTGTTCTCGACAGCGACATTGTTCGATGCAGACGAACTGCTTGAAGATGTGACGTCGGGGCTGCCGCGCCTGCTTCTGTTGCTTCGGTCGTCTCTCACGTCTCTCTCCTGCTCATGGGGGCCGGCAGCACCTGGATGTTGCCCGGCCTGTTGGATTGCCGCCCCCGGGGCACCCGTGGCGGCAGGAGCCGACACCGCGCTGCTTTTGAGGCTCTACTTTTGGTGTCCCCCGCTCCCAGCGCCTGCCTTGGCCCGCTGGTGCATCGCCCGCGCAATTGGTTCCAAATCGGCTACATGCCGCGCCAGTTCCTGATCTGCGTCATTCTCACCTAGGCGCCGACAGATCGAGCGGGCGTCCTCGATGCACTTGGCCGCTTCCTTGAGGACGACGGCGGCGGTGAGCGCCAAAGGGGATTTCATTTCAACACCTTCCAAGCCGGACGGGCTTTCCGCTTGCCCCTGCTACCGAATGACAATAACCTGACATCAAACCCTGTTCAATAAAAATTCTACGGAACCGTTGAAAAAATATGACTCTTACGCTCGAACAATGCAAAGCTGCCCGCAGCCTGCTTGGTTGGTCACAGGCTGATTTGGCTAAAAATTCAGGCATATCGACCACGCCAATTGCCGACTTCGAGCGCGGCAAAAGTCAGCCACAGAGGCGCACATTGGAGGCGTTGCAGACCGCGCTTGAGAAAGCGGGGATTCAGTTCTTCGATGAAGACGATGTTGGCGGAATAGGGGTTAGGTTGCACAAAGGTGTGAAGCCAGCAGCACAACAACCAGAACAGACAAAATCAGAAATCGTATTACCAAGTGATCCAGATCTGCGCGGCCTCTACGATTACTGGCGCGACCGGCCCGAAGAGTGGCAGGAACTGTCCGATGCATCGCGTCGGGGCGTCTTGCGCGAGATCTTCGGCGATCTGCCCGACGGCGATCCGATCATCGAGTGGTCCGAAACGCGTGGAACCGGCGATCCCGCGGCCCCCTGTCAGTAATCGCTGTTCAAATTCCGTTTCACCGAAGGCAAGGCGGGAGTCCTGAGGCATGTCCACGCTGCCAACGATATCTGCGGACGAACTGCGCGCAATTCGTGCAGAGATGGACCTTACTCAGGCCCAGTTCGCGAAACTGATGGGCGTGTCCCGCCTTACGGTATGGAGGTGGGAAAACGATCCGATCAAGCGCGAGAACGGTACGACCGCTCAACTCGCCCGGCTTTTCCAGACCTTGTTTCGCGTTGGAGTTCCCGTGGCGGGGCTTCTCGCCGGGGGCGAAACCCTCGCACACCACATTAGACATGCCTGAGTGCAGCGCTTGTCGCTGCACTCGCTCTTCCGCCTGCGCTAATACCGTTCTCCTGGCGTGCCAGGCTCAATTCCGCCATCCCTCTTGTTCAATCACCGCTTGATCGACCACCGCATTTGTGTGCTGCCAATCCCGGAACAGCACAAATCCCGTGGCACCTAAAGCAACAATCCCCGCGATAAAGAACACGTTCCTCATCATGTCTCCGTAGCTGAGGCAGGTATTGCGTGTTTTCCATGCTGCCTTGGGCAAGCCGTCGTTTGGACCATGCGCAAGCTGCAGCACTCCGTATCTCAATAATACTCACCGCAACACAATGATATGTGGCATCTCGTGGCAATAGTATTTGTATATAGAGCATAATTTTGTGTTTTACAGGTCATTTGTACACGTTCCATATTGACAAAGTTACGAGTTGATACTAATATAAACGGTATAGAGGGCGAAGTGATCCCGCCAACACCATAGTGGATCGCCCCGACCAGTGGTCCGTGATGAGCTAACAGCCATCCGCTAAGAGGCCGGTCTCGGCGGGAAACTGAAGCCTTCCGGGGTGGGGCTGGTTCCGCGCTCAATCGGGCGCGGGTCTCACCAACGGAGAGTGTTTATGACTGGAGCGAATGACAGCGAGCGTGAGCCGGTGGTCGCCGAGATGTGCATCGCCGTCAACGAGGACGGTGATTGGTGTGTCGGTCAGGACGAAGACGAGGCGTGTGAACGTATGGACGAAGAGTACGGCGGCGGCCAGCGGCGAATCATCAAGCTCAACGTCGATATCGCGGCGGTGATCCCTCAGGTCATTGAGGTCTCCGCCACCCTCCCGCAGAAGGAGGATGGCGGCTACAGCCTCGTCATTCAGGAGTCGTAAAACGATCCGGGGCCGGGTCTGACCCACTCGGCCCCACCCCCGAGGGCTTCCCTCTACTATCACGGAGTGCCGGCACTCTCCAGTGCGGGCCGGGCGGGGCACTCCGCCAACCCAGCAACCGCCCGGTCCGCACACCCCCACCACACAACTGACGAGGTATTGCATGGCTAACCGCCCGCATGAACCTGGGTGCTCGTGCCCTGAATGCCAGGCCGCGGCCGCCAAGGAACTCAACGACGCCATTCTCGCCTACAGGCATCCCGGCGGGCTGAAAGACCCGCTTCCGAAAGACCTGCAGCGGCAGGTCGATGATGGCTTCATCACCGCCCATGAAGCGGAGAAATTCCGCCACCTTTACGAAGACTGACGCAACAACGGGGCCGGGGCAACCCTGGCCGTAGCAGTCCACGCGAATCTCCTTGGTGTCATCTCCCTCCCTGTCACCAAGGCTCGCCCGCGCTCTGCGGAGCGCCTGGCCACCCCGCTGCCGATGTTGCTCTGGCAGCGG
>JBNKIW010000120.1:3920-4796 GCA_050290865.1 Rhodomicrobiaceae bacterium | reverse complement strand
GGCACTGAACTTTCGCAGCCGTTCCTTCATCACGTCATCCTTGCGCTGTCCTTTCTGGAAGGCGATGACCGGAACCCTGTTCTGCGGCTGCGGCATTCACACATTTCCGGTGCACAGGGACCATCCGCTGGCGATCGCTTCGAACTCGGTGAGGCCGAGATGCATGGTCTTCGGCCCAGGCGGCTTCTGGCTGGCGTAGCCGGTCCAGCCGCCCAGCCGGGCGATGAGCCAGGCTGCCCAGGCGAGGCTGTCGCGGGGATGGGGGTTCGATTGCGCGGCGGTCTTTCCCGGCAGGCTCCGTTCGATGGCGGCGAGCACGCGCATGTCGCCTTCGCTGAAGGCGTCGACGGCCGGCTGGCGGGTGGCGGGATCGCGCCCGAGTGTCAATTGTAGCGTCTGCATGGCGGCAATAGCCGCTGCCGCGGTGAGGTTCATGAGTGCGTGTCCCGAGGCAAGCTGGCTCTCTTCGACATTGAAGCCCTGCGTCTTCAGAGTGCGGAAGAGTTGCTCGATGAGCCAGCGCTTGCGATACCAGCCAACGATTTGCAGCGCATTGTCCGGGCTGGAAACGTCATGTGTGGTGATCAGTGCCCGGCACACCGGCTCCAGGCCCTCGGGCGGATCGGTCTCGCGCACCACCACGAGTTGGACCGCAATCTCGGCGGGAAGATGGCCCCGCGGAGCGCCGGCTGGCCGGAGGCGCCGAAATATCGCAACAAGGCGCTGTTTGGTCACCTTCGGCAGCATTTGGGGACTGTATTTCACGAGCTTGCCCGGCGCAAGGAATGCCGTATCGAGGCAATCGCGGTAGGAACGCAGGTTACCCCGCGCCCCCCGCACAGATCCGGACGGGCCCAATTAAGGCATCCGGCTCCT
>JBNKIW010000120.1:0-3913 GCA_050290865.1 Rhodomicrobiaceae bacterium | reverse complement strand
GTCCGTAGTGAGCGCTTGTCGCTCACGATAAACGTTCGTAGTGAGCGCTTGTCGCTCACGATAAACGTTCGCTTCGTGCAGGATCAGCCCCTGCGGTCCGTTGACCCTGGTCCCGATCGGGCCGATGCCTTCCATGGCGCGGTGCGTGGTGTAATTGAGGCTGGAACTGTCCTGGGCAACCAGCGCCACCGGTTCACGGCGCATACGGTCAATCGTGGCTTTCCGGTGCGGTTCAAGCAGGGCGTCCATGGTGACCTTCGTGTTGTCGAAGAAGCGGTAAGCGGCCATGGCTCTGGCCGCCGAGCCGCAAGCTTGCGGGATATTGGCCATAGGCCGGGAGCGGTGCTTGCTGACCGCGACCAGACAAGCGTCGCGGCGAAGAAGTCGCGGCCCAGTTCCAAGAGCCGCCGCTCCAGGCGGGGATCGCCAAGTCTGGCGCCGCCGAACTCCCGGCGCAACCATCCCTCTCCGGAACCGCGCGCCGCTCTCTCAGGACGCAGGCTCCTCAAGGTCTTTTGGCACAGCGGATAGAGGAAGACGCGCTTTTGTGTCAGTCTGGTCTTGTGGGCGCTGTCCTGGCGTCCGCGGCCCGCGGTCATGCCGGCTTCGATCCAATTGGCGGCGCGATAGGAGGTTCCCGACCGCGCGGCGTCCACATAGGTCTCCATCAGCCAGGGCGACAGGCCATAACGCTCCCGCCAGTCCCCGGCGATCCGCCGCGCCAGCCGAGCCAGGACATGGGAGGCCAGATGCTTCACTCGAACCGTGGGCAGGATCAGGAAACGGCTGTTGCAGACGATCCCGGAAAGGTTCGCGTCGCGCATCGCGTCGTCCCACCCCAGCCATTCATCGCGGGCGGACAACCGCCAGGCGCAGGCACTGACGGCCAGGCCGCCAAGCACGCCACGCTTCTTGCTGATGATCAGGTAGCGGATCTGCGCCCCGCACAAAGGGCCGCTGCGAAGTGGATGGTGCGCATCCATCAGGGCATTCCAGGTGCGGCTTTCGTCAGTCCCGCCGCGGACCGGCTTCAGCTCTACCGTTCCCAGTTCCGACAGCGCCGCCGTTACCTCGGGCCAGACCGCCGGTGGGGGCTGTGCGAGCCGCGGAGCAGGCTTCGCCCGTCGCGCCGCCGGCAGAACAATCGCGCCCTGCCGCTCCAACTGCACAAGCGCCTTGCGGCAGGCCATCTCCTTCGGCCGCCCGAGAATGTCCATCCAGTTCAGCCGGGCGCAGGCGGCCTTGGCTAAACCGGATCGGGAAAGGTCGGGGCTCGTCTCCATCAGGCCGCGCACCCACGCCAAGCCCTCCGGAGATGCCAACTGCTGCTTCGGGGTATGATTCTCCATGCCCCAAACGCTACCCCACCCGTCTCGCTGTGTTCAGCGTCATACCATCGAGCCTAAGTATTGACCTGTGGAATCCACGGATAGGAACATAGCGTCTTTATCCTCCCGGCTTCAGCCACCAAGCGGTTCCAGGCACTGCACGCGGCAGTGACGATGGCTTCGTAATCATTGAGCAGACGATGCGAGAGAAAGCGCTCCTTCAGATAAAGCCAGACGCGCTCGACCGGATTCAGCTCAGGTGAATAAGGCGGCAACGGAACCAGGGTGATCTTGTCCGGTACGACGAGGTCCTGGGCGCTGTGCCAGCCGGCCCCGTCGAGGATCATCACCGCATGTTCGTTCTCGGCGATCGTCTCCGCGAAGCCGTCGAGGAACGCTTGCATGGCATCGGTGTCGGCGTAAGGCATGACCAGCGCGAAGGCGTTATCCGTGCCCGGTTCGACGGCGGCGAAGATATAGGCGTAGGTGAACCGCCGGTCACAGACTCCTGGTGGACGCTTCCCCCGCGTCCACCAGACATGGCAGACGCGCCCCTTCTGCCCGATCCGCGCTTCGTCCTGGAAAAACAGCCGGATGCGTTTGCCTTTATACGTACGCTGAAGTTTCTTCAGCAACGCCGGGGCTCTTTTTAAAGGCCTCTGCTTCGGCCGGGTCAGTCCGCGGATGGCTGGGCCGCGCTTTCTGCCGCGAGAACCCGAGCCGCCGCACCACCCGGCTCATGGACGCCGGATGAAACGCTTTGCCGAAGCGTTCCTTGGTCAAGTGCGCCAGATCTTCGAGCGTGTACGCCGAAATGCCGTCCGTCTCCGGATCGGGACCGCGCAGAATCATCGCCGCGAGCGCAGCCTGCTCATCCGGCGTAAGCCGGGACGCCCGCCCCTTACCCCACTGGTCGCGCAAACCCTCAGGACCCTGCGCATTGTAGCGGATGACCGTCGCGAACGTTTATCGTGAGCGACAAGCGCTCACTTCCGCCCGCAGCGCCTGGCGGTCCATGCCCGCCGCTTCCGCCGCCGTCTTCCGGTCCATGCCGGACAGCGCATTGGCGATGGCCAGCAGGCGCCGTGCCACGCGCGCATCGTCCTCGGACTTCGCCAAACGCCGGAGCACGGGTGCCGTCCAGTCCTTGCGTATCTCAACAATCGCGGTAGGAACGCAGGTTACCCCGCGCCCCCCGCACAGATCCGGACGGGCCCAATTAAGGCATCCGGCTCCTACCTCGGGTGTGTGGCGGCGAAGCGCACAGAAGGCCACGGATGAAGGATTTTCGGTTTCGGGAGGAAATCCTTAGCCAGCCTCGCCATCCTGCTCCAGGGTGTCCTGTCCTTCTGGCTCCGCCGCCGGAGCGTTCGCAGCCATAGCCGGACAATTTGATACCTGAACGTGCTGAGCACCAGGAAGTTGGTAGGCACAGCGTGGTAGGCGAAGAAGCCTCTGATAACCTGCGCCAACCAATTCCCTTGCTCAGGGATCGGCTGGTGCATCCGCCGCCGCAACTCTTCCTTGATCTCCTTGAGCTTAGCCCTCACACGGTCCCGCCGGGATTTCCGCTTGAGCAGAAAGTTTCCCCGGCGGCTGCGGCCGCAGATGAAGGTGAACCCCAGGAAATTGAAGGTCTCCGGCTTACCAAGTCCGCGCCGTGCGCGCCCGGCCGCCGCATGGCGACCGAACTCGATCAGGCGGGTCTTGTCCGGATGGAGTTGCAGCGCGAACTCCTCGAACCGCGCTCGCAGCTCATCGAGAAAACGGCGAGCGTCGTTCTCATGCTGGAAGCCCAGCACCAGATCATCGGCGTAGCGCACGATGACCATGTCGCCGGTGGCCTCATGCCGTCGCCAGCGTTCGGCCCAGAGGTCGAAGACGTAGTGCAGGTAGATATTGGCAAGCAGCGGTGATGCTACCGAACCTTGCCCGGTTCCCCTTTCACTGACCGTCACGGCCCCATCTTCCAGAATACCCGCCCAAAGCCATTTGCGGATCAGGCGGATAATGCGCTTGTCGCCGATCCGGTGTTCGACGAAACGAACCAGCCATTCCTGGCTGACAGAATCGAAAAACGACCGAATGTCCGCATCGAGAATAAAGTTCACCTTGCGGCTGGTGATGCCGGCCGCGAGGGCGTCCAGCGCATCGTGCGGCCCCCTTCCGGGACGGAACCCGTAAGAGAACCCGAGGAAATCTTCCTCGTAGATGGCGTTCAGCACCAAGACGGCGGCGCCCTGAACAATTTTGTCTTCCAGGGCGGCGATCGCCAGCGGCCGCTGCCGCCCGTCCGCCTTCGGGATGTACGTCCGGCGGGACGGTTGGGGCCGATAGGCCCCGCGGTGAATGCGGCCATGCAGATCGATGAGCCTGCGCTCAAGATCAGCTTCGTACTCTTGCCACGTCACACCATCGACGCCAGGGGCAGCCCTCCGCTTGAGAGCGTAGAAAGCTACCTCCAGGGTTTCGACGCTGATGTGGTGGAGCAGCGCGGTGAACTTCTCCTTCTTGCCAAGCCTCGCGGCTTTCCGCACACGGTCCAGCGCCTGGGACACGCTTTCCCGGTTCTGCGTCCGGCGCGT
>JBNKIW010000119.1:0-4838 GCA_050290865.1 Rhodomicrobiaceae bacterium | reverse complement strand
TCGCGAGCCGCAAAGAAGGATTGACGACGACCGAAACCACCATCAAATGTGAACCGCCAGCGAGGCCCCGTGCCCCGGGCGAGATCATCCCGGAATGACGGGCGAGATGAAATCGGAATGGTGGGCGCATTCAGATTGGAATAGGTGGGCGACTTCGTCGGAATCTGCATACGGGTGCGCGCCATGAACGATGCCTCCGCTGCGCAGCACCGGCCGGCTTACCCTGGCAGCAAGTCGGTGCTGGACTACGTCGACGAGACGCCGGCATGGGCCGACGGCACGCCCGTAGCCTCGGCGCCGATGACCTCCATGCAATGGCGGATCTGGTGGCTGGCGGCGGCCGGCAAATTCTTCGAGGGCCTCATCGTGTTCATGACCGGCGTCGCAATGCCCTTGATCGCGAGCGAATTCGGCCTCACCGCGACCCAGCATGGCGTGATCGGAGCCGCGAGTCTGTTTGGCATTCTGATCGGCGCCGGCTTCCTCGGCCACCTGTCGGACCGGCGGGGCCGCAAGGTCATGTTCATTGCCGAGATGTTCTTCTTCGTGTTGTTCCTGCTGCTATTGGTCGGGAGCCCGAACTTCCCGCTGCTGGCGCTGGCGCTGTTCGGCGTTGGGCTGGCGCTTGGCTGCGACTATCCGACCGCGCATCTCATCATCTCCGAGAGCATTCCCAGCAACCGACGCGGTGGACTCGTGCTCAGCGCCTTCGGTTTCCAGGCGCTGGGCGCCTTGGCGGGCGCCGTCATCGGCTTCATTGTCCTCAGCAATCTGCGGGAAGTGGGTGCGTGGCGCTGGATGTACGCCTCGGCGATCATTCCCGCCCTCGCCGTCGCCGCGGGTCGCTTCTTCATAACCGAAAGCGGTCCCTGGCTGGTTGGTCGGGGCCGCATTTCCGAGGCGGAGCGCGAGACTGCGCGGCTCCTGGCGCGCACGCCGCCATACCCGCGCACGGTGACGCTGGACACTCCGAGCGCCAAAAGCGAGACGACCGACGAACCCTGGCGCAGCTACGCGGAGCTTTTCAGCCGGGCCAATCTGCGCGCCCTCGTTCTGGCCTCGGTTCCGTGGTTCCTCCAGGATCTCGGCACCTACGGCATTGGCATCTTTACGCCGACAATCCTGGCCGCGGCGCTGGGCCACGGCGCCGCCCATTCGCGGAACCTAGCTGATCTCATAAGCAAGGACGTCATGGCCGCCAAGGGCGCCGCGGTGGTGGATTTGTTGCTGATCGCCGGCATTGTATGCGCGGCTCTGCTTGTCGACAGGGTGGGCAGGATCAGGCTTCAGGTGATCGGCTTCATCGGCTGCGCCGCCGGGCTGCTGCTGGCGTCCATGTCGGCGGATCAGAGCGAAACCGTGAGCATCATTCTCATTTGCGCGGGGTTCATGGTGTTTAACTTCATGACCAATCTCGGCCCGAACGCACAAACCTACCTGTTGGCGGGCGAGGTGTTTCCCACGCGCATCCGCGGTGCGGGCGCAGGCTTTGCCGCGGCCTTCGCCAAGATGGGCGCGGTGATGACCGCGTTTTTGTTTCCTATTCTCCTTGCGGACATTGGCGAGCAGCACTTGCTTTATATCCTCGCGGTGACGTCGCTTCTGGGAGCGGTGATCACCTGGGTGTTCCGCATCGAGACAACCGGGGTAAACCTGGACCGTATTTGATTTCTTCCTCTCATCGCGGCGGCGAAGATCTTCTCATCGGCAGACAGAGCAAACAGTGCCGGACAAGGAAGCCCGCCAGGACTCCGCGCCGCAACAGCGCAGAGGAACCACCGTAGGTGTGTCGGACGTCACTGATCTGTTTTGAACCAGACTTGACGCGGCTCTTCGCCTTATCGTGGCCGTTCTTCGAAACGGGTCGATACGTGGCTCAGTCGTGCTTGCTTCGAGCGACCGTTGTTTGCAGTACAGCGATCCAATCTTGAACGACAAGCGAGCGGTCGTTTATGGAGCATGTCGCCGCTTAGCGGTTCAGTTCGAATTTTGATGGCCGGGCACAGCGGGTAATCCATTCCCAAAAACACCCGCTTGGGGAATATTGATATTGCAACTAGCCTGTACACCCATGGAAATTAGTACTTATTTCTAACCTCGCCCCCACCGCCCCTTGCCGGCCCGAGCCCGCCTCGATTACCTTTAGCAGACGAGGCCGCTCTGGCCTTGAGCACAGCCGAAGGTGCCCGCGCATGACAAGGATCGTCTTCATCACCCCCAGTTTCGCGGTTGCGCCGCAGCTCGGCGCGGAGGATTTCGTGGCGATCGCGCAAGCAGGCTTCAAGGCCGTGATCAACAACCGGCCCGAGGGCGAAGAAGAGGGGCAATTGCCAAGCCCCGCGGCCGAAGGCTTATTCCGTTGTCCCAGGTGCATACCAGGGGTGGCGACGGCCTGAGCTAAGACGGCAAGTGCACGGTGGAACGTAACGATATGTATTTGATTGGCATTCGTTGCTTTCATCGGACCTAATCCGCGTTACTACATGTTGATCAACCTGGGACAACGCAATAAGCCTTCGCGGCCGCTGCCCACGCCCGGGCTGCTGGCCTTGGTTACAGCCACATCCCTGCGGGCAAGCTCGATCTCTTCTCCGGTCTGGTCGTAGACACCACCGAGGCGGCCATCGAAGACGCCGGCGGCCCGGTTCTGGCCTATTGCAAATCGGGAACCCGCAGCGCGATCATCTGGGCGGCGGCGAGTGCCCGCAGCGTGCACGTCAGCGAAGTGCTGGCGCATCTTGCGAAGGCCGGTTTCGATTTGGATTTCCTTGAGGACGAGTTGGACGAGCAGGCATTGCTCGGCCAGCAGCGCCGCGCGGCGGGACTACAGCAGGTCGCTTAGCCCAACTCGCGGCGCAATCGTCACAAGTCCTGGTACTTCTCCCGAATCCGGAACACTGCCCCTAAGCGATCCGGAAACGGGTGGAAGACCGGGAGGGCGATGCCGGACGGCTATCCTCAACATATCTGGAGGAAACGCTGCTGGTCGTCATAGCGCCGCTAGGGGATGACTCAATCCAGAGAGCCCCAGGAAACGCATTGACTTGGCGCAGCATATGTCTTGGTGCCTCGCCACGCTCGTCTTTGCTCACACATGTCTCGCAGATCATTCCTTTCTCTCTCTGTGCCGGCGAAGAAACTCCGCCTGCGCCTTGTCTAACACTGCCCGTGCTTCTGGGCCGGACAGCCGAAGTTTAAGCCAGAGAGAGGAGGCTCGATCGATTCTACCCGCAGCGTACACCATGACGTTGGACACCTCACCGCGCGAGCAATCGAAAATGAGATGAATTCCGCAGCGATAGCTATATTCGCCATCCAGTGATGTGAGACCTCGCAGCTTTTCAACGTCTCGCTCTACATCATCATTGTCGTGCTTCTTCACCTCAATGACCAGGAGATTCGAGCGCTCGCCCCGGCGGTGGACAACGATATCGGGAAAAATGGTCCGGCCTTGCCTGTCGCCGGTATTCGTCCCCTCAGGTTGCGGAAGGCGCTTTATCCCATCACCAAGGCGATTGTATTCACAGTCGACGTGCCAGTCGGGAAAGCCGCGCTGAAGATGCAGGGCGAGCCGCGCGGTCAGGCTCCGCTCGTTCACATCAACAGCGAACAATTCCCGCTCACTCGTAAGCAGGGCTTCGATAGCTGAGGCAGCTGTTTCTAGAATCTCAAGGATGTCCATCCAAGTTGATTAGCGTAGCGTGACTTTTGCGACAAGATCATGCAACTGCTCGGAGTGGATTGTCCCGTTGGACCGCGCCTTCCGTACCGGATCGACATACTCGATATGCGTCGAGCAGCCCTGCCTATCGACGGCATAGACACGCGGGCTTGCCATAATCGTTCGCCATGAGGCGCGCCTCCAAGCGCGAGCCTTGAGGGCAATGAGGGCGAGAGAGGCAGAAAGCGAGCAGCGCGCGCGGTGATGACCTCGTAGCGGCAGCTCAAAGAAGTATCGCGACCATGTTTGGACACCATGCGAGCGGCAGGTTTTGGAGCGAAGCGACACCAACTGTAAGCTGGTCGAATTCGATGGGGTACGGGTCGGTCCTGCCCCGAGGCAAAGGCATTCTGCGCATCTGACTAGGCGTCTGGCATCCAGTTGCGCGCAGTGTGGATAACGTGGAGGATCACTGGGCCAGAGGTGGCAAGCGAGTTTAGGCGAGCCTGACAGCCGGATCGCCGACGATCACGTAGCTTCTTGCGTCATTAAGCGCAGTCCACAGACCGGCGAGTTTCAACTCGTCGGGTTGGGTCCGGAACTTGGCGTCCTCTATCTCAACGCTGACGATGGTAGCGAGTTCGGCATATTTGCTGTTGAAGAACTCCAGCGCATGTCCGACCGGCATTCGTTTCAACACGCGTTGCAGCGTAGATTCAAACACTTGTCGCTGCGTCCCCGCGCCAGGCCAGGAGAAGGAGTATCCCCATGCGCGTTCTACGTGTGCGATCACTGCTAGTGCCGCACCGTTTTGCATGCTGAGCATGCGGCGCGGCAAAGCTGCGACGAATGCTTGCGGTGCGATAGGTTGCGGCGTGGTGAATGCCTGGTGAGCGAAGTCGTCGAGGCGCGGCGTGCCGGCACCGAAGCAGGCAAAGAAAAAGGCTATCATCCCAGTCAGGTCTGCATCCTCAGCGATATCCTCACCTGCCAAGTAGGCGTCTCGCGGAATCGGTCCGCGATGTTGGAGGGGCCCCATCCAGTCCTGGCATAGCAGCGCACCCTGTTGGGTGCGCTGCAGTTTGTGGCCACACGGAAAGCCCATGCCATGGCTGGCGGTGAAGAGAAGCTGTGGTGTCTCGTCGCCGCCCAGGAGCTGTTGTAATCGCGACCGCAA
>JBNKIW010000118.1:0-4850 GCA_050290865.1 Rhodomicrobiaceae bacterium | reverse complement strand
CCCGGAAAATGATGGGCTCACGATTACCCGGCAGACGTGGCAACTACGACTCACTCTCCAATGACGCCGGGTACTAGATTTCAACATATGTATTCGCGCGATTGGCGAAAAACTGGCACAAGCGGTTGCGCGGAGAGTACAACTCCTCCGTGCTGATTCCTCTAACTGCTATTCATTCGAGGGTAGACAATGAAACGATTTTTGATCTCTGCAACGGCCTTCACCGCCCTTGCCGTCGCCGCGCCGGGGGCAGCGACCGCCATAATCTGCGATGGGAATTTCCAACTGCTGCCGAACGGTGACGAGATCGCCACGCCGTACTGTGAAGATGGCGAACTCGCGCGGGTGGCCTACCGCAACGGAATGTGCGTAACAGCGCGGGAGATCCGCAACCACCCCTCCGCGAAGGAGGAGGCGTGCAAGCTGGTCGGCGATGACATTCGTGTCCGCGACACCTGCATGCCCTATCGGAATTGGACCGGCCCGCGGTCCGCGGCTCCGTAGAGGTTGTCGGAGGGCGGATTTCTCCACCCACGGTTCTTCATGAGCGGCCCGCGGCGGTGGCGTGTGGTGCTGGCGGCAGTACCCAACCCTCGTGGGCCGCGCTTGGAACAGGACGGCTGGCTGCGCGTGAGATGCTGGTTGCGCGCTCCGCGTATGTCGCCATCCCTGTCTTTTTGCGAACGTCGTCTAATTTGCTGATTTTCTAGGTGGAGTTGAGAAGAGTGGTCTCAAACAGGAGCCCTCGCGCGCAGGGTTGGCGTGGCGGCCGCGCGTAAACATAAATGGTGGGCCTGGCAGGACTCGAACCTGCAACCGAGCGGTTATGAGCCGCCAGCTCTGACCAATTGAGCTACAGGCCCCTTTTGGCACACACGGTTCTAGTCAATAACGGCGCGGTCCGCCAGCGGGGAAATTGCGAAACGCTGGGATAAACGGGCGTTTCCTGCGCCGTCGCGAAAGCTGCGAGGCGCCCCGCGGCATTATCCGTATTGCGCGAGCGGTGACCGAAGTCACACCATCCGGTCGTAAAGTCGCAGGGAATATTTCTTTTTTGGAGACCCGGTGGTTGCTAATGTGCGCGGCCATGGGGATGAGGCACGACGGAGACCGGCGATGAGTGCGCGCAAGCTGGCCCTACGGACCGCTGCAGCTGCGGCTATTGTCGCTGTGGTGGTCGGGGGTGTCTGGATGCTTGGAGGGCCACGCACGGTCAGCGTCGTGTCGCCGGAACGTGGCCGGGCCGTTCAGGCCGTCTACGCGACCGGCACCGTCGAGCCGGGGATTGCCATCCGCATCGCGACACAGCTTCCCGGCCGTATTGCCGCGTTAAAGGCCGACGAAGGCGACGATGTGAAGGCGGGTGATGTGCTGCTTCGCCTCGACGATCGCGAATTGCGCGCCTCGACCGCCGAGTTGGAAGCGCGGGCGCAATACGCCGAGCAGCAGTTTCAGCGCGTCGAGGCGCTCGTGAAACAGGGCTGGTCCACGCGAGACAGGCTTGACCAAGCCCGCGCGGAACGCGATGCCAGCCGCAACGCCGCCAGGCGGGCTAGGAACCAACTGAGCTTCATGACCCTGAACGCGCCCGCCGACGGCCGGATCATCCGGCGTGACGGCGAGGTGGGAGACTACATCCCCATCAATCAGGCGGTGTTCCACATGGAGAAGGCTGGGGAGCCGCTGCGCATTACCGCGGATGTCGATGAGGAAGACGTCCCGCTTGTCAAACCCGGCCAAAGGGTCCTCGTCCGCGCTGATGCCTTTCCCGACAAGATCTTCGAAGGCAAGGTCACCGAGATCACGCCGAAAGGCGATCCCGTGGCGCGCAGCTACCGCGTGCGCATCGGTCTGCCTGCCGACAGTGTCCTGCGCATCGGTATGACGGCGGAAACCAACATCATCACCCGCGAGAAGCGTGACGCGCTGCTCGTTCCCTCGACAGCGCTGGTCGCCGATCGTGAACCGGGTACGGCGGCCCGGTCGGCCAGCGGTCTGTTGTGGGTCGTGCGCGACGGCCGTGCGCGGCGTCAGAAGGTGCTCATCGGGATCAGGGGGCGCAAACAGACTGAGATCACCGGCGGTCTCAGCAATGGTGACCGCGTGATCGTCAATCCGCCGAAGGGGTTGGAGGACGGCGAAAGGGTGCGGACGAAGCGGGCCGGACCGCGCGCGCCGGCCAGCGAAGCGAACGCCGGGCCGAAGCCATGAAACTGGCGCTCTCCATTGCGCTGAGCCATCTTCTGTCACGGCGGCGCCAGACCATCGTGTCGCTCATGGGCATCGCGCTCGGCGTAGCGTTCTTCCTCGCGGTTTCCTCGCTCATGCGCGGCTCGGAGATCGACTTCATCAAGCGCCTTGTGGACAACGCACCCCATATCACGGTCTACGACGAGTTCCGCGAGCCGCGCAGGCAACCGATCATGGAGGCCTTTCCCGAGGCCACCGTCGAATTGCGCAGCACTAAGCCGCGCACCGAGGTTCGCGGCATCCGGCAATACAAGGAAACGCTGGCCTTCATCGCCGACATGCCGAATGTGCGCGTCGCGCCGGTCCTGTCGGGGCAGGCGATCGTCACCTTCGCGGGCAAGGATCTCAGCTCCGCGGTCAGCGGCATCATTCCCGATCTGATGAAGAACATCACGACCATCGACGAGCATTTCATCTCCGGCTCGCTGGAGATGCTTGCGGCCAATCCGGAGGGCATCGTGATCGGTTCCGGTGTGGCCGACAAGCTGCGAGTGCGGATGGGGCAGAATGTTACCGTGACGTCGCCAGCGGGTATCGTCCGCGTTATGAAGGTCGTCGGCATTTTCCGCACCGGCAGCGCCCAATATGACGACACCCAGGCCTTCGTGCTCCTGAAACGCGCCCAAGTCCTGCTCAATCGTCCCAACATCGCCAACCGCCTCATTCTGAGACTGGGCGACCCCAACGCCGCGCCCGACGTTGCTCGCACCATCGAGGCGGCGACGGGCTACAAGTCGCAGTCCTGGCAGGAGGCGACGAGCGATATCATGGCGCTCCTGAAGGTGCGCAACGCCATCATGTACAGCGTTGTCGCCGCCATTCTGATCGTGGCGTCGTTCGGAATCTACAACGTGATTTCCACCGTGGTGATGGAGAAAACGCGCGACATCGCGATCCTGAAGTCCATGGGGTTCCACGCGCGCGACGTGCGCCGCATTTTCATCATCGAAGGCATGATCGTGGGCGCCATCGGCTCATCGGCGGGCACCGGGATCGGGCTTTTGATGATGCTGGGCTTGAGCTACATCAAATTCAAATCGCCGGTTTTCACGGACGAAACCTACATGCCCATCTACTGGGGCGCCGACCAGATCGCCATGGGCGCGGCTTTCGCCATTGCGTCCGCGCTCGTTGCTGCCTATCTGCCGGCGCGCAAAGGCGGGCGGGTGCACCCGGTCGATATCCTCCGGGGGGCGGCATGACGGCGGTCCTGCGCACCGAGGGGCTGACGCGCATTCTGCCGGGCGAGGTGCCGGTGACGCTCGTCGAGGATATCACGCTCGAATTCCGGCGCGGCGAGTTCGTGGCCGTCATGGGGCCGTCCGGCTCGGGAAAATCGTCGCTGCTCTACCTGCTCGGACTGCTCGACGTGCCCACGCGGGGCCGCATCTGGCTCGACGGCACGGATACGGCAGGGCTGAACGAGGACCAGCTTGCCGAAATCCGGCTGGCGCGGCTGGGCTTCGTGTTCCAGTTCCATTTCCTTTTGGCGGAGTTCTCGGCGCTGGGCAACGTCATGCTGCCGATGCGCAAGCTGGGGCGGCTGACGGAGAGGGAGGCGGCGGCGAAGGCGCGCCATCTCCTGGAGTCGATGGACCTCGCTGACCACGTGCACAAGCTGCCCAGCCAGATGTCCGGCGGCCAGCGGCAGCGCGTGGCCGTGGCGCGGGCGCTCGCCAACGATCCGGTGATCATTCTCGCCGACGAGCCGACCGGCGCGCTCGACACCAAAGCGTCCACGAATCTGCGCCAGATTTTGCACGATCTCGCCCGCAACGAGAAACGCACGGTCATCGTGGTGACGCATGACCCAATCTTCGCGCACGCCGCGGATCGCCGTGTTTTCCTTGTGGACGGCCGTTTGCGGCCGCCCGAGAAGGCCGCCGAGCTGTTCAAGATCGGTGTCAACAACAGAGAAGCCTGAGCATGTTGATAAAGCTGATAAGATTGCTGGACTTTGACGCGCGGCCGTGTTTTTCCTCATAGCGCCGTGAGGAGGGACTGGCATTCCTTCGCGACGGAGCGGCGGAGGATGCCATGCTCACCAACAAGGGAAAATATGGCCTGAAAGCGATGATCCATCTCGCGCGGCTAGGCTCTGGCGAGGTGGCGCAGGTGGGGGATATCGCCGAGGCCAACGGCATCCCGAAAAAATTTCTCGACCAGATCTTCGCCGAACTGCGCAAGGCTGGGCTCGTCCACTCGCGCAAAGGCAAGACCGGGGGCTACGCGCTGTCGCGGCGGCCGGAAGACATCAGCATCGGCGATGTGATCCGCGTGCTCGACGGCCCCCTGGCGCCGATCGCCTGCGCCAGCGTCTCCGCCTATCGCCGCTGCGCTGACTGCCAGGACGAGGAAAGCTGTGCCGTGCGCCGCCTGATGATCGAGGCGCGCAGCGCGCTGTCGCGGGTGCTCGATACGCGCACGCTGGCGGATGTGCGGAGCTGGGGCGAGGCGGGCGAGGAAGGGCTGATGTACCACGTCTGACGCCGCGTCCGCGGTCGCCGCGCGAACAGTGGTTGCGCGTAAGTTGATTTTGTCCACCAAATTGATATACATAAGGGATGGGCACGCTGTTTCGGAACGGGACAACCGCACCG
>JBNKIW010000117.1:0-4853 GCA_050290865.1 Rhodomicrobiaceae bacterium | reverse complement strand
GAGGACATCGTCAATCATCTTGTCTACGAAGACCTCGGCAAGGCCGTTCTGGTCGGCCACAGCTTCGGCGGCGCTCCCATAACCGGCGTTGCCGATGCCGTCCCTCAGCGTATCGCACGTCTCGTCTATCTCGACGCGATTATGCTCAAGTCGCAAGAGACCTGGCTCAGCCTGCTTCCGGAGAAGATGGCCGAAGACCGGACGGCGCTGGCCCTGAAGAGCAGCGGAGGCGTCAGCCTGCCGCCGGCTCCGGCCGAAAATTTCGGCGTTTCCGAGCCGGAGGATCTCGCATTTCTTGAAGGACGCCTGACGCCCCATCCCTTCGCGACCTTCACGACGGCCCTCACGCTGAAAGGTCCTGTCGGGAACGGCCTTCCCGCCACCTATATCCGATGCACGGACCCACCTTATGTTCCCGCCAAGATCGCGCATCTGAGAGCGAAAGATCATGGCTGGCCGGTTGAAGAGATCGCGACCGGGCACGATGCGATGGTCACCGCGCCTCTTGCTGTGGCGGATTTATTGGAACTGATAGTGTGAGCCTTGCCGCATGTGCAGCGGTGGCGACGAGCCTCTGAGACGCTCCAACAGGGGCGGTTGGAGGCTGGCCGGGCGCAAATGTGGCGGTTCTTCCTCGATAAACGGCCAGTGGGATCGCTGGCATGCCGCCAAGCATTGGCTGGAGGGGCGTTTGGACAACGCTCGCCAGCGCGATGGCTCTCTCCGCGACAAAGGAGACTTTCGTATGTACCGGAAACGTCCACCAGCAGCGGAGGTTGAATATCATTGGAGAACTTATAGTGAGTTCAAGAATGGGCCAACCGTCGGCGATGGCAGACCATGACCCTGGTCCACTGGCCGTGGGGATCAACCCGATAGATTATATGCAACCCTGTTATATCACTATTGCCGCCCTTCCCCCACAACGATGAACGGCGCCCAGTAGGCCGGGTGTGCTTCGCGCGCCGCTCCCTCGTCGATGAGGGCGAGCATGGCGCGGCGGAAAGCTTCGGCGCGGCCCATCTTGGCATCGCGGGCCATTTCGCGCATGGCCGTTGTGATTAGCTTCACCGTCGCCACCGAGTCAACCGACCAGTGCGACACCAGCAGGGCGCGGGCTTGCGCATAGATGAAAGCGCGGGCCAGCCCGGAGAGGGCTTGCGCGCCAGTAACGCCGCCTGCAGCGGTGTTGCAGGCCGAGAGGATCACCCAGTCGGCGTCGAGCCTGAGGGCCGCGATCTCGCCCGCCGAGAGGTAGCCGTCATCGGCCTTGCTGGCGGTAGCGGGCGGCGTCAGGATCAGGCCGGGTTCGCTGGTGCCTTTGAGTTCGCCCGCCAGCGCGCCGTGGGTGGCGAAGTGCACGATGCGGTATTGCGCGAGCTGGCCCGACGTGCTCAAGCGTTTCACCTCATGCTCGGTGGCACGGGCGCCGAGACGCATCTCACTGGCATCGGCCTTGAGATCGCGGGCGACGGCACAGAGTTCGTCTGCCGTCTCGGGTAGCGGCACTTGTATACGGATGTGATCGACATCCGCCAACCCGCCATGTGTCTCAATGGGTGTCACGCCTCGGTACCAACCGAAGAACTCTGCAACACGCCGGAAGGTGGTTTTGCGACACTTCTTATGATCGCGGGCAAGCTTGGCGCGTTCTTTGAAATACGCGCCGTACTGCGGATGGTTCTGCGGGCCATCGAGCAGCGGATTGCCGAAGCCGATCAGCGGCTTGCTGGCTACACTCGGGTGGACGATGCGGCGCAGGGCTTTCAGCGAGGAAACTGTCGGCAGGACCGTCACGGCGTGATCGCGGACGAGCCAGGCAGCGGATTTATGTCCAGTGTTGGCGAGAGGTGCCGTTACCAGCACCTGGAATGGCAATTGTGTCAGCGGGCCGGACGGCACAATGAGCAAATGTTTGTCTTTTATGAGGTCTTCAACCTGGCCGAACAGCGCCTTATAGAGCGCGTGCGCGCGGGCGTGGTCGAAGGGCAGCGGTTTGCCGGCATTGGCGGCGGCTTCAGTGAAGCCCACACCCAGAAGTATGGTGCAACGCGGCGTGCGCCAGGAGGCGGCATCCAAGCCACAGCGAAGCGCCTGCACTTCGCGGGTGAGCGCTGCCGTGCCGAGATCAGAGCGTACCCAGCGGACATCAGTTTTGGTCACGACCCAAATGAATGTTTCTTCGGATGCTACCGGACTAAATTTGTCGTCAGTGTCGAGAAACAGCACCAACGCCTCATCCGCGCCCAGCTGCACCTGCACCTCCTTCACCGACATAGGTGCAGGGCTAGCAAGCGCGGCATAATCCGGGAACTCCGCCGCCAACCGCTTGTTGATTTCTACAACGCGGGCGTCGATAGCGGCGAGCCGGGCCGCATTTTCCGCCTCGGCCCTGAAGTTGCGCCTGGTGCTCTCCTGACCGAGCGCGGCGTTGCGCAACACCTCCCGCTTCTGCCATTCCGCCACCAGATCTTGACGCTCGCGCACCACAGCCGCCAGCCGCGGATTCGCAGCAGCTCCACGTGCTGCCATGTGCGCTAGCGACTGTGCAGCCTCGGACGAAAGCACCCATTGCGCAGTCTGAAACATTTCGCGCCGAATTGCCGCGTCGGAGCGGCTTTTGGATGCAAGACGATATACCGTCTTGACCAACCCTGAAAATTGCCAACCCTTTTGCTCCGCCACGCTTTTCTTCTTGCCCGTCAGGCCAACGTCGAGCGCGCCACGCTGCGTGCGCCTAGCAATGGCGGCGGTGCTGCGCCGCCAAAACGCGGCGGCACGGATTAAATCGCGTTGTGTGAGGTACAGAACCGCCAGATTGTTGACGATTTTGAGCGTGTCGGGATGGTCTTTGCCGAGTACCCGGTCAAAGGCCGCGAGGACGCGGTGATAAAGCAATTTGGCCTCTGTGTATTGGCCCTGCTTTTCATAGAGTGCTGCCAGATTGTTGACGATCTTGAGTGTCGAGAGATGCTCTTTACCCAACACTCGCTCGAAGGCCGCAAGAGCACGGCGAAAAAGCTGTTCAGCCTCGGCGTAGCGGCCCTGGACGCGATAAAGCTCCGCTAGATTGTTGGTGCTCTGAAGTCTCAGAGGATGGTCCTCGCCCAGCACCTGCTCTTGGGCCGCGAGGACGCGTCGGTAAAGCAGTTCCGCTTCGGTAGGGCGACGCTGGGCCTGATATAGCGCCGCCAGATTGTTGACGATTTTGAGCGTATCGGGATGCTCCTTGCCCAGTAGCCGCTCGAAGGTTGCGAGGGCCCGGCGGTAAAGCGGCTCAGCTTCGGCATAACGACCCTGGTTGACATACAGATCCGCCAGATTGTTTACGCCTATGAGTGTCGAGGGATGCTCTTTGCCCAGCACCCGCTCGAGAACTGCAAGGGTGCGGCGGAAGAGCGGCTCGGCCTCGGCATACCGGCCCTGAGCGCTACATAGCGCCGCCAGATTGTTGACGCTGGTAAGCGTATCGGGATGCTCTTTGCCAAGCACCCGCTCTTGGGCCACCAGAGCACGGCGGTAAAGCGGCTCGGCCTCGGCATAGCGCCCCTGGGCTTTATACAACAACGCCAGATTATTGACGCTGGTGAGCGTGTTGGGATGCTCCTTGCCCAGCACCCGCTCTCGGCTGTCAAGGACGCGGCGGTAAAGCGGCTCGGCCTCGGCATACCGGCCCTGAGCGCTATATAGTGCTGCCAGTTTGTGCACGCTGGCGAGCGTGTCCGGATGCTCCTTGCCCAGCACCCGCTCCCGGCTCTCAAGGACGCGGCGGTAGAGCGGCTTGGCCTCGGCATGGCGCCCCTGCTTCGCATAGAGCACCGCGAGATTGTCGATGCTGGTGAGCGTGCTGGGATGCTCCTTGCCCAGCACTCGTTCAGCAAGTGCCACTGCCCGTTCGGCAACTGCAGTGGCTTCCGCATACTTTCCTTGACCGTCGAGTTGGACAACCTGTTTGCCGAGTGCAACGATGTCCTCGCCGCTTTGTGCATTCACGCCTACGGAGCCGGACACAGCCAGCAACAGTGTTGTCAACACTACATATGGTACGCGTGCCCACCATGACATTCGCCGTCTCCGAAAACACCGCTAACGAATGTCGGCATTGTGCGCGTGCAGCGTGACAACGGCAACAGGGGCGTCGGCACGTCGACGGATGGGTGGTGTTTTGTCGCAGGGAAACACCGAGACTTATTCACGCATGTGGTCGATGCCGCGGTTCAGTACGATTTATGGAAGATGGTACGGAGGAACTCCTCGCAGCAGGCATGGGCAACCGCAGCACGTCTGGTGCTCTTCATGGCCGCAGGTTCGGCATAACGTTCTGCGGGTGCATTGATCTAGGTGCGATACAGCCCCGCCAGATTGTTAACGCTTGTGAGCGTCCGAAGGATGCTTCTTGCCGAGCATCCGCTCTTTGGCCTCAAGCGCGCGGCGGTAGAGGGCCTCGGCCTCGGCCTTGCGGCCCTGAGCACGATACAACGTTGCCAGATTGTTGACGCTTGTGAGCGTTGAGGGATGCTCTTTGCCCAGCACCCGCTCCTGTGCCACCAGGGCGCGGCGATAAAGCGGTTTGGCCTCATCATAGCGGGCCTGGGCACCATACAATCCCGCCAGATTGCTAATGGTTGCGAGCGTTGATGGATGGGCCTTACCCAGCACCCGCTCGCTGGCCGCGAGGGCGCGCCGATAAAACTGCTCGGCCTTGGCATAACGACCCTGGGCGTCATATAGCGCCGCCAGATTGTTGACACTTGCGAGCGTGTTCGGATGCTCCTTACCTAGTACCAGGAGTCATAAATCGCTAAGACGGCGTCCTTTCACGCGGCGCTGGTGAACTTCGGATTTGGTCCACA
>JBNKIW010000116.1:0-5073 GCA_050290865.1 Rhodomicrobiaceae bacterium | reverse complement strand
CGTGTGGACCAAATCCGAAGTTCACCAGCGCCGCGTGAAAGGACGCCGTCTTAGCGATTTATGACTCCTGGTACTAGAGCATAGTCCTGCACATCGCGTGGCCATGACTGCGTTGCCTCTTCCAGCGCGGCAAGATCATCGGCAAACAAGGCCCGCGTTGCCGCCTCGAAGCCGGGATAGTCGCCCGCCAGCGCCGACATGAAGCGATAGGCGCGCTCGTGCGCCAGGCGCGTTGCATTGCGCCCCTCATCGGCCTTTCGCGCCTGATCGACCAGACGTCGCAGCACTTGTGAAGCGCCTCCGGGTTGCTGCGCCAGCCAGTCCCAGTGCCGAGGCAGCAGCGTCACCTCGCGTCCCACCACTCCCAGCTTGGGCCGACCGCGTTTGCGTACCTCAGGTTGTGAGCCCCTATAAGCCGCCAGTCTGGCGATAACCTGCGCGGTCGTTCCGCGAAGGTCGATATCGATCTGCTCGCCACTCGCATCGACGAAAATCAGGATTGTGTCCGAGGCCGCCTGAATGCGCGCATTCGCAGCCAGCGCGACGTCGGCCAATTCGCCTTCAGCCAGCTTTTGGCCGCCCATAAAAGCAGTACATGCCGTCGCGAGCGGGTGTTCGGATGGGTCTTGGTTCATTTAGTCCGGGTAAATTAATTCATTTTCTGAGTCAATATATCCGGGCAATATAACGAGAGGCGCCTGACCCCTGCTTTGGAGACACGACATGAGAGACAAAGACCGGCGCGAGGCCTTGGCCACTTACAAGGAACGCAAGGTGCACGCCGGCATCTACGCGGTGTGTTGTAATGCCACCGGTGAACGGTGGTTCGGGAAGGTTCCCGACCTGGCCACGATTCAGAACCGCTTGTGGTTTACGCTGCGTCAGGGGAGCAATCCCCACCGCACTCTGCAGGAAGCGTGGGCCAGGCATGGCGCGGATGCTTTCAGCTTCGAGGTCATCGAATGCGTCGAGGAAGAGGAGCTAAGGTTCGGGCGCGACCGGGTCCTGAAGGGTCGGCTTGATCACTGGGTGGAGTCCTCCGGAGGCTGATGTCAAGGGGGCGGCAGAAATTCAGGAGACGAAAAAGGGACAGAAGAACAAGGATTTGCGAGGCCCTCGTTCTGATCTTTCTGCTCGCGAAAAGTTCACGTAAGCACTGCGTAAGCAGTTGCGACCCGGTAAGCACCCGTAGCTCAGCTGGATAGAGCGCTGCCCTCCGAAGGCAGAGGCCACAGGTTCGAATCCTGTCGGGTGCGCCATCTCCCCTCGGAAGATGTGGCCGCAAGCGCTTTGCTGACATGCTTGGACCCGTGCGATTGCTTCGCGTTCCAGCTCCTTAATCAGGTGTCGTAAGAGACTTTGCGACCGCTCGGTTGCGAACGCCTAAAAAGTTTTTCCCCGTCCTGTCCGAAACCTAGCCTCCCGCGCGTCCTTGACGAGAATACTCGCAGGGAGACGCACATGCTCGCTCATAATCGGCCCATGGTTTTGTTGGACATCGCCATCTATTTCATTGCCACGCTCGGCTTTGCTGTGCTCTGGCATCTCGTCTGGTTCTCCAGCGCCTATACGGCTCTGAACTGGCCAGACCCGTCGGAGGCGGATGTGCCGCTCGGTGCCCTGGCGGTCTTCGTTCAGGCCGTTGTGCTGGCTCTCACGATCGACTCGGCATTGGAGCAAGGCCGGAAACGGAGCGCAATCGTCCGGGTCGTGATCCTTGCCTTTGCATTCCTTTGGTCCAGTCACGTCATCGGCGACGCGGCCAAATGCGGTTTTTTTCCGAAAAGCAGCTTTGTGGCGTTGGAGAGTGTCTATTTGGCGATCCAGTTCGCGGTCTGCGGTGCTTTGCTTTGGTTCGGACATTCGCTTTGGGATGGGCGCATCAAGACGTAATATCCATACGAAAAAGGAGGAGGTGTGCCCTTGCTATATTCAGTCCTGATCTTCGGCGTGGAAGGCGTAGCAGAGCGCCTGCCAGCAGACGAGCATGAAGCCTTGCTGGACATGCATCGGAACCTGCAGGCCAAATTGCAGTCCGAAGGCACCTATCGTGGTTCTGTCCAACTGATGCCGCCGTCCACAGCCATGACTATTGGCGACAGAGGCGGCGGCGTCACGGTGCTGGATGGTCCCTTCGCGGAATCCAAGGAACAGATACTCGGCTTCTATCTCATCGAATGCGACACGATCGAAGAAGCGCTTGAGGCCGCGAAGGCACTGCCGCAAGGCGTCGCCACGATGGAGGTCCGGCCGGTCAGGTGGACGGGCGGTCTTTAGACAGTGAAGACCGGCCTGACAGACGCGATTGTCGCCGACAGCAGGCCGCGCGCGCTCGCCGCGTTGCTGCGCTCGTTTCGCGATCTGGACAAGGCCGAGGATCTCTTTCAGGAGGCCTGTCTCAAGGCCGCCGAACGCTGGAAGGTCGACGGGACGCCGCGTGACCCCACCGCCTGGCTCATCCGCGTCGCCCGCAATGCCGGAATCGATCGTGTCCGCAAGGATCGACGGTTGTCGTTCGAGGATGTCGAGGCGACGTCCGATTCATTGGAAGTGATTGGAGACCATCAAGCCGATGCTGCTGAAGCGCTGGATCGCGCCGAATATAAAGACGATGTCCTGCGCTTGATGTTCCTGTGTTGCCATCCGGACTTAAAGACACGGGAGCAACTCATACTGGCGCTCAGGGTGATTGTCGGCCTGTCAGTGAACGAAATCGCACGCGCCTTCGTTGTGACGCCGGATACGATGCAGCGGCGCATCTCGCGAGCAAAGAACCACGCTGGCGCTCTGGCGAGCAAGCTGGAAACGCCTGGCCTAGCGGAACGCGCCGAGCGCCTGAGCGCCGTGCAGACGGTGATCTATCTGCTCTTCAATGAAGGCTATTCCGCCAGCCAGGGCGACGAACAAATCCGCTATGCTTTGTGTGAGGAAGCAATTCGTCTGGCGCGCCTTCTGCTTTCTCTCTTTCCGGGCCAGGCTGAGACGATGGGGCTTCTGGCGCTATGCCTGTTTCAACACGCCCGCAGCGCCGCGCGCATTGACGCTGGCGGCGGACTGGTGTCGCTGGAAGATCAGGACCGAACGCTTTGGGATGACGCGTTGATAAAGGAAGGACGCGTCCTGATCGAAAAGGCGTTGCGGCATGGGCGTCCGGGGTCGTTGCAGGTGCAGGCAGCGGTTGCCGCCGTGCACTGCGCGGCCAAGCGCTCTACGGATACAAACTGGGCCGAAATCGAGCGGCTGTACGCAGCACTTGAAGCCATTGCGCCAAGCCCAGTGGTGCAGCTCAACAGGGCTGTCGCCGTCTCCAAGGTTGAGGGGCCCGAAGTGGCGCTGAAATTGCTGACACCACTGGCAGAGAAACTGGAGCGCTACCGGCCTTATCACGCCGTTAGGGCCGCCCTTCTGGAGGAAACGGGCGCCGAGAAAGCTGCAATTGAGGCACTTGAGGCCGCGCTTGACTGCTCGCCCACTAGCCAGGAGGCCGACTATCTGACCGGGAGGATCACGCTCCTCCGCGAAAAACCGGTCCCTCCGATTGCATGATGCGAAGCGAAGGGGCCTTCATTCGACAAATCAGGCCGCCGCCAGTTCGGCCAGAAGTTCCGCAAGCAGCTCCATGCCGGCGCCCCAGCCTTTACCCATATTCTCCATAGCGTTTTCGAAACACGCGATCTCCGCGGCGCTCGCATTGTGCGGCGTCCATTCGAGGCACATCTCGGTCTTGTTCGCCATCTCCTTGAAGGTGATCACCGTCAGCAGGGTTTTCGGCCAATCCGGCATCATGGGGTTGGACGCGATGTTCCAGTCAGCGTCGGTGTTTGACATCAGGCAGACCAGTTTCTCCGGTTCCTGAACCTCCGTGAACTCAGCCCTCTGATAGCTCGAATTTCCCCCCATCTTCATTTCGTTGAGCCACAGTCCGCCCGGCGTCACATCGAGCTTGTGGATCACCGTCTCAACATTTGGGCCATACCAGCGCGCGAGCAGTTTCGGGTCCGTCCAGGCCTTCCAGACCAGAGTGCGCGGCGCGTTGAAAGTTCGCTCCAGAAGGTATGTCGGCAATTGGCTCATTTGGTGTTTCCCTCTTCACTGTCTTTCATTGATTGCAGCAGGCCATCGAGTTGATCGAAGCTCGACGACCAGAATTCCCGGAAGGCTTCAAGCCATTTAACGGCCTCGGCCATGGGTTCAGGATTGAGGCGCGAAGGCCTGCGGGTCTTGTCGACTCCACGTTCGATCAGACCGGCCCGTTCCAGAATCTTCAGATGCTTGGATACCGCAGGCTGACTGATGTCGAAGGGCGCCGCGAGTTCATTCACCGACGCGTCGCCCGCAACCAGCCGCGTGAGTATGGCCCGGCGGGTCGGATCGGCGAGCGCCGCGAAGACCGCGTCGAGGGTTTGGCTTGAACCTTCATAATCAATTCGTTTCATAACTATTCGGTAATATAAATTCACCAAGCAGTCAAGCGCTTTCAAGCCAGACCAGGACCTACGCGGCGCAGAACAAATTCTGAGAGGGCTGTCCGTTTCGCGCATCGCCTGTTACCAGCGGCGTGAATTCCGCCGAATTTCGGCGGATTGAATTTCGCGGTGATTTGGCGAGCGGCGCCTGGCACCGATGAAGGGTATTCTTCTGCGGATTGCTGGTGTGCGTATGCGGCGGGGGGCAAGAGCGAGAGTGGGCGGCAGTCCGCATCGAGAGCGTTCCCTGCAGCCTGCAGCCTCCAGCCCAGACCCGTCAAGCATGCCGCCGTGCTCGGGCCTGTCAAGGCCAAGCCCTGCGGGTGGCCGCGGAAGACGCGGCCAGCCTTGACAGACCCTGCGCGCGGCGGCCACGGGATTTTGCGGTCGGGACGGAAGAATGCTCGCGGCGCGGGTCGAACCAAAGAATTGACACCAAGAAGGGAACAAGAGCAGGGGGTGGATGCCGGCGTCTCCCCCCCTGCGGCGATCAGAACGGCGGGTGTTTGCCGAACAGGTCGAGTTGCCCCGGGTCGTCGTCACGTCCTGGCGTGATCGATTGGTAGTAGCGGCGGATTTGGGAGAAGTGGGCGGCCTCGAACTGCAA
>JBNKIW010000115.1:0-5197 GCA_050290865.1 Rhodomicrobiaceae bacterium | reverse complement strand
TCACTTGGGCGAAAATCGCCCGGATGTGCACCAGAAGGGTAGCGTCGCTCAGCCGGTTCCCTCCATCGGCTGGCGAGAGCTTGGCGGTGAGAACATGCCGCAGGAGATCTTCCTGACCTTGAAGCGAGGCTGCCGCTGCGGTAGCTGTACATCATTGCATGCCACTGTCCTTTTCCGGCTGCGGGGGAAATTCTGTGCCGCGTTTATTCATCAGCCATTCGAGCACCAACAATGCCGAAGCTATCGCCCTCCGTGACTGGCTGCAATCCGAGGGATGGGACGATGTTTTCCTTGACCTTGACCCCAGCCGGGGCATCGCCACGGGCGAGCGCTGGGAACGCGCACTGAATGAGGCTGCCAAGCGCTGTGAGGCGGTCATATTCTTGCTCAGCCGCGCTTGGCTGGCGTCGAAATGGTGCGAACGTGAGCTGAACCTCGCGCACCGGC
This sequence comes from Rhodomicrobiaceae bacterium, assembly GCA_050290865.1. Lineage (GTDB taxonomy): Bacteria > Pseudomonadota > Alphaproteobacteria > Rhizobiales > Rhodomicrobiaceae > JARRLC01. The sequence goes on along the minus strand of JBNKIW010000115.1, from coordinate 4,750 downwards.
TGAACAAGCGCCTGTTCGGCGTGCTCATCGAGGACATGCCCGTTGCCGACATCCCCGCCCACCTCGCAGGCGCCTGGCAATCGGTGCGGTTGGACTCCGGGCAGGACCACACACTGTTCCGCGTCACTATCCCAATCACCGGCGACGAGGCGCATGTCACCTTCTCGGCCGAGGGCTTGGCCCGGCTCAGATCCGGGCTGAACCGGGCGGGCCTCGACCCGCGCTTTTTTGCTTGGCCGCCCGAAGACGACCCCAAACGCCCACCTTACCGTGGTCTGCTCCCACTGGAAGCCGAGGACGCAGGCATCTTTTTCGGCCGTGAATCTGAGGTCATCGACGCGCTCGACCGGCTGCGGGGGTTAAACATGACGCCACCGCCGCGCCTGCTGGTCATTCTCGGCGCATCCGGCGCGGGCAAATCCTCATTCCTGCGCGCCGGTCTATGGCCGCGGCTGAAGCGCGACGACCGCAGTTTCCAGCCACTGCCCGTGATCCGCCCGCAGCAGGGCGCCATCACCGGCGACACTGGCCTCGTCCGCTGCTTAGAGGATGCCTTCCGCGCGCAAGGGGCGCCACAGGCGCGGGCGAGCATCCGTGCGGCCGTCGAGCAAGGCTTGGATGGCCTCTTGCCGCTCCTCGCCGAACTCCAGTGCCTGGCGACTCCACCCGCCCTCGGCGACAAGCCGGAAGCACCGCCCACGCTTGTCTTCTCCATCGACCAGGGCGAGGAACTGTTCCGCTCCGAGGGCGCGACCGAGGCGCAGGCCTTCCTCGCGCTCCTCCGCGACACACTCACCCAGGCGGCGCCGTCCTGCATGGGCGTCATCACCATTCGCTCGGATTCCTACGAGCAGCTCCAGACGGCGACGGTGTTCGAGACCGTGCCACAGCACACTTTCAGCCTGCCGCATATGGCTAAGGGCGCCTATAGCGAGATTATCGAAGGCCCGGCGCGGCGCCTTGTCGACGGCTCCCACGCCCTGAAGATCGAGCCCGCGCTCACCGCCGCCCTCCTTGCCGATGTCGAAAGCGGCGGCGGCAAAGATGCACTACCCCTGCTCGCCTTCACGCTGGAGCGGCTTCATGTCGAACATGGCGGCGATGGCGCGCTGACGCTGGCCGATTACAGCGCTCTCGGCCGGGTGAAGGGCTCGATTGAGGAGGCGGTGGAGCGCACGCTCAAGGCTGCCGCCGCCGATCCGGCCCTACCGCGCGAGCGCCAAGCGCTGCTGGCGCTGTTGCGGCGCGGACTGATCCCCTGGCTGGCGGGCATCGACCCTGACACCGGCTCGCCGCGCCGCCGCGTGGCGCGGGCCTCCGAAATCCCCGAAGAAGCGCGCCCGCTGATCGGTCATCTGGTCGACGCGCATCTCCTCGCCACCGACATCGACCGCGAAACGGGCGAGACGACCATCGAGCCGAGCCACGAGGCGCTGCTCAGGCAATGGGGTGTGCTGAAGGGCTGGCTGGAGGAGGAACTCGGCGCGCTGACGACGCTCGAAGGCGTGAAGCGGGCGGCGAGCGAATGGGAGGTGAACGCCAAGGGCGAGGCGTGGCTGGCGCATCGTGGTGGGCGGCTGGAGGAGGCCGAGCGGGTGGCGGCGCGCGAGGATCTAGCACGCATCCTGACGGCGGGAGAGCGGGGCTATCTGGCGAGTTGCCGCATAGCGGAGAACGTCGAAGCTGAGCGCGAGCACCAACGGCAGGCGGCAGAGTCAGCGGCAAGAGAATTGGCGACAACGGCGCGGCGACGGATGGTTGGTCTGATGGTGGCGGTGCTGCTGGTATTAGTGACCGCAGGTGCCGCCTTCTGGGCGTGGCAGCAGCAGCAGTTCACCGAAAAACTGCGCCGTGAAACGCAAATTACAGAGTCTGGCCTCCTCGCTAATGTGGCCAACGCCGAGTTTGACTTCGGCCGGAACGGAAACACTCTTCTGCTTGCCTTGGAAGCACTGCCAGACCCGGTTGTCAATGTTGCGCGTCCATATGTTGCCGAGGCTGAGTTACAGCTTGACCGCGCAAACCGCGAATTAACGGAGCGACTCGTGTTTGGCCACGGCGGGCCGGTCCATACGGCATCGTTCAGCCCGGACGGGTCACGCATCGTCACCGCCACAAACAACGGCACCGTGCGGGTGTGGGATGCGGCGACGGGCAAGGAACTCGCCAGGCTAGATCATGACGGACAAATCGCTGCGGCGGCGTTCAGTCCAGATGGATTGCGCATCATCACCGCCACAAGCAACGGCACCGTGCGGGTGTGGGATGTGGCCACGGGCGGGGAACTCGCCAGGCTAGATCATGACGGACAAATCACTGCGGCGGCGTTCAGTCCAGATGGATTGCGCATCGTCATTGCGTTCGACAAAACAGCACTTGTGTGGGACGCAGCCACTGGCAAAGAATTGGCCCGGCTTATTCATAAAGACACTGTGAGATCGGCGGTGTTCAACCTGGACGGAACGCATATCATAACTGCGTCCGGTGACATGACGGGCCTCCACTTCGATTTTCAGCAAATTAAGCAAGAGGTTTTACGCCTTGAAGACCAAGAAATTGCAGCTTCACGTGACAGCTGCAAGGTGGCAAGCCATAGCAAAATTGAAGTGCGGGCCTGGGACGTGCCCACAGGAAAAGAGCTGACCCGCTTCTCCCTCAAGGGCGGAGCATCTTCCTCAGCATTTAGCTCGGACAAGCAGCGGATTGTCACCGAGGGCGAAGATAATACTGTACGGGTGTGGGACACGGCCACGGGAAAAGAGTTGTCTCATTTCATCCAAGACAAAAATAGCTTCGAGAGTGTTTTGGTGAGGTTCAGCCCGGACGGGAAGCGCATCGTTATTGCCTCTGACGGACATCAATACTCTGTGGGGGACGCTGGGGACAATAGCGAGGAAAGCCCATATCGTGCACGGGTCGGTGGTGGGTTAGTATCCCGTCTTCGCAGAGTAATGTCGCTTTTCGCCAATGCGCGTGGCGCGACGGTATTGGTGGGGGATGTGACTACGGGCAGGGAGTTAGCCCGTCTCAAGGAGAACGGAAGGATCAGTGCGGTGGCATTCAATCCGGACGGCACCCGTATTGTCACCGCCTCTGATGACAAGACCGCGCGGGTCTGGGACGCGGCGACGGGGAAGGAACTGGCGCGGGTCGAGCATGACGGCTCTGTCCGAACGGCGGCGTTCAGCCCCGACGGGTCGCGCATCGTCACCGCCTCGAACGACAAGACCGCGCGAGTGTGGGACGTGGCTACTGGTAAAGCACCAGCCTGGTTCCAGCATGATGCCACGGTCTGGGCGGTGGCGTTCAGCCCAGACGGCACCCGCATTGTCACCACTTCTTCTGACAAGACTGCGCGGGTGTGGGACGCGGCAACGGGGAAGGAACTCGCTAGGCTTGGCCATGGGGACAAGGTCTTAACAGCGGCATTCAACCCGGACGGCGCCCGCATCGTCACCGGCTCAGAGGACAAAAACGCGCGGGTATGGGACGCGGCGACGGGTGAGGAACTCGCTAGGCTTCGTCATAACGACATGGTCTGGGCAGCGGCATTCAGCCCGGACGGCGCCCGCATCGTCACTGCTTCAGGGGACAAAACCGCGCGGGTATGGGACGCGGCGACGGGTAAGGTACTCGCTAGGTTTGGCCATTATGATAAGGTCTTTGCGGCTTCATTCAGCACGGACGGCACCCGCATCGTCACCGCTTCAGAGGACAAAAACGCGCGGGTATGGGACGCAGCGACAGGCATAGAATTCGCTAGGCTTGGCCATGATGACAAGGTCTTTGCGGCTTCATTCTGCCCGGACGACGCCCGCATCGTCACCGCTTCGGAGGACAAAACCGCGCGGGTATGGGACACGGTGACGGGTGAGGAACTCGCCAAGCTTCGTCATGACGACATGGTCTGGGCAGCGGCATTCAGCCCGGACGGTGCCCGCATCGTCACCGCCTCTTCCGACAAGACCGCGCGAGTGTGGGACACAGCAACGGGTAAGGAGCTTGCTAGGCTTAACCATGAGGGCGAGGTCACCGCGGCGGCGTTCAGCCTGGATACCAGCGCCGGATATTATCGGATTGTGACCGCCTCAGGCCACAGCGCCTATATTTGGCGAGTGGAGCACTCCACTGACAACCTTGTCCAGATCGCCAAACACCGCGTACCGCGCTGCCTCACGCAAGCGCAGCGCAAGCACTATTTTTTGCCCGCCGCGCCGCCGATTTGGTGCATCACCGGCGCAGGGTTGGAGGCAAAAAAGGATCCGACGAGGTGGCGGCCCAAATGGCCGTATCAATCCCCAGCCTGGCGCGACTGGCTGGTGGCGCGGCAACGCGGCGAATACCTGCCAATGCCGCGGGAGTAATGAGGTCTCGCACCATGTCGTTGGACTTAACCTCCTGTGTTGTGTGTGGGGTGCAATGGTCACGTGCAGGCTGGCACTTTACCACCGGATTGAGTTGCTTTTGACCCTGAGTGTGATTGGATAAAACAAGCTCACCTGCATTTGATGCTCGGAACGGCAAGTAGTCGCGATACCATCAGCTTCTGCCGTTCGCTGCCTGCGTCTCCAGCGGCAGCAAGTGCGTGGCGAACGAATGTCGCAGCGTATGCAGGTTGATCTTCTTGTCCAGGCCTGCCAGCTCCGTGGCGGTATGCAGGGCGCGGTTGAGCTGGCGCGTGCTGATCGGGTTGACGGGATTGTTCCCCGGAAACAGCCAGCTCGTCGGACGCGCCGTTATCCACCACAAG
>JBNKIW010000114.1:0-5287 GCA_050290865.1 Rhodomicrobiaceae bacterium | reverse complement strand
AGCCGGCCCGAAGCCATCAAAGGGCGGACGGCGGTTGAGCCACGCCGATACCGCATCGAGCCAACGAAACGGCCGAAGAAGGCGCCGTCCAGATCCGCGGCGGCCAGGAACAGGTAAACCCGGCAAATATCCCCGTACAGCTCTTCCACATAGGGAATCCGGCGATGGCGACGCCTCAAGAACGTCTGAGAATGGCGGGCTTTATCCTCGATTTCGAAGCGCGCCGTGACAAGCAGAGGCGGCTCAAGGTCTATAAGTTACCTCGCGGTGATGGCGGCGGTGCATTCGAGGTTGCGGGCATCAACGAGCGGTACCACCCGGCGGAAGCCCGGCTCCTCGCCGATCTTATCGATGCGGGCCGCTATGACGAAGCTGAGAAGCGGGCGCATGAATTCATTGCAGCATATACGGATGTCGTCGCGGACTGGACGCCCGTCCCGGCCCTAGAATGTTATCTGCGGGACTGTGCGTTCAACCGTGGCCCCAAAGGTGCCGCACGCATTCTGCAACGGGCGCTGAGCGTTGCCGATGATGGCATTGTCGGCCCCATCACCCGTTCCGCCATCGCCGTGAAGGAGCAGGACGCGCCAGCGCTGTTGAATGCGCTGCGTATTGCCCGCGAGCAGTATGAGCGCGACGTTGCCCATCGCCACGAGGCCAGCCGGTTCTGGAAGGGTCTTGTCAATCGCTGGAACAAAGCTCGGGATGCGGCGCTGACTTTCCCCTGCACTGCGCATGATCCGGAACCGGCGGCGATCACCGCGCCCGCGCAGCAAGAAGGCGTCGTCGCTCATGCTTTGAACGCCGAATACGGCGAGGTGGCCGTAAGCAGTGCTGGTCCCGCGTTGATCGCAACCAACCCCGCTCCCGTCCCGGACATCTCCCCCTCCCAGGACAATCAGCCCGCCGTGCTACGCGCGCTGCGGTGCGGTTCCAGGGGGGACCTTGTCTACGCCTGGCAGGCCTTCCTGCTCGGCCGAGGGTTCGACCCATGCGGCCTTGACGGCGTGTTCGGCCCCAAAACGGGCGCTGCCACACGTGCATTTCAGAGCCGTTGCAATTTGACCGTGGACGGCATCGCGGGCCGCCGCACATTCAGGAAAGCGATGCAACTCGGGTTCGAGTTGATCGAGGAGCCCGGGGTAGGAATTACCGGCTCGGATTTCCCCACGCGCCCCAGCTTTCACCCCCTTACCGGCACCGCCGCGCGGCAAGCGGTTTTCGGTGCTTTCAGGTATGCTGCCGATCCGCAACGCGGCAATCGCGAGCATATCCGCGTGCTCGGAAACTGGGAACGAGACCACATCGTCATGGTCCCGATCCCGCAACTCCGACGGGCGCTTGGCCAGAGAGCCCCAGCCGGCATGCGCTTTCACCGCCTCGCCGCCGGGCAACTCCAGGCTCTTTGGCAGGCCTGGGAAGCCGCCGGGTTGCTCGATCGCGTCTGTTCTTTCGACGGGGCCTATGTGCCGCGCTTCATCCGCGGCAGCAGGAAGATTCTCAGTAATCACGCCTTTGGCAGCGCCTTCGACATCAACGCTGCGAGGAATCCGCTGGGTGCTAGGCCAGCGCTTGTGGGACGCCGCGGTTCCGTGCGCGAACTGGCGGCGCTGGCCGCCAACAACGGTTTCTTTTGGGGCGGCCATTTCAGCGGACGCCCGGATGGCATGCATTTCGAAATCGCGCTCTTGAACCGAAGTTTTCACTTAAGCCGAACTTCCGGCTCGATTTCGCAGTAAACGCCTGATTGCGCAAGGAAAATCGAGTATTGCGCTGATTTATGTAGGCATGTACTATGCCGCATGGATGTCGACAAGTAACTAGCGAGGCTTCGCCTCTGACCGACGAGACGTGTTGAGGTGGCTCCGGTCACCGGTACATAAGGAGAGATACAGCGGGGCTGATCTCGTTTGCACCGCCAGGCGGTGAATGCGCCATACTGGGCAAGACCGGGGCCGGAGCCTTGCCCATGCTATCACAATCTGTTGCCGACATTCTCGATAACCATGTGAGGCTGACGGTCGAGGGGATCGACCGGATGTATCTGCACGCCTACATCCCGAAGCTGCAATACGAGCAGGGGGTGGTGTGGTTCTTCCGTGGTCATCGCCAGCAGCGTGTGGCCTCGCCGGCCTTGATGGCGCCGATGAGCCGGAGCTTTGTCGCAGGTCTGGAGCGGTTCGCGGCGCAGAACGGGGTTCCGGTCATCGCCTTCCAGAAAGGACAGCGCAAGGATGACGTGATGAAGGAACGGCTGCGAAAGTTCAGTGCCACCGAGGGCGTTGTTTTCTTCGGCAAGGCTCAGGAGAAGGCATCGGTTTACCGCACTGAGAAGCGCCATAACGCCAAAACGGGTAAGACCTATGTCTGGATCGTGCGATCGACAGCGATGGTGAACCACTACTACATCTATGCCGTTGATCGCGATTTCGGACCATTCTTCCTCAAATTCTGCACCTATTTTCCGTATAACGCCAAGCTTTGCATCAATGGTCACGAATACGCCAAGCGGCAGCTGGCCCTGGAAGGCATTCCGTTCGAGGCGCTGGACAACGGCATCTTGAGCTGCGCCGATCCCGAACGGTTGCAGCAAATCTGCGATGAACTCTCACCCGAGAAGATCGACGGGCTTTTGCGCAAATGGCTGCGCCTGCTGCCTCATCCCTTCACCGGCGCCGATCGCCAAGCCGGATATCGCTACGATCTCTCGATCCTGCAGGCCGAATTCTCAACGACCCAGGTTCTCGACCGGCCGGTCCATGGCCGCATCTTCTTCGAACAGGTCATCCGCGAAAACCTCGACTTCGGCCGTCCCGAAGAGGTGCAGCTCATCTTCGGGCGCCGCATCACCCGCCGGACACCTGGACGTTTCCGCACTCGCATCGTTACCGAGGGCGTCAAACCAACGCTCAACGTCCATTACAAGAACTCGCGGATCAAGCAGTACCACAAGGAAGGACGCGCCTTGCGGACCGAGACCACCATCAACAACACCCGGGATTTCGGCATCGGCAAGCGTCTGCACAATCTGCCCAAGCTGCGGGAGGTTGGCTTCACAGCTAACCGTCGCCTTCTGGAAGTCGAACGGCTCAGCCACGAGCGACGCTTGTCTGGTCGCGATCAGCAAGCATCGCTCCCTGTATTCTCGCAGAGGACAGCTTTCAAAAAATCAACGGTCCCGTCGAGCAAAATGGTCAGCGTGCCTCGGGCTTACGCTTCGCTGATCTGCGCACCCAGTTCATCTGGCAGGCAATCATTTTCTTCCGCCTCCAGCCCGACGGCTTCCGCGCCGCCGATCTGCGCCAACACCTCGCCGCTCTGTCCGGCAAAAATCCCGGAGACATCTCCCAAGGGGCCGTGACCTATCAGCTTCGCCGCTTGCGCCTTCACGGCATTATCGAGAGAAAACCCAAGAGCTTCCGGTATCAGATCACAACAGCAGGCGTCCGTGCCGCGATCTTCTTGACCCGCGTCTACAACCGGCTGTTGCGCCCAGGTCTCGCTTGCGCTCTCCCCGATCATCACGCCATCGATGGTCTGCTCAAGCGCGCCTTCGACAAAATCGAAACCGCCCTGGCCGTGTGGCTCCAGCAGTTAAAACTCGCCGTGTAAAAGTTGACACATTCACAGAGACTTTTGCTTCCAAAGCGGAGCTAGTGCAGCGTTATCCGCAGCAAGCTCGCTTGAGCGTGTGCAGTAAATGGGGTGCGAACTTGTTGCGGGCTGTACTAGGCCGAAGTTTTCACTTGGCGTTACTTAGAGCGCCTTACGGGGCGCCGATCTTGTGTGGTTTGGGCGCCATAAATGTGTCCATGTAATTTACTTGCACCTCCTCGCGAATCAGCGCATGCTGGCGGGTATGTTCATCGAACGGGTGCCAAATCGAACTTCGCCGCCGGCCATCCTCATTCGCGAGAGCTTTCGCGAGGGGAGGACGGTCAGGAAACGCACGCTCGCCAATATCTCGAAACTCCCTGAGCCGATGATCACGGCGATCGGCCAGCTGCTGAAAGGGGCCGAAATTGCGACGCCCCTCAAGGACACGTTCGAAATCCGCCGGGCGCTGCCGCACGGGGCTGTCGCCGCGGTGCTCGGTACGATGCGAAAGTGCGGTCTCGACACCCTCCTCAAAGCGCGCAGCGAAGATGATCAGCGCTCCGCCGCCATCGTGCGGGCCTTGATCGTCAACCGGGTGATCGCGCCTGGCTCGAAGCTCGCCTTCTGGCGCGCGCTCGATCCCGAGACGGCAAACTCGAGCCTGGCCAGGGCGTGCGGTCTGGAGAACGTCAGCGAACGCGAGGTATACGCCGCACTCGACTGGCTCCTCGCCCAACAGCCGCGCATCGAGACCGCGCTGGCGAAGAGGCACCTTAAAGGCGGCACGCTGGTGCTTTACGACGTGTCGTCGAGCTATCTCGAAGGGCGCTGCTGCGAGCTGGCGCAGCAGGGCTATTCGCGCGATCACCGCCCGGATCGTCCGCAAATCGTCTACGGACTTTTGTGCGCGGCCGACGGAACGCCGGTCGCTATCGAGGTGTTCGATGGCAATACGAGCGATCCCAAGACCATGACCGCTCAGGTGAAGAAGTTGAAGACGCGCTTCAAGCTCGCTTCGGTCGTGCTCGTTGGCGACCGGGGCATGATCACGAGTGCGCGCATCACTGAAGATTTGAAGCCGGCCGGTCTCGATTGGATTTCCTGCCTGAGGGCGCCGCAAATCCGCGAACTCGCCAGCGGCCCGTTGCAGCTCTCGCTGTTTGACGAGCGCGATCTGGCCGAAATCAGCGCTCCGGAGCATTTCCCCGGCGAAAGGCTGATTGCTTGCCGCAATCCGCTGCTGGCGGACGAACGCGCCCGCAAGCGCAACGCGCTTCTGGAAGCCACCGAGCGCGACCTGAAGCGCATCACCCAGACTGTCCGTCGGGCGCCGAAGAAACACACCGCGGCAGTTATAGGGTTGAAAGCCGGCGCCGTGATCGACAAACACAAGATGGCCAAGCATTTCGTGCTCGACATCCGCGATGGCCATTTCTCGTTCCGCCGCAACGGCGAGGGGATTGCCACCGAGGCCATGCTTGATGGGATCTACGTGATCCGCACCAGCGTGCCGGAGGATCGGCTTTCCGCCGAGGATACGGTCAGCGCCTACAAAAGTCTGGCGCAGGTGGAACGCGCCTTCCGTACAATGAAAGGCGTCGACCTGCAGATCCGCCCGATCCATCACTGGCTCGGGACCCGTGTCCGGGCGCACGTGTTCCTGTGCATGCTCGCCTATTACGTCGAATTC
>JBNKIW010000113.1:0-5322 GCA_050290865.1 Rhodomicrobiaceae bacterium | reverse complement strand
CCCTTTTTTTGAGCCATGATCACAGGGACGTGATTGATGCGGCATGCAAAGGCCCGCGGTCTTTGCAATCGACAGGCAGCGTTTCGAAGAGCTATCCTACGCGGCTCGCTGCGCTTTGATGGCTCCGCGTCGGCCGTTTCTCTAGCACCGGCCGGGTTCGCAGCCTGCAGCCTCGCCCTCCGGCTTGAGCAACAGCCACAGCGGCATGTTCAGTCCTGCAGCAAGCTTCACTGCGGTGTCGAGGGTAAAGTTGGCTCGGCGCCCTTCGATGGCGCTAACCTGGTGCTGTTCAACGCCGGAGGCTCCCGCTACCTCGCTTTGGCTGAGGCCGCGTGCCTTGCGAGCCGCGCGCAAATTCTCTGCAAACACCGCGCGTCCTTCGAGGTCGTCCGTCATTGTCCCCTCCCGCCCGTCCTTCCTCCTCAGGTGAATTTGCCTGCCGCTGCACCGCTGGTTTCCGGAAAGTGCATGGCCAAATGCGTTCATCATTCAGCGAAAAACGAAATAAGGGTTTCTGTGGAGCGAAGCCGACACAGAAACCCGGAAAGCTTGTCCACAAGCAGGCGCCTCGCCGGAGCGTCGCAGGCCGCGAAGAATGTCGCGGAGCCGCGCTTAGAGACCCGTGCGACAATGCGCTCCCACTCCTCGATCCGGTCGATGTGCGCTGGAAACCAACGCGCGAGCGCAACTCGGCTTTGAGGTGACGGGAAAAAGGTTCAATTCAGGAAACGATGGGGCTGTGCCGTGCATAGCATATCGCCGTCGTTTTGGTACTGCTGCGATCTCTCGCGACGAGGACCAGAATCGCTGCGGCAATCCTTATCCGCGAGGCTTCACGCACCAACTCAAAGGCAGTTTGCGCGCGCCACAGCACCAAGTCAGGGAATACCGGCAGGCGGTGTGGACCTGGCATGTGTATCAACCTATCCGCTTCGAAGCCGTGTTCTTGCAGCAATTTGACAATGCAGTGACCGAACAGTTCAACGCGCTCTTCGATAGGCGTTCTTTATATTCCGCGCCGCGAAATTTCTCTGGGGACAGTTCGCAAAAGAGGTCTTAGTTGCAGTAGCGAATCACCCGAGGCACAGCATACCCTGCCGCCTGTCGAGTACGCCTCGACAATAAGAGGAAAGGCATACTATGACGATATCATCGCTCATGGTATTCGCCTGCCTTGACGTTTGGAAAACGCGGGTTGTGGTGATGCTCCAAATCAAGTCAACCCGCGTCCCCAAATAGGCACTCGAATACCCGACCGGCGGGGGGCCTAGGCTCTCCGCCGCGTCGCATACGGAGGCACATGAACCACCTCCGTAGGTGCCCTAGTGTTTTGCCTCGTTCACACCATCCTTCTCGGCAAGTCCTTCGTCATCCAGAAAAGCCCACGAGTTCGAACGGTTTGGTGGCAATCGAATGAATGTGTCACAACACTAGGTGTATCTGCCAACGCCTCTGTGACTGTTTTGTTCCGCAGTTATTTGTGTAGCGTCGTACTACACCTTTTGATTCGCGCCTAGCATGGGAACAATCGTTCCACATTTTTTTGACCTTAGGTCATGTATTTTTGACGCTGGAATCCTGTCTGCGTAGTCGGGATTTTGAGTGGCAAACACCATATATAGCGTACAATAAAAAGATGAAGACGCAACATGATGTGCGGTGTTTAAAGCGGGTCTTTTGGCTTCATCCTCAAGCCCCATCACGCAATGTTTCGATGTTCACCAGGGCACCAAGAAGCGGTAGTGGCCGGACGATGCGCTCGTGCGCCATCTGTGCGTAGGCGGGGTTGAGTTCGATCAGCACCGCGTCGCGGCCGAGCCGGTCCGCGACCAGCCCCGTAGTTCCCGCACCGCCGAATGGGTCCAGTACGACGCCGCCTTTGGGGCATCCGGCCTGGATGCAGGTCTCGGCGAGGGCCTCCGGGAAGGTGGCAAAATGCGCGTCGGGGAAGGGCTGCGTCGCGATGGTCCACACGGACCGCTTGTTCCCTCCAGTCCGGACGGTGGCCGTCTGGTATTCTGCCGATGTGCGCCCGCTGCGGTGGATTGTGCCGTGCGCGCCTTCGCCGCGATCCCAGCCGCCTGGGATCTTGACGCGATTGTTGCCGGTTACGGCGCGTGGACCGGCTTCGCCATCGACATACGATCCGCCGCGAAAGCCGTTGGCGTTTTCGTCACCAGCCCGCCCCTCACGGATCGCATCGGCATCGAAGTAATAGTCATGCGCCCGCCAGCGAGCCACCGTCTCGCCTGGCCTGCCGGGGGCTGGCGCCCGTTCGCTACGGTCAGGCTTTCCGGACCATTCGCCGGTGTCGCGAGCACGCCAGATCGTTGGGCGGCCACTCTTGGCCAGCAAGAAGAGGTGTTCATGGGCCTTGGTGCAGCGGTCACGGATTGACTCCGGTATCGGATTGGGTTTCGACCAAATGATCTCCTGCCGCAGCCACCAGCCGTCGGCGCGCAGCGCAAAGGCAACCAGCCACGGGGTGCCGATCAGATCCTTGGGTTTGATGCGGGCGGCCGCCGCCGAGTTGCCTTTGAAATTCGGGGCGGTGAAGCGGCGATCGGCGCGCTGGCCGTTCTTGCCCTGCCAGCCTGCGCCGCCCGAGGAGGCGTAACTGTCGCCGAGATTGAGCCACAGCGTGCCGTCTTTGCGAAGGACGCGGCGTACTTCGCGAAACACCATCACCAGCGCCGCGACGTATTGTTCCGGGGTCGCCTCCAGGCCGATCTGCCGGTCTTCCCGCTGCGCCCCGCACTTCCCGCACACATCCCGGAACTGGATGGGCTTCTCCTCTCCAGCCTTATGGCCGCCACCGCGATAGTGCTCGCCAAGCGCAGCGAGGCCGGCGCCAGTACGGATGGTGCTGGCGATGTGGTCGCAGTCCGGATCGCCGCCCTGCCAGGTGCCCGTGCCGTAGTCACGCAGCATCCAAAATGGCGGGCTGGTGACGGCGCAGTGCACGCTTTCGTCCGGCAGCGCCGCTAGGCCGTCGAAGACGTCAGCGTTGATGATCCGCACCGCCATCGACGTGCTTCTCCCACCTGAACTTTTGCTGCCCGTAGATCGGTTGCCACTCGCGTGGACGGCCCGCCCGGTTCCATCCACGATCGGCCGGATTGACCGCGCCGATAATCTTCCATCCCGCGCCTCGCAGGCTCGCTCCGCCCTCGCTGCGGAGCGTATAGGTAGCCCCCTCGCTATTCGGGGACCTCCACGCCGGTCGGTTTGTCACGTCCGAGGCCTTCTAATATGTCGAGCATGCTTTGCGCCGGTGTGCCGAGCATCTCGGACAGTTCCTCCAGCTTGGCGCGCGTGATGTCCTCCCGGCGGAAGGCTTCGAACGCCAGGCTCAGAAACCTGCGACGGAAGCGTTTCCCCTCTTTGGTGTGATCGGGTTCGGGAAGGTCCAGCAATTGCGCCAGTTCACGGCCGCAAGTTTCCTGCAGCCCGGTGGAACGCGGAATGTTACCGAGTGGAGCCGGTTCTCACCTTGGGTGGGGTTGGGTGCCCGTAAGGGTCACACGACTTCCTGGTGAACTCCCAACCGCTCAGCCGCAGCTGTTCAATGACCGACGCAGCGACATTCCGGTAATAGGCGTCCAGCTGGCTGGCGTCATGCGTGCGCGGCGGTTTGTATCGGCATTTGCTCAACCCAAACGTGATGTCGAATCGCAGGGCCTCGGCGTCGGTTTCGCGTGTCATGTTCTGATTTTGTTCTAAACTGCAGCGCGCGTCAACTGTTCGGGCGGGCAACCGCCAAACCCGTACAGACCTCGGTAGCGGCAATTCTGCTCAGCGGCCGGCGCCCATGTAGATTACGTCGCTGAGGAACAGGAATTCATACGCGCGAATGACGAACGCCGCAGCCGCGATCCAGAAGATGATGCTCAGCACCTGGTGGATGCGATACAGGCGGGGGTATGCCAATAGACCGTCCTTCGGCGGTGAGACACCAGACCGTTCCTCCGCATCGCGCATCAGCGAGATCTGGCGTGTGAGGAGATATCGTGTGATCTGGTAAGCGATGAGAAGGCCGGTCAATATGGGCATGATGATGCCATATGGCCCGCCGAAACCGAGCAGAAGCCGCCACATCGGTTCCGCCCGGCAGGGCACACTTACCTTTACCCCGTGGACAGTGCCGGAGATTGCGCCTTGCGGCTCGTTGCAGGCGATAGACAGCTTATAGCCTTCAATCCGATTGGCGCTCTCAATTACCCGCTGTTGTGCCTCATTGAGGATCGCGAATCCGCCGCCTTTCACGACAAGCGGCGCGAAGAACAGCAGCGTGAAGAGGAGGTTCAGCACCATATTCGGGCCGGTATAGGTGCGCCGTAGGATCGACCACTTGTCATTGGCACGCGGCGAGAAGCGCGCATGAAGGATGCGGTTGCTGTCTACTTCAAGACCTCGCACACCGACGAGGTCAGCGTTTGAGAGATCTGTTCGGTAGAGATTGGTCCCGCTAAGGTCTGCCCAGAGAAGGTCCGTCGAGCTAAGGTTCGCTGCCTCGAGTTCCGCCTTGATGAGTATCGCTCCGCTGAGATTCGCCCCATTGAGGTTCACTTCCCTCAGATAGGCCCCACTGAGTTCCGCCTCGCTAAGGTCTGCCTCACTGAGGTTCGCGCTTCTTAGGTTTTTCATCCTGACTGTGTTAGCGAACCCGGCCTTCGTATCGATTCTGGTATAGTCGAGATGGGGGTCGTCTGGATCATCATCAGTCTGCCCACTGAGGTATGCAGCGAACTGCAGGGCGACAGTTCGGTGGACGCCGCAGCGATGCGCACCATCGCCCAGACGTTCACGAACTGCCGCTATAGGGATGCGCGCACCAGAAGCCTCGCCCTGGGTGCCATCTGGGCTCGTCACAGCAGCCTCATGGGCGCCAAGGCCAGGGCGGATGCGATCGGCGGCAGATTGGCGGGCTGAGGAGAACGCCTGACGTTACGCCCTCGCCGCCGTGCTTCACGCCGAGCGCGCCCATTCTTTCTGCCTCACAGCGTCCTCTCGGTCTCCACACCCCGCTCCCCCCACTTGTACGGAGTTCAGCCATGCTTGCTTCCCCCTTCCGGCGGGAAATCCGCCATTTCCACCTCTTATTATTACCGAAATCGGATGCAACTAAAAAACGGCAATAATCAAGGCGTATGGCTGTGTTCTTGCCAATTTGCGCAATCGCGCGTCAATATCTCACGTGTTTTACCGAACACCGCGGGATGGGCGTTAATAATTGACAACCCCACAGCGAAGAGTTGCATGTTCTGGCGGACAGAGAGCATTTGCCACTATCGTTCCGATAGGAAGATGATCTCCCCCCCC
>JBNKIW010000112.1:0-5337 GCA_050290865.1 Rhodomicrobiaceae bacterium | reverse complement strand
CGCTTGGTCAGGCGACGCAAGGTTACCCGCGGCGAGGCGCAGCGCGCCGGGATTGTGTTGCGTGCGGCCGACGGCCTTAACAACTGCGAGATCGCGGGCGCAGTGGGGGTGACGCGCCAGACCGTGCGAACGTGGCGTGAGCGCTTCGCCAAGCATCGCCTTGATGGACTTGACGACGAGCCGCGCTGCGGCGCGCCGCGCAAGATCGGCGACGACCGCATCGAGGAGATCGTCACCAGGACGCTTGAGGAGAAGCCGAAGGACGCAACCCATTGGAGCACGCGCGGCATGGCGAGAGCGTCGGGCGTATCGACGTCGTCGGTGCACCGCATCTGGCGCGCGTTCTCGCTGCAACCCCATCGCACGGAAACGTTCAAGCTCTCGACCGATCCGCAGTTCGTTGAGAAGGTGCGCGACATCGTCGGCCTCTACATGAACCCGCCGCAGAACGCGCTCGTCGTCTGCGTCGACGAAAAGGGTCAGATCCAGAGTGGGGTACAGGGGGCTGGGCCGCGACACGCTGCGCAATCACGTTGCCGCTTGCCGTAGATTTGCCGCCTAACTCGGACGTTCGCCCAACACTGCCACCGCCGAGGACATCCGCCTCTTCCAGGTACACCTCGTCGAGAGCGGCATCAGCATCGGCAATCGCAACCGGATCATGACCGGCGTGAAGTTCCTGTTTCGCGTCACGCTCCGGCGCCTGGATCTGGCCGCGGAGATTTACCACCTCAAAGAACCGGAACGGCTGCCGCGCGTGCTGAGCCCGGACGAGGTGAAGCGCCTCTTGACCATGGCGCCGAACCTGCAGACCCGCGTCCTGCTTACGCTGGCCTATGGCTGTGGCTTGCGCGCGGGCGAGGTGGTGCACCTCACCGGCTTGATGCGGCAGCGGCGATGTCGCGCCTGGTGTTGGAGGTTGCGGATATCTTCCGCGACCACGGTCCGGCATGGCGCCTTGCCAATGCCGGACATGTGACCCGCCTCGTCTGCGACGAGAAACTGCACCTCGTCGAGCCCGAAGGGCTGGCGCCGTGTCCGGCCTGCGGCAAGGTCTGGTGCCGTGCCTGCCATCCCGCGGGCTGCCCGCATTGCGGCGGGGACGGCGGCGTAAACACTAATCGTCGGACCGAGAACGCAAGTTGTGGCAGCGCTTCGGCGTAAAAACAGGCCGTGTGCGATCGGTACGGAAGTGCCGGAAGTCTCGACGCAGTTCGTACGAGGCGGCAAGAACACGCATAGCTGCAAAGAAGCCCGGCGCCACGGGTCAGATGACGCGCTCAGTTCGCGCGCCTTTTTCGTCTCGATAGGCGATCGCGAGCTTGCGCTACTTGCGCATCCGCCGATGCGGCGGTGCTCCAATTTCTGCCGCTCGCCTCGTGTTCAAGTAGCGATCACTTTACCCCTGATATCAGTCATTCGAAGATGGCTGCCCAGAAAGGTTGCGGCTCGGGCGCGCCATTCCCCTTGGCGCTGCTCAGCCGATGCCACTCCGATGCCTTTGGAAGACCTTGTGAGCCGCGCGGCTCATCTGCTTATCCGGGCCGGAAGGCGCCTCATCACCATGCCCTCGCTTCCTTATGTTTCGTTCTCCGACGCCGCGGCCTCGGCCAGGAGTGAGACCAGGCTTACACCTGCCGGAATCGCTTCCGGACCAGAGCGGATGGTGGGATGATCGTCGTCCTGCGCCGTCTCCGTCGCGTCGGCGGGCGGACCGAATATCGCCACCAGTGACGGTGCAGGACCGGTCCCCTGGCTCGCGACAGGAGTGGGCGCGCGGTCGAGCAAAGTTTTCAGCGCCCCGCGTCTATCCGTTTCCGAAGCCCGCTCCCCCTCGGCGGCGGTGACGGGAGCGCTCATCGACATGCGCCGTCCGCCGCTGCGCACAGAACCCGCCCCGCTCAATGGTACTTCCGCAGACGCTGGCTGCGAAGGCTCCGCAGCGAAGCTCGTTTCGATTGCGGATATGGCAGCAGAATTTTCCCACGTCATTTCACCGGCCTCCCTTTCCTGTCTCGTGCTTTTAGCCCTCAGGTGCAGACAGTTACTCTGAGTCCTTAACATTTTTGCGCTGACGTTTCTTGGCGTTCTGATGGCCATTTGCGAAACGGGGACTTATCCACATCCGGTGTCTGAGAGATGGCCGTTCTCGTCCATCACCGTCGCTCGTCAGTTGGCGCAGCCCTTGCTTTGGCGGCCTGCCAGAGAATCAAATCTGATGTTGAGTTTGAGGCTCTGTCGGTACCGACGTGGTTGTCGGCATTTCTTGTTGCGCGAGCACGAACCGTCGCATGCCCGCCATGATCCCGACGTGCCGGAGAATGCGTTCAGGGTGGGGAGAAGTCGATGCGGACTGGGGAGTACCCGCAAGTATCGTTTTGTTCTGGCCTGAATATTGGCACACAGGAGGGCCACTTCATGCGGCTCAACGGATAGCAGAGGACCGCGATGATTTCGATAGAGGACTATGTTGCCCGCGACGGACTTGCTCTCGCCGAGTTGGTGAAATCCGGCGAGGTCAGTGCGAGGGAACTTGCCGAAACCGCCATCCATCTCGTCGAAAGCCACAATCCTGCGCTCAACGCCGTCATAACCCCGCTCTTCGACATGGCCTTGCGCCGCGCCGCCGAACCACAGACCGGGCCTTTCGCGGGCGTGCCATTTCTCGTGAAGGACATTATGGCCACGGTTGAGGGCGTGCCGACTTCGGCGGGCAACCGGCTTCTCAAGTCCATTCCCGCGAAAACCGACAGCGAGATGGTCAAGCGCTGGAAGGCCGCCGGGCTCAACATCATCGGCAAGACCAACACGCCGGAATTCGGACTCACCCCCTATACCGAGCCGGAAGCCTTCGGCCCGACGCGGAATCCGTGGGACGCAAGCCGCACGCCGGGCGGTTCCAGCGGCGGCTCGGCGGCGGCGGTTGCTGCGCGCATGACGCCGCTTGCCTCCGGCGGCGATGGCGGCGGCTCGATCCGCATTCCAGCGTCAGCCTGCGGGCTTTTCGGCATGAAACCCACGCGCGGGCGCACTCCCACCGGGCCGCGTACGGGAGAGGTCTGGCAGGGGCTCGCCGTCGAGCATGTGCTGACGCGCTCGGTCCGAGACAGCGCCGCAATGCTGGATGCCACCCATGGTGCCGATATCGGTGCGCCCTATTGCGCGCCGTATTACGCCGGGGCCTGGCTCGATGCCGCGAGACGCGCGCCCGAGCGGCTGCGGATCGCCGCAAGTGCCGCGCCAATGCTCGGCGATAGCATTGATCCGGAGGTTCTGGAGGGCTTTGACGCGACGGTGAGACTGCTTGCGGATCTGGGTCACGAAGTCGTGGAAGCGGCGCCCGTCATCGAGCGAGAGTGCTTCGCCATGGCGTTTCTCACCATCGTTTGCGCCGAGTTGCGCGCGGACATCGAGGAGGCGGCGAAATCCGCCGGCGTGAAGATGCGGGCAAGCGATTTCGACGCTTCCAGTTTTGGCCTCGGCCTGCTCGGCAGAGCCTTCAGCGCCGCGGAACTGGCTGAAGCCAAGCGCTATTTGCAATCTGCCGTCCGGCCGATCGCCGCCTTCTTCGAAGACTACGACGTGGCGCTGACGCCGGTCCTCGCCAGTCCGCCGGTGAAGATCGGCGCGCTTCTGCCAAAGCCCGCCGAGATGGCCTTCATCCGTGTTCTGAACCGGTTCGATGCGGGGTGGGTGCTGAAGGCACTCGGCCTTGTAAAGCCGCTTTCAGAGGCAACCTTTTCCTTCACCCCGTGGACGCCGGTCTTCAACGTCACTGGCCAGCCCGCCATGTCGGTGCCGCTTCACTGGACAAAAGATGGGTTGCCGGTGGGCATGCATTTCATTGGCCGGTTCGGCGATGAGGAAACGCTCTTCTCCCTGGCGGGCGAGTTCGAAGCCGCCCGCCCATGGGCGGAGAAAACTCCGCCCGGCTTCGCCTCATAGGCGAGTCATTTGAGGTGGTTGTTCTAGCAGGACGGCGATAAGCGCTTAAAAGCAAGAGAGTTTCTCGTTTCTGATCACGATCATGTCCAGCTGCGCAAATTCATTTCGTCCGGCCAAACCATGATAGATCGAACACCGGCGCACTGAATGGATGGATGGTAGAGGAAGCCGAATGGCGTGGCCAATGGTCTGCAGGAACGCTATGCGGTGAATCGACCCTGAAGTCCGGCACGGAAGCCCCGCTGGCCGCTTCCGATATTTTGGTGTAAAATACCGATTATTGCCCACAGTTTTTGGCAAGAAAAGCGCACAGGCCACCGTGATTGGCTCAGCGTTATTAGGTTCGGCGCCGACCCGCGGTGAGTGGCCTCCCAAGAGAGCTTAGGGTGGGAGTGATCGTTACGGCTCATTGAGTTCATTACTCAACCAGTTCAACGATTTCGCGTCGAAACGAGCATAGTCTCTTGTCCGAACGATCCGCGGATTGCAGCTGCACGTTGGCGCAAGGCGTAGTCTCACGAGGCAACCATGTTGTACCCGAACCGTTCGGGAGATCGTCGGTATTTCGATGAGAACAGCATACCCGACGATGTTTGGCGGGTATTACGCACCGCGTCGATCCTCAACATCGGCGAATTTCGCGTCTTTGAAATTGCCTATCACCGATGGTTCGGCGATTCCGCCGCAGAAGAAACGATTGAACGCTTCTTCGTACCTTACATGTTTGAAGACCGTATTCCTATGTGGGTGCGCGCCTTCTGTTCTCACGTTTTGAGCGAACACGACTGCGGTACGCTGGAACCTCGCCAATATGGTATAATGTCACCTGTTCCCACACGGGAGCAGCAATTACGCGGCCTGGAGTATTTGTTCTGGATTTTCGTGGGTTTGGTTGTTCTATTTCTGCTTGCTGACGCCGCAAGCGAACTCCTTCCCACCAAATGCCTCCTGCCACCTTGCTACTGAGTTTACTGGTCCGGCGTTGCCAATGGATGCGAGCGGCCAGCACCATCGGATTGCCGCAGCCGAGCGAGGCGAGCCCCGCTTAGGCGTGGCGGTCGTTGCCCCTGGACGTTACATCGACAGTGTTGACGCAGCTGAAAGGCGGGTGTCACCACGTCGCTGACGGCAGCGCTCCAAAAGCCGACGTCCACTTCGCCTCCAAAACTTGATCGCTTTCATCACACCAGCTGCCCTTGGCTGAAAACGTCGAGTGATCGACTTGTCGCTTCTTGCTCGCTCCGCAGCCGTCGACGCTACCACCACCGTTAGGTGGTCACCGCGCTGGGAACAATTGGTCACTTCCCCGGAATGTGCAGGTCACTGAGCGAGAGCGCTGGCTGCACGCGCCTGATCAGGACCGGTGGCGCGACTTGGCCTCTTTCATCACTC
>JBNKIW010000111.1:0-5361 GCA_050290865.1 Rhodomicrobiaceae bacterium | reverse complement strand
GTGTGGACCAAATCCGAAGTTCACCAGCGCCGCGTGAAAGGACGCCGTCTTAGCGATTTATGACTCCTGGTACTAGGTCTGCGCGCGGGCGATGAAAGCTTGCGCGCAGATGGCCGTTTTCTCCGCCCCCTCGCGACGCAGCCGGCCGAAAAAAGGGGAGCGGAGGAGGGCTCTCCGCTCCCGGCGTGCCGCCGTGCGCAACAAGGGGGTACGTCTGCGCAAGTTTGAAGGCGACCGCCACTTCCCTTCGCCGTCAGGCCGCCTGTGCCTCGGCCCAGCTATGGCCGGCAAAAGCCGGGTCGAGCTCGGTGTGGAAGACGTGATTGACAGAGTTGCTGATCGTCTTCACGGACATCGCGAGGATCACGCCGAGCACATGCCGTTCCGTATACCCGGCAGCCAGAAACGCGCTGACATCGGCGGGGGTTGGGCGGCCGCGGCTCTCCACCATGAGACCGGTAAACCGGGCCAGGGCCTGAAGCTTCGGGTCCGGCAGCACCGCTCCGCGCCGCACGGCGTCGAGATCGGACGCGGGCACCTTCGATACCTTCTCGGCAATCATGCTGTGCGCGGCCATGCAGTATGAGCAGTCATTCACCCGGCTGATGGTGAGGAAAACAACCTCCTGCTCGGCGGGAGTAAAGCCGGCTTCACCGCGAAACAGCTTGTAGCCCGCGAGGTAGGACTCCAGCAGTTCCGGCGCATTGGCCATGTTGGCGTACATGTTGGGGATGAAGCCGAGCGATCTGGCCGCGCCTTCGAGCGCCTCGGCAGCGCGTGGTTCGGCGGTCTCTGCGGTTTTGGGGGGTAGGGTCAGTCTTGCGATCTCGCTCATTGTGTCCTCCAGGGTTGGGATCGGCAGTAATGGACCATATGGTCCATATTTTCAGAAGAATGCCGCGATGCGTGTCTGATCACGGTTCGTCCCTTGTCTTCCGGCGGCGGATTACCCGCCAAGCAGGCTGTCCAGAGTCTGCCGCACGGCCGCGCGCATCGCACTTCGGTCCATGCCGGTCTTGGCCAGCACGCGCAGGCCGGCAATGAAGGCGATGACGCTGGTAGCCAACGTCTCCGGATCGGTCGCCGGGGCGAGTTCGCCGGCAGCGATCGCACGCCGCGCCTCGGCCGCGAACATGCCCGCCATTTCGCTGAAACCCTCGCGCACATGGGCGGCCGCGCGGGCGTCATGCAGCGCGACCTCGCTGGCACAGTTGACCAGCAGGCAGCCCCTGCCGCCGTTATTCTTATCGATGATCGTCTCAAACAAGGCCTCCAGACCGCCGCGAAAGCCCTTTGCCGCAAACAGCCGTGCCATCGCCCGCGCCTGGGAATCGGTGTAGGCGTCGATGGCGTCGAGCAGCACCTGCTGCTTGTTGCCGAAGCTGTTGTAGAAGGACGACTTGCTCAGCCCCATGGCTTCGGTCAGATCAGAGAGGGAAGCGGCGTTGTAGCCGTTCTTCCAGATCGTCTCGACTGCGGCGTCCAGCGCTTTCTGCCTGTCGAATTCGGGAGGTCTGTTCATGGCTGCCTGCGAAACGTCATCGATGACGTTAAAGTAACCTATGTGGACCGCACGGTCCATATGTCTCGCGAGAATGTGAGATACGAAGCGGTGGCGCTCACTTGGGTGTGATCGGCGTAACCCATGGCTCCACTCCTCCGAAGTTCTCCGTGTCGCCAATCGCAACAGACGCTGGACGTATCATGCGGCATTCCCCCATCACCGGCGCCATCAAGCCGGCAGCCCCCCTCCAGAGAGCGCCCCAAAAAGGCCGGTCTCTGCGTGATCGGCGGTGGGGCGATCAAGGTGACGGCAGGGGAGCTTATTGCGGATGAAGGGGCAAATGACGGTGCGTAATCGCTTGTGGGATGCGTGTGCCATCGCGGCGGTGCTGGCGTTGTTGCTGGTCCCCGCCGCGTCGACCGCTGACAGCAGGAAGCTGGTGCTCACTGGCTCCAGTACCATCGCCCCGCTCGCGGCGGAAATAGGCAAGCGTTTCGAGGCGCTCAACCCAGGTGTGCGTGTCGATGTGCAGACGGGCGGCTCTTCGCGCGGCGTCAACGATGCGCGGAGCGGGCTCGCGGACATCGGTATGGCCTCGCGGAGCCTGAGCGCGACCGAGTCCGACCTGACCCCCGCCACCATCGCACGGGACGGCATCGCCATCATCGTGCATCGCGACAACCCCGTGCGGACGCTCACGGACGCCCAAATCACGGCCATTTATACGGGCGAAATCACCGATTGGCGGGAAGTGGGGGGTAAACCTGGGCGCATCACGGTGGTCAACAAGGCCGAGGGGCGATCCACGCTGGAGCTGTTTCTCGGCTATTTCCACATCAAGAACAGCGAGATCAAGGCCCACATCGTCATCGGCGACAACCAGCAGGGCATCAAGACGGTGGCTGGGAACCCCGGCGCCATCGGCTATGTGTCAATCGGCTCAGCCGAGTTTGAGACGAGCCAGGGCACGCCCATCAAGCCATTGCCGTTGGGCGGCATCGCGGCAACGGTGGCGAATGTGGGCAACGGCACCTTCCCGCTGGCTCGGCCCCTCAACCTCGTAGCCAAGGGTGAACCGTCTGGACTTGCCCGTCAATTCATCGACTTTGCCCGCTCGAAAGCCGTCCATGATCTTATTGATGCGCAATTCTTCGTCCCCCCAGCGGAGTGACACGCGGCTA
Organism: Rhodomicrobiaceae bacterium; assembly: GCA_050290865.1. Taxonomy (GTDB): domain Bacteria; phylum Pseudomonadota; class Alphaproteobacteria; order Rhizobiales; family Rhodomicrobiaceae; genus JARRLC01. The sequence continues at coordinate 2,676 of JBNKIW010000111.1, read as the reverse complement.
TTCGCGATACTGGCCACCGTCGGGGCAGTCACCGCGTGCATCCTCGTGCTGATCGTCGTGTTTCTCCTTTGGGAGTCTGGGCCGATCCTGCGGCATAGGGGCGGCCTGCCTTTTGTTCTCGGTGATGGCTGGCACCCGGCCGAAGGGCTCTATGGCCTTGCCCCGATGCTCTGTGCGTCACTGGCGATCGGTGCCGGCGCAATAGCGCTGGCGGCACCGCTCGGCGTGGGGTCGGCCCTGTTCGGCCGCTTCTATGCGCCAGCCTTCATCGCGCGCCCGTATCGCTGGATCCTGGTCATTCTCTCGGGCATTCCCTCGGTCGTTCTTGGTTTCTGGGGGCTGACGGTGATCGTGCCCCTGCTTGCAGCAATCGAGCCGCCAGGCGCGAGTCTGCTCGCCGCCATTCTGGTTCTGGCATTCATGATCCTGCCGACGGTGGCGCTGACCGCCGATGCCGCCCTGGAAGCCGTGCCACAATCCTACTGGGTGGGGGCGGCCGCTCTGGCCATGTCGCGTGGTGTCACGGTCAGCGGTGTGATGCTCCCTGCCGCGCGCGGCGGCATCATCGCGGGGATATTGCTGGCAGCGGCTCGCGCGCTCGGTGAGACCATGGCCGTGTTGATGGTCGCCGGCAATGTCGTGCAGATGCCTTCCGGCCTGTTCGATCCGGTGCGCACACTGACTGCAAATATCGGCCTCGAAATGGCCTATGCCACCGGCGAACACCGCGCGGCATTGTTCGTCTCGGGCCTGATGATGACGGGGCTCGTGCTGGTGCTTGCCGTCCTTGCGATGCGCGTGCAACGGGTGGGCCGGCATGTCTGAGACCCGGGACGCGCCGACCGCAGGAACAGCGGCGCGTGATATCGCGCTGACACTCGCCGTCTGGGCCGCAGCGCTGTTCGTGGCCGGAGTGTTCGCGTGGTTCATCGCCGATATTGCATGGCGCGGAGCGGGACAACTGTCCTGGGCGTTTCTTACAACAGCGCCCGCAAATGCTGGACGCAGCGGCGGCATCGGGCCAATTGTGGCGTCCACCCTGCTCATCCTGGGGGTGGCGATCGCCGCAGCCGCTCCGCTCGGACTGGGAACGGCCATCCTCCTCTCGGAATTCTCACCCGGCAAGAGCCCGCTCGCCCGCTCCATCGGATTGAGCCTCGATGTTCTCGCCGGAGTCCCTTCTATCGTGTTCGGGCTGTTCGGCAACGCCTTCTTCTGCGTGTGGCTGGGCCTCGGCTTCTCGATCCTTTCCGGCGGTCTGACGCTTGCCTGTATGGTGCTCCCCATCTTCATCCGTACCGTCGAGGCGGGACTGAGCGCAGTTCCCCGCGAATGGCGCCTGGGCGCCGCCGCGCTAGGGCTGTCGCGCTGGACGGCGCTCCGCCAGATCCTGCTGCCCGTTGCCGCGCCCGCCGTCGCCGCGGGCCTGATGCTCGGCATCGGCCGCGCCCTTGCCGAAACGGCGGCGCTGATCTTCACCAGCGGCTATGTCGACCGGGCGCCCTCGTCGTTGTTCGATTCGGGCCGCGCACTTTCGGTCCATATCTACGATCTCACCATGAACGTCACGGGAGGCGAGCCCAACGCCTATGCAGCGGCACTGGTGCTGATCGCCCTGCTCATCATCGTCAACAGTGCCGCCCACTGGCTGGCGGACAAGCTGCTCAGCGGGAGGCTTCGCGCCGCATGACTGACACTCCCTACACCATTGGCGCGGTGCAGTCCGGTCGCGCCTGTTGCGTTCCCGAACCCATGATCGAGATCGTGAAGCTGTGGCTCAGCTATGGTGGCAAGCGCGCGCTGGAGGACGTCAGCCTCGACATTTATCGCGGCTGCATCACCGCGCTTATCGGTCCGTCGGGCTGCGGCAAGACCAGCTTCCTGTCAGCGCTCAATCGTCTGACCGACGTCATCCCGGGCTGCGAAGTCGGTGGCAACATCCGCATCGGCGGCGAGGATATTCATGACGCCGCCATTGACGTGGCGCGTCTGCGCAAGACCGTCGGCATGGTCTTCCAGCGCCCCAACCCGTTCCCGCTCTCCATTCGCCGCAATATCGAGATGCCACTTCGCGAACACGGCCTCCGAAACCGCACCGAACTGGCGGACAGGGTGGAGCAGGCGCTTGCCGCGGTCGGATTGTGGGCCGAGGTGAAGGACCGGCTGGGGACGCCTGCGCTCGCATTGTCCGGTGGCCAACAGCAGCGGCTGTGCATCGCGCGGGCTCTGGCGCTGGAGCCATCGGTTCTGCTCATGGACGAACCGTGCAGCGCGCTCGACCCACTGTCCTCGGCCATCGTCGAGGATCTCATCGCCAGCCTCAGGGGGCGCTACACGATTGCTGTCGTCACCCACAATCTCGCCCAGGCGCGGCGTATCGCCAACTATGCCGCTTTTTTCTGGGTGCGCGAGCGGACCGGTACGCTCATCGAGTTCGGCCACTGCCGCCAGTTGTTCGAGACGCCGGAGCATCATTTGACTGCGGCCTATGTTGGCGGCGCGCGGGGATAACGGCAGACGGGGCGCGGCCCGTCCCCTGTCCCAAACGGACGGCACCGCCGCCGGCTGTCGCGCGGCGGCGGTGATGGGAGGGAGGAGAGGAGAGGTGGGCCCCGATATCGCTTCGGGACCCGCTGGTTTCGGTCAGTCGCTGTCGCTCGCGATGCGCTCGAAGAA
>JBNKIW010000110.1:0-5446 GCA_050290865.1 Rhodomicrobiaceae bacterium | reverse complement strand
GCGTGGGAGGAGGAACGCAACGCCAAACACACCAAGGCCAACTGGCGCTTCACAACCGCCGATGCCCGTATCAAGCTCAAGCACCTCTACCCGCAATTTGAGTGGCTCAGGCCACTAGCGCCAGGATGATGAAACGCATGTCCTACAATATCGCGCACATCGCCGCGCAATTACCGCTGTTCCAGGCGCTGGACAGCGGGCAGATGGCGCAACTGCTGCCGGACATCGCGCCCCGCCGCCTCGGGAAAGGCGAAGTGCTGTTTCTCAAAGGCGATCGGGTGACGGGGATGTATATCGTCGCCTTTGGCCAGATCAAACTGGCACTGCAATCGGCCCAGGGCGAGGAGAAAATTATGGAAATCATTGGCCAGGGCCAGAGTTTCGGCGAGGCGGTGATGTTTATCGGCCGGCCTTTTCCGGTGATGGCGGAGGCGCTCGCCGAGAGTCTGGTCCTTCATGTGCCGCGCGAGCGGATCGATGCCATGCTGGCAGAGGATGTCTTGTTCGCGCGCCGGATGCTGGCCGGCCTGTCGATGCGGCTGCATTCATTCGTGCGGGATGTCAAAGCGTACTCACTCGGGGCGAGCGTTCAGCGTGTGATCGGATATCTGCTGCGGCAGTGCCCGGAATCCGGCGATGAGGCGCCGGCTGAGATCGTTCTGCCGGTGTCGAAACATGTGATCGCCTCGCGGCTCAATCTTGCGCCAGAAACGCTGTCGCGCGTGTTCACAGAGCTGATGCGTGTGGGGCTAATCCGCGTTGATGGGCGCAAGATTACCGTGACCTCCAGTCGCAAACTGCGCGAATACGGTCTGTAGACGGCCGGTTCGGGCGGGACGCACTGCCGGTCCTCTGGATCCGCCGCGAAGCCGGGAAGCAAGCACTTTCCGGTGGCGTGGCGGGATCATTTGGCCTGATGCAACGCGGCCTCGATATCTGCTCCGGGCTCGCCGATGGTCTGGATACCGTAGCGGCCCGCCAGCACCTGGATGAGATTGGGCGTAAAGAAGGCCGGCAGCGTCGGACCGAGGCGAATGTTCTTGATATCCAGCGCCAGCAGCGTCAGCAGCACCGCCACAGCCTTCTGCTCAAACCAGGAGATGTTCATTGATAGCGGCAGGTCATTGACGCCGCAGCTGAAGGCGCCGGCCAGCGCTGAGGTTATCTGGATGGCCGAATAGGCGTCGTTGCACTGGCCGATGTCAAGGAGACGCGGGATGCCGCCGATGTCGCCGAAATCCAGCTTATTGAAGCGGTATTTGGCACAACCGAGCGTGAGCACCACCGTATCTTTGGGCGTCTGGCTGGCGAAATCTGTGTAATAGCTGCGCTCAGCCGCCGCACCGTCGCAGCCGCCGATGAGGAAGAAATGGCGGATGGCGCCGGATTTCACCGCATCAATGACCTTGTCCGTGACGCCAAGCACGGCATCCCGGCCGAAGCCGATGGTGATGCGCTGTTCCGGCTCGTCGCCGGGGAAGCCGGGCAACGCCCTGGCGGCCTTGATGACGGCGGAGAAATCGTGCTTTTCTACATGCGCCACTCCTGGCCAGCCCACCGGACCGGCGGTAAAAATGCGTTCCCGGTACTGTGAGTGCGGCTTGATGATGCAATTGGACGTCATCAGGATAGGGCCAGGGAACGCGGCGAAATCGATCCTCTGGTCCTGCCAGGCGCCGCCGTAATTGCCGGCCAGATGCGGAAAGGCTTTGAGCTTGGGATAGGCATGGGCGGGCAGCATCTCGCCGTGGGTGTATACGTTTATGCCTGTATCCTTCGTCTGTTCGAGCAAGGCGTGGAGGTCGGCGAGGTCATGGCCGGATACGAGGATGGCCTTGCCTCTGACTGGAGTTACGCGGACGCTGACCGGCTGCTGAGCGCCGAATGCGCCGGTATTGGCAGCGTCCAGCATTTCCATGACTTTGAGATTGAGGCGGCCGAGTTCGAGTGCCTCGTCCAGCAGGGCGCCGATGTCCGCAGGATCATCCGCGAGGAAATCCAGCGCTTTCTCAATGCCCGCATGTACATTGGCGCTTTCCTGGCCCAGCACCTGAGCGTGATAGGCATACGCACAGACGCCTTTGAGCCCAAAAAGGATCAATGCGCGCAGGCCAATGACGTCAGCGCCCGCGGTTTCGAGGCCGGCGTTGATGCCAACGCGTTCGGCCTGGGCGAGCAAGCCGTCAAGCTCAGCTGCCGGTTGCCAGACTGCCGGGCCGCGAAGCATTTCCGGCCTCATGCCGGCTGCCGCTGCCGCCGCCTCATACGCAGCCTCCGCCTCATCGCGCAGCCTTGCGGCTTCCACCAGCATCTCAACAAAGCGGCCGGTGTCGAAGTTCACATTTGTCAGCGTTGTGAACAACCCCGTGAGGATGAAGCGGCTGGCGGCGTCAACCGGCGCACCGAGATCGCGGGCGCGGCGGTTGTACTGGGCGACGCCCTTGATGGCGTGAATGAGTAGGTCTTGCAGGTCGGACGTCGCGGTATCCTTGCCGCAATCTCCTCTGGTCGTTACGCAGCCGGACTCAGTTCCGCTCCGTTCGGTCTGTTCGCACTGGTTGCAAAACATGTGATGCGTTCTCCTTGCTCGGGTTGGGAATGCAGAACCCGTGCAAGAAGAGCTGATCGCCCGTCGTTGCTTCCTTTACGGCCGTCAAGATTCTTGGAGATTGCGGCCGGAGCGGCGATTTCAGGGGGGAGGCAGCACATTTTGCCACTGGACACCACTGCCTATCTGGGCTTGCTCTCTACTCTTGCTTCCCCCTTCCAGGAGACACTCTGTCCCACAAGCCCCCATGGTCACCTTCGGTCTATCTCAACGAGAGCAGCGTATGTGCGCAGGGAGCCGCGGCAGGGTGTAGCTCGAAAGTTGCAGCGCACGCTGGCCTGAGCGACTGCTCATCAATGATCAACTGCCGCAATTGCGGACTGCCGTCAGCGTCTGGTATATGGAGCTATGCGACCGCACGGCGCTTCTGGATTTCTCTTGCGCGGCATCGGTCGCACTCGATCACCGCAGGAGCCTTGGGAATGCCGGTGCTGAGGGCCGCGATCCTTCGCTGCCTCACCGAAATGAATCCTTTCACGCCTCGCCGGGGTAAACAACGGCCAGGGTCGTTCTCAGATGACGCTCCAGGTGCGCACACGCAGCCTCCGCATCTCTATCCAGCACCTTATCTACGAGCGCCTCGTGCTCGGCGTAGAAATCATCGGCCCAGCGCACCGTGTGCATCATGATTTGCCGGTAGCGGAATGCCTGATCGTAAAGAATGCTGGATATCTCCAGCAGCCGCCCGGACCGGCACCCGGCAATCAGCGTCATATGCAGGTTCTTGTGTGAGCTGTCGAATTCGATGTTATTCGCGTGGCCAGCTTCGGGATGGTCCCGCAATGCGATTGTCGCCTTCGCGACCAACTGGCCGGTGATGATCATCACCCGCGACGCCATCCGCGGCATCGAGCCGACGCTCGCCGAAGTCGCCAACGTGCTGCGTCTGTCCGCGTTCGCACGCATCACCAAGATCGTGCTATCCGCCACTGTCCCAGCGCTGTTCGTAGCGCTGCGGCTCACCTCCGGAATCGCACTCATCGTCGCCGCATGAGCGAGCGGGTTGCGGGCTGCTTCACCGACACCCGCGATCAGACGCGCGTCGATCACACCATCAAGACCATGGTGGCGCAGCGCATCCACGGCATTGCTTTGGGCTACGAAGACCTGAACGACCATGACGATTTGCGCCATGATCCCGTACTGGCGCTGCACTCAAGCACATTGGAGATGCGGCCGCGCAATGTGGCGCCGCTGGCGGGCAGATCGACGCTCAACCGGCTGGAGCATGTCCCAGGCTCTCCAAGGAGGCGGAGGAAAAGCCGCAGGGAGAAGTTGCGTGAAGCGATCGCGGCCAAATCCGCGGCCTCCCGCTCTGTGCCGGCCGTTAGGCAGGAAGCCGCATCGGATGGCACGGCGACGCATTCAGCCTCGGCCAACGCCGCATCCACGCCAACGGTGGCGAAGCACCGCTATCACAAGATCGATCATGAACCGGACAAGCTTGAAGCGTTGTTCGTTGAGTTTTATCTCGATGCCCACAAGAAACCTCCAAAACTCATCGTTCTCGATCCTGACGGAACCGATGATCCCATCCACGGCAATCAGGAAGGGAGCTTCTTTCATGGCTATTACGACTGCTACTGTTATATTCCGCTTTACATATTTGCCGGTCGTGATCTTCTCGCGGCGAAGTTGCGGAGCGCCGATGTCGACGGAGCAGCGGGTGCCAAGGAGGAGATCGCGCGGATCGTAACCGCCATTCGGGCGCGGTGGCCCAAGGTGAAAATCATCGTTCGCGCGGACAGCGGTTTTTGTCGTGATGATCTGTTGACGTGGTGTGAGGAGAACCGGGTGGAATACGTCATCGGCCTGCCCGGGAATTCCCGGCTCGATGGAATGATCAAGGAGGAATTGCAGCAGGCGCGGGCGATGGCCGAGGCTCAGATGAAGGCTCAGCCGGAACAACCCGCGAGCAATTCAGCCCGTGTTTTCAAGGAATTGCGCTATCGCACACGCGACACGTGGTCCGGTGAGCGCCGTGTTGTGGCCAAGGCCGAGTGGACCGGCGACAAAGCCAACCCACGCTTCATCGTCGCCTCAAAAGGCATGACGACTTACGACGCCCGCGGCCTTTACGAGGACTTCTACTGCGCTCGCGGCGACATGGAAAACCGCATCAAGGAATGTCAACTCGACCTGATGGCTGACCGCACTTCGGCGGCGACCCATTTGTGAAGCTTCATGCTGAACATTCAGCAATGCGTGCCAATCAGTTGCGGCTGTGGTTTGCATCGTTTGCGTACGTCCTGATGACGGCGATGCGCCGCTTAGGCTTGCGGCATACCGAGCTTGAGAACGCCTCGCCCGGAACCATCCGCCTGAAACTGCTCGAGATCGGCGCGCTGGTGACGGTAAGCGTGAGGCGCATCAAAGTCGCCATAGCTTCGGTCTTTCCGAGAAAAGACGTGTTCGCTCTCGCCCATTGCCGCCTGCGAAACTTGGCGGCCTGAGACCGCCGGACCCGCCACCCCAACGCCAACAACAGAGGATACATCGCCGAACCTGCCCAAGCCGCCATTTGCGGTGACGGGTGGGGTCGTCTGTAGGGTGCCCACAAAACACCGTAGGCGGAGCGTCGCAGTACTGAGCATCATTGGGTAACGTCTGGTGAGATATCCGGGCTAGTACAGCCCGAAGCAAGTTCGCACATCATTCACCATACGTGCTCATGCGAACTTGTTTCAGATAACGCTGCACTAGAATCAATAAGTTGCTAGTACGCTTAACCGATAATAAATCCTGTAAGCACGTGCGGCAAGCCTCAGGAATCCCCTCATTTCTGCGAGACTCAATTTTGCCGCTCCCGTTTGGCGAAAAGGTTTTGTTAACGAAACG
>JBNKIW010000109.1:0-5449 GCA_050290865.1 Rhodomicrobiaceae bacterium | reverse complement strand
CCAGCGCCGAGTGATCCGTATTTTGAAAAATCAAACGATATCAGTGGGTTGAAGTAACCGCCAAGTGAAAACTTCGGCCTAGTCCCCATACTTGAATTTCGTGACCGACTTGCCGATGGGTTCAACCTCCCCGGCTAGCTCAATTCCCAGTACGAACCATCTCGGCCGCCAAATGCCGAAAAAAAGCCGGGTGATCAAGTCGAAGCCCGCGGGAACCGCGAAACTGCGAAGGTGCCAGCCCGCCGCGCAGACGGACTTTGCACGAACCCTGATCAGGACTTCGCCCGCCTTTGGCTGTCCGTCGGCGAGCCACTGCTGTCGATTTGGCAGTCTTCTCGTATTACTCCGACGGTCTGTTGAAACCAGAGTTGGCTCGGTTTGTTTGAGCAATTTCATCAGCGGTGTGATAAGGGGGCCCGACCACAACAGCCCTCAGCAAAACGGACCGTATAATGAAGCTCGCCTCTCTCAAGGACCGCACTCGTGACGGAAAGCTTGTCGTCGTCAGCCGCGATGTCACGCGCTACATATCAGCGCGCCCGATAGCGTCCACTTTGCAGGACGCACTGGACGACTGGCTCCATGTCGCGCCGCGCCTTGCCGATCTTGCTTACGGCCTCGAAGTTGGCGCCGTGCCGGCCGAACGTTTCCGTGAGCATGATGCGCATTCGCCGTTGCCACGCGCTTATCAGCGAGTGGGAGGGGCGGCCTTTGTGAACCACGTAGAGGTGGTGCGGAAGGCGCACAAGGTGTCGCTGCCGGAAACTCTGCTGACCGAGCCTATGATATATCAGGGCTGCTCGGGCGCATTCCTCGATCCGCGTGCGCCCATCGTCGCGGCAGCTGAGGACTACGGTATCGATATCGAGGGCGAGGTGGCAGTTGTCGTCGGGGACGTGCCGATCGGGGCGGGCCGCGAGGAAGCCGCTGCGGCCATCTGCCTCGTCATGCTGGCCAACACCCTCGCCTTTCGCGCCCTGATTTCCGGCGACTTTGCCAACGGCTTCGGCTTTTTCCAGTCCAGGCCGCCTTCCGCTCACTCACCGGTGGCGGTAACGCCGGATGAACTGGGTGCAGCATGGCACGACGGCAAGCTGCATTTGCCGCTCAATGTGGCGGTGAACGGCAAACTCATCGGCAAGGCCAATGCGGGCACCGATATGACTTTCGATTTCCCCGCGCTGATCGTCCATGCGGCGAAGACCCGCCCCCTGGCAGCGGGCACGATCATCGGTTCGGGCCCGGTGTCCAGCCGGGATGCCGATGGCGGACCGGGAAAGGCGATCGCCGACGGCGGGCTGGGCTATTCAAGCCTCGGAGAATTGCGCGCGGCCGAAATCCTCCAGCAGGGCGGGCCGAAGACTCCGCTCCTGAAGTTCGGCGACACGGTGCGCGTTGAGATGAACGACGCCGATGGACATTCGATCTTCGGCGCAATAGAGCAGACCGTCGAACCTATGCGAACCGCAGGAGACTGAGCGTGTGGCCGCTCCAAGACGCGCCGTGCGCCGTTGACAGCGCTCTGTGCTACGAGCGATTTTGCAATTTCTCGCCAAATGCCAAGCGCTCCTGACGATCAGTGGGAGGCGTAGAGTTGCCTCCCACCATCAGGCGGCTTGCCGTTCGCCGCGACGTGTGCTCGAACAACCCCGTGAGTTGGAACCTCGATATTCTGCGCTCCCCTGGCGCTCCTGCCCTTGTGTTTACCTGCGCGGGTTATGGTGCGGCGGATTCGGCGGTTGCAATGCGTGACAGGGGTAAAAAGCATGATGATAGCTTCGCTTTCCGGTCTTTCCTGCTCGTGGCGGGGGCGTTGTGTGCGATTGTGGGGGGCGTGTCCGGCGCTGAAGCCGCCGATACGGGGCGGCCTGCCGACCGCGCGGCGGTGGAGGCGTGTCTGGCGCAAGTGAAGAAGAACGCGCCAGGGCGGGTGCCTGAGGGACCGTCCGGGACGGTTGACACCAGCCCGGCCGCCCGGCTCAGGGCCGTGCAGGAAGAGGCCGTCCGCGATCCGCTAAGCTGCGCAGGGATCGTCGCCAATGCCTGCCTTGCCGCGCCGGGCAATGAAAGCACCGCGGCCATGGTCGAATGCCACAGCCGCGAGTATGCGGTCTGGGATGCGCGGCTCAATGCAGCCTATCAGAAGGCGCTGGCAGCGGCGAGAGCCGGCAACGACAGGGAAGCCGAGGAAGGGTTCCGCAAGGTGCAGCGCGCCTGGATCGTCTATCGCGACGCCTCATGTGAGGTGCCGCATCTCGTCTTCAAGGGAACGATGGCCCAACCTGTCCGCGCCGCCTGCATGCTGGACATGACGGCCCGGCAGTCGATCTGGCTGGAGAATTGGGCGGAGAACGCCGGGGAGAATTGAGCGATCAAGCTGATTATTAATCCGGGCACCACTATGTCCGGGCAAGCAAGATGCGTGGTACCGCGCGACGTCTCGGGGTCGTCATCGTACGGTGCACTGGTCTTGGTCCAACTTTTTCCGATCCATATCTTGCGTTAGTGCCAGGAAGCGTGCAGCCGGTTGTGTGGCGCCTTTTTGTCGAACCGATAATGTGAGGATCAGGTGGCCGTGGATAGTTTGACATCGCGGACCCTGAGCTGATATCATTGATATCAACGATAGAGTTTCTCACTTTGGCACAGCTTTTGATCCGCAATCTCGATGAAGCCCTCAAACAGAGGCTGCGCGAGCGCGCGGCCGTCCATGGGCGAAGCATGGAAGCCGAAGCGCGCGACATCATCGAACATGCGCTGACGGAAAAGCGGATGCCAGTTGCGCCGGTCGGCAGTCAGTTGCGTGCGCTTTTCGCGCCGCTCGGCGGGATCGACTTGGCCGATGAGCGTGACCGCACTCCGCATGAACCCATCGATCTTGGCTCATGATCCTGCTCGACACCAACGTGTTGTCGGAAACGATGCGCGCGGCACCCGAGCCTGCCGTTCTGCGTTGGCTCGATGCGCAACCTGGCGACACGCTCGCCATTCCAGCTATTGCCCTGGCCGAATTACATTTCGGCGTCGAGAAGCTCGATGACGGGCGGCGGAAGGAGGGATACCGCGCCGCCTTGCGGCACATGATCGAGGAGATCTTCCGCGGGCGGGTCGTTCCTTTTGGTGTTGAGGCCGCAATTGGCTATGGTCACCTGATGGCCGACCGACGCCGCGCGGGCCGACCCATGGGGCTGGCCGACGGGCAGATCGCCGCTATTGCGCTTGCGCATCAAGCTCAGCTTGCCACCCGTAACATCGCCGATTTTCTGCACTGCGGGATCGATCTGATCAACCCTTGGGACGCCGCCTGAGAAGCGGTGCGGAATCAGCGGCGCCGATTGCCATAATTTCCTTCCACGGAAGGACATCAAAACGATTTGCAAAGCGCAAAACCGGGTACACGCATGTCGGCGGCGCTTCGATATCGCCGGGACGACATCTGGCTAGGCCAACGGTCGGAGCGAGCGAAGAGCCACGCACACGCAGATTCACCCAATGGCAGCTTATTGCCGGTAAAGCGATCGCGATTTGAACATCAAGCGAACGTCTCTTACTGGAGCATCGATTCAGCAGTGAGCGCAGTGGTTACGGAGCAGAGGCATTGGTTGAGATGGAGGCAAAGCTACAGCCGCCGCGCTACAATGAGTTGCAGTTCATGTCTTTGGGTTCTATCTTGAGTTGAGAAGTCAAGGACGGCGTCGCCGCCAATTTCTTACCAACCCCGCGACTGCACCAAAGGAATCAGGAATGGCCCCTCTCCTCCGATTGACAGGATCCGCAGTGTTTGGAGCGCTCGTCGTACTTGCCGCCACCCCCAGCGTCGCTCAGCAGAAGGGCGCAACCGATGAGGTGACGCCAGCGGAGTCGCTTGCTGCTCAGTTACGCACGCAAGGCTTTCCTTGTGACAGACCGGTGACCGCCGAGCGGGACGCTGCGCGCTCGAAGCCGGACGAAGCGGTGTGGATTGTCCGGTGCGCGAACGCATCTTACAGAATGCGGCCGATCCCCGACATGGCGGCGGTGGTGAGCCCTATCGATTAGCTTCAGCGGCGGCTCAGTGCAGCTATGCGTCTCGATCTTGTTGCGCCCTTGACGCCCTCTTCTTTGCCCGCTGAAGCCCGTACTCACCTCATACGGATAGCCGATGTGTGGTGATAGCTGCCATTGGCCATCTCCGGCATTTCAGGCTCAGAGCGTGTGCGCCTTGCATCGCGACAGGCCAAAGCGGCTCCTCGTTTTTCTTCGCGGAAGAACGTCTCTTGATGGGGGATGAACGGCTGCATCAGCGTTCCCCCCGTCGACATCCTGGCCGCCGATTTCTTTTCAAACGAGGCAGGACTGGCCTTCATCCTGGGCCAAGCAGAGTGGGGAGGTCGGCGAAAACGCCTGCTGATGGTCGCCAGATAGATATCCGGTCTGGCGGTGACCAATGTCTATGATGCTCAGGGTGCGGTCAGCGAGGTCAGGGATACGGCGCCCTCACGGGCATCTATTCGCTCAAAGGCACCAACATCATCCAGGATCTGGCCTACACCAAGGACTTCCTCGGCAATCTGACGCAGCGGAAGGACAAGCGGCAAGATCTAACGGAGGACTTCACCTATGACGATCTGAACCGGTTCGTTCAGATCGATACCGCCCAGTCGGGCCAGACGCCGACGACGGTGACGCTGACCTATTCGGTCAATGGCAATATCCTGAGCAAATCCGATGTCGGCACCTACAGCTACGGCCAGCCAGATGCCGCCTGTTCGTCAGGCTTCGCCGGCCCGCATGCGGTGACACAGATCTCCGGCGTCAAGAATGCCAGCTATTGCTATGATGCCAATGGCAACATGGTCTCCGGCGACGGGCGGAGGGTGCAATACACCGCCTTCGACATGCCCACCCTGTTGACCAAGGGCGACAACGCCGTCTCCTTCTTCTACGGGCCGGACCGGAAGCGCTTTAAGCGCGTGGATGAGACGCTCAGCCAGGGCACCGCCACCACAATCTACGTCGCCGACCGCGCCTATGAGCGCCGAACCAGTTCCAGCGAGGTCAATGAGAAGGTCTATATCGGCGATTTTGCGGTGATGACCCGGACCGCCCTCACGGGTGGCGGTGAGACCGTCAGGACCGACTATCTGCACCGGGACCACCTCGGTTCGGTGGATGTCATCTCCGATGCCAGCGGCGTCCTCGCGCAGCAGATGAGCTTCGATGCCTTCGGCAAAAGGCGCGAAACCAACTGGACGCCGTTGAGCGAGCCGGCCATCGTCAATTTCGACACCTCCATCACCACGCGGGGCTTCACCGGGCACGAGCAGGTCGATCCCGTGGGCCTCGTGCACATGAATGGCCGGATCTACGAGCCCGCGATCGGCCGGTTCCTCTCTGCCGATCCGGTGGTGGAGAACATCGACAATCTGCAGACCTATAACCGGTATTCATACGTCCGTAACAATCCGCT
>JBNKIW010000108.1:0-5471 GCA_050290865.1 Rhodomicrobiaceae bacterium | reverse complement strand
CGGTTTGCCGCCAGCGCATATTCGCTGGGTACTGGTCCGCGACCCGGACGGCAAGCGCGAACCGCAGGCATTCCTGTGCACCGGTCTCGATGTGGAGCCGTCGGATATTCTCGGCTGGTTCGTGCAACGCTGGTCTGTGGAAACAACGTTCCAGGAATGCCGGCGGCATGTTGGCGTCGAAACCCAGCGCCAATGGTCCAGCCTCGCCATCGCCAGGACCACGCCCGCGTTGTTCGGGCTGTTCTCACTCATCACACTCTGGGCCGCAGACCCGGAATTGGCTGCCGGGCTTCGCCCCAGAACCGCGGTGTGGTACGCAAAAGCCGAGCCGTCCTTCAGCGATGCTATCGCTTTGGTCCGGCGGCACTTCTGGGCTGCAGCGAATTTATCCGCGTCCCGGTCCCGCCGGGACACTGTGGAAATTCCAGCCGCCTTGTTGGAGCGATTAACGGACGCACTCTGCTACGCTGCCTGAAATGTACAAAGTCGAGCTGAGGACGTTCGACGCGGAAGCGGAGAGTGTCAACGCGGTCGCATTTTCCCCCGAGGACCATCTCATAGTCGCAGGTGGCGACGACAAGAAACTCAGGCTGTGGGATTGGCAGACCGGGCGGCCCGTTGCGGTGTTGGAAGGGCACACGGCTGAGGTGTTATCGGTCTCGTTTTCACCGGACGGCCGTCTGGTAGCCTCGGGGGCCAGGGACAACACGGTCAGAGTGTGGGATATAGCGGCCGGGCGGCTTCTGAAGACGTTTGAGGGGCACAGCGGCGCGGTCACCGCGGCCGCGTTTTCGCCGGATGGCAGTCAGGTGCTTTCAGCCAGTGCGGACAAGACGCTCAGGCTGTGGGACGTGAGCACGGGGCAGGTTCGCAAGACCATTGAAGGTCACTCAGATGAGGTAACCTCGGCCGCATTCTCCCCCAATGGCAAACAGATCGTCTCGGGAAGCCGCGACAAGACGATACGGCTTTGGGATGCAGACACAGGCCGTTTGCTTCAGACTTTCACGGGACATTCGACCGAGATCCTGTCGGTCGCCTTCTCGCCAGACGGCCGCCAAGTGCTCTCCGCGGGCCGGGACAAGACCCTGAAGCTTTGGGATGCGGGGGCCGGGCAAGTCCTCAAGACGTTCGAAGCTCATTCCGACATTGTCACATCGGCGGCGTTCTCGCGCGATGGCCGCCAGATCCTCTCGGGCAGTTGGGACAAGACGCTCAGATTGTGGGATGCGGGCACCGGCCAGCCCACCGCCATGATCGATGTGGCCGCGCCAGGATTTTCGCCCAACGGCCATCTCAGCTTTCATTTCGGGCAGCGGCTTCCCGGCACCCCGGACCTCACCCGGCTCGATGCACGCCTTAAGGAAAAGGGCTTCAAGCGCGGCGATCCAGTCTTTCTGCGCGTCTTCAAAGGTGACGCGCAACTGGAAGTCTGGATGAAGCGGAGCGCCAAGTTCACGCTGTTCGCCACCTATCCCATCTGCGCCTGGTCGGGCCAACTTGGGCCGAAGGAAACCGAGGGGGATCTTCAGTCGCCTGAAGGAGTCTATACGATCACCGGAGGGCAACTCAATCCCAACAGCAGCTACCACCGTGCCTTCAATCTCGGTTACCCCAACGCATTCGACCGGGCCTTTGGCCGGACGGGCGCATACCTGATGGTGCATGGCGGCTGTGCGTCGATCGGGTGCTATGCGATGACCGATGCTGTCATCGACGAATTGTGGCAGCTGGTGACCGCGGCGCTGGACCATGGGCAGAAACGGGTCGGCGTGCATGTCTATCCGTTCCGGATGACGGACGCGCGGCTGGCGGCTTTTGCCGGCTGGCATCCCGCGGCGGCATTCTGGCGCGACCTGAAGCGGGTGCATGATCTGTTCGAGAGGGACCGCATCCCGCCAAAGGTAACCGTATGCAGAAAACGCTACGCCGCCAGACACGGCAACCCGACAGCGAAGAACGCGCCGGCGGTGCGGGTGGGTTGCCCGGCGAAGTGAGGCACGACGGACATTGTCACGGTAACGATCCCTTTCCGGTGCAGGCACGAGTGGCGCGATACGCAAATCCGGACCGCTTTCGCGCTTTATGAGGGGAGACCGGCGTTTTCGTGTGTGCACTATCAGTTTACTGCCTACCAAGGGGCACTTGGCGTCGGTGAGCGAAATCGCAGCTCTTAAACTCGGCGCGAACTGGGTGATCCTACCCGCCTGCAACACCGCCGCCAGTGACGTCAACGGCGCACAGGCGCTTTCCAGCCAGGCGCGCGCACTTCTCGCGTCGCACTGGTCGGTCAACTCCGACACCAGAGTGAAACCCATCACCGGAGCGATGCAGGAAATGGCCCGCGATAGCAAGGCGGGCCGCGCCGAAGCCCTGCGCCGCTCCATGCTCGCGCTCATCGACAAAGGCAACACGAAGGAAGCGCACCCGACCAACTGGGCGCCGTTCAAAGTTGTGGGGGAAGGGGACGCCAATGACGAAGTGCCGGAAAATTGCGCGGTGATTGTAAAGAACCGAACCTTGAGCGGCGGCTAAGTCAAGAACACCTGCCGACTTTTCAGCATGCCTCCAACGGCGGGTTATGACTACCCGACGCGCGTGCTCGCGGTTGGAAGCTTCGTTGCCATCGCGATGAACACTCGGGGATCGATTGCGACAAGCTGAGCAACGGGACGGCCGAGACCGCCTGAAGCCGCGACGTTGCAAATATGGCCCCCCGGGGCGGCTTCCGCGAATGGTCCTGGCTTTCAACCTTCGCCCTCCGGCCTGGGCGGTGCCAGTTCGCCGCTGATGCTGTAGAGCTTGCTCAACAGCGCGTCGAACCCGCCCGCGCCTGCGCCCGTGTGTAGGTCGATGCGCCCCACCTTCTCCACGAGCTTCTCCAGCGCCTCCAGTTCCTTGAGCCTGAGCAGAAGCGGGTTGTTCTCCATCAGTTTCGCCGTATTCAGGAGCGAGCGCGTCGCCGCGGTCTCCTCCTGGCGGCGGATGAGATTGGCCTTGGCGGTGCGCTCGGCCTCGACGACCTTGTTGAGCAGGTCGCGCACATCGCCGGGCAGAATCACGTCCTTCACACCGATCTCGCCCACCTCCGCACCCAGCGCCTTGGCGCGGGCTTCCACATAGCTGCGCACTTCCTGGTCGATGGTGTCGCGCGCGGCAAGGATATCGTCCAGCGGCCGCGTCGCCACCGCCTCACGGATAGCGAACTGCACCAGCCGGTAAAGCGTGTTGGCAAGATCGCCGGTCGCGGTCGCTGCCAGTTCGGGATCGGTGACCTTGTAGAACGCCGTCAGCGTCACGCGCAGCGCCACGCGGTCCTTGGTGAGGATCTCCTGCGCTGTCACTTCGAGCGGCTGCGGGCGCAGATCGACCTTCGCGACGCGGACGGACCGCCCAACGGTCCAATAGGCGTAGCGTCCCGGCGCCAGCCGCTCCATGAGCTTGCCATCCACGATGAGCAGCCCGGCTTCATGCGCCTCCACAGTTGCCTGCACGGCGATGGTGGTCCGAGTAAGGTCCATCATGTCGAGATGGTGCTTCGAGATGCGCATCCCCGTGGTGTCGATCATCTCGACATCGACCTTGGTCAGCGCCTTCCAGAAGACGCGCGTGGTGTTGGGCAGCACGAGATGCTTGGGATCGCCGTCAAAGGAGACGAGGGCGACCTGCGTCGGACCGGGCTGCACGATCTCGAAAAGCTCTGCTGCCAACTCAGGATGGGTGTGCTGGAAGCGGAAAGCCCGTTCCGGCGTGATCTCGGTCCGCGCGACCTTCACGACCTCGGCGGCAAGTTTGAAACGCGGATCGAACGCCGTGAACCAGAAGCCGCGCCTGGGCATGACCGTACTCCCCCCAACTCGTGAAACGCAGATATCGGCAGTGAATTCAGGCGATTATGTGAAAAGGTCGCTGGCGGCTGCCCACGGCGGACAGGCGGGCCGGGACTTCAGCCTCCCCGCTTCGCCGGCCGCGTCCAGAACCCCATCCGCAGACGGCGTCCTGCCGGTGCCCGGGCGGGAGGCGTCGCGGCGAGGCGGTATCCGCCCCGGCGCAAAGCGCGTCCATCGCTTGCCGCATCGGCCTCGCCTTTGGCCGCAGCCGCCGGTTTGGCCGAATTGGCGGGGAAGCCGCCAGCTTCCCGTATTTCTGAGCCCTCTCGGGCAGTGAGTGACTTGGGAATCGAACCCAATACCTCAGGATCCAGAGTCCTGTGCTCTACCAAATGAGCTAGTCCTTGGAGCAGATGAAGGGAATCGAACCCTCGTCCTCCCGGTCAAACCGGGCGCTCTACCTCTGAGCTACATCCGCAAGCTTCTTAGGCTTGCCTTTCGCGGAACACGCCTCCCGCAGAGCGGTGCGCGCCAGCCGGGTCTCGGCGAGCCCGGACACATGGCGGCAGGCGCGTCGATGATTGCGGGCGCTGAAGAAAATGTCTCGACTTTCGGCAGAAAAACGGCTGTGAGGACTGCACCCGGGTATAGCTCGCGTCACCGTGCGGATGCTCTGAATGCCCCTGACTACATTATCACGCACCCGTTTTGGGATGTCCGGCTGGTTAGGCATGCGGCGGGGATTTCCGCTGGTGCCTTCCCGCCGGACAGCGCACGTGCTGCGATGGGGCCAGGAATCACCCGCGGCCAACGTTGTGGCGTTTTGTCAGAACATGGAAGGCATGAGGATGCCCGACCGATATGCACATTCTTCGCCGTGTTAAATTGAAGAACTGCATATTCTGCTCGAGCTTGGTAGCACATCAGCGGCGTCCAGAGACCGGTCTTAGGAGATAAACTGCCGCGACTCCGGAATACCGTCAGCGTCGGGTTTCGACCCGAAGTGAAAGACGGGCGCAATAAACCGCGGAGCCGCGCCGGATCGAGTATAAGGGATCGGCGGTACCGGAGGTGCCTCCGCTGCTCCTTGCCCTCGGTGATTAGGCCCCCGGCTTTGGGTATGATCCCGATGAAATCAGGATGTCGGTTGTGGATCAACCGCTCATAACAGACGACTCAGTCATCACGCCATTTTCGCAGGATCGCGAAGAGCTGCTTCTCACTTTCGATGGTTGCCGGCCTCTTGCGTTCTTCAAGGGCAGGTTGTCCGGGGCCATGACGGCCACCTGCTTTGTTTCCCGCCTGTTCGTGCCATTCCCGGTGGGAAATGGTTAATCGCCAGGAAACCTCGAATACCGGACGGGGACACCGGCGGCCAGCCAGCCCTGCGCATTTCCGCGATAGAACGCCGTGCCCTCCGTGTGGGCGCTCCCCGCATCGACGGCGATGATCACCGGGCTCGCAGTTCTGCGTTCGGCGACCTTGAGGGCACGTTCGCACACCCCCGAGGCGGAGCGGCAGTTCTTTTGCGCAGCGGCATCATATTGCTGTGAACAGGATCCTCCGGTCTTATGTAGCACCCTCCACCGCGGTTGCGTTGGCGGCTGCCTGCAATCGAACGAAGCATGAACATTTCCCTTC
>JBNKIW010000107.1:0-5495 GCA_050290865.1 Rhodomicrobiaceae bacterium | reverse complement strand
AAGTCCTGGGACGGGGCGCCAAATCACCGCGAAATTCAATCCGTTCAAATCCGTTGGAATTCACGCCGCTGGTAACAGACCATGACTGTGCGCATTCTTAGTGTTCCCCGCCCACGCGGGGATGAACCGCGTTTCACTGGAATGCGGATGTTTTCTATGCTGTGTTCCCCGCCCACGCGGGGATGAACCGCGTCGAACGCGTCGCGCCTATCCTTCGGCCAGTGTGTTCCCCGCCCACGCGGGGATGAACCGCGATACGATGCTAATTTGGCTTGGAAAACAGCGTGTTCCCCGCCCACGCGGGGATGAACCGCACTCTGTGGCTGCCCCTTCGCGGGTGGCGTGGTGTTCCCCGCCCACGCGGGGATGAACCGCGGGAAACATCGATCTTTGACCAGGGCATGCAGTGTTCCCCGCCCACGCGGGGATGAACCGGCACAGGCTGAAATTGCCATAAAACAGCAGGAGTGTTCCCCGCCCACGCGGGGATGAACCGTTGCCGCAATCCTGGCCGCACGCTCCAGCGCCGTGTTCCCCGCCCACGCGGGGATGAACCGTCGCCGTGAAATGTCTTGCTGGTGGTGTGATCGTGTTCCCCGCCCACGCGGGGATGAACCGGCTCCCCCATGATGCCAGGACCAGGACATTCCGTGTTCCCCGCCCACGCGGGGATGAACCGCTTCAGTAGTAGACCGCAGATCAGGGCCACTCGTGTTCCCCGCCCACGCGGGGATGAACCGCGCGTTGTTGGCGTAGAGGTAGTTCCCACATCGTGTTCCCCGCCCACGCGGGGATGAACCGGAAAGATACTTGAACTAGTCTCGTCTTACGACGTGTTCCCCGCCCACGCGGGGATGAACCGGTCGCTAGGTGGGGCAAGGATTAAATCTAGCAGTGTTCCCCGCCCACGCGGGGATGAACCGTCGCGGTTCTATCCGCGTCGTAGGTCCGTGGTGTGTTCCCCGCCCACGCGGGGATGAACCGGAGGCCGATGCTCAAATGCGCCAGCAAGATATGTGTTCCCCGCCCACGCGGGGATGAACCGAGTTTTTATGAGACTCAACACCGGATCCTGTGGTGTTCCCCGCCCACGCGGGGATGAACCGTGCTGCACCCCGGCATGCGAAGAAATGGACCCGTGTTCCCCGCCCACGCGGGGATGAACCGTGTCGGCGATCGTCTATGCGAGCGAAGTTGACGTGTTCCCCGCCCACGCGGGGATGAACCGTTACAAAAAAGAGACGTCGATAACGGTCTATTGTGTTCCCCGCCCACGCGGGGATGAACCGACTTGTTACTCAGGGTCTTATGGGGCTCGGGGGTGTTCCCCGCCCACGCGGGGATGAACCGTGCTGCAGGGTGCAGTGCCACGATGTTCGGCGGTGTTCCCCGCCCACGCGGGGATGAACCGGTGGGATGTAGATGGCTCACAATCCTCCCGCCGTGTTCCCCGCCCACGCGGGGATGAACCGCACTCGTCCTGGGTGCTAGCAAGGAGATCGCGGTGTTCCCCGCCCACGCGGGGATGAACCGTGATCGCGGCACGGGCCGTGCGTGACACTGGTGGGTTTCGTGTTCCCCGCCCACGCGGGGATGAACCGTATCTTAGAGATACATTCGAGTAAATAGGGAGGTGTTCCCCGCCCACGCGGGGATGAACCGCCTTGCGATTGAGACGGTCACCGCGCGTCGGCGTGTTCCCCGCCCACGCGGGGATGAACCGGTGTATCAAGATCCTTTCCGGTTCCTGCACCCGTGTTCCCCGCCCACGCGGGGATGAACCGCGCAGCGGCTTGGCCGGAAAACGCATATGAGCGTGTTCCCCGCCCACGCGGGGATGAACCGATGCGCCCGGCCTTGATTCGTGGCTTCGTTTCGTGTTCCCCGCCCACGCGGGGATGAACCGCCGCATCGTGCTGAAATGCGGGCGCGCGTCCTGTGTTCCCCGCCCACGCGGGGATGAACCGTGCGTAACAGACTATGGGTTACAGAAGTCAATGTGTTCCCCGCCCACGCGGGGATGAACCGTCGCAAAAGCGGTCATCACACATTATCGGCAAGTGTTCCCCGCCCACGCGGGGATGAACCGCTCAAATTCTGCCACAGCGCACCTTCCTGGCAGTGTTCCCCGCCCACGCGGGGATGAACCAGCACCTGCGTACGGCATGCGTGGAGCAGTCTCGTGTTCCCCGCCCACGCGGGGATGAACCGATCGCGGCAGCAACCGCTAGAGCGATCCCGGCGTGTTCCCCGCCCACGCGGGGATGAACCGTCCGGTCGTCCCGGCTGGTGTTGGCAGTTATAGTGTTCCCCGCCCACGCGGGGATGAACCGCTCCGGCGTCAATATTCGTCGAATTGACCGTAGTGTTCCCCGCCCACGCGGGGATGAACCGCAATAGCTTCACGATCCCAGCAGGGACATGGTGTGTTCCCCGCCCACGCGGGGATGAACCGACCAAATACCGCCCCTCCATGACGCTTGATGTGTGTTCCCCGCCCACGCGGGGATGAACCGTCTCAAGCAGTTGCTTGAGGCGTACCCGCAGGGTGTTCCCCGCCCACGCGGGGATGAACCGAGCCACTGCTAGTAGCTGTTGACGGCGCTGCAGTGTTCCCCGCCCACGCGGGGATGAACCGTATGATGAGAACGACGTCGCCAGGGTTGCTTAGTGTTCCCCGCCCACGCGGGGATGAACCGAGGTCGTTTCGCCGACAATGCTCGCGAACGAGGTGTTCCCCGCCCACGCGGGGATGAACCGCTGCTGTGAGTGTGGGGTTTTTGGCCTTGGGCGTGTTCCCCGCCCACGCGGGGATGAACCGTATTCGTCGCCATACTTCGCGCCCAAGCTGAGGTGTTCCCCGCCCACGCGGGGATGAACCGTGTCGTTCAAGGGCCGTGCACTCATGTCCGCCGTGTTCCCCGCCCACGCGGGGATGAACCGCGTGGAGCCGCCCGGCCTTCGACGGCGATTTGGTGTTCCCCGCCCACGCGGGGATGAACCGTCGCCTTCTCCGGTCAATTGATCGATTCCGTCGTGTTCCCCGCCCACGCGGGGATGAACCGACCTTCGGCGAACATCTTCTGACTGACACCGCGTGTTCCCCGCCCACGCGGGGATGAACCCTCCTGAGAATAAAGATGTCGTCGCCGGCGGGCGTGTTCCCCGCCCACGCGGGGATGAACCGCGGCTTCACCGTCCCCTCTCAACGTCAATATAGTGTTCCCCGCCCACGCGGGGATGAACCGTTTGGGCTCTTCGTGCCGTCCGGGGTTTTGTTGTGTTCCCCGCCCACGCGGGGATGAACCGAACTCCGGCATCCCCAACTCACATGGAGAATGGTGTTCCCCGCCCACGCGGGGATGAACCGTCAACCGGGCGGTGCCTGGCTTGCCGCAAGCTGTGTTCCCCGCCCACGCGGGGATGAACCGGGCGGTATTTGGTCTTGCTCATGTCGCGAGAAGTGTTCCCCGCCCACGCGGGGATGAACCGGCTTCCTCCGGAGTGCTGGGATACTCGCGCCAGTGTTCCCCGCCCACGCGGGGATGAACCGGCGGCTGAGACCGGACTAGTAGATATCGACCCGTGTTCCCCGCCCACGCGGGGATGAACCGTGTACAATTTTGCGCGGCTACGTACCAGCCGCGTGTTCCCCGCCCACGCGGGGATGAACCGTGCGGCGCGTGTGTTGGGGACAGGGCGGCATGGTGTTCCCCGCCCACGCGGGGATGAACCGGACGCGTCTTTCAGATTCAGGGCAACAAAAGCGTGTTCCCCGCCCACGCGGGGATGAACCGTCGTCTCACACCCGCACGTTCTGATGACACACGTGTTCCCCGCCCACGCGGGGATGAACCGACCGCAGGCATTACGACCGATGGCGCGCCCCAGTGTTCCCCGCCCACGCGGGGATGAACCGGCAAGGTATAATGCGGCGTGAGGTAGTAAACAGTGTTCCCCGCCCACGCGGGGATGAACCGGCGGAAGCCGGGAGCGATACGATGCTAATCTGGTGTTCCCCGCCCACGCGGGGATGAACCGTCTACCCGCGGAGCGGCCAGCCGCCTGGCGGCGTGTTCCCCGCCCACGCGGGGATGAACCGAGCCGAAACGAGCGCTCAATTCGAAATCGATGGTGTTCCCCGCCCACGCGGGGATGAACCGGCCATGATGGCCGAGGCGTTGCTTGATGCCGCGTGTTCCCCGCCCACGCGGGGATGAACCGATCCTCGCCCTTGGCGCTGGCCTCGTGCAACAGTGTTCCCCGCCCACGCGGGGATGAACCGTCAACCCCATCGCCGGCCAGGCTGGCGTTGCGGTGTTCCCCGCCCACGCGGGGATGAACCGCGTCTTTGTCGTGCGCCTACGCATCTGTTGTAGTGTTCCCCGCCCACGCGGGGATGAACCGTCGAAACGCACTACATTTCTCTGGAAGCCAGGGTGTTCCCCGCCCACGCGGGGATGAACCGATCTCAACGTACGTCTTAGGGAAGAAAAATAAGTGTTCCCCGCCCACGCGGGGATGAACCGCCTGTCGCCGCCTCGAATGTCGTGCCGTCGAAGTGTTCCCCGCCCACGCGGGGATGAACCCACAGCTAGGGCCTCACGCAGTCCACTCTCGATGTGTTCCCCGCCCACGCGGGGATGAACCGATCTCCGCGGACGCCCGCGGCGCCTCCGCCACGTGTTCCCCGCCCACGCGGGGATGAACCGGCTGAAGAGCCAGTTTCTGAGTGAGACCCGCTCGTTCTTTTTTTGGCGATGCAGCCGCCGGACCGCACGTGTTCTGCTCGCTGCCCCAAGCTTGGCACTGCATATTTGCATAGCTGCGCTGTGGTCTCCCCTGCATGCGCTCCAGGCCAACGGCAGCTTGTTTGAGTATAGCGTTCAATATTGAACGCAAAGCCAGCGGCAGCGTTTGGAGGTGCGCCGTGCAAAGGCGGCGCTTTCCAGTGGGTGCAAATCCCACCCGGCCAACCGCTCCAGCCGGAAGCAACCGGAGCAGTCATGGAGGTAACGAGATGGCTGAAGCCTTCGGGTAGCAGGGTCACGTATAGGTGACCGGCGCGAGTGTGCAGGCCGCAACGCGAGTGAACGCCGAGCAAACCTCGAAAATTGCCGATGTGCAGGCCGACCCGGCCCTCCTACCGGGGAAGGCTGATACGGTTGAGTGAGAAGAGCGAAGACGACGCTCAACCGCTGCACCGGGGTAGTGGCGGCAGCATGTACACAAGGAAAGCGCGCGCAACACGGGAAGCCCCTTGGCGTGGTCAGGGATGACCAACCGGACGCCCGTGAGGGACAGGCCGGGCGCCCTGGGGTGGCGGAGAGGCCCGTATATGACCGAGGAAGCCGGGTAATGCCGGTGGAGGAAAGGGGCCTTAGTTCAAGGCAAACGCAAGAAGTGGTGAAGGATCAGGAGATTGGGTGACCTAACAACTCCGGCAGGTTCTCAGGCCGCAAAAGCGGCGGGAGGACTGAGCAAAGTTCAGAAAC
>JBNKIW010000106.1:0-5566 GCA_050290865.1 Rhodomicrobiaceae bacterium | reverse complement strand
AGGCGGACCGCCTCACGGTCTTTCGCGGCCGTGGTCCCTTTGCGTATGGCTCGCAGCGTCTTTTCGTCCGTGTTCTCCACGCCGAGCAAGAAGCGCACCCAGCCCGCCTTCTTGTAGAGGTGCAAAATGCCGGCGTCGCGGATGATATCATCGGCGCGCGTCGAGCCAACGAGGATGACATCGACCTTCTCGGCAATCAATGCGTCGAGGAACGCGCGCCATGCCTTCTTCGATGAGGTCGGGTTCTCATCGGCGAAGTTGAAGACCATGACGCCGTGTTCGCGGTGGAGCCGGGCAATCTCCTTGGCGAACAACACCGGGTCGCGATGACGCCAGCGGGTCCAGAAGCCGCGCTGGCCGCAATAGGTGCATTGATGCGGGCAGCCGCGCGAGAATTGCACAATGACGGCGCGCAAGCCTCCCCAATAGCTGTAGTCCGCATGGTCGATGAGTTCCCAGCCGATGCGGTGGGCGTCGAGATCGCGGAGGACTGGGGCAGGCGGCGTCGCACACGGCCCTATCGCGCCACCAAACGCGATGCCGCGGATGGTATCGAGGCTGTGCTCATCCTCCAGGGCACGGATGAGGCGGCAAACGGTTTCCTCGCCCTCGCCGCGCACAATGGCCGTGACATAAGGTTCGCGCTCCAGGATTTCGCGCCATTGATAGGTAGGGAACACGCCGCCATAGATGATGTGCGCCCGTGGCAGTGCCGCCGCCACACCGCGCGCCACCTCCGCAATAACCGGATGGCCGGAGGTCGAACCGGAATGCCCAAACAGCACGGCATCGGGCTGGAAGCGGACAGCTTCCCGGATCAGTGCCGGTGTACCCATATTGTGAAGATCGCCATCGACAAGCCGCACCTCGTGGCCGTCGTCGATCAGCGGCCCGCCGATGGCCAGCAGCCCCAAAGGTGGCAGTTGGTCGTCCGGAATGCGGCTGCCGATGGCGGGATGAGGCACGTTGATAAGGAGAACGCGCATGAAGACACTCCAGGAAGGACGACGGTAGCGGCGAAAAGCAGGCGCTCAGGCGGCGGCAGAGGTGTTCAGCCCACCGAAGCGGCGTTCGCGCTGCTGGTAATCGGCGAGCGCAGCGGCGAGATCCTCGCCGGTAAAGTCCGGCCAATGGCGCGCGGTGAAATGGAGTTCGGCGTAGGCGCACTCCCAGAGCAGGAAGTCGGACAGGCGCTTCTCACCGCCGGTGCGGATGAGTAGGTCCACGTCGCGAAGGCCCGCCTCACCCGTCAGCAGGCGCGCGAAACCTTCGCGGGTGAGATCGTCCGGTCCGCTTGCACGCGCGGCCGCGGCGAGAATGGCGTCGCGCGCGGAGTAATCGACCGCGATGCGCAGGTGCAGCTTGGTGCCGGATGCGGTGGCCACTTCCGCACGCCCGATCGCGCTGGTGAGGCCATCGGGGAGGCGGTCACGGCGGCCGATCACCGTGAGCCGCGTGCCGCTGCGGGCAAGGCGCCCGGTCTCCTTGCGGAGATAGAGGCGCAACAGCCCCATCAGCGCGCTGACTTCGGCGTCGGGACGCCGCCAGTTGTCGGATGAAAAGGCATACAGGGTGAGCGTGCCGATGCCTTGTTCCGGTGCCGCCTCTACGACACGGCGGATGGCCTCGACGCCCGCTTCGTGTCCGGCCTGCCGGGGCAGGCCGCGCGCCACCGCCCAGCGTCCATTGCCGTCCATGATGATGCCAACATGCAATTTGGATGAAAGAGAGCTTTGCATTGTAAAGTTTCCTGACAAGAAAATGGGGGATTAACGTTTAGGCAGGAGCAATACGGGGGACACCGGTGGGAACGCTTTCCTCGCCGTCCTCCGCAGCTCTGGCGGCGTCGCGCACGACCTGTTCCAGTACGGTCAAATAGTCGAGAAACCGGCGGCGCCCTTCCGGCGTCATGCGGCAGAAGGTGTGCGGCCGGTTGCGCTCATAGCCCTTGATGATCTCGACCAGATTGGCCTCCTGCAGCACCTGCAAGTGGCGGCTGAGATTGCCGTCCGTGAGCCCGCAAAGCAGCTTCAGATCGGCAAAGGCGAGGCCCTTGGGGTGCGTCATCAAGGAGGTCAGCACACCGAGGCGGGCCTTTTCGTGGATGACGCGGTCGAGGCCGTCATAGGAAAACGGTGCAGCAGGCGGATCAGTTTTCGGCATCGGCGGCTCCGAAGGCGATGTGCAGAATGGCGGCCAGAAGGAACTGGCCGATGACGAACGGCAGGCCCATCAGCCAGGGCGACAGCGCGTGTGTCTGGCTGCCTGCGGCCAGCGTGGCGAAGCCTGCCACGAAATACCACGCTCCGGCCAGGACGACGCCGCGCGGCATGGAGCGGACCGAGGCGAATAGCCCCAAGCTGACCAGGACCTGCCACACGCCAGGCAGCATCCAAAACGCCTCCGGCGCGAACCGGATGAGCACCAGCGTCAGGGTCGCGCCCGCGACGGCGGAGGGGAGGAACTGCTCGACGGCGTTGTAAATCATGGCGTCGGCGAGGCCCGAATGGTGGCGCCGCGACCGCCCCAACATTTCCGCACCGATGATCGCGACGGCAATGACAGCGGTGGCCACCCATCCGGCGATGAAAATGAGCGGCTGCGCGCTCGCGTCGAGCCAGAGGGCTTGTATGGCCGCTGTGAAGAGCGCGAGTATACCGGTGGCCGCGATGGCGCTGGGGCCGTAGCCACGAAAAGTGGTTTCGGCTGCGATCTGGCTGCGGATGGCGAGGATATCGGCGAGAGCTTTGTCGAGATCGCGCATGGGGGCCTGTCCTGAGGAACTTTGCAATACAAAGCTTACATAATGGCGAAGTGATGACTGGGCGATGAACGGCGCGCGCGGGTTGCTGTTCGCGGATGTGCGGGCAGCCCCGATTTTTTTCGTCCCCGCCCCAAGAAAGCGCCGGAGCTCTGCGTCTAATGCTCGGATGGACGGTGGCGCAGGGCAAGTCCCGGATGAATCGATGAGCAACGGGGGGCTGGTGGAAAAGGCGGCGGGCGGGTGCCGGGCGTCGTTTGCGGCGCTCATCGAGAGCGCTATTACGACCGCATCTATCGCCTCGCCTGGCGCTTCTGCGGCTCGCAGACAACGGCGGAGGATATTGCGCAGGATGTCTGCATCAAGATCGCCGCTGGCATCCGCGATTTCCGCAGGCAGTCGGCGTTTTCCACCTGGGTGTGGCGTATCACCTATACGACAACGACAGACCGGCTCCGGAGCGGCCAACGGATAGCGACGATTGAGCCGTCCCGTATCGTGGCGCTGGTGGATGGGGATGCGCTGGCGCACGCGCCATCTGCCGCAGAGGCATCCGACCGCACACAGTATTTTCGGTTCGGAGCCTCCAGCAGTTTTGAAGGTCAAAAGACCGCCGTTCCGTCGGGCGTTAGCACCACAAGAAGAGAGCAGCTCAAGCTGGCTTCCCCGCCGCAAGTCCTAGCTGGCGCCCATGGGGATATCGAATACACCCAGGAGGAAGAAGGAAACCGCGACCGATTCGAAACCGCCGCTGACTATGCAGTGAAGCAGGCGGCTGCCGAGCCGGTCTCCACTTTCTCCATCGACGTGGACACGGCGTCCTACGCCTTCATGCGCCGCGCGCTGAATGGCGGGCACCTGCCGCCGAAGGATGCCGTGCGCGTCGAGGAGATGATCAACTACTTCCCCTATAACTATCCGCGTCCCGAGAGCACTGAAGTGCCGTTCCAGCCCACCGTGACGGTAGTTCCGGCGCCTTGGAACCCGACGAACAAGCTCCTGCATATCGGGATCAAGGGTTATGAACCGCCGTTTCAACCCCGAAGTGCAACAGCAGGGCATATATGACATGGCAGCAAAGAGTCGGAAGGGGTAGACGGGGTCAAGGGCGTCAGTCGCCGAAGGCGAGGCGAGCGAGAAGCGAGCCCCCTTGATGCCGTCTGCCGCTGGTGAAGAATGCCTTCCGGATGCTGGTGGACGAACTGAAGCCGGACGACACCATCGGGATCGTCACCTGTGCGTCCGGCTCGGGCGTGGCGCTGGAGCCGACCAGGGTGGCGGAGAAGGGCAAAATCCTTGCCGCCATCGACCGGCTCGGCGCGGGCGGTTCGACGGCTGGCGCGCAAGGGCTGCAGGACGCCCACCGGCTGGCGGAAAGCAATTTCGACAAGGCCGCCGTCAACCGCGTGATCCTGGCCACCGACGGCGATTTCAACGTCGGCATCACGGATAGAAACAAGCTGACGCGCTACATCGAAGAGAAGCGCCAGACCGGCATTTTCCTGTCCATCCTCGGCGTCGGGCAGAATAACTACAACGATGCGCTGATGCAGAAGCTCGCGCAGAACGGCAACGGCACGGCGGCGTATGTGGACACGTTGAGCGAGGCACGCAAGGTGCTGGTAGACGAAGCGTCATCAACGCTGTTCACCATCGCCAAGGATGTGAAAATCCAGATTGAATTCAACCCGGCGCAGGTGTCCGAATACCGGCTGATCGGTTACGAGACGCGGGCCCTGAAACGCGAGGATTTCAACAACGACAAGGTGGACGCGGGCGACATCGGCTCGGGCCATACCGTGACGGCGATTTACGAGGTGACGCCGGTGGGCGCGCCGAAATTCGTGGATAATCTGCGTTACGGCAAGGCGGCGGAAGAGCCGACGGCACCGGCGGACAACAAGCGCGGCGAACTGGCATTCCTGAAACTCCGTTACAAACTGCCAAAGGAAGACGTATCGAAGCTGATCACCATGCCGGTGACGAAGGCGCAGAAATTGCCCGGCATCGAGGCGGCACCGGAGGACGTGCGGTTCTCGGCGGCGGTGGCGGCGTTCGGCCAGCTCTTGCGCGGGCTGCCTTATCTGAAGGGCTACAGCTACGACGATGTGCTTGCACTGGCCAAAACCGCGCGCGGAGATGACGAATTCGGTTAGCGTGCAGAGTTTTTGAACCTCGTGCGGCTGGCCAAGTCGGCAAGGCCCTGAGGGAATGGCTATCAGAGCATCTGCCAGCAGTAGGCGAGCAACAATCAGGCATTCCAGCCTTATATCAGGGGCTGCTAATTGCATTATAACCGCCGCGCCCCTGCTCGGTCTTGAAGGGCAGGTTTCGACCCGAAGGGAAAGACGCCCGCGATAAAACGCACGCCCGCGTCAAATGGGGTTCAACAGATCGATGACGTCAGAGCTACCTTCGCTGTCCTTCGCAGCCCGCCGTTCATGCCTGGTGCCCCACCCCGCCTATCCCGTCCCAGCCAACGATTCCCTCAACCTCAACCAGCGGCGGCGTCCTCGGATGTTGCGTACGGCAGTCGTCGCTGCCTTCCGCTGTTCCCCGGCATGAGCCGGAAGAAAGGCACCCCGGAGGGAAGGCTGATCGATTGTTCCGGCCAGCCGCCCGTTGAGACCGACCGCATGACGGCCCGAGTCGGCCTCTCCTGCGAGCGGGACGGCTTTTTGGGCTCACCCTGTGCCATTCCGCGGGCTGATCGGGGGCAAACATGTGTGCCTTGGCATAGGAAGTGGTGCCACCCAGCATCTGTGCCTTAAGTGACTTCCCCACTCAAAGTTCAAGCCGCCGCAC
>JBNKIW010000105.1:0-5638 GCA_050290865.1 Rhodomicrobiaceae bacterium | reverse complement strand
TTCGAGCGGGCCATTGTTCACGCCGTTGTCGTGATGCCCCCACCCGATCCGCCGCCCATCGGCCGAGACGCCTACGGACCGCTCCGGCCATATTGTGCAAGGTGTCCTGACCACCCGTTGCGACGAAGACATCGTGGCGATGCTGGCTGGACAGATCGAAGCCGGGTCGGTGATTTGCTCTGACGGTCATTCGTCCTACCCGAAGCTCGCCGAGGCCCGGTCCTGCGAGCACCGCACAATCGAACTGCCCGCCGCGACGTTTATCTGGTCGCGGCCAGCAAGCGCCGCTCCACAGCTCTCCGAACCGAGGCTCCATAAGTCTTCCTGATTGTGTATCTGCACCGTCAGTTGCTCCCGAGCCGCTGAAGGCGATGCTCTAAAACGCCTCATCGTGGCAACGCGGATAATGCGGTGGGCCGATTCAGAGAGGCTGCCGCTTGTGATAGCGCCCCTCCCGGCATTCCGGACCAAACACGGCCGTCGAGACGCGAGTTTTACGCTCCGATAACGCCTGTCTGAGACATTGACGCGGCTTCCCGGTCGGCGGCTCCCGTCCCGGTTTTGCCGGAATTCCTGCCTACGGGTGGAATATGGATACATTCAGCGTCAACGGTCGCCGGTGCATGCGCGCCCTGGCCGCAGGTGCCGTGCGCGGCAGCTGCGTCCTTGGGTTGTTGTCCTTGGCGCTCGCAACGCTGCCGCCACCGGTCATCTCCGCCGAAAAGCCCGCCGATAAGTTAGCCGAAGCGTGGCCGTTTGCCGTGCAAGCCCGCTATCGTTTGCGCTACAACGGCATTAAGGTTGGCCGGCTCACCGTCAGCTCCAGCACCACGGCGAATACCTACTCTGTTTCCGGCTCCGGCAAGGTCTCGGTGCTGTTCGGGAAGTTCAAGTGGTGGGGCTCATCGAGCGTGTCCGGTACCATCGAGGGCGGCGATCCTGCGCCCACGGCCTACACCTTCAACTGGCACCAAAAAAGAAAGAAGAAAGACGTTGCCATCCGCATCGGGTACAAAGACCGCGCCGCATCCGCCGTCGCTGTAGATCCTCCGCCGCGTGCGCGTCCCGACACAGTACCCTTGACGCCAGCGCACAGGCGCGGGGCGTTTGATCCCCTGTCGGCAATTATGATGCTGACGAAAGCGGATAACCGTCCGCCATGTGACCGCCGCGTCGGCATCTTCGATGGCACGCAGCGCTATGACATCGTGTTCACCCCGAAGCGCCTGACGCGCCTGCCACCTCTTTCCGGCGGTGGCTCCCCCGAGACCGCATATATCTGCCGGATCACCTACGAACCGGTCGCTGGACATCGTGCAAACGCTGACACCAAGGCTTACGCGGCAAATCGCGACGTCGAGGTTGTATTACGGCGCATCCCGGGCACAAAAATACTGATCCTGTATTCATTGACGATTCCGACCGCCTGGGGCACCGGCTCGATGGTGACGGAGCGAATTGAGATCGCCACCGCAGGTGCCGGAAAGGTCGCATTCACTCGCTGACCGGGCGCCTCGGCGCGATCACGGCGCCAATCGGCCCTCCAACCAAAGAAGCGCCTGATATGCAGGGCGGAACTGCGCATCCGGCCGGCAGACGGCCAGATCGCCTGTAGACGGTCGCGCGAGACAAACAATCTCGCCCCGCGATTGAGCTTAACCAGAGCCCCGCGCCGCCGTGAGGTACTTCTGGTCAACGCCCTCATATCTCCTGCAGGGCATACCCGGGGGCTCAGGACTGGGCACGATCTTTGGACCGTTGTTCGCCATGAGCGGCCATTCGCTGCATCAGAGCGATCCCCCCTTCACTTCCGCCCCCGCACTTCGGAATGAACCGTATGACCGCGTCAAAGAGCGAGCGAGATCGCGACCGTTGCACTGCGGTCATCTGCCGTTGGAGCTCCAGTCTTCTGGACCCAACACACGTTCGCGCTAGGTCGGCCGCCGTGGCGTTTGTGTCAGCCTGCTGCCCTCGGGAATCGCGGTTTTGCGGCCTCATCGAGCATTGTTTCCTTTTTGATGGGCGCGGTAGTAGCGCAAAAGACCGCCCTGGATGGACGGCCTTCCACAAGTTGAAGCCTCTCGGTGTCTTGATCAGAACTTTACCATCGCACCTACGAGGAATGCGCTTAAATCCTCATACTCCTGAGTGTTATGGGAGCCTGCATCGAGTTCTACAAAGCTAATCTCCGGGTCGAGGTTGACGTATTTTGCCCAAACCGACATCGCGGCGGTGTCGATCTCCTGAACGATACCTAGGCCCCAACGCTCAATCTTCGATCCCGCAAGGTAAATGCCTTTGTTGCTGTAGTTGTCACGACACTCTTTGCCAATCGTATTGTCAACGCTACTGTCGATGGTGAGACCGCAGTCGAAGCCACCGAACATGTCATTGTATCGGCCATATTCGCCGTAGAGGATCGTATTGCCGAGCGAGAACAAACGTTTGCGGATACCGCCCTTTGCGTACCAGTGATCATTGTCGGGAACTGCCTGGTAAACAGACGCCCCTTCACCCGCGTACACATCAATGAATGCGCCGTTGACCTCTTCCTGCCCATAGGCGCCATAAAGGAAAAGGCCGGTCGGGGTGTGCATGAGCATGCCGCCGATCTGGAAGTATTCGGAGTCGGCACCGTCGTCGCGGTCGCCGTTCCATGAATACGCGCCTTCCACTCTCATTCTGATCGCGTTCCACTCGCCTGTATAGCGCGCGGCAACATCCCAGAAATCATTCTCTCCCCAGGACGCGGAAGCGGAGAAGCCGGCAATCGTGGGCGTGTCATAGCGAACCGCGTCCATTGGCACGCCGTTGCAATCGGCGCCAATACCCAACCCCGTGTGCACGCAAGTCGCGATCGCGCCTACTTTGTTCCCCGACAGCCCTTCATGTGCCGACAAACCGCTACCTTTTGGCCGTAGGAAGAAGCCGGCACCGTCAAAGAGAACCCAGTTGGCCTGAACCAAGCTGCCGGAGAAATCTGCCAAGATGGCTGCGTTGTCCGAGGCCTGCGACAGATGGCCGATGCTCAATTTGCCGAGTCGATCGCTCTTCACGTACAAGGAGTTGTAAAACAGTCCGATACCGGAACCTGCCTCGTCATCCTCCTGATTGACAGCTAAGGAATTTGGCGAGAGAGCCTCGATCTGAACGTCAAAGCCCGCGCTCAAGCCGGGCTTGATCGTACCTTTGCCACTGATCTTGAAATGGGTTCCCAGCGTGGTGCTCGGACCGACAATATAGGCATCGCTCTGGTCGCCGTCGTCCCAGATCATCAGTTCTTTCGCGACCCAGCCGGAGATTTGAACTGAAACCCGACGATTGCCTTTGCGTGCGGTGGTAGTTTCAAGTTCGGCAACGCGCTCCTCTAGATCGGCGCAGCAACTTCCACCCAAATCAGCCGCTCTCGCGGGGCTGGATTGCAATCCGGCGACGAGAATACCAGCCGCAAGTACGCATCCTAGACTTGTATATTTCATCTTTTCCTCTCCTAAACCCAAGCCCGGCAGGACCGGTGCCCCCCGCAGCGCCCCTCCGCCTCTTGCGATACAGCCTATTCGGGGAACTTCCGCTTCGTTCCGACGGGACGTATGCGCCCCATGAAACGTTGACGCCCCCATGTCCCCGCAGCATCTGCGTCACCAATCGAAGACGAGCATCGGTCCGGATTCGGGCAGACGGGCGGTGTACACGGCCGGGACGAGCGCCTTGGACGGCACGCAACCGCTGTTTAGGCAGTCGCCGCCCATGCGGCTCCTCGATCGGCACGATGGACACGCCCTTTTGCACGGCACCAACCGCGACGGACGGGCCACCGTGACCACCGCCAATCATGCAGAGATCCGCCTTTAAGGGGGCGCGTCTGGACGGGGCTGCCGGCTCAACGACGCCGGTGAGGGGGAGGTGTTGCATGTAGCGTTCAGCCTCCGTTGCGATTGGTGCCACGGAGAGCTTCGCCGGATTGGAGCTGCGGGTTACGCCGGTCACACGCAAGTGAACCCCGCGGCACCGGATCTCACGGTTTCGCGAGAACATCCGGACCATTCGGTCCGTATGCCTTCGCCAGCAGCCGCCGGCCCATCACGTCCGCGCACGAATTCGCGATGCGTGGCAACGAAACGAAGCCGGACGACGAATGAGTTCTGCGCGGCACGCGGCAACCGCCAGTATTTGCGCGAGCGACATGGCAAGGCCGTCTTGCCCCAAGCGGAAGAAACCGTGCAGAACGCTCGATAGCGGGCCGGCCAAGTCGCCAGACTGGCCCAAGGTGGCATGCGTATCGGTATTCGTAGCGGGTCGGCCCACTTGGAGGACGCGGCTCGGCTTTCACCGTAGCGATACGCCGCCTGACCTTTCTCAGGGCCGTCATCAACCCTTCTGCATAACGCGGAGAACGCCAATGAACCTCAAATCGATACGGACGCTCACCGTTCTGGGAGCACTCGGCACGCTGGTGTCGGTCTTCGCCGGAACGGCACTGTCTCAGAAGAAGATGGACACGCCATTCGGCGGCGAAAAGGACGTCGCCTTTGCCAAGCGCCTGTGGTCGGCCATGAAATCGGCTCACCTTGTCGGGGCTGACCGCATCAATGTTCGCCCCTTCGAGGGCAACGAACCGCACGGGGCCATTCAGCAGGTGCTCGACACCAAGATCCGTGTGCAGAAAAGACCGGCGCGCGTCATCGTCAAGGTCAACCATATGGGTGATGGCGCGAATATCGATACTGTGTATGCCAATCCGAACAAATACGTTGCCGCCTACACGGTCATGTTCAAGAAGCCAGCCGGATACGATCCCGAGAACAAGGACTGGTTCTGGGCCAAGTACAAGCCTGACGGCTCGCTCGACGCCAACCCGAAGGGAATGAAGCTCGCTGGCCGCGTGGCGAAGGGCATGGACCAGGGCTGCATCGCATGCCACCGCTCCGTGGGCGGGGACGATCTGGAGGTCCTCAAAAAGTAGGCGCGCATATCTTGCGACGTCTGCTGTTGTGCTTGGTCTGCGCGCGGGCGATGAAAGCTTGCGCGCAGATGGCCGTTTTCTCCGCCCCCTGCTCTTCGCGCGGCATCAACGATGCGCGGAGCGGCCTCGCGGACATCGGTATGGCCTCGCGGAGCCTGAGCGCGACCGAGTCCGACCTGCCCCCCCGCCACCATCGCACGGGACGGCATCGCCATCATCGTGCATCGCGACAACCCCGTGCGGACGCTCACGGTCCCAAACGGACGGCACCGCCGCCGGCTGTCGCGCGGCGGCGGCGATGGGAGGGAGGAGAGGGAGAGGTGGGCCCCGATATCGCTTCGGGACCCGCTGGTTTCGGTCAGTCGCTGTCGCTCGCGATGCGCTCGAAGAAGGCCCGCGCATCCAGAGACGCCTTGGGCGCGTTGTTGTCCGAGAGCTCCGTGGAAGCGTTGGCCGCGCCGACGGAGACGAGGGCGATTACGGCGGTGGACAGAACGATAGCGGAGGTCTTGATAAGCGACATGATATTGGTCCTTTCGTCAGTGTGGAGTAGGTCGTTCACTTTCAGGGGGCGGTACGTCATCAGCGGTTGTTGCCGGAGATCCGTTCGAAGAACTCCCTGGCGCTCAGCGAAGCCACGGGAGCGTTGTTGTCGGAAAGCGTGCTTTGCGTGGC
>JBNKIW010000104.1:0-5680 GCA_050290865.1 Rhodomicrobiaceae bacterium | reverse complement strand
TACCGGTACTACCTCACGCGCGCAGGACGGGCCGTCATCGCCGCCGCGTCTCAGCTCACCGAATACGCCATCATTCCTGCCCTCGCTTGAGGGATTCCGTGCAGAAAGTGACACGAATGCAGTGGGAAGCCACTAAGCCATCTCGTCGGTGGCCGACAGTGCCGCCCCATCCGCCGGTTGCCCCACACCGGTGCCGCGCAAGTAATTATTCCACAGCGAGCGGTAGAGCGCCAAGCCTTGCAGCAACTCGCTATGACTGCCCTGTGCCGCGACTGCCCCTTTTTCCATCAGGACGATGGTGTCGGCCGTCCGCGTGGCGGCAAGATGGTGCGACACCAGGATCATCAGCCGCCCTTTGCCCCAAGCGGCCAACCGAGCCTCCAGGCTGACAGAGGCTTCGGCATCAAGAAACGCGGTCGGTTCATCCAGCAAAACGATTTTCGGGTCGCGCAACGCGGCGCGGGCAACCGACAGACGCTGCCGTTGTCCGCCCGACAGGTTGGTGGCATTCTCCGTGAGCTGCGCATCCAGCCTGCCGGGGAGTTCGTTGACAAAATCCCAGGCACCCGCCAGATGCAGCGCCGCCTCGATCTCCGCATCCGTGACGCTGGAAACCCAACTGGAGACGTTTTCGCGGATAGTCCCGGCGAACAGTATGGTGTCTTGATTGACCACCGCCATCTGCGAGCGTAGCCACTGTGGATGGAAGGCCCGAACATCGTCGCCACCCACTCGGATTTCTCCCTCGAAATCCCGCAACAACCCCTGCGTGAGGCGCAGCAATGTGGATTTTCCGGAACCGTTGCGGCCAATGATGGCGATAAGCCCTGTTTCAGGTAGGCGCAACGAAAGACCCGCGACCGCGGGAACCGCTTCGGCGCTGTAACGGTAGGTGACGTCGCGGAATTCAATGCCTCCGTTGAGCGGCGTGCGGAGCGGTGCCGTAATATTGGCACGGTCGGGCGGAGCGTCAAGAAGACGTCCCAATTCGTTCACGGCGACGGCGACCTCCTGACATTGACGCGCCACATCGGCCGAAGCGAGGAGAGGTGCGGAGACTTTGCCTGTCAGGATCAATATGGCGAACAGTTCGCCGACGCTGAGCGCGCCGCGCATCAACTCGAAGCCGCCAACGCCCACCACTGCGAGGGTCAACATATGCTGCGACAGGCGTGTCACTCTGAAGAAGCGGCGGAGGATGTGCGTCGTGTTCCCGTAAGCGTTGACCAGGTTCTTCGTTTTCTTGGCCCACAGGCGGAAGCGTCCCGGCTCGATGGCAAGCGCCTTGATCGTGCTCAAGCCGCCCACGGTTTCCGCCAGATTGCCTTGCCTTTCGCTCCTCAATTTGAACAGCGAAAAAACGTTCGAGTAGAAGGTGCGGAGAATGTTCTTGGAGAGCAGGAAGCCGGCTGCGGCAATGATCAGAATAGCAAGACCGCAATATCCGCTGTAGGCGAAAATCATGACCGTCGCGATGACTGCGCCGCCAATATCGAAGATCGACGACGGGATGATGTCGATCATAAACGTTTTTATCTTGTCGGTCTGCTCGGTCCTGTTGAGGATCTCGCCAGTGTTGTGATCAGCAACATCGATGCGAGCACCAAGCACATGCGCCATGATTTCCAGAGAAATATGCCGATCGACACGCTGGCCCAGCGATATGACCATCGACCGCCGTATGTCCGCCAGGAAGACGTCGGCGATGGACAATATCACCGCCAGAGTGCCCAGTGTGCCGACGAACAGCGTTGTGCGGTGCGAGGTGATCCCATCGATTATGTTCTGAATGACGATGGGAACGGAAAGGCTGGAAATGTAAACGCCGAGTGTGGCCAGGAGGATAGCTGCCACCCTGCGGCGGTGGCGACGCAGAATTCTTGCGATCAACCCCAACCGCTCTCGTGCTGAATGATACCAGTAATCCAATCGACGATATTTGATTTCATCTGCCCCGCCAGTAAGATCGAAACGCAATTCTTGTCGGTTGCCGGATTGACTGAATTGTGTCAGACAGCTGCCGGCAGGGTGATGCGTGGCTACGAACGGCGGCTTTCAGAATGACGGTTGCGCGGCCGGTGAAATGTCCGACCAGGCGGCGGCAGCTCCAGCTTTTCCGATCGTTCTCAAAGCCATATCGTGCAACACTTTGATTCCTGAAATTGCCCTGCGCCAAGAGGACACCATGCCTGCTGAACGTCGCCCGTCACGGCTGGCCGTCTTGATCGACGCCGATAACGCATCGGCCAAAATCGCCGATGGTCTTTTCGATGAAATTGCGAAAATCGGGGAAGCCAGTGTCCGGCGGATCTATGGCGACTTTTCCAGCACACGCTCAAAGGCCTGGGTGGACATCCTTGCCCAGCATGCGATCATTCCGCAGCAACAATTCGCCTACACGACCGGCAAGAATGCCTCCGATATCACGCTGGTGATCGACGCCATGGATCTCCTCCACAGCGGTCGTTTCGACGGCTTCTGTCTTGTATCTTCCGACAGCGATTTCACGCGCCTCGCAGCGCGCATCCGCGAAGAAGGCGTGGATGTGTTCGGGTTTGGCGAGCAGAAAACCCCGGAGAGTTTCCGGCAGGCCTGCCGCCGTTTCATCTACACCGAGAACTTGCTGCCCGAGATCCAGACCACTGACGCGCGGTCAACGGCGAAGCCGCTGCAGTCTGTTGCCCACGCTGCGGGCATCTTGAACAAGATCGTCTCGGAGATGGAAAACGACGACGGATGGGTCAACCTCGGCGAAGTCGGCCAGCAACTCGCCAATCTGGCGTCGGACTTTGATCCGCGCACATACGGGGTCAAAAAGCTGAGCGATCTGGTGCGCAAAATCGACACTCTGGAGCTTCAAAAATCACCAACCGGACATCTCCGGATCAGAGCAAAGCCGGCGGTCGCAGGCAAATCAGCGAAATCGCGATGATCTCGCCGCATCTCACTGCGAGCGTACGCATCGGGTCGATACTTCCCCGAGTCCTGCTCGCTTCGAGCGACCGTTACCAGGGGTGCGGCGTTCTATCTTGAAACACCAAGCAAACGACCGCTTTTGAGGGATTATCAACTGCATCCCTGGCGCGTGCTGAACCGCCGGTTTCGACCCGAGTGAGAAGAACGGCCACGATAAGATGAAGAACCGCGTCAAATCGGGTCTATGGGATCAATGACGCCGGGAATACCTCCGCGGTCCTCCCCTCAGCGGTGGGTTGGGCGTATCGCAAACACACTGGTTGGGATGAGCACTGCAGAACCGTCATCCGGTTCTACCGCGCGCGGCTACGGGCATTTCGCCGATGATCATCTCATCGCGAACGATGACGTAACGGTCGACCATGTTCACCACTACACAGACGTGGTTCGGCACGACGCGCACGACATCGCCGATCCGGGGGCCTGCGGCGCGGCAAGCGCCCAGATCAAGGATGCCGTGTTCCTCGGACAGCGCGGCGATACGCGCCTCAGGGTGCTCCAAGATGAGGCCAAAGCCGTCCAGCCCGCCGGTGTCGGTGGTCAGCGTTTTCGAACCGGCGTCGAGGATGCCACGTTCAGGCGCGGCTCGGCTGACGACCGTCGTGTAGACCGTCAGCGCGCAATCCGCGAGCGCGGCCACCCCGGCTTTCATCATCATGCGGTCATTGAAGATGGCGGTGCCGACACGGTGCTCAGTGATGCCCCTGATGTCGCCAAGACGCGCGAGGTTGGGCGTGCCGCCGGTCGAGACGATCTCCACCACGAGCCCGTTCTCGCTGAGGCCCGCCAGCGTGGCATCGAGAAAGGGCTGCGCCGCAGCCATCGCCGCATCGGGTGGATAGAGGAGGAGGCCGGCGAAGCGCAGGCCCGGCAGGCTTGCAATATGCCGGGCGAGCGCTACTGCCTCGGCCGGTGTCTCCACGCCTGCTCGTTTTCGCCCGGTGTCGCATTCGACCGCAACCGGCAGCGGCCGCCCTGCGATCGTGGCGGCGCGTGTCAGCCCGTCCGCGACCACCGGGTTATCGGCCGCGACGATAACGTTGACGTCGCGCAGCAGCGCCCCGAGCCGTCCGGTCTTCTCCTCGCCGAGAAGGTTGTAGCTGATGAGAATGTTATCGAGGCCAGCCGCCGCCATGACTTCGGCCTCACCAAGTTTCTGGCAGGTGATGCCCGCCGCTCCGGCGTCACGCTGCATCGCGGCCAGCACGGGGCTCTTGTGCGTCTTGATGTGTGGGCGGTTGGCGACCCCGGCGGCATCGCAAAGCGCCTGCACGCGGGCGATATTGCGTTCCACGACGTCGAGGTCGATGACGACGGCGGGCGAGCCGAAGCGGCGGGTGATTTCGGACTTCAGGGCGGCGCTGCTCATGGAGTTCTCCCGTACTCAGGCGAGAGTATACACGATGCCACGCGCCGGTGGTGAACGCGCGGAGCCGCGCGGACGCCCACTGGCGTCACCAGAGAGCGCGTTGAATGCCAGCTCTATTGACCGCCTTGGCCACTGAGCTTCCGGCGATCAACACACATGTTAATGGGATCGGGACTGCTTGCTGCAGTTCCGAAAGGAAGAGAATGCCACGGTGCCGCTTCAAGCGGCTCCCTGAGAACCCCGGTTATCCCTTGGGCGAAGGGCTCCAGATCATCGTCCGGTTTCGCCCCGACGCTTTCGCTGCATACAGCGCTTTGTCGGCGCGCTCTATGGACTGTTCAACCGGGACGTCGGGATCGAGCAATGTCAACCCGGCGGAGACGGTGATTTTTATGGGCGGATGACCTTCACCCACTATCTCCGCGACGGCCAGATCGCTGCGAATTTTTTCCATTATCGCCATGCCTCGTTCGAGGTCGGTGTCGGGAACGCAAAGGACGAATTCTTCGCCCCCATAGCGGAAGAAGCTATCATAAGGCCGGATATGCGATTTCACGTGCCGGGCAAAATCGGCAAGGACCCGGTCGCCGGCGTTATGGCCATAAGCATCGTTCACCTCCTTGAAGTGATCGAGGTCCAGCATTGCAACGCACGTAGAATGTACCTTGCGGATAACGAGGCTTTGCTGCTC
The DNA here is from genome assembly GCA_050290865.1 of Rhodomicrobiaceae bacterium. GTDB lineage: Bacteria > Pseudomonadota > Alphaproteobacteria > Rhizobiales > Rhodomicrobiaceae > JARRLC01. The sequence continues at coordinate 644 of JBNKIW010000104.1, read as the reverse complement.
GCGCAGCTTCGTCAGCATCCCAATGCGGCTAGTTGCCCCGGTCAACGGGTCAAGGTTGAAAAGAGCGTTCTCGAGTTCGTACTTCGTCGTCAGTATCTCCAGGCGCATTTGTTTGAGTGCGGTTGAAAAGCGCTCATAGTCGTCTAGAGCCACCGGTTTTCGCGCCAAAGAGCATTGCAAAAGCGCTCTGGCGTAGCGATGGATTAGCTCGTGGGACGCTTCGATTTGAGCAAAACTTGGATGGGTGCCCAATCGGGCGGCTCCGGCGGCATACAGCCACTGTCCGAAACGGCATTTTCGGTGAGCTTCCTCCTGGACATCCCGCTCGTCCGGTTCCTGGGCACAGATGATTGTTCTGACCAGGTCCTCGCACCACTGCTCGTGCCGAAAAAGCGCCTGCTGCAGTTCACCGAGCGCTGCGCGCATTTCCTCGTGAGTGAGCCCCTCGAACGCCATGCAGCCACCGCTGAATGCCTGAAAGATCGTGATCGTAGCAAGCTTCTGTTAGCAAAGCCTTGCCGTTTCCTCCTCCCCTGCAGGCTGGCTGGCCTCACCATTCGTGGCAGGCCGATGTACTAAGCCGCTCGCGCCGCAGGGAGCCCGTGGCGCGCGCGGCATCCTATCTGTCACACTTGTGACTGTTG
>JBNKIW010000103.1:0-5879 GCA_050290865.1 Rhodomicrobiaceae bacterium | reverse complement strand
ATCGTCGCTACTCTATCTGCTTGGCCTGCTCGACGTGCCGACGCGGGGCCGCATCTGGCTCGACGGCACGGATACGGCGGGGCTGAGCGAGGACCAGCTTGCCGAAATCCGGCTGGCGCGGCTGGGCTTCGTGTTCCAGTTCCATTTCTTGCTGGCGGAGTTCTCGGCGCTGGACAACGTCATGCTGCCGATGCGCAAGCTGGGGCGGCTGAGCGAAAGGGAGGCGGCGGACAAGGCGCGCCATCTCCTGGAGTCGATGGACCTTGCCGAGCACATGCACAAGCTGCCCAGTCAGATGTCCGGTGGCCAGCGGCAGCGCGTGGCCGTGGCGCGAGCGCTTGCCAACGATCCGGTGATCATCCTCGCTGACGAGCCGACCGGCGCGCTTGACACCAAGGCGTCCACGAATCTGCGCCAGATTCTGCATGATCTCGCCCGCAATGAGAACTGCACGGTCATCGTGGTGACGCACGATCCTATCTTCGCCCACGCCGCGGACCGCCGCGTCTTCCTCGTGGACGGCCGCCTGCAGCCACCCGAAAAGGCTGCCGAACTGTTCAAGATCGGCTTCGGCAACAGAGAAGCCTGAGCATATTGATGAAGATGATAAGATTGCTGGACATTAGCGTGCGGCTGTGTTTTCCCTCTTCGTGCCGTGAGTAGCGATTGGCATTCCCTCGCGACGGAGCGGCGGAGGATGCCATGCTCACCAACAAGGGAAAATACGGTCTGAAAGCGATGATCCATCTCGCGCGGCTCGCTTCCGGCGAGGTGGCGCAGGTGGGGGATATCGCCGAGGCCAACGGCATTCCGAAGAAGTTTCTCGACCAGATTTTCGCTGAACTGCGCAAGGCCGGGCTCGTCCACTCGCGCAAAGGCAAGACCGGCGGCTACGCGCTGTCGCGTCGGCCGGAAGACATCAGCGTCGGTCACATCATCCGCGTGCTCGACGGCCCCCTGGCGCCGATCGCCTGCGCCAGCGTCTCCGCCTATCGCCGTTGCGCCGACTGCCAGGACGAGGAGGGCTGTGCCGTGCGCCGCCTGATGATCGAGGCGCGGGGCGCGTTGTCGCGGGTGCTCGATACGCGCACGCTGGCGGATGTGCGGAGTTGGGGCGAGGCGGGCGAGGAAGGGTTGATGTACCACGTCTGATGCCGCGTCCGCGGTTCCGGCGCGGAGCATGGTTAGGCGTAAGTTGATTTTGTCCACCAAATTGATATACATAATGGATGGGCACGCTGTTTCGGAACGGGACAACCGCACCGCATTCGGGCTATGCTCCTGATCAACAAACAGATTCGCCCCGCGCCGCTGCAAGCCGCCGGAGCAGGAGACCGCCATGCCAAACTGGTTCGCAGACAATTCCCTGTCCATCGGGCGCACGCCGCTCGTCCGCCTCAACCGCGTGACCGGCGGCGCACCTGCCACTGTGCTCGCCAAGATCGAGGGGCGCAATCCGGCCTATTCGGTCAAATGCCGCATCGGTGCCTCCATGATCTGGGACGCCGAGCAGCGCGGTGTCCTGACGCCCGGCAAGGAGATCGTCGAGGCGACCAGCGGCAATACCGGCATCGCGCTGGCATTCGTTGCGGCCGCGCGCGGCATCCCGCTGACGCTGACCATGCCCGAGACCATGAGCATCGAGCGGCGCAAGCTCCTCGTCGCCTACGGCGCCAAGCTTGTCCTGACCGAGGGCCCGCGCGGCATGTCCGGCGCGGTGGCCGAGGCCGAGAAGATTGCCGCGTCCGACCCGGACCGCTATGTGCTGCTGCAGCAGTTCAAGAACCTGTCGAACCCGGCCATTCACGAAAAAACGACCGGTCCCGAAATCTGGGACGACACCGAGGGCACCGTCGACATTCTCGTGTCCGGCGTCGGAACCGGCGGCACGATCACCGGCATTTCGCGCTATATCAAGGGGACGAAAGGCAAGGCCATCCAAGCGGTTGCGGTCGAGCCGTCGCATAGCCCGGTCCTGACGCAGAAGCGCGCCGGCCAGGATCTGACGCCCGGTCCGCACAAGATCCAGGGCATCGGCGCCGGTTTCATACCCGAGGTGCTGGATTTGTCACTCATCGACGCCGTCGAGCAGGTGACGAATGACGAGGCCGTCGAGTTTGCCCGGCGCCTGACCCGGGAAGAAGGGATCCTGTCGGGTCTCTCCTGCGGTGCCGCGGCGGCAGTGGCCGTGCGGCTGGCGAAGCGTCCGGAAAACGCGGGCAAGACCATCGTCGCCATCCTGCCCGATTCCGGTGAGCGCTATCTCAGCACGGTGCTGTTCGAGGGCCTTTTCGACGCCCAGGGCCGCGCGGTTTAAGGCAGCCGTTTACCGCTGCACACTCTTCTGCGTCTCGGCCGGACAAGTCCGGCCGGGCGTATACGGTTTTGTTGGTGTCCCTACGAAAATCGGCTTAGTGTCCGGGCCGAGGAGCTGTTCTGATGCCTGCGGACAAAAAGCCCCCCGCACCGTCAACGCCGGACACGACGACGCCCGCGCATACGAGCGACGCCGAAGTGGCGGCTTTCGCGGCGATGATCAAGGCGGCGACACCCGCCGCGGTTCCTGCCTCCGGCGATGGCCGGCGCGGCCGTCTGATCTTTGCCATGGACGCAACCGCCAGCCGCCAGCCCGCCTGGAACATGGCGCTGCGGCTGCAGGCGGACATGTTCGCCGAGGTCGCCGCCATCGGCGGGCTCGACGTCCAGCTCGTCTATTTCCGGGGGTTCAACGAGTGCCGCGCGTCCCGCTGGGTCAGTACGCCGGAAACCCTGGCGCAATCCATGCGCGCCATTGCCTGCGAGGGCGGCTATACGCAGATCGGCAGGGTGCTGGCGCATGCCCGCGACGAGGCGGAACGGCACAAGGTGGACGCCCTCGTCTATGTTGGCGACAGCATGGAAGAAGAAATAGACCATCTCGCTGCCCTTGCCGGGGAACTGGGTCTTCTCCGCCTGCCGGCGTTCATTTTCCAGGAAGGGTATGACGGTGGAGCCGAGACCGCGTTCCGCGAGATTGCACGATTGACGAAAGGGGCGTATTGCCGTTTCGATGCCGGGTCGGCGGATGCGCTGCGCGAGCTGCTGCGCGCGGCGGCGGCCTATGCGGCGGGCGGGTGCGCGGCGCTGGAATGTCTGAGCCAGCGTGGCGGGCAGGCGCGCCATCTTCTCGAACAACTCAAACCGTAATACGGGCGCAATGCTATATCTGCTTCTTGTGGTCGTGCTGGTCGTCATTGGCTTGCTGGTCGGCAACGCCATCACCAAGGCCGATCCCAAGTTCTGGGCCCGCAATATGCGCAACATCGCCGGGACGGTGGCGGTTGCGCTGTCGATTGCGCTGATGATGGCCGGGCGGCTGGTGTTCGCGATTCCGCTGGCGCTGGTCGGCTATTACCTGCTCGGCCAGCTTCGAATTCCACAGATCGACTGGGGGCAGGGTACGAGCAGGACGACCGGTCAGCGCTCCGCCATCCGCACGGACATGCTGGAGATGACGCTCGACCACGACAGCGGCGCCATGGAAGGCATGGTGCGCAGTGGCGCATTTGCCGGGCGCAACCTGTCGGGGCTCACCGCCGGCGAACTCCAAAGCCTTCTCCGCGAGGCGCGCCTGCGAGACCCGCAGGCGGCGCAATTGCTGGAGGCCTATATCGAGCGTATGCATCCCGGCACGTCGTATAATGGCGGCGGCGGTTCCGGCGGGTGGCGCTCGCGCGGCGGGATGACCGTGGCCGAGGCCTATGAAGTCCTGGGCCTGCAGGCCGGCGCCAGCCGCGAGGACGTCCAGCGGGCGCATCGCGATCTGATGAAGAGGATCCATCCCGATCGCGGCGGGTCCACCTATCTCGCTTCCAAGATCAACGAAGCGAAGGACGTGCTGCTGAGCCAGTAGCCGCCGCCGCGCGCGGGCTGCTTCGTCCCCGAACGCCATCGCTCCCCATGCCGGCCGGGTGGTATGAGGCCTCATTCGGGTTTCATGAAATCATCATATGCGCTCATGAAATGATGAAAGCGCCGCGGAAAAAAGGAGGACATGCTCAGGCGCGCAGCGCGGTGGCCTATGCCGCGACAGCAGAAATGTCGTATCCCACCAGAACAAGAGCACAATTCTGACGCTCGCCTCCGAACTGGCACGCGACTTGCTGTAAGTTCCTCAAGATCCGCTCGCAGAGGCGGACGGGAGGAAAACGGCCCAATAAGGTAATGAGCGCCATTCGGTGCGTGGGTAAACATGCCCATCCGCATGACAGCGGAGCCATGCCTGGTCGCAACTTCCTCCCGTTTCACGATGAACTAGGAAAGAGTGAGGAGGAAGCACGCATGAATATGGAAAGCCCGAGTTTTCTCGACGCCGGCCGCTGGCATGGCCGGGCGTTTTTTGCGGACTGGCAGACGACGGTCGGCGGTGTCGCCGATGTGCGTGATTCGGCGACCGGGGCGATCATTGCCGCCGTGGGCATCGGCGGGGCGGCGGATATCGCCTGCGCGGCCAGCGAGGCGAGGCAGGCGCAGAAGGCCTGGGCCAAGGAACTGCCGACGACACGCGCGCGCATTCTCAACAAGGCCGCCGACCTCCTGGAAGCCAACGCCGCCGAGTTGATCCCGTGGATCATGCAGGAGTCCGGTTCGATCCAGCCCAAGGCGGGTATCGAAATCGAACACGGCGCGCTGTTCATCCGCCATGCCGCGACGCTGGCGACACAGCCCACCGGCCTGTTGCTTCCCGCCATGGACAACCGTGTCAACTATGCCCGGCGCGTGCCGCATGGCGTCGTCGGTGTGATCTCGCCGTTCAACTTCCCGCTGGTGCTCTCGGTCCGAGCCATCGCAGCGGCCCTCGCCTTCGGCAACACCGTGGTCCATAAGCCCGATCCGCGCACGCCGATTACCGGCGGCATCATCATTGCCCGGATTTTCGAGGAGGCGGGGCTCCCTGCGGGTGTGCTGCATGTCGTTCCCGGCGGTGCCGAAGCCGGTGAGGCGCTGTGCAGCGATGAGAACATCGCCATGGTGTCGTTCACCGGCTCGGCCAAGGCCGGATCGCGTGTCGGCGAGTTGTGCGGCAAGCACTTGAAGAAGGTGCAGCTCGAACTTGGCGGCAAGAACGCCATCGTCGTTCTGGAGGATGCCGATCTCGATATCGCCGCGTCGAATTGCGCCTGGGGGACGTTCCTCCACCAGGGCCAGATCTGCATGGCCACGGGTCTGATCATCGCTCATGAGAGCGTTGTCGAGGGGATTACGGAGCGTCTCGTCGGCAAGGCCACGCATCTCCCCGTAGGTGATCCGTCGTCGGGCCAGGTTGCGCTCGGACCGATCATCAGTGACGGGCAGGTTGCCGCGATCCAGAAGGTCGTCGATGACGCTGTTGCCAAGGGGGCGAAGCTGCTGGCGGGCGGCAAGTCCGAGGGACGCTATTATCAGCTGACGGTTCTTTCGGGCGTCAGGGCCGGCATGCTGGCCTTCGAGGAGGAGATCTTCGGTCCCGTGGCATGCATCGTGGCCTTCAAGACCGATGCCGAGGCCGTGGAACTGGCCAATATCTCGGATTATGGCCTGGCAGCGGGCGTGATTTCCGCCAATTTCGGCCGCGCCATGGCGCTGGGCGAGCAGCTCCATGTCGGGCAGCTGCACATCAATGACCAGACTGTGAATGGCGGTCCCTTCGCGCCTTTCGGCGGCCGCGGACGGTCTGGCAACGGCACGCGCATTGGCGGCCCTGCGGATATCGAGCGCCCCTTCAACAGTGAAGTGCAACATGTCGCTCATGCGGCCTTGAAGAAGACCTCACGCGGGGTTTTATAGCCGAGAATTTTCCTGGGTCTGGAATTGAGTTTGTCCTCGACCCGTTGAACATCGGCATGCGTCAGGGTAGTGAA
>JBNKIW010000102.1:0-5901 GCA_050290865.1 Rhodomicrobiaceae bacterium | reverse complement strand
CTTCCGTGCTCTGAAGGGTGTGGATCTCCAGGTCCGCCCGATCCGCCACCGGCTGGAGACGCGCGTCAAGGCCCACATCTTCCTCAGCATGCTGGCCTATTACGTGCAATGGCACCTGGCCGAAGCCTGGAAGCCGCTTCTGTTCGCGGACGAGGCGTCCACGGACGAGGCGCGCGAACGCGATCCGGTTGCGCCCGCCAAGCGTTCCAAGGCCGCATTCGCCAAGGTGCACAGCCGACGGCTCGCCGATGGCACGGCCGCGCTCAGCTTCGGCGGCCTGCTGGCGCACCTTGCCACCATCGTACGCAACACCATGCGCCGCACGGATGCCAAGTCCGGGGAGGCTGCGTTCACCCTCACCACGCGGCCCAACCCAAAGCAGCAGCAAGCTCTCGATCTTGCCGCTGCCATCGCAGTGTAGACAGTACCGCGCACCGCGCGTCAATCTTAAGTGATTGAAGTGTAGGGGGAACTGTTGGTGTGGCGCTGGGAACTTCGGACTAGTACAGCCCGCCCGAGACGCAACCTTAGCGGATGGAAAACCTGATCGGTCGGAGGTATTTCCGGCTGATCCTGGCAATTCCGGCTCCCCTTTGTTCCCCACGCAACCCTGGAACGGGGACACGCCGGACAGAGAACAGAACGCTTTGCGGACCGCCCGTTTTCCATTATCTAAGCGCCATGATCTCGAAAAACCACACGCACGACGCTGCGGGCGCGCAAGCCGCGGAGCCTGCAAAGGCTCCCGCCTTGGAGCACATCCGCAATTTCTCCATCGTCGCCCATATCGACCATGGCAAATCGACGCTTGCCGATCGTCTGATCCAGATTTGCGGCGGCCTCACGGCGCGCGAGATGAAGGAGCAGGTGCTCGACTCGATGGAGATCGAGCGCGAGCGCGGCATCACCATCAAGGCGCAGACCGTGCGTCTCGAATACGCCGCGCGGGACGGCCAGACCTATCAGCTCAACCTGATCGACACGCCCGGTCATGTGGACTTCACCTATGAAGTCAGCCGAAGCTTGGCCGCGTGCGAAGGTTCGCTGCTGGTCGTAGACGCTTCCCAAGGGGTGGAGGCGCAGACGCTGGCCAATGTTTACAAGGCGCTCGACAACAATCACGAGATCGTCCCCGTCCTTAACAAGATCGACCTGCCTGCCGCCGAACCGGACCGGGTACGCCAGCAGATCGAGGACGTCATCGGACTCGACGCAGCGGACGCTGTCGAGATATCGGCAAAGACCGGCCTCGGCGTCGACGAGGTACTGGAGGCCATCGTCCATCGCCTCCCCGCCCCGCACGGGCTGGCGGACGCTCCGCTGAAGGCCCTCCTGGTCGATAGCTGGTACGACCTCTATCTCGGCGTCGTGGTGCTGGCGCGCGTGATCGACGGTAAACTCAGCAAAGGCCAGCGCATCAAGCTGATGTCCACCGGCGCGTCCTACCTCGTGGACCGCGTCGGCATCTTCCGGCCCAAGCCGGAGATGCGCGAGAGCCTCGGGCCGGGCGAGATCGGTTTCTTCACCGCCGCCATCAAGCAGGTGGCCGATACGCGCGTCGGCGACACCGTGACCGATGAGAAGCGACCGACCGCCAAGCCGCTACCCGACTTCCAGGAAGCGCAGCCCGTCGTGTTCTGCGGCCTGTTCCCGGTGGACAGCGCGCAATTCGAGGATTTGCGCGAGGCTATGGGCAAGCTGCGGCTCAATGACGCCTCCTTCCAATATGAGATGGAGACCTCGGCGGCGCTCGGCTTCGGCTTCCGCTGCGGGTTTCTCGGCCTCTTGCATCTGGAGATCATCCGCGAACGGCTCGAGCGCGAGTTCAACATCGACCTGATCACCACCGCGCCGAGCGTGATCTATCACCTCTATATGACCGACGGGACGCACATCGAGATGCACAATCCCGCTGACATGCCCGACGTGGTGAAGATCGACCGCATCGAGGAGCCGTGGATCAAGGCGACGATCCTGGTGCCTGATGAGTTCCTGGGCGCCGTGCTCAAATTGTGCGAGGACCGCCGCGGGCGCCAGCACGACCTGTCCTACGCAGGCAGCCGCGCCATGGTCGTCTACGACCTGCCACTGAACGAGGTGGTGTTCGACTTCTACGACCGGCTGAAATCCATTACGCGCGGCTACGCATCCTTCGACTACCAGATCACCGGCTACGAGGCGGGCGACCTCGTGCGCATGTCGATTCTGGTGAACGCCGAACCCGTGGACGCGCTCTCGATGATCGTGCACCGGACCCGGGCGCAGCAGCGCGGACGAGTCATGTGCGAGAAGCTGAAGGAACTGATCCCGCGGCACATGTTCCAGATCCCGATCCAGGCGGCAATCGGCGGCAAGATCATCGCGCGCGAGACGCTCTCGGCGTTACGCAAGGACGTCACGGCGAAATGCTACGGCGGCGACGTGACGCGCAAGCGCAAGCTGCTGGACAAGCAAAAGGAAGGCAAGAAGAAGATGCGCCAGTTCGGGAAGGTAGACATCCCGCAGGAGGCGTTTATTGCGGCGCTGAAGATGGAAGAGAATTGATAGGGCGCGTTTGCTTCATCTCGCGCATTAATTCACCCGAGATCGGAGCGATTTCGTCACATGCCGGACGGCAATCGCTTAGAAAACCCTTTCTTGGTCAGGTAGGCGAGGCCGAAACGGCGTAGGTTGAAGACACTCGTTCCGGTATTGTGCTGCAGTCGGGAAAACATGGCACGCAAATGAGACCATACCGCCAAAGGACGTCTGTAGGTTACTCTGCGGTCTCCGATCATGCTGTTCTCATACTCGGGCTGCAACGAGGACAGCCATGGCGAAGTCTCGTAAATATTGCACTGATGCACATGGACATTGCGCAGGAACGAATCATAGGGAGCGCGAACAGGCAAGATCGAGTTAATGAGTTTCTGCGCACCTGAGCGGGAAACGATATAGGCATGCGAGCAAACACCGAAGGTTACAACGGCGGCTATCCGGACTCCCTGACAATCTGTTAGTGCGACTCCCTCGGAGATATACTTCCCCCACCCTCCGATCTTTGTGATATCGAAATCTTCCATAGCTGCAGCGACATTGAGTATCTTGTTAAAGTCGACCAGATCGATATGCGCGTCATCCTCAAGGATGAGGCCAAATCTCGCGGTACTTGCCATGAAACGCTCCAGCGCGTTCCGATGACTCACCGAGCACGCCACCTCGTTCAGTGTCAAATAACGATAGAAGCGTGGAAAATATTGATCCGAGCAGTACTCGTGTAGATCATCCTTCAACGCTGATCCAGCAATAGCGTCTACTATTTCATAAGTGATATTGCCAGTCAGGCAGCCTCTTATACGCACGCGCCGTGCAGACGCGCTCGGCAGGGATATCACAAACGCTTGGATGATGTGCGGATCAAGCACTGTAGTCTCCTACAACCTTACCGTCAGGCCGGGAACAGCAATCGGATGAAGCCGTAGACGTACGTTAGCTAGCCCACTCAAAAGGCACGACCAACCGCCTACTCTGAAGGGAGTAAATAGGAAATCACAACTCCATGGTGTACAGATGTTCCGTCTACTAATATCCAAATGCAAGCTCCTCGACAACCAAAAGGAAGGCAAGAAGAAGATGCGCCAGTTCGGGAAGCTGGACATCCCGCAGGAGGCGTTCATTGCGGCGCTGGAGATGGATGCGAATTGACACCGCAGTTGCTTCTCAATCTGGGGAAGGCTTTTCCCATTGAAGCAGCCGGTGGCAGTACAGCCCGCGAGCCAAGTCGGTATGAGCGCGTATGGCAAACTGGGGACAAGCTTGTTGCGGGCCGTACTAGCCAGACGGGCGTCGAAATGATAGACATGCGTACCGCCTGTGCTGGCGACTCGTAATCATCAACCCGAGAGAGAGAGTGATTGAGAGAATGGCCATCCTGCGGCCAGGCACTGCCCTGACTTTCGACGACGTTCTGCTGCGGCCCGCGCATTCCGAGGTTCTTCCCGCCTCCGTCGACGTGTCCTCCTGGGCCACGCGGGGAATCAGGCTCAGCATCCCCATCCTCTCTGCCGCCATGGACACCGTAACGGAAGCGCGCCTTGCGATCGCCATGGCCCAGGCGGGCGGTATCGGCATCATTCACCGGAATCTGGAACCGCCGGAACAGGCCGAGCAGGTGCGCAAGGTGAAGAAGTACGAGTCCGGCATCGTGCTCGACCCCGTGACCATCCAGCCGGATGCGACGCTGGAAGAGGCGCTCACGCTCATGAAGCGCCATGGCATTTCCGGCATTCCTGTGGTGGCCCCGCAGGCCAACGGCGCGGCGGACGGAAAGCTGGTCGGCATTCTCACCAACCGCGACGTGCGCTTCGCCACAGATCGCAATCAACCGGTCTCGGAGCTGATGACGAAGGAAAACCTCGTCACGGTCCGCAAAGGCGTGAGCAACACCGAGGCGATGCGCCTTCTGCACCAATACCGCATCGAAAAGCTGGTTGTCGTCGATGAGGACTATCAGTGCATCGGCCTGATCACCGTGAAGGACATGGAGAAGGCTCAGCAATATCCGAATTCGTCCAAGGACGCGCAGGGACGCCTGCTCGCTGGGGCGGCAACAACCGTCGGCGAGACCGGTTTCGAGCGCGCCGAACGGCTGATCGACGCCGGCGTCGATCTCATGGTGGTGGACACGGCGCACGGCCATTCGAGCCGCGTTCTCGAGGCCGTGAACCGGATCAAGCGCCTGTCCAATTCCGTGCAGGTTCTCGCGGGCAACGTCGCCACTGCGGACGGCGCGAAGGCGCTGATCGGCGCAGGCGCTGACGCCATCAAGATCGGTATCGGGCCGGGCTCGATATGTACGACGCGTATCGTGGCGGGCGTGGGCGTGCCGCAACTCACGGCGATCATGGATGCCGCCGGGGAGGCGCACAAGGCCGGCATTCCCGTGATCGCCGATGGCGGCATCAAATTTTCGGGCGATCTCGCCAAAGCACTCGCCGCTGGCGCCAGCGCGGTGATGATCGGCTCGCTGCTTGCCGGGACGGACGAGAGCCCCGGCGAGGTCTATCTCTACCAGGGGCGGTCATACAAATCCTATCGCGGCATGGGCTCGCTCGCCGCCATGGCGCGCGGTTCGGCCGACCGCTACTTCCAGGAGGAGGTCGGCGACACACTGAAGCTGGTGCCGGAAGGTATCGAGGGCCAGGTTCCATATAAGGGGCCGGTATCCAGCGTACTGCACCAGCTCGTCGGGGGATTGCGCGCGGCGATGGGGTATACGGGCTGCCCGACGGTGCCCGACATGCACCAGAAGGCGGAGTTCCTCCAGATCAGCAATGCGGGCCTGCGTGAAAGCCACACACATGATGTGACGATCACGCGCGAAAGCCCGAACTATCCGACCAACAACGATTAGTAGCCTGAGATTCTCGAGCTTCGGGGAGTCCAGCATTGCCCCGCTGAATGTTGAAAATGGGAGGCAGGCGTTGCTCGCCTTGAGCCGGTAGGCTTGGGGTGATGATTCCATGAAAGGAAAGCAACGCCATGAAGACATCTACCAAACCAACCGCCATCGTCCCTGAAGCAATCGTCGAAGAGGCTTGGCCGGATGTTAGTCCATCTTCGCCATTTTGGCCCTTCAGAGTCGTTTCAAATCAAAGACGTAAGCCTCTGGGCCGCGAGCGTTTGGCACTACACTTGCGTTGGCTCGCAGGGGTGGTGGCGGGATGGCTGCGCGTGCTCAGATGAGCGTCTGCTGCGTCCCGCCGGGATTGGCAGGGAGCTTCAGCGCCGTGAGGATGCGCACTTGCGCCGGTTCGGGGCGGCTGGCTTTTCGGACGTGTACGGCGCGTCCGTCGCGGCGTCGCACGGTGGCAGTGATGCGCACCTGGCTCGAGAGGGTATTGCGCAGCGTCTCCCAGGCGT
>JBNKIW010000101.1:0-6009 GCA_050290865.1 Rhodomicrobiaceae bacterium | reverse complement strand
GTATTCCTGACAAAGAAACTCTGACCAAGGAGGTTGCTGCGTGGGAGGAGGAACGCAACGCCAGCCACACTAAGGCCGACTGGCGCTTCACCACCGACGATGCCCACATCAAGCTGAAGCGCCTCTATCCCCAGTTTGAATGAATCGGGCCACTAGAGCGAACTCACCACATCCGGCCTCTTGATATTTCCCAAGCAAGGCCGCAGCTGCCATCGCCAGCGGGGACGCAACGCGCGGCGCGGGGGCGCGTGGCGCGTTTCCTTTTCTGTCCGCTCCTGGTAGATTTGGGGGAAATTCGTAAGCCTTTGGCGGGGGCATCATGCGTTTCATTGCATTGCTGTTTGTGGGGTTGATGCTGGCGTTGGGCGGAGCCTGCGCGCAGGAGGCTGGGTCGGGCTGGCTTGGGGCGAATATCCAGGATGTCACCAAGGAGGAGGCCGACGCGCTGGGCTGGGAGGCTCCGCGCGGTGCAAAGGTGGTGAAGTCGGTCCCTGGCGGTCCGGCGGAGGCGGCAGGGTTGCTCGCCGATGATATCCTCGTCTCGCTCGACGGCATGGAAATCGAGAACGTCAAGGCGTTCATCGCCACGCTGAGCAAGAAGGCGGCGGGGACGGAGGTCCGGCTGTCGATCCGGCGGGCGGGGCGCGAGAAGCGGCTGGCGGTGAAGCTGGCGGCGCGGCCTGTGGCGAAGGCGGCGGAGGATGCGCCCTTGCCCGTGCTCGACACCGGCGGGCATATGGCAGTGATCAACGACATCGCCTTCACGCCGGACGGGCGGCAGATCGTCTCGGCGTCGGATGACAAGGTCATCCGGGTGTGGGATGTGGCGACGGGGAAGACGGTGCGCACCATCCGTGGCGAGGCGGCGCCGGGCGATGCGGGCAAGATCTACGCCATGGCGCTGTCGCCGGATGGCAAATGGCTGGCGGCAGGGGGCTTCTTGCACGAGTCTGATTACCCGCTCAGGCATGCGATCCGCCTCTATGACTTCGCCAGCGGCCGCCTGGTGGCGCTGTTGAAGGGGCATAAGAATGTCGTCAGCGGCCTCGCCTTTTCGCCCGATGGCCGCCATCTGATTTCGGGGAGTGCAGACAAAACCGCCATCCTCTGGGATGTCGAGCGGCGGCAAATGCGGCACCGGCTGCGCGGCCACACCGCCCACATCTACGCGGTGGGCTTCACCGCCGATGGCGCGCGCGCCGTGACCGGCTCTTATGACCATGAATTGCGGCTGTGGCGGGTGGAGAGCGGCGCGCTGCTCGCCACCATGACCGGCCATGAGGATAAGGTGCGAAGCCTTGCCGCGGCGCCGGACGGCCGCATCGCCTCGGGGGATAAGTCGGGCGAAATCCGGCTGTGGGACGGGCGGACGGGCAAGGCCCTGAAAACTCTCGCCCGGCAGAGGACGACGGTCGGCAGCCTCGGCTTCAGCCCGGATGGGAAGTGGCTGTTGTCTGGCGTCGGGTTTCAGGGCCCCGGTAACGACTGCCACGTCTACGACACCGCCAGCGGCCTCGCGACCGTCACCTATCGCGGCCATGACAATATCGTCATCGCCACCGCCATCAGCCCGGACGGGCGCTGGGCGGCGACCGGCGGGGGTGGCAATAACCAAATCCACATCTGGGATCCGAAGACGGGCGAGCGCCGCAAGGGACCGGATGGCCAGAAGCTGACGTTCGGTGGCACGGGGCGGCCGGTCTTTGCGGCCGGGTTCTCACCCGATGGGCGGCGGATCGGCTGGGGCAATACTGACAAGGGAACCGTCAACTCGCGAACCGAACCATTCGAATACGCCCTGACGCTGCCCGCGGGCGATGCGCCGCTCACCGGGCCGGTAGCTGTTGGCGATGGCACCTTCCTCCGCGCCGTGGCGGAGCTGAACGGTTGGTCGCTGGAGCACCGCAAGGGCGGCAATTATGGTTTCGACGCCATCCTCGACATCAAGCACAACGGCCGGGTGGTCAAATCCATCGAGCGCGGCCCCACCGATGGCTATGACCATCGCGCCTACAGCTTCACCCCCGATGGCGAGACCATCATCTCCGGCGGCAGCAATGGCTGGCTCACCGCCTATGACCGCGCGGGCAACAAGCTGGGCGATTTCACCGGCCATGAGGGCGATGTCTGGGCCGTCGCGGCCTCGCCCGATGGCAAATACCTCGTCTCCGGCGCCGCCGACCAGACGCTCAGGCTGTGGAACCTGAAGACCCGCGAGTTGCTCGTCACCCTCTATCGCGGCACCGACGGCGAATGGGTGATGTGGACGCCGCAAGGCTATTATGCCGCCTCCGGCCCCGGCGCCGAGCTGATCGGCTGGCAGATCAAGCACGGCCCGGAGAACGCCGCCGACTACGTCACCGCCGCCCAGCTCCGCGCCAAGCTCAACCGCCCGGACATAGTTGCCAAGGCCATCCAGCTTGCGAGCGCCGAGGAGGCGGTACGGCAGTCACCCCACACCGACTTCAAACTCAGCGAACTGCTGAAGCGCCCCGTCCCGCGCTTCCACATCGCATCGCCTGCTGCGAACGCCACGCTCAGCGGCGGCTTTGCGCGCCTCGAGCTAGACCTTCAACCCACCCCCGACCCGGTCAAGCTCATCCGCATCCAGGTCAACGGCGTGCAGATCGCCGAGCACCAGCCCGCGAGCGGCCCCGGCTTCATCCCCGGCATGCTGAAATTCAGGGTCCCGCTCGCCAAAGGCCGCAACACCATCCGCGTCGTCGCCGTCAACCAGCAAAACGTGGAGACGCCCGCCGAAGTCACCGTCACCCATGACGGCGAAGGCGCGCTCGACAAGCGCGGCACGCTGTACATTCTCGCCATCGGCGTGGACAAATATCCGCATCTCGGCAATTCTTGCCGCTCCCTTGAGGGCAAGAAAATCGCGTGCGACCTGCGCGTCGCGGGCGCCGATGCCAGGAGCTTTGCCGAGACCATGAAGGCGCGCCTGGGACCGTTGCACAACCGCATCCAAAGCCTCGTGCTGGTGAACGGCGGCAAGCGCGGCGAGCCGACGCAGGACAACATTCTCGATGCGCTCGGCATGCTGCGCAAGGCCACCGAGAACGACACGGTGGTGATGTTCGTCTCCGGCCACGGCATGAATGAGGGGCTGGCCTACAATTTCCTCGCCACCGAAGCGGCGTGGGGCGAGGGCGGCATGCGCATCTCGACCGTCGTGCCGTGGACGCAGTTTCAGCAGGCGTTGGCGGGCGCGAAGGGCCGCCGCATCCTGTTCCTCGACACCTGCCATTCCGGCAACCGCTACGACGACAGACTGTTCGGCGAGACGTATCAGGCGAACATCATCGTCTATGCGGCGGCGCGCTGGGACCAGGAGGCGCTGGAGCGCGCCGACCTCGGTCACGGGCTGTTCACGTATGCCATTGTCGAGGGCGTGAAGGGGAAGGCGAAGAACCCGGCGGGCGAGGTGCGCACGGAGGGGTTGCGTGATTATCTCAAGGACCGTGTCGGCGAGTTGGCCAGGGAGATGAACCGGCGGCAGACACCGCAATATTACCGCGGCAGGGATGCGGGGAATTATCTGCTGTCGCGGGCGAAGTAGGGGGCGCGGTTCACGGGCGGAACACAGATTTCGCCCCGCAGGAACCTCTGGCACGAAGAATACGCGCCCTGTCCCCGGCATCGAAGTGCCGCGTTGATCTTCGTTGCCATGGTCGCTCCAGCGCGGATCTGGTTCTGCCGCGTAAGCTGGCTCATTGCATCTCAATGACGGCTCACTCAAAGAAATGCAATCTCTCGCAGGAAGGCATGGATGTGCGCCGCAGCGCCTGACGGCCTTGTCGGCAGCAGGAAATGCGGCCCTTCAACCTCGGCGAACCGGATGTCCGGTATGGCTGCGAGCGCCTTGGATGCCGATCTCGGTACGAGCCTGTCCTGTGAGGCGCGCAAATAGAGAACCGGCACGTCGATATGAGCGAGCGATGCCGAGACATCGACCCCGAGCACGTCGCCGATCCGGCCTCTGATGATCGATGGCGGCACCTCGGCGAGGGCTTGGACGAGGGCGGGGGTGAACTCCGGCGTTTTGAAGCGGCCGAAAGCCAGCAGGCTCAGCAGGGCCGCCGGCAGCGAGCGGACGGGGAGGAACCGGATGAAGGGGCGCAACGCAGTCAGCATTGCATAGGGACTGCGGGCGAAGGAACACACCAGGATGAGGCCGCGCAGTCCGGCGGGGCGCGACGCTGCAATCTCAATCGCGATCGGACCGGAGAACGACTCGCCAAGCAGGACGAATGGATCATGTCGTGGGAGGAGGGAACGGGCAACGGCTTCGAGCCCGGCGTAGTCAATGTGGCGATCGCATGGATAGGAAAGAACGGCCGCTCTGATCGCCGGATCGAGTGCTTGGAGAAATTCGCGAAAGAGCGCCCCCGTTCCGTCCAGGCCGGGGAGAAGCACCATCGTCGGCGAGGCTCGGCGCGGTTCGTCGGTCATGGGGTGTGGTCGCTTGTCATCAAATGGCCGCCAAACCCAGAAACGCCCGCAACCCATCTATCCCCTGGTAGTGGTGTGCATGGCCACCTTTGGCGGCATACAGCGCGATGGTCGCCGTGCTGTCGTCGATCAGCACGCTGTCGCTGATCCGCGCGCCGCCAAATTGTGCGAGCGTCCGGTCGAACAATGCCCCTCCTTCGTCCTGCTTCAGCAAACCGTAGTCGGCGGAATTCACGATCACATCGAACAGCTTCGCGAGACCGTGGCGCCGCACAGTAATAGTGCTGAACACGTCCATGTTATCTGTAACCAGCCCCAGGCGTGCGCCCGCCGTCTTCGCCGCCCTTGCGACGTCCAGCACTCCGATTTCCTGCACCATGGCTTCCACGCTGCGTGTCAAGGCGGCGTCGAGTTCTTCCTTGGCGACGCCCGTGTGCGCGCTGATCAACGCATTGATATCGGCCGCACCGATGGCACCCCGCATCCAGCCGTGCACGAGCTCTTGATCGCCGAAAATGTGCCGCTGTATCCAACCGTAGACCCCGGCATGATCCGGCAGCAGTTCACTCGCATAGAAGCGTCCCTTGCACAGCACACCGTCGAAATCGAACAGTACGATCGGATGCATGCCCGCCCTCAAGTCTCGAATAACACCCGGCGCGTCGCAGCTGTTTCCGCGTCACCGGCGACGTAGGACGCCATCGCGGGCCAATGTCAACCTTCCCCTGTGCTGCAAGCAGGATGACAGACCTTTGCCGGTATGCGAAGTCTTCGCGCCAGGGCGAACTGCCCGTGGACGCCCGTGATGGAGGACCGATGACCGAGGCGAAGAAACCCGGCGGCCCCTGCCCGTGCGGCAGCCGGAAGGCGTATGCGCTGTGCTGCTGGCGCTGGCATTCGGGCGAGGCGGCGCCGGACGCGGAAGCGCTGATGCGCTCGCGCTATGCGGCCTATGTGATGAAGCGCCCCGACTACATCCTGGCGACGTGGCATGCGAGCACGCGCCCCGCCGGCGCCGATCTGACGGACCTGCCGCGCTGGCTGGGTTTGAAGGTGTTGCGCCATGAGGTGACAGGCGAAAACACGGCCGTCGTGGAATTCACCGCCAAGTGCAAAAAGGCCGGGCACCCGATGACCATGCACGAACTGAGCCGGTTCGTGCGGGAAGACGGGCGGTGGTATTACGTCGATGGGGATTTGATGGGCGAGTGACTTCGCGCGAGGCGAGGTTGTGGAGGCTGTGGATGAGAAGACGGGGGTAGCGGCGTTACCGGCGAGGACTGCCGCGGCGCGTGGCATGGCAGGCCGGTTATAGCTCGCAGTTGGTTCCGGAACGGGTCAAGGCGACCGCCGCCAGGCCCGCGGCGACGATGGTTTCGCGTCCGCCAGTGGCTCGCGGACGGGAGGGGCACAGCGTAGGTCACGTGCGCGTGCGCCGAGCACATGAATGCCGCCCACCGCCCTTCGCGACGCTCCAAAAGCGTTCGTTGGCCCTGGCATCCCTACACGGTCGCGATACTTTAGTTAGCTGCCGTACGCCTCCGAGAG
>JBNKIW010000100.1:0-6151 GCA_050290865.1 Rhodomicrobiaceae bacterium | reverse complement strand
TCAACTGCCGGGTGCGGAAATCGTTCTCCATGCCTCTCATCGTCAGTTCGATCTGTGTCCTGATCAGCGCCAGATCGACCAGAATGGGCTGTGGCAACCGAGGCTCTTCTGGAGGCGGCGGCGCCTCAGGCAAGGCGCCGCTGAACAACAACCACAGGGCCACAGTGGTGAGTGCGGCGACGCCGATCCACAGCTCCGCCGGCATTAAACAATGCCCTCCGCGATCGGTTCCGCCCGCGTCCCCTGGTCGACGAGACTGATGTTTTCGTAGACACGGCCGTTCGACTGCCCTATCCGGCCGCCAATACTCGTAAGTCTCGTCGTTATCAGACGTCCGAACGTCACCAGCGGTACAGTCTGCTCGATGCCGTTGGCCGCGGCCCACTGCTGATAGTGCGCAAACGCTTCTGGGGCGCGGACGCGTCCGCCTTGGGCAAACGAGACGCAACGCTCGAACCACCACGACCAAGCCTGCTCGGCGCTTGGTTGTTGACTTTCCGGCATCGCGGACGGGGCAAGGGCAGCCTGCCCCGCGGGCGCCTGCGGCAGACCGCGAATGGTTTCCTCAATCGTGCGTTTTCCTGCTTTCAGTAGCACGATGATCGCAAGCCCAATTCCAAGACCTGCAATCAACATCACGACCAGTTCCGGAGGAATTACGCCAATGCGTACGAGCGCGATCCACACCGCGTAGAGAACCAGGATGCCCACGATCTTCTCAAGAACGTATTGCATGGCAATTACTTCTGGTTTCTTCTGGCCCAATCGAGCGCGTTCTTGGCGGTATCCCGAAAGGCGGCTGCACGCGCGCTGAAATCCACGGCATCTTCCGGCTGGTGTTCCAAGCGCCGCAAAGGCGTCGGCTCGTCGCGTGGCTGTCCACCGTCACGGCTTGTGGGCCGCGCGGGAACCATCTCGATCACCTCGGCGTCGGGTGCAGAGAGGGCGACAGGCGTTCCATCCCGCCCGCCCTCGCGGTTGACGAGGCCAAGGAGCTGCAGTGCGCATTCTTCGCCGTAGGTCTCGCGGAGCTGGATGAACATGTTGACCTGGGCGAGCCGGTCGGCTGCGAAGTCGTTTCCGAACATCGCCGTGCGCAACTGATGCTGCAGTCGAAGCCTCTCGCTTCGGAGGTCGCTAAGGCTCGCCTGAGAAAGCACAGCCAGTTCGGAGGAAACCGTAACTTGCCTCGTAACGTGAGCGCGGGCCGAATATGAGCTGTCAAGGCACCGAACCTGGACATGCGGCTTGGTCCAAGTGCTTACGTCCACGTCAACACTCTTGGGCGCCAGTTTTGGCGCATATGGACGTGGTGCCGCCGCCGGTGCCGCATCGGGCCGCGGTGCTGCGGGCAGCGTATTTGGTTGCTGCTTTGCACTCACGACAAGCGCGTATAAGGCCCCCAAGACCGGAACGCTTGCCAGCAGAAAGAGGGCGCTGTCGCTCACTTCGTTACTCCGCGCGCGATGTTGAAGCCGTCGCTGGCCCGGTTGAAGCCCCAGGCGATGCCATCCGCATGCGGATAGGCATAAGCCTCGCCGCCGTCGGGGGGATTGACTGTCCGGCGTTCGTTATGCTGGCGCGCTAAGGCGATAGCCTGATTGACAGCCGCCTGCTGTTCGTGCGTCAGCTGTCGAAATTCACTGTTCATCTTCTCAACCTCCCCCTTTCCAAGACACACGTCATTTCTGGAAACGTCCCAGCAAATGTGGGTCGAGTTGCTGTAGGCGTATGCGAAAGAACCGTCAGGCAACTCCTCCACATCCCAGTTACGGGGGGCAACCGCCCTCGTCCTGACCGCGTTCACCACGCGATCCCTTGCCGCCTCCTGCTCCTCGGTGAGACCGTTCATAGCGTTGCCCGCGCCATGTCCAGAGCTTCGGCGACAGCGGCGTCGAACTGCGCCACCACGTCCGTGGGACGCTCCTGGCCAGTGCGCTCCCAATGCGCCGCCGTTGCTGACCACGACTTCACTTGGTTGGCGCGGTCTTGAAGCTGCTGGGCGACACCGCGGTGGAGATTGGCCCATGCCGTATCCGTGGTCTGGTCCGCCCGCTGGCGGCACGCCCTGGCTGCGGCCTCGATGTCGGCGGCGGCGCCGGCGAGTTCGGTGGAGTTCATGTCAGCCCCCCTCGTAATTGTGCCATTCAGGCGCCGGGAGGTACTGCCTGGCGATATCGCAAGAGCCTGGGCTACGCCTGCACATGTAGCATGCGCCGTAACAGTCACCGTTTGCGTTTCGTACAACCGCATTGTTGCTTTGGTCACCACCAACAATGACGTTCACTTCTTGTGCTGCGTTATTTTCGGCGTCGGACAGACTTTTGGATTTAGCGCTAGAGCTGTTATTCGGTGACATGACTAGCGTCTCCTGGAGAATTTTCCGCGGAGTTTTCCTTCGACCCTGTCGCGAATTCTATTCGCGGCCGAGACATGCACGTCCGTGGCTTGAGTGCCCTCAAACGAGTTCACGACGTTGTTCTCAATCGCTACATTGTTTGATGCAGAGGCGCTGCTTGATGTAATTGTGTCGTCGCTGCCCCGCCTGCTTCTGTTGCTTCTGTCGTCTCTCATGTTTTCTTCCTTCTACGAGGACTCCGGACCGCACCGCCCGGCTTGGTGGATTGCTGCCCCCGATGCACCCGTGGCGGCAGGAGCCTGCGCCGCGCTGTTTGACGCGCTACTCCTGGTGCGCACCCTCATCGCCTGCCATGGCACGTTCGTGCATCGCCTGCGCAATCGGCTCCAACTCAGCCACGTGTCGCCCCAGTTCTTGCTCTGCGTCACTCTCACCCAGACGCTTGCAGATGGCGCGGGTGTCCTGGATGCACTTGGCCGCTTCCTTGAGGAGTACGGCAGCGGTGAGTGGCAAAGGCG
Organism: Rhodomicrobiaceae bacterium; assembly: GCA_050290865.1. Classification (GTDB taxonomy): domain Bacteria; phylum Pseudomonadota; class Alphaproteobacteria; order Rhizobiales; family Rhodomicrobiaceae; genus JARRLC01. Next base: position 3,274 of record JBNKIW010000100.1, on the reverse strand, counting down.
ACTTCATGTCAACACCTTCCTTGCCTTGCGGCTCCTTGGGGCTTGATGCCATAGGACACCAAAGGTACCATGGAATGGAGCAAATATCGTATTTTCGGGAAGGTATACGAAAAAATGGCGGAGATCAAGCTTTCTCCTGGGCAATGCCGCGCCGCTCGCGCCTTACTGGGTTGGACGCAAAAGGATCTTGAGGTGCGATGCGGAGTTAACCAAAAGACAGTCGCCGATTTTGAACGTGGCAGCCGAACGCCATTTCCCCGCACGCTCCGGGATATCGTGGTGGCATTTGAGGCGGCAGGGGTTCGCTTCATAGAACCGGAAGAAGGAGTAACCGGGCGCGGTTTGGCGTTCGTGTGGGGTATTGAGGAACCCACCGCTAAGGCACTGGACAGCGAAGAAGAGCTACGAACACGACGCGTTAAACAAGTGCTTCCCCATGATCCCGATCTCCGCGGACTCTACGACTACTGGCGCGAGCGGCCCGACGAATGGCAGGAACTGTCCGATGCATCGCGTCGTGGCGTCTTGCGCGAGATTTTCGGAGAACTGCCGGACGGCGACCCGATTATCGAGTGGTCTGAAACGAACCCAAACGACGCGACCGCCCCGATGTGATGCCCCGCGGTTTGACGCGACTGCGGAAATCCGGTACATTTATGAATGACGATGACTTCGAATGGGACGAAGGGAAAGCGGCGCAGAATTACGCCAAGCATCGCGTTCCCTTTGAATTGGCCCGCGAGGTGTTTGATGACCCGTTCCGTCTCGAAGAACTCGATGTCTACGCAAACCACAACGAAGATCGTTTCAATGTTATCGGCGCGATTAAGGGGCGCGTCTTTGTCGTCACCTATACCATCCGTGGTATTCGAACGCGACTGATCTCAGCCCGAAAGGCCGAACCTCATGAGCGAAAACGCTATCACGAAGAAAAGCGGTAACAAGACCAAGGTGTCCGATACCTTCGACTGGTCGCAAGTCGATGCGATGACAGACGAGGAGATACATGCAGCGGCACTTGCCGACCCAGACGCGCAACCGCTGACTGAGGCGCAACTGGTGCAGATGAAGCCGGTGTCGCGCGTGAAGCTCCTGCGCATGCGCTTGCGCCTCACCCAGGAGCAGTTTGCCAAGCGGTACGGCATACCTCTTTCGACCTTGCGTGACTGGGAACAGTACCGCAGTGAACCCGACCAGGCCGCGCAATCCTACATCCTGGCGATATCCGCTCTTCCGGAAGCTGTCGCCGAAGCGTTGAAACGCGCGAAATCCCGGAAAGCTCAAACGCGCAAGTCCAAGGCTATCGCCTGAGGCTCAATACACCAATGAAGCGGCTCCCCCCTCTCACCGGCGACGAGATGCGTCGACTCCGGGATGAACTCGACCTGACACAGGCCGCGTTTGGCGAACTGCTGGGCGTGGACCGGCAGGCGGTGTGGACCTGGGAAAACAAGACCCGCCGCCCGACCGCCATGGCAAGCCGACTTGCGCGTCATTATCAACGCTTACATCAGTTGGGTGTCCCCGTCAGTTTACTCTTGAACGACGATGTAAGCTGGCTCGACACCTACGTTCGGACGACGCTCGACAAATAATTTAAATTCAGAGCTCCGCATAACAACGCCGCACTTCTTCCAAGTGCGGCGTTTTTGTTGCTTCGCACACCTGCACACTCTCGCGATAACCATCAGATATCGCATTTTTGACTTGGATTTATATACAGAGTATACTAATATAAGTGGTACAAAGGGCGAAGTGATCTCGCCAACACCATAATAGATCACCCCGACCAGTGGTCCGTGATGAGCTAACAGCCATCCGCTAAGAGGCCGGTCTCGGCGGGAAACTGAAGCCTTCCGGGGTGGGGCTGGTTCCGCGCTCAATCGGGTGCGGGTCTCACCAACGGAGAGTGTTATGGCTGACGAGAACAAGAAGACGACGGCGGAGATCGAAATCTATGCTGTCGTTGACCGGGATGGCGACTATGAGGTCGGCAAGGATGAGGATGAAGCACTGGAGCGCTATGGCGACGACATTGGTGCCTACGCCGCCCGCCACACCATCAAGATGAGTCTGACGGTGCCGCTGCCGAAGCCGATCGAGGTTTCCGCCACCCTCCCGGAGAAGGAGGATGGCGGCTACAGCCTGGAGATCAAGCAGTCGTAAGCACGACCGGGGCCGGGTCGGACCACCTGGCCCCACCCCCGAGGGCTTCGCCTCACATATCACGGAGTGCCAGCACTCTCCAGTGCGGGCCGGGCGGGGCACTCCGGCCAACCCAGCGACCGCCCGGTCCGCACACCCCGACCACACCACTGACGAGGTATTGCATGGCTAACCACCCGCATGAACCTGGGTGCTCGTGCCCTGAATGCCAGGCCGCGGACGCCAAGGAACTCAACGACGCCATTCTCGCCTACAGGCATCCCGGCGGGCTGAAAGGCCCGCTTCCGAAAGACCTGTAGCGGCAGGTCGATGCTGGCTTCATCACCGCCCATGAAGCGGAGAAATTCCGCCACCTCTACCAGGATTGAAGCGGCGCAGTCGCCTGGCAAGGGCCGGGCGGCCCCTAATCCTGAGTCACTGGAACAGTCTTGGACGTCCCTTCCCACAAGAGGAAAACACACGATGGTCGCGAAGAAACCGGAAGAGATGACAGACGCTGAACTGGCAACAGCCTCGCGTCATCTGACCAGGAGTAAGAACCGCGCAACGCAAATTCGCGCGCTCCGCCAGCATTACGATAAACTCGACAAGCGTATTGAGGCACACAGCAAGGCGCTCGATGGCCTCGGCGTCTGATGGTCGTGTCGGGTGGTGGCACTCTCCACCCCGAAACAGCAACCTACCCAGCAACATCACCATACCTGATCATCCTTGGTGTCATCCCCTCCCTGTCACCAAGGCTCGCCCGCGCTCTGCGGAGCGCCTGGCCACCCCGCTGCCGATGTTGCTCTGGCAGCGGGGCTTTTTTTCTCGCGCGTAAGGAGTTAGCCGTGACCACTATCACTGACGAATTCGATGCTGCGCTGGCAGACCGATGGCAGCGTGTCCTGGCCCGCCTGCGCGCGGCTATCGGCGACGATGCCTTTGCCAACTGGTGCGCGGGCCTGCAGGCAGATGGGTGCGATGGCAGCACACTGCGGCTTTCGGTGCCCACCCAATTCCTGCGGCGCTGGCTGGAGACGCACTACGCACCGCGCATCCTCGCATGCTGTGAAGAGGATTTGCCCGACGTTCAGCGCATCCTGCTTCGCGTCCGCCGTCCACACGC
>JBNKIW010000099.1:0-6211 GCA_050290865.1 Rhodomicrobiaceae bacterium | reverse complement strand
CCGATGCCTGTTTTACGCTGGACAGAAGACGCCAGCTGCGCCCGCGCAGCGGGGTATCGCGGTAGCGATTTCGTGCTATGGAGCACCGCGCTCCGATGGTGTCAAACGGTCTTGAACAACCGCTCTGGCGGTGTTGACGCTGCTTGCTCGTGCGTCACGCCTCGAATACCGTCTTCTGACCTTGGGCGGCCTTCAACGCCCGCCTCTACGGTGAACTTAATGCCGAATCTCCGAAAACGATGCAGCGCCATGTGGAAGCGCTCGCGACCTGCCGGTCTCCGTTCGGCACAAGCCCGGTTCTAAACAACCTCGTCCTCGGCTTCCTCAATAGGGAGGCCGAGCTTGTCGAGCCCTTCTTCCAGATAATCGGCAAGCAGCGGCATTTCCAGGAGGTAGTCCTCCGTGCGGTTCATTACCTGCCCGCCCTTCGCGGTAGCAATTGCATCGCTCAGTTCCTGCGGCGTGTAAGAACCACGGCCGACCCACACGAGCGCCACGAGGCTCTTCACCGGCGACCTCAACCGCTATCACATCGTCGTGGACCCGTCGCTGTGCAACGGCAGCGGTGTCGATCTCTGGCTTACCAGGCGCGCGCCGTCGTGGCGCCCGGGGACGGGACATTTCGGCAATCGTGAGGACTATTTCGCCTGGGTCGTTGCTGTGCCGGAGGGAACGGTCGAGGGCAGTATTACCGAACGAGGCGTGACGAGGAAAATAAGCGGAACCGGCTACCACGACCACAATTGGGGCAACGTGCTGCCGAATGAGGTGTTAGCAGGCTGGTGGTGGGGGCGGGCAGCGATCGGCGAGCACACCGTCGTCATGGCTGACTTCGAGGTTTCGGAGCCGTACGGTGGTGGCAAAGAGCCGCTGCTGTTGGTGACGGGGCCGCACGGAGTGTCCGCGTCCCTCGTTGGCAAAGAGCAGGTCCGCGTCGCATATCACGCGATGGGGCCGAGCCTTGATCCACGCCATGTCGAGCCGCTCAGGAGCGGCGTGACGTTCAGCGGCCGGGTACGGCCGGTAACGGTATCTGCGCACCACGCCGGAAGGCTGCTCGGCTCGTATGACCTGTTGGAGCACGTGCCGTGGTGGGCAGCTGCTATCGGGCGGCCGATCGGGGCGGCGCCCTGGTACACGCGGCTATTGGCTAACTACTCGCTCAACCTCGATGGGACCGAGACCAGAAGCAGAGGTCCCCTGGAGTACATGGATTTCCGCACTGTCGTCCCGTTACTTATCGAGCATGCCACCGAACCAGGCGCTCCCTTATTGATGAGCAACCGCCGCTATTGAATCCAGTGGCGGCAGCTTACAGATCAATGGCGATACCGCCTCGAGCACCAAGGGAATGACGGGTATTGGAGCATGGGGCTTTTCGGCGCCAAGCAAAGTCGATATGCCAGTTTTCGACTAAACTCCGTACACACAGCATCGCCAGCCGTCTGGCGTTGATGGAAGGCACCCTGGAGAACCGCACTCTGTGGTCACTAGCCCGCGTTCAGCGCACAACGGCTTGCTCTTGCGCCTCGCGCCGGTGGCGATCAGGTTCTGGAACCATCGCACAGCGTTGGTCGATGTCGCCGTCGTCACGCGGCAGAGCAAGTCAACACATGCCACGCGACCAATCGGGGCGTTTCGGGAGATGGCACAAAGCGCTGTGGCATGCGCGCGTTGACACTTGGTGGGGAAAACGCTGCAATTAGTGATTGCGCTATGTCTCACGAACCCGCTTAGGTAGATCTATGGTAAAGCTCCGTGCAGGCGTGAACGTATCCGGTCATCACCCACCAATACCACGTCATGGCAGGTTTAAAGAGATGACAGCGTCCAACGATTTCTCAGCGATGAACGACAAGTGCGTCGAACGCCTCAGCCAGCGCGGTGAACAGATAAAAGGGCATTGATCGAGGAGCGCGCCAGACCTCAATAAGCCGTCCCCTGTCACTTCTGTCCCAGCGGCGGTCGGCCAACGAGATCTCGCGCACATGCCTCATCCGCTTCATCAGCTTGATACCAAAATGTTTCGGACCTGCGACTTTCCAAGTCCTGGGGAACAATATGGCCAAAAATATCCTGATCTTCTCCGATGGTACCGGCCAGATCGGGGGCCTGCTGGTCGAGGAGCGCCGCAGCAACATTTACAAGCTTTACCGGGCGACACGCTGTGGGCCCGACTCATGCGTCAACCCGTCCGAGCAGGTCGCGTTCTATGATCCGGGCCTTGGTTCGCGCCCCCTACGCGGCGGACTGGTTCGCGGCTTAGCGCGCGGGTTCCACAACTTGCTCAGTCAAGCCACAGGATTCGGCCTTACCACCAACATCATCGACTGCGTGGAAGCGGTATACCGCCTGTGGCGGCCGGGAGACCGCATTTTCCTATTCGGGTTCAGCCGCGGCGCCTATACAGCGCGCTGTGTCGGCGGTGTGCTGTGCCTTTGCGGTGTTCCTACCCGGCTTGAGAACGGAACACCCATGAAATACGACGGCGCCACCGCGCGCCGGCTTGCCAGCATTGCGGTCAAAAAGGTCTATCAGCACACGGCCTCAAGAACGCCCGCCAAAGCAAGCGCTCGCCAGAAGGAACTGTTGGAGCAGCGCCAGGAACTCGCGCGACAGTTCCGTGAGGCCTATGCCTCGCGGCAGCAGGACAGATCGGACTACCCGTATTTCATAGGCGTGTTCGATACGGTCGCAGCCGTGGCAAGCACGGGTTCGCTCATCACGCTTGCCAGCCTACTCCTCACATTGACTGCAGCAGCAGCGACGATCCTGTGGTATTTTCACCCATCCTACAGCCCGTGGTTCGGGAATGCTATTGGCGGTGCTCTTTCGTTTCTCTTCGGGCTTACGCGCCTTAACACCGCGATCTGGTTGCACTGGTTCGCGTTTGTGACAGGCGCCATCGTGCTGATCACATTGCTCTGGTACCTCAAGTCGCACGTAAAGCTCGCGCCGCAGGTCAATCCGAAGTGGTGGCGTACGTTCACGATGTCGTTCGGCCGGATGCGCTTTGAGGATATCTGCCTGAATGACAATGTGAAATACGCGCGGCACGCCATCGCCATAGACGAGAACCGGGCTTCATTCGCACGCGTGCGATGGGGCGACCCGAATTCGACGCGTCCCTATCAGGACGAGGAAGGCTTCATCACGTTCCAGCAATACTGGTTCGCCGGGAATCACTCTGACATCGGCGGCGGCTATCCGGAACACGAGTCCCGCCTGTCCGACGTCGCGCTGCAATGGATGGCTGATGCGGCAGCCAACGTGCGAAACGGGATCAAGATCGACCGCTCGGTCCTCCACCTATATCCATCCGCGGATGGCATGCAGCACGATGAGCGAAAGGCGGGATTCCCTATTCTGACATCGCTGCTGTGCCTGACCTGGCGTGAACGGCGCAGGAAGATGCCCGGCCCCGCGACTACGCTTCACGAGTCGGTTTACGAACGCTTCAATCTGCCATCAGTGGTTCAGTATGACGCTGCGGTGCCGTACCGGCCTGAAGAACTGCGCCAACACGAGCGCCTGGCGAAATATTACAAAGACGTTCCCGAGCAGCGCGCAGCCAAGGGACCGAGGGCCTTCATAAGGGGGTTCTTTCTTAGTTCGTGACGCAGACTTGCGGTCTGCGTCAGTCAAATTGGGTAGGTGGCGCGCGGCAAATTGTTCAGGTTGGAGCACCGCTTCGTCGGCGGATGGGCAGCCGCGGCGCAGAGCGGCGGTTTCGGATGACCTACGCTACGGTTTCGGCAAAATTGCCGGACAGCAGCGGTAACGCCCATTCCATCACCTCCCACGCGGCTTGGCCCGCGTCGTCGGAATTGCCGAGGCGGGATCGTCGGGCCAGGGGTGCCGCGGATAGCGTCCTTTCATCTCTGCCTTCACCGCCGCCCACGATCCTTTCCAGAAGCCGGGAAGATCGCGCGTGATCTGGATCGGCCGGTGCGAGGGCGAGAGCAGGTGCGGTGTGAGCGGCAGCCTCCCACCCGCGATCGTTGGGTGTTGCGTCAGCCCGAACAGCTCCTGCACGCGGATGTGCAGAGCTGGTGCGCCAGCCGCCTCATTTACACCGCCGCACTAGGTCCGAGGAAACCGGGCAGCCGTTTGTATTTACACTTTACGCCGCGTTCCTGATCGAACGCGTCCGAAGAAGGCTGTTTTGCGGATGGGAAGGAGCTTCGTCTGTTGAGGCCTGTGGAGGGCCCGGACGACCTGGCTTACCGTGCAACTCCGATTTGTGGTGGAGACAGCGGTCGCTCCGGCGAGTGCAGAGGAACTTCATACTTGGCTGAAGCTTGATGACCTACCGGCAATCCCAGCGACTGCTCATTAAGGACAAACTGCCGGGATCGGAGGATACTGCCAGCGCCCGCTTATGGAGCAGTTACGCCCCTGCTCGCCGCCCAGCCCCCGCCATCGTTCTTCAATGCGCCGGGAGAAGTCTGTGTGCGGCGGCGCGAGAAGGTGGCATGGCATCATGGCGAATATTGGCTTACGTGCATTAGCTAAGATTTAACCTAACATACGGTGTTGCATGTCTGGCGGCGCGGTTCAACGCTCTAATGCTCAGGTAACCTAATGTTTCTACCTTATGTTCTTACTGATACTACTCAATCTCCGGAGTTCTGCGATGCGAAAAGTCTTCCAGCTCGTTTTTGCCGGTGCGGCAACCATCTTGTTAACAAGTGCAGCGGAGGCTCAAAAACCAAGCTTCTCCTGCCGCGGCGTCCATCGCTGCCCGGAAATTACCGTTTGCGCAACACCAGAACTGGCCCGGCTCGACAGCATCATGGCTGGCTTATATTTTTCTCTGCAGGGATTGGCTTCCAGACCTGAGGCCCGCGCGCTGCTCGCCAATCAGCGAGCCTGGCTGGCTGAGCGGGATGATTGCGGATGCAACGCTTCCTGCTTGTTCGCCGTCTACCGTGAACGGATCCGCGACCTTCGGACTGTCACCGATATGTCCCCAGAGTGAGCGCCATCGGATCGCAACGATGCGGACTATTGCATCGGTAAATCCGCTGGCCAGCATGCCGCCACCAGACGTGTCATCGCCGCGGTGCGAGGTAGCGCCAATAACCGATGCAGGGCAACGAACGTTATTGTCCGGGCGCCTGCAAGCGCTCTCCTGATCTCGAACTCGGTGCTCACAAACTGGACGCTCCAATCTCCCTCGAATTCGTTCGGCAATATGCTTTCGGTGCGCAGGTGAAATGTGCGGCCATCGATGATCAGCATCGGCTGCGCCTGCTGCCTGAACATCTTGGCCGCCAGAACCTCGGTGGCGAATCCGTAGACGAGGAGCCTCAACTGACCACCGGCGGCGGCGCAGCCAAGGGAGGCGACCGCACATTCTTCGGGGGCGGCGGCGTCCTCGCCGCAGGGTGGCCTGAAGAACAGCACTGTCGCCCCACCGTTTGCCAGCGGCCTGAAGTCGGATTTGAGCGCCTCCGACGCCATGATCGTGACGGGTGCGGAGATGGCAAGTGCTGCGACCGCCAGAAAGATCCGAACCATGGCGCAGTCTCCTTGAATGGGGCGCATACCGGCACATCAAAGTGCCGAAACGTGAAGCGTGCCCGCAGCAGCGCCGGCAGTCCGATTGATGGGCCGGAATTCGAACGATACGCGCGCACCTATCTCGACGGGCTTAACGAGCAGGCATGGCGATACGATACCGGACGAGGTGGTGGTGCCGTTTCCGCGGGTTCTCGGTAATTGCTCATAAACGGTGGGGCGGCAATTCGCGACCGTGCCCTCGTGGACGCCCGGCGGTGGTGGCAGCCGTTGCACGCCACGGCAACATTCCTTTCGGCATTTTGTGATACCGATCTTGGCAATCTGAACTTCGGTCGTCTTCGCCCCTCGGGGCAGAGCCGTGCCCAAAGGGACAATGCCGGATAATTGACCGAAGCCCCGAGGCTGCTTGATCGGTAGGCGACAAGGGGTGCGAGGGAAGTCAGCAAGGAAAGGGCCCATGAGAACGATCCAGACTTTTTCGATGCGCGGAACTTTCGCGCTTGTGCTTGCCGGTCTGCTGTTCGCGTCGACTGCGGCCGTGGCACAGCAAGCAATCCCCCGCGATCTCTCAGTCGAACAAGTGCCAATTGCAGAAATCGGGGAAGGCGAAGAAGCCCCTGATTCAGACATCAAGGTTGACGCATGGGTTGATCATAAGGACGAGATCTACAGTCCTGGAGACACA
>JBNKIW010000098.1:0-6215 GCA_050290865.1 Rhodomicrobiaceae bacterium | reverse complement strand
TGTGTTGCACCGCCGGTGCGCCACCACCCGCGATTTCGAGCTTTGGCGCTTCTCGGACGCCGGGCAGTGCATGCCGCGCCACCGAGCCAGCCCGGCATCCGAGAAACCTGCTCCAGAAGCTGTCGTCCACTTGGTGCCCAGACCCTATCCGCTATACAGCGCTTAACTGCCTCTGATGCTCCAGCTTGTTTTATTACGCTGTAAGCAGAGGTTACCTTCGCAATGTCTTTATCACCGGGCGGAACGCGTCACGCAATCCTGTGCGAAGCAGGCAAGATATTTGCGCAGGCGGTCTACCTCGCTGATGGAGTCTGCTCGGCTCTTGATGTCGCAACCGGCACGGCGCGTTCATGACACCGCCTGGATAAGGTGCTGCGCCTCGTCATGAGCGGCTCTGCGGACTTCCTCCGCGAGTTCCGAATCTGGCAATGTCCGCGCCAGCACCATGCCGCCGACGCAAAGCGCGGCGAGAACAAGCGCTGTGTGGTGCGCGTCTCTTTCTTGCTCCTCAAGGCTGGTTTCAAACAAGCCAACCATCGCCGTCAGAAGCTGCTGGTAGGCCGCCTGCACCTCTGGATTGCTGCGTGCGATGTCGGATGGAAGGGCGATCATGGGGCATTGACCGTCCAGATCGCCCAAATGCTCCGGAGAGAGATAACCGGTGATCATCTGCGAAGCCATTTCAGGGGCAGGGTTTTCGGGATCAATGCCCGCGGCGGCCCGCCATTGCGCGCCGCGCCCCCTCAGGAAGCCTGACACGGCTGCCGCGAACAGCTCTTCTTTGCTCTTGAAGTGATTGTAGAACCCCCCGCGCGTCAGACCAGCCTCCGCCATCACCGTGTCGATGCTGACGCTTTCGAAACCATGCCTGTTGAACAGGACACGCGCGCTTTCCACGATCCGCGCCCGCGTCTTCTGCTTGTGTTCCGAGCTGTAGGGCATCAACTTCCTCCTGGATCGTCCGGCTGGCTGGGCCAAGCTTAAATATGTTCTTGAACATATTTTGGGCGATGGCAAAACGGGAACACGGCTCCAAGACAATGAGAGCCAGAAGCAAGAGCCTGAAACGTGGCGGGATGGTTGTTTGTCGGAGACGGTCGCACTGACCACCGACCGGAAGGAGATCGCGTTGAAGAAGTATGTTTTCCTGACTTACGGTTTTCAAACGCCGACTCCGGAAATCATGAACGCGTGGGGAAGATGGTTCCTGTCGATCAAAGAAAACGTCATCGAGAAAGGACATTTTCCGCGGGGCCGCGAGATTTCGAGGGCAGGGGTCACAGACCTGCCGCTTGGACCGGACTCCATCACGGGCTTCGCAATCGTCAAAGCGGCGAGCTTCGAAGACGCGGAGAAGATGGCGCAAAGCAATCCGTATATTGCAAGTATCAGGCTTTACGAGGTGATCGCTGGTTAACTCTACGGTTCGCCATCGAGAGGAGACACAGACGTTGACAAAAGTGATGAAGGGCGGCTGCCTGTGCGGCACCGTCACCTACGAAGCGAGCGGCGAACCGGCGATTGTCGGCCATTGCCATTGTGTCGACTGCCGAAAGACCAGCGGCACGGGTCACGGCACGCATGTCGCCATGCGGATGGACGGTGTGCACTTGACTGGCGCACTGGCATCCTATCGCCGTCCGGCCGACAGCGGCAACATGGTCGAGCGGTTCTTCTGTCCGATCTGCGGCTCGGCGATTTATTCGACGAATTCGGCGATGCCGGGCATGGTGTTCCTGCGCGCATCAAGTCTTGACGACCCCGATCAGATTACGCCGCAGATTGTCGTCTATGCGAGCCGGGCGCCAAAATGGGATGTGATGGATCCGGCTCTTCCTTCCTTTGCGGAAGTGCCGGAGGGCGGACCGGCGTCGGCCATGGAAAACTGAGCAATCCACGCGTCGCCCCCGGGGCGCGCGCATTCAGAATGGATCGATGGATGAGCTTTGCCGGGTTGCCGCCAGACTATTTCGAATTCTTCAGAGAGCTTTCCGCGAATAATAACCGCGAATGGTTCGGGGAGAACAAACCGCGCTTCAAGCAAAGCGTGCAGGAACCGCTCGTTGCCTTTGTCGAAGCAATAGCGCCGCGCCTTGCTAAGGTGTCGAAACACTTCGTGGCCGATCCGCGCCTCAATGGCGGTTCAATCTTTCGGATCTATAAGGATGTGCGCTTTTCGAAGGATAAAACGCTCTACAAGACGCACGGTGCCGTGCAATTTCGTCATGCGCGCGGCAAGGACGCGCACGCCCCCGGGTTCTACGTGCATCTTGCGCCGGGTGAAATCCTCTTTGGAGGGGGCATCTGGATGCCGCCATCGCCGGCGCTCGCCAAAATCCGCGAAGCAATCCGCAGTGACGGTCCCGGATGGCGCAAGGCGGTCGACGGATCGTCGTTCAAGAAGCGTTTCGGTGACCTGCGCGGCGAAGGGCTAACCCGCCCGCCGCGAGGCTTTGACGCCGACGACTCGAATATCGACGACATCAAGCGCAAGAGTTTCTTTGCGATTGAGAATGGCGAGGAACAACAGGCATGCGTCGCCAGCTTCGTTGACGATGTTGCTGCAGCGATGATCGATGCGCGCCCTCTCATGCGGTTCTTGTGCGAGGCGCTGGATATGCCCTTTTAGCTTGCGCTGCTCGTATCGAAACGGGGGCCCGTCGCCCTTCCGGGCGTCCGCCCGTTTCGCGATCGCTTGGGGGCTGTCCCCCGGATACGGAAGAAGTGCTGGGATTGGTGGCAATTGCGCCGTAAGTTGGGCTAAGCGACCCGCCGTGGCGCTTCCGCGTGGCGCTGCTGGCCGATCAATGCCTGTTCCTCCAACTCGTCCTCAAGGAACTCCAGATCGAAACCGGCCTTTGCGAGCAGCGCCAGCACCTCGTTGACATGCAGACTGCGGGCGCTCGCCGCCGCCCAGATGATCGCGCTGCGGGTTCCTGACTTGCAATAGGCCAGAACCGGGCCGCGGGCCACGGCGATGGCCGCCTCCGTGGCGTCTACGACCGGCCCGGAGAAAAGATCGAGCTTGCCCGCGGGGATGTGGCTGTAATCAAGGCCAGCGGCCCGAGCATGGGAGGCGGCCGCGCGGCTCGGCAATTGCTTTTCTTCTTCGCCGTCGGGGCGGTTGTTGATCACGACTTTGAAGCCGGCTTGCGCGATCGTCGCGAAATCCTCAACACCGATTTGTGGTGCGACTGCGAAATTGGGAGTGATGAAGACGATATTTTTCACGCGCTGGCCCTTTCGGCTGTGCTCAAGGCCAGAGCGACCTCGTCGGCTAAAGGTAGTCGAGGTGGGGCAGCGTCGGCAAGAGGCATCCGGGAGTGTTTTTAGAAAAGAATACTAAATTCCATGCATTCGGAGCCTTGTTGGAATATTCCTATTCCAGATACAGGCGATCTAGAGAATTATTTACCCATGACACCCGGCCATCAAAATTCGAAATAGGCCGCCGAGAGCGGATTCCGACGTGAATGCGCGCACTGGTCCGGGATTTATCCACCCGGCTAGGTGAGGAGCGCAGAACGCTTCAGCTGGTCGGATTGGGGGGTAAACTCATTGCATCCCGGCTGACGCACCCGTCTTCCGAAAATGTCGGCGCACTTCCGTCACGAAGGCGTTCACCCGAGCTGTCTGCCGCAGGTCGCGGTGATACACAATCCATATGTCCTTGTCCGGCTTGAACTCGATGCCTTCCAGTCGAACCAAGCGCGGTTCTGCATCGCCGATGAGCTCCGGCAATTCGACCACGCCCAGCCCCGCGAGCGCCGCAGCAATGGCGCTCATTTTCGAATCCGTTTTGCAAGCCTCTCGTCCCCTCGGAAAATGCTGGGCCTGCCAGCGAGAGTGCCCTTCATCTCCCACCACCGAGATCCAGTCGAGATCATCGCGTTCTGTTGCTGTGCGTTCGGTCAGAACGCGATCGGCGAGATAGCTGCGGGTGGCGAACACCCCGCTTCTATTGGCCGCCAACCGTTTCCCCACAAGGGTTTCCATGGGCGAGTTCGAGACCCGGATCGCGACGTCGGCTTCGCGGCTGACGAGGTTCGATATCTTATCTGTGCCGTCGAGATGAACGTTTATGTCAGGGTAGAGGCGCTTGAACCGGGCCACGATGGGCATCAGCAAATAGTGGACGAGCGCTGGCGGAGCGGTGACCGCGAGCGTTCCTGACAGCCGCGCATCCTGCGCGCTTGAAAGCCGTGCGAGCTGGTGCGCGTTCATTTCCATCTGTTCGGCCGCAGGCAGCAGCCGCGTGGCCTCGGCCGTAGGGAGGTAGCCTGTCCGCATGCGGTCGAACAGTCGAAACCCCAGCCGCGCTTCGAGCGCCGATATCCGGCGCGACACGGTGGTGTGATTGATGTTCAAGGTCTCGGCGGCGCCGGACACGCTTCCGGCGCGTATGACAGCCAGGAAGAACCGGTAATCATCCCAATTTCCCATTCTGCAATTATGCACATTAACTCTGCATTATATAGGATTTTTCGCACATCATCGGTCGAGTACCGTTTCAGTACGACATCCACAACGCCGGAACTGGAGACGAGAAATGGATCTCACGCGCCGCACGCTGATTGAGAAATTCGGGCTGACGCTCGTTGCGGCGTGCTTGCCTGGCGGCCAGCCATTCACCGTCAGGGCGAAGGAAGGCCCGGCACGAATACGTGTCGAGAGTACGAAATCCTGGACGATCGGCGACATCACCTGCACGGCGTTGCTGGATGGCATCGTCCAGGTCGATGCGGCGATCTTCCGTTCGGCAGACAAAGATCTCCGTGCGGAACTCTTAGAGAGGAGCGGTCAGGCGACGGATAAAATCGGTCTTGATGTCAATGCATATGTGTTGAGGACAGACGGCGAAATCGTGCTGGTCGATGCCGGAACACGCGAGCTTTACGGACCGACGCTCGGCAAAGTCCCCGCTCGTCTCATCGCGGCAGGAATTGACCCGGCCTCCGTGACGAAAATCGTACTCACCCATATGCACAACGATCATGTGGGTGGGCTGACTAGGGCTGACGGCAAAGCGACCTATGGCAATGCCGAACTGATCGTTTCGTCCGCCGAGTGGGATTTCTGGACGTCCGAGGATAATCTCCGAAGCGCCTCCGACCGGGGAAGATTCTCGTTCACCGGCGCCCGCCGGACAGCGCCCGCTTATGAAGCGCGGCTCAGAACGTTCGTCGGAAAGGAAAGGGAAGTCCTGCCGGGCATTTTTGCGATTGATCTGGCGGGGCACAGCGTCGGCCACACCGGGTACCGTATCGTATCGGGGAGCGAGCAGATGATCATATGGGGCGATGTCGTCGTGTCGCCCCAGCTGCAATTCGCCCATCCCGAATGGAGTTGCGATTTCGATGCTGACGCTGAGAAGTCGATCGCGTCGAGATTACGCATCATGGACGAAACCGCGACGGATAAGCTTCTTGTGGCGGGCATGCACCTTCCATTCCCAGGGGTGGGATACATTGTGAAGGATGGCGGTGCATTCCGTTTTGAAAGCGGCTCATAGCGACTTGTTTCGGAAGGGCTCGCCGTCACGATGGCCGCTCGCTGTCAATCGGCGCGAGCATCGCGGGCAGCACGCGCGCCATGAATGCGTCATGGCCGCCCATGGCGGCGGCTGCGTCGTCGAAAGCGCTGTCGAGCGCGAGTGCGGCAAAGCCGTGAACGATCGACCACGCCGCCAGCAGCACGTTCTGCGCCGTTGGCTCAAGGGGCGTATCCGGCTCAACGCCGCGATAGGCCCGCACGGCTGTGTATCGGCGCCGCTGGTTGCCCCCCTCACGGCCGGCGAACGAGCAAGCGCACGCGTTTTCTGCGTAATTTTCAAGCCGTTGAAATACAGCCCTTGTAGGCGGCGGCGTCCCGCAGCGAGGGGGGCAAAATTCGACGCCGATTCGGGGGGGCAATTTTGCGCACCGATTGACACATTAATGCAACTGCAGACACCGCTTTGCCTCAGCTACTATCCCAAAAGCCCCCTCACAACTGAGGAGGTGACGGATCGCGCGAGAATGTCGGTGTGACAGTCGGCTTGTGCCGGATTCGTTTGGGTCGAAGTGCCCCAGAAACCCACTGCTCAGGTATTTGTTGTCAACGTTATTCGAAGTGCGGCCTCACCCGCTGATGAGGCATTGCTCCAAAGCACGAAATCGCTACCGCGATAACCCGCTGCGCGGGCGTAGCTGGCGTCTCCTGCATAGCCCAAAACA
>JBNKIW010000097.1:0-6266 GCA_050290865.1 Rhodomicrobiaceae bacterium | reverse complement strand
GCAGGCGCTCCAACGTTGCGCATTACATCATTAATATTCCTGGTATAGATCGGTGCCTCTTCGTGCGCTCCGCAAATCGGGAAACTGGCCACTCACCACTTATGCGCCGAACACTGGCTGTCCCGCGGGTTTACGGCCATCACCGCAGCACCTTCGCAAATGGAATGTTGCGCGTCTCCTGCTGGCGCGTCTCCACCGGGTGCTGCTGGCCGGCGGTCGAATCCTTCACCCGCTCCTTCACGTACAGCCCCAACTCGTCTACCGTGACGACGCCGTCGCTGCCGCCCTCGGCTGGGTTGGCGATGGTAATCACCGACGGGAGATACCGGGCGACGGCCTCAGCCTAACGGCGTTTGGCGGCTTCGTTGGCCTCCTTAATAGCACGGGCTTCGTTGCCGTACCGGATTGTCTGGGCGACGATGTCCGGGCGGTTGAGTTTGCTGCGGAATTGGGCGACGGTGACGAAGTCGGCGGCCTTCTCCGGGCCACGGTTGATATGCCAGCCGACGAGGGTGCCACCTTTGGGCGAGGCGGCGTAATAGCCTTGCGGCGTCCACATCACCCATTCGCCGTCGGTGCCGCGAAACAGGGTGACGAGCAGTTCGCGGGCCTTCAGGTTCCACAGCCGCAGCGTCTGGTCGGCGGCGCCGGAGACGAGGTATCGGCCATCAGGTGAGGGCGCGACGGCCCAGACATCGCCCTCATGGCCAAGAAACGCGCCGAGCGTGTTGCCGGCGCGGTCATAGGCGGTGAGCACGCCATTCATGCCGCCGGAGATGATGGTCTCGCCATCGGGGGTGAAGCTGTAGGCGCGGTGATCGTAGCCATCGGTGGAGCTACGTTCGATGGATTTAACCAGCCGCCCGCCCTTTTTGATGTCGAGGATGGCGTCATAGCCATAATGGCCGCCCTTGCGGTGCTCGAGCGACCAGCCGTCCAGCTCCGCCCTCGCGCGGAGGAAGGCGCCATCGCCGACGACCACCGGCCCGGTGAGCGGTGCACCGCCCGCGGGCAGCGTCAGGGCATATTCGAGCGGGCCATTGTTCACGCCGTTGTCGTGATGCCCCCACCCGATCCGCCGCCCATCGGCCGAGACGCCTACGGCCCAGACCGGCCGCCCGCTGCCGCCGAGCGTCAAAGGCTGGCCATCTGGCCCCTTGCGGCGCTCGCCCGTCTTCAAGTCCCAGATGTGAATTTCGCCACGAAACCCGCCGGTTGCCGCCCAACGTCCATCGGGGCTGATGGCGGTGGCGAGGACGATATTGTCATGGCCGCGATAGGTGACGGTCTCCGCCCCGCTGACGGTGTTGTAGACGTGGCAGTCGTTGCCGGGGCCCTGAAACCCGACGCCAGACAGCAGCCACTTCCCATCCGGGCTGAAGCTGAGGCTGCCTACCGTCGTCTTCTGCCGGGCGAGCGTCTTGAGGAGCCGGCCCGTCCGCCCGTCCCACAGCCGGATTTCGCCCGACCAATCCCCCGAGGCGATTCGGCCTTGCCTGTCCACGGCAAGGCTCACCACCTTATCGCCATGGCCGGTCATGGTGGCCAGCAACGCGCCGCTCGCCACCAACCACAGCCGCAACTCATGGTCATCAGAGCCGGTCACGGCGCGCGCGCCATCGGCGGTGAAGCCCACCGCGTAGATATCGTCGCGATGGCCCTTGAGGCGGTGTTTCAAGCGCTTCGTTTCGATATCCCAGATGATGATGGTCTCGTCCTTGCTCCCCGAAATCAGATGGCGGCCATCGGGCGAAAAGGCGAGGCCATCGACGACGTTCTCATGCCCCTTGAGCAGCGCCACCAGGCGGCCGGAGGCGAAGTCGTAGAGGCGGATTTCGTTGTCATCTGTCCATCCCCCCGCCGCCAGCCATTTACCATCCGGTGACAGCGCCATGGCGTAGACCTTGCCCGCAGGCCCCAGCGCCGCCTCGCCGCGGATGGTGCGCAGCGTCTTCCCCGTCGCCACATCCCACACCCGGATGACCTTGTCATCGGACGCCGAGACGATCTGCCGCCCGTCCGGCGTGAAGGTGACGTCGCGGATCAGCGCCATATGCCCGCCAGTGTCGAGCATGAGTCTTGGCTGTCCTGCCGCCTCCCCCGCCCGCACCGCCGCAGCCCCCGCCGCCAGCATCGCCGCCGCCAACGCCACCCAGACCACCACTCGCCGCATCGCCCTAACCCCAAAGCAAATTCCCAAAAAATATCCCTCCGCCCAGCACATAAACCGCTGCGCATCGTCAGAATACACTTGATGCCACCCACCCGCCATCCAATGCTGTCCGCCGCGCCAACCGGTTCCTGCCGGCCGTCAACGTCGTCACCGGACATGCGCGCAAAATTGTTCGGTCCTGCCCCAAGAAAATGCCGGAGTCATCCGTCTAATAGGGAAATGGCAGCGGTGGCGAGGGATGCCCTGAGTGAATCGATGAGCAACGAGGGGCTGGTGGAAAAGGCGGCGGGCGGGTGCCGGGCGTCGTTTGCGGCGCTCATCGAGCGCTACTACGACCGCATCTATCGCCTCGCCTGGCGCTTCTGCGGCTCGCGAACGATGGCGGAGGATATTGCGCAGGAGGTCTGCCTCAAGATCGCCGCCGGCATCCGCGATTTCCGCAGGCAGTCGGCGTTTTCCACCTGGGTCTGGCGCATCACCTATACGACCGCGACGGACCGCCTGCGCGCCGGCCAAAGGATGGCGGCGGCCGAGCCGTCTCATATCGTAGCGCTGATGGACGGGGATGCAGACCGGCGCGCGCCCTCGCCGGAGGATGCGCTCATCGGAGCAGAGCTTTGGCACGCGGTGCGCGACCTGCCGCCCCAGCAGCGCGACGCGGTGCTTCTCGTCTATGGCGAGGACATGAACCACGCCGAAGCCGCCGCCGTCATGGGCTGCCAGGAGAAGACCGTATCCTGGCATCTGCACGAGGCGAAGAAGCGGCTCCGAGTCACTTTGCAGGCAACGGGCTGATCACGCATGACCGAGAAGGAGCTGCAGAATCTGAAAAACCTCCCCGTGCCGGAGCCGCGCGCCGGGACGAAGGCTGTTGCGCTGGCCGCAGCGATGGCCGCGTTTGATGGGTTTGCGGAAAAAAATTCCACAGCCTCCCAAGAAGCTGCCGCGCCCGGCCGTCTCACACACGCATCACCCCATACGCAAAGGAGACGTCGGATGCGTGTTACTCCGCTGTTCTACAAGCTCGCGGCCTCGATTGCGGTCGTAACGGTCGGTTCTGTTCTCGTTTACCGCGCGCTTCCGCCGCGACTGCAGGGCGCTGTCCCGACCGTCACAGCCGACCGGCAGGCGACAAGCGAAGCACAGGCATTGCCGGGCGGGAAGCAATTTCCTCGGGACAATAAGCTCATCCAGGACCGGCTCGGCGGGGCAAATATTGCCGGAGACGATACACCCGAGGCGGCCGCGGTCGCTGATGCTTCCGGGGCTGTCACACCGGCACCGCCACTCGAAGAACGGATCAAGGACGCGCTGGCGAAGAAGAAATTGCAGGCCAGCGGGGAGGCAGAGGCAAGGGGCGGCGCACCACGCCCCGCCGCCGGGGTGCCCCTGGCAGGGGAAGGCAGCGCAAAGAAGGGGCGGCTCAAGTTGGCTTCACCTGCAGAAGACCGCGCTGGCGTGGGCGGGGAGGTCGAATATACTTTGACGCAGAAAGAACACCGCGGCCAGCCCATCACGCAGCCCGGCCCAGCGATCAACAAGGTGGAGTCTGATAGCCAGCAATTCCTTATTGAGCGCATCGATGTAGTTGGCAATGGGCGCACACGCGATTACGTGATCCGCCGCGAAATTAGGCTGGCCGAGGGCGGTGCTTACAACAAGCTTCTCGGCGATCAGGCTCGCCAGCGCCTCCAGAATCTGGGCTTTTTCAAGAGCGTGAAGCTCAACCGCAGAACCGGTTCTGCGCCTGACCGCGTGATCCTGACCTTTGTGGTTGAAGAGCAGCCAACAGGCGAACTGTCGCTCGCTGGTGGTTACTTCTCGGCAGAAGAGCCGATGGACGGACCTAAGATGGCTCTCTCCGCGGAGACCATTCAGGAGAATCGCGACCAGTTCGAGGCCGCAGCCGACAACGCAGTGAAGCAGGTGGCCGCCGAGCCGGTTTCTACATTCTCCATCGACGTGGACACGGCCTCTTACGCCTTCACGCGCCGCGCGCTGAACAGCGGGCACCTGCCACCGAAGGATGCTGTGCGCATCGAGGAGATGATCAACTACTTCCCCTACGACTATCCGCGTCCCGAGAGCGCCGAGGTGCCGTTCCGGTCCACCGTCACGGTGGTTCCGGCGCCTTGGAACCCGGCGAACAAACTTCTGCATATCGGCATCAAGGGCTATGAACTGAAAACGGCCGATCGCCCGCGCGCCAATCTCGTCTTCCTGATCGACGTGTCCGGCTCGATGCGTCCCACCGACAGGCTGCCGCTGGTGAAGAATGCCTTCCGGATGCTGTTGGACGAACTGAAGCCGGACGACACCATCGGCATCGTCACCTATGCGTCCGGCTCGGGCGTGGCGCTGCAGCCGACCAAGGTGGCGGAGAAGGGCAAGATCCTTGCCGCCATCGAACGGCTCGGCGCGGGCGGTTCGACGGCGGGCGCGCAAGGGCTGCAGGACGCCTACCGGCTGGCGGAAACCAATTTCGACAAGGCGGCCGTCAACCGCGTGATCCTGGCGACCGACGGCGACTTCAACGTCGGCATCACGGACAAAAACGAGCTGACGCGCACCATTGAGGCGAAGCGCCGGACCGGCATCTTCCTGTCCATCCTCGGCGTCGGGCAGAATAATTACAACGACGCGCTGATGCAGAAGCTCGCGCAGAACGGCAACGGCGCGGCTGCCTATGTGGACACGCTCAGCGAGGCGCGCAGGGTGCTCGTTGACGAGGCGTCGTCCACGCTGTTCACCATCGCCAAGGACGTCAAAATCCAGATCGAGTTCAACCCCGCGCAGGTGTCCGAATACCGGCTGATCGGTTATGAGACACGGGCCCTGAAACGCGAGGATTTCAACAACGACAAGGTGGACGCAGGCGATATCGGCTCGGGCCACACGGTGACGGCGATTTACGAGGTGACGCCCGTGGGCGCGCCGAAATTCGTAGACGATCTGCGCTACGACAAGGCGACGGAGAAGCCTGCGGCGCCGGTGGCCGGCAAAGACGGCGAACTGGCATTTCTGAAACTCCGTTACAAACTGCCGAAAGAAGACGTGTCGAAGCTGATCACCGTGCCGGTCACGAAGGCACGGCAGTTCCCCGGCATCGAGGCGGCGTCGGAGGATGTACGGTTTTCGGTGGCGGTGGCGGCGTTCGGCCAGCTCTTGCGCGACCTGCCGTATCTGAAGGGCTTCAATTACGATGACGTGATTGCGCTGGCCAAGACCGCGCGCGGAGCCGATGAATTCGGTTACCGGGCGGAGTTTTTGAACCTTGTGCGGCTGGCGAAGTCGACAAGGCCCTGAGGGATCGGCGACGGGCGGACCGGCGGTGAAGCTGCTGCCGGTTCGATATGAGTTGCCGCGCGGCGTCTTCTTCTGCCATCGGCAACTGCCAATCCAGTACAACTGCCACGTTTTGTCTCGCCCCGAAAAGACGGTCTCGACCTACAGGTGCCTCGCCTGCTGAACCGATGCTCCAATACCCGCCACTCACGGTGCGCAGAGATCGCGGCAGTTGATCCCCAACAAACTGCCGCTCAAATCACTGCACACCGAAGCTTCCCGTGCCACAATCCGCAATTGCACCATGGGCGCGACTTGCTTCGCTCAGAGCGGATTTCGGGTCTCTGCGTAATCTGCCCACAGATCCGCAGTGCTGCCGGAAGGGCAACTGCCATTAAAGGGCAGTTTCTTGGAAGAGCATTTGAAGCGATGAAAAACAGATTAAGCGCTTTCGCTCTGCCGGACGCTTTGCATGCTTGATAGGAGCGAGCAACAGATCAGCAGTATAAGGGCGTCAATGTGTAAGCATACGGCGTAGGCCGCAGGGGGAGCGCCTTGTTCACGCTGCCTGAGCAGTCGCCTGCATGTTCAGCCGCTTCCACTCCCAGGGGAGGAGTTCGTGAAGCTGGCTTTGCGGGATTGCGGCGATGCGCGCGAGCACGTCGGCGAGCCAGGCGAGCGGATCTACGCCGTTGAGTTTCGCCGTCATGACAAGCGTGCCGATGGCCGCCGCGCGGTCGGCGCCGCGCTCGGAGCCGGCGAAGAGCCATGACTTCCGCCCCAGAGCAAAACCGCGCAGCGCTCGCTC
>JBNKIW010000096.1:0-6281 GCA_050290865.1 Rhodomicrobiaceae bacterium | reverse complement strand
TGTCACGGCCCAGTCCGCGGGCAGCGATGTCGTCGATCATGCGTTGGCGCAGAGGGCTGATTGTCGGAGAAGGACGCGTACTCATGGGGAACTCCTTTGCTGACAGAGGTGGACAACGCCTCGATTGTCAGCGCCGGAAGCCCGATTGCCGATGCCTGTTTTACGCTGGACAGAAGACGCCAGCTGCGCCCGCGCAGCGGGGTATCGCGGTAGCGATTTCGTGCTTTGGAGCATCGGCCCTCGCGGCATCCTGCGGTCGAAGGAGGGTGCCTGTCAGCAAGCACAACGATGTCGGCACGCTGACCTTGACGGCCTGATGAGCTGGACCGTGCTCTCCAGAGGAGTTTCCGACGAGTCCCGCCGGTTTCACCGAGCTTGCGAACAAAACAGGAATCATCGATCATGGAGGCCTGCACGGGGGAATGACTTGACGGTGTCTGCGGCCTATCTCGACAAGCTCAATCTGGAACAACGGCGCGCCGTTGAACATGGCGTAAGTGCCGAACATGTGGCGCTGGGGTTGCCTCTCCTCGTCATCGCTGGAGCGGGCTCGGGAAAGACCAGCACGCTCGCTCACCGCGTTGCGCATCTGATCGTCAACGGCGCCGATCCGCGCCGCATTCTGCTTCTGACCTTCTCACGGCGCGCTGCCGCCGAGATGACGCGGCGGGCAGAGCGAATCCTAAACCAGGTCATGAGCCAGAACGCCGGGCTTATGATCGACGCTCTCCAATGGGCGGGCACATTCCATGGCATTGGCGCCAGGCTACTGCGCGACTACGCACCGGAGATCGGCCTCGATCCGTCCTTCACCATCCATGACCGCGAGGACAGCGCCGATCTGATGAACCTCGCCCGCCACGAGTTGGGGTTCTCCAAGACGGAAAGCCGTTTCCCAACCAAGGGCACCTGTCTGGCGATCTATTCCAAATGCATCAATGCCGAGATGCCGATCGAGGACGTACTGCGCGCGGCCCTTCCTTGGTGCGCGGCATGGGCCACCGAACTGAAGGCGCTCTTTACCGCCTATGTGGAGGCGAAGCAGCATCAGAGCATCCTTGATTACGACGACCTCCTGCTCTATTGGGCGCAGATGGTTGGTGACCCCATGCTCGCTGCAGATATCGGTAGCCGCTTCGATCACGTCCTCGTTGACGAATACCAGGACACCAACCGACTGCAGTCGTCGATCCTGCTGGCTCTGAAACCGGATGGTCGCGGTCTGACGGTTGTGGGCGATGACGCGCAGTCGATCTACTCGTTCCGTGCGGCGACGGTACGCAACATCCTCGATTTTCCTGCCCAGTTCACCCCGCCAGCCGCGATCGTAACCCTGGAGCAGAACTACCGTTCGACGCAGCCGATCCTGGCCGCGGCAAATGCCGTCATCGAAACTGCCAGCGAGCGATTCACCAAGAATCTCAGGAGCGAGCGCGTGGTCGGCGAGCGTCCACAAATCGTCAGCGTCCGTGATGAGGCCGACCAGGTTCGCTACATCGTTGAGCGTGTCCTTGAGAACCGTGAAGGCGGCGCTACCCTGAAACAACAGGCGGTCTTGTTTCGTACCGGGCACCACAGCGGGCCGCTGGAGATCGAGCTAACCCGGCGCAACATCCCGTTCGTCAAGTTCGGCGGTCTCAAATTTCTCGATGCCGCGCACGTCAAGGACATGCTTGCCCTGTTGCGGTTTGTCGAAAATCCGCGCGACCAGGTCGCCGGCTTCCGGCTCATGCAACTTCTGCCAGGCGTCGCGCCAGCTTCGGCAAAACGGGTGCTCATGTACATGATGCAAGCCGCCGATCCACTCGGCGCTCTCACTGATTGCCCCATGCCGCAGCGCGCTGGGGACGAGTGGCGCACCTTCATCGAAACCGTCGCTGCGCTTCGGTCAGGCAGAACAGGGTGGCCCGCCGAACTGGAGCTCACTCGCCGCTGGTATGAACCGCACCTCGAACGCATCCATGAAGATGCGGTTTCACGCCGCGCCGATCTCCTGCAGCTGGAGCAGATCGCGAGCGGCTACGCCTCGCGCAAACGCTTCCTCACCGAGTTGACGCTCGATCCGCCCGACGCCACTAGCGACCAGGCGGGGATACCGCACCGGGATGAGGATTATCTGATCCTGTCGACCATCCATTCCGCCAAGGGGCAGGAATGGAAGTCGGTGTTCGTGTTGAACGTGGTTGACGGCTGTATCCCCTCCGATCTTGGTACCGGCTGTGCTGCCGAGATCGAGGAGGAACGGCGCCTGCTTTACGTGGCGATGACCCGGGCGCGGGATGACCTGCATCTCATGGTACCGCAGCGGTTCTTCACCCACGGCCAGAACGCGCTCGGCGATCGGCATGTTTATGCCGCGCGCTCGCGCTTCCTCCCGCCACAGGTGCTATCGCATTTCGACAGAGCGGCCTGGCCTGTGGTTGCGCCGGGCGCGGCGGCGCAAAACCCGCGCCAGGGCGTGCGGATCGACGTCGGCGCGCGGGCACGTGGCATGTGGCGTTAAATGCAGGGCACGTCGAGGGTTGACGTGGAGGCGCATGAATTGCTCCCGCAGCGCAAGATCATTCACATCGACATGGATGCCTTTTTCGCCTCCGTTGAGCAGCGCGACAACCCGGCGCTTCGCGGCAAGCCGGTTGCCGTCGGCGGCGCGCGTGAACGCGGCGTGGTCGCCGCCGCAAGCTACGAAGCGCGCAAGTTCGGCGTGCATTCGGCGATGGCGTCCATAACGGCGAAGCGGCGATGCCCCGAGTTGATTTTCGTGCCGCCTCGTTTCGACGTCTACACGGCGGTGTCGCAGCAGATCCGCGCGATCTTCGCCGAATACACGCCGGTCATCGAACCCTTGTCGCTGGACGAGGCGTATCTCGATGCAACCGAGAACCCGAAAGGCATTGCCTCCGCGACGCGGATCGCCGAGGAAATCCGCGCGAAAATCCGTACAGAAACCGGCCTCACCGCATCCGCTGGCGTCTCCTACAACAAGCTCCTCGCCAAGCTCGCGTCCGACTACCGCAAGCCGGACGGGCTTTTCGTCATTACGCCGGCGATGGGACCAGCCTTCGTCGAGGCGCTGGCGGTGGGTAAACTTCATGGTGTCGGCCCGGCGACGACGGCGAAAATGAACCGTCTCGGCATTCGTACCGGGTTCGATCTGCGGGCGCAGACATTGCCGTTTCTGAACGAGCACTTCGGCAAGACGGGACATTATTACTACTGGATCGCTCGCGGTATCGATGAGCGGCCCGTGCGCGCGGACCGCATCAGGAAATCGGTCGGGGCGGAGAACACCTTTGCGCAGGATCTCACGGCCTTCGATGCCATGCGCGAGGCGCTGCAACCGATCATCGACAAGGTCTGGCGCTGTTGCGAAAAATCGGGCCTTCGCGGGCGCACCGTCGTGCTCAAGGTGAAGTACGCCGATTTTCACCAGATCACGAGGAGCCGCACGCTCGCCGGCACGGTGGCCAGCCGCGCCGCGTTGGAACAGATCAGCCTCGACCTTCTCGCCACTCTCATGCCCGTCCCGATGGGCGTGCGCCTTCTCGGCGTCACGCTGTCGACGCTCGAAGCGGATACCGCAGACGGCCCTCGGCAGATGCGCCTGGCGCTGTGAGCGGCCGGCAACGGCTCCGCATAGATTTCGCTCCGGGGTCGCTGCGTTCTTGCCAACGGGCAGACCTCCTGCTTCAATCCGTATGCCATGGAGTTTGTGATCAACCCCGATGGATTCCTCAGCCAGCCGGACCTGCACGACGGCCACGTGTTGGGGCTGCGGCTGCTCAACAAGACCACCCTTCAAATCAGCACACAGACGGTAGACGGTGAGGCGTTCGCGCTGGTACTTGCTGGCCTGCAACGCTTGCGCTGCGACGGGTTCGCCGAGGGGAACGTCATCTTTTCCGTCGAAATCACCCGCAATGCTGCGCCAAAACTGGAAACCCTGTACCGGCTGACAGGAGAACCGCCCGCCAGGGAGCCGTACCGTTCCCGGCACGAAGAGTGGATGGCCGAATTGAGCCGCGACATCGCCGAGGGCCGTCTGACGCTCGTGTCGCTTGAGCCGTCTTACGGCTGCATGGTCACCGCGCTATGCGAAACCGTGCAGATCGGCGCCGGCGTTTAAGGTCGATAGCGTTCCCATTACCAGTGCACATTCAACTGTCGGTACTGATCCGGCTGGAGTTATCATATCTTCCTGATGCGGAAGGCCAATGCGTGGTGCAAGCGGACATTTGTTTTCGTCGCCGGCACGGAAGAGATGCGAACGTAGCGGCCAACCAAAGACGCCTCGATTGGGGCGGAAGTCAGATTTCAGGTCGCCAATCCGGTTGAGTTTCGAATGACGTGACACCGTCATTGAGTTGATCCCAGTGCTTCTTGTCGCGCGCAAAAATGACGACCTGAACAGCCAAATCGGCAGTGTCATCCATCGTTCCGAGCGAAAGCGTTACATAGTTCGGCGACTGGGTGTTGGTCCCGAAAATCGGGCTGCCGCAGCTCGGGCAAAAGCCCTTCGTAACCTCCGAACCCCTGGTGGATTGGTATTTGAACTTACCCAACTTTCCATTCAGAATCAGACTTTCGGAGGGAAACATCGCTCCAATTGTGTGGCCTGTTCCGCTGATCTTTCGGCATTCGTCGCAATGACATTGTGCCACGACGATCGGCGGCCCCTGAACCTCGTAGGTGACGGCGCCACACGCGCACCTGCCAGTATATTTTTTTCTCGGACTGTTTTCCATTGGGGTACCGTAGAGCTCAGCTGTGTACAACACAATCTCATTCCCAGTGGCCAAGGCGAGGCCGGCTCGAACGACCGGCATTCCCAACGGCCGCTCATGGCGAGCAGGACCATCTCTCTCCGGTGACTTTCGATGAGCCGCGCCTTTGGCTGAAACTTTGCGGCATGCCGGCGGTCCCAGCGACCGATTATTGCAGAAGAACCGCCACGTTTGAACCCGACCCCGAAAGACGGGTTTTGGAGCGGCGCCGTCAGCGACGTGGTGACACCCGGCTTTCAGCTGCGCCCACCTCGTCGACGGGACGCCGTGGATCAGCGACCGCCCTGCCGAAACGGGGCTCACCTCGCTCGGCTGTCGTAATCCGATGGCACCGGCCGCTTGCATCCGTTGGCAACGCTGGGTCAAATTGCTCAGTAGCAAGGCGGCAGGAGGCATTTGGAGGGAAGGAGTTCGCTTGCGGCGTCAGCAAGCAAAAAGAGAACAACCAGACCCACGAAAATCCAGAACAAATACTCCAGGCCGCGCCTTTGCTGCTCCCGTGTGGGAACGGGTAACATTATTCCATATTGGCGAGGTTCCAGCGTACCGCAGTTGTGTTCGCTCAAAACGTGATAACAAAAGGCGCGCACCCACGGAGGAATACGGTCTTCAAACATGTAAGGTACGAAGAAACGTTCGATGGTTTTTTCTGTGGCGTAATCGCCGAACCAGCGGTGATAGGCTATTTCGAACACGCGAAATTCGCTGATGTTGAGGATCGATGCGGTGCGTAATCTCAGCCATCCCCTCATTTTCTCGAGGGGCAAAATGCAACTCATGATGGGTGATGCGGCGCAGCGAGTCTCGCACTGCGAGTCCTTCGAGCACTGCTTGTTACCTCCCGCCCGCCGTAGAAGCTCCAGCATTGCCACCCAGGGCAAACACAAACGCTCGCGCTCAACTTCTAGAGGCATTCCGGGCGGCTCGAAATCACACCGCTTTCAAAATGAGGGGATTCCTGAGGTTCTCGATGGCCCGATGACTCCGGACAGCAGGGGCGATTTGTTCCGCTGTACCTTTGAGCGAGGTGATGTAAAACCGGGTTTCCGTTTCGATTTTCTCACCTATTTCGCGGCAGCTTTCCACCATCACGATGGCGTTCAGCCCCGGCCAGTTGTGCCACTCCTTAAGCCAGGAAATATCGTGGAACACAGTATAGTTGCGTGTTTCGATCCAGCCATGATCGCCGTCCACCGTTTCGTGCCGGCTGATAGTTGTATCTTTTAAGACATTATCTTTCTGCTCCGTAGCAAATAACTCGACATCTTCGCGAAGAGTGCCTTGATTGCCTTTCAACGCCAGAATATAGTCCGCCTTTTTGGCTATGATCAGCTGGGCAATTCCTCATGCATCCCCTCATTTTTGTCAAACGACCCGGAAGATGGCGTCGGTCACTTTGTTTTCTGCAATGAAGTTCTGGAAGCGCCCCATGAGGGGACGCAAAGTCAGCTCCGGCATATTGGGGATGGCGTCGTAATACAGGCAACCCTGACGAAA
>JBNKIW010000095.1:0-6387 GCA_050290865.1 Rhodomicrobiaceae bacterium | reverse complement strand
GGCACCGACTTCACTACCCTGACGCATGCCGATGTTCAGCGGGTCGAGGACAAACTCAATTCCAGACCCAGGAAAATTCTCGGCTACAAAACCCCGCGCGAGGTCTTCTTCAAGGCCGCATGAGCGACATGTCGCACTTCACTGTTGAAGGGGCGCAGGCTGCTTTTGCTCCACCCTCTAGCGTTCGCGCCGGGTCATCGTCGTCCCGCCCGGAACCGGCGGAAGAACTTCCAGGCTATGTCCGCTGAGGATATATCCCCGTTCGGTTGCCCCAACATCGAAAGGAGAAGCGACCGGTTGCCGATGTGTGCGCCTGGGGGTAAGTGCCCGCCGTTTTCCACGGTGAATGATACCAGCGGCATGCGGGTTCGGCAGTTCACATACTGTTCGGCGACAACGGTCGAGCCGTCATCCGGATCGCTGTCGGGCATCTTCTTCACCTGCGGCGCCCCCTCGCAACCATTGGCGCGACGCCAGAAATCGACGGTCCAGGTCCCGGACAGCACGTTGTCCGGCTCCCATTCCGCCTGATCGCCGTCAGGGGCGAGGGCATCGCGCAGCGAGTTGATGATCAACATCGGCACACCGGTGTTGTGGCGGCATCCCCGCGCCACGCGCTTCGGCATGTCAGCGACGACAGCTGCGTAGGCAACGAAAGTCTCCGGCGTCTCGCAAGCGATGCGGTAGGCCAGCATGCCGCCGCTCGACATGCCTACGAGGTAGAGCCGGCTCCGATCGGCAATGCCCTGTTCCACGAGACGGCGGGCAAGGAGGTTGACGAAACGGACGTCATCCGGTCCCCGCTCCCTCATGCTGCGTCCATCGTTCCAGCGCGAGCCACGGCTGTTCGGGTAGGCGACCGCAAAACCTTCCTGCTCTGCGTACCCATCCATGCCGAAGAGAGCGCGCATCGATCTGCCGGTCATCATCGGACCATGAAGGGCGATAACGAGCGGCATCGTGCTGTCGGGCGGTACGCTGTCCGGCACGAAGACCGTGTAGTTGCGATCCGACCCGCCAGTATGGATCCGGCCGTAGATCGTCTCGGCAGCCGCATCTGCTGAACCCAGCGCCACGACCATGGCGGCCCACACAATTGCGGTAAATATCCGGTTACAAACCATCAGCAAAATGAAACACTGTCGTTCCTCTGTAGCCGCCGCGCCGGTCCCGGGCGGTTTCGGGCCCCCTGCCGCGGCTGTGCGCAATGAGGACAGTGAAAGCGGCAATTTATTGACCATTCTGCGCGATCCTGTTTCAGCCCGGGGGCCAGCCGGTTCGGAATAACGAAAAATTGATCGGCACGAGGCCCCACTTATGCGTCTGGCGCTGGCGTGCTCATCATTTTGGGTCATTGCGGCCCTATTTGGCGGACGATAGAAAGGACACCATATGACCGAGGAGACGCTATGGCGAAGGTAGATGTGCAGGCAGCACGGCCGTTGTCGCCGCACCTGACGATTTTCCGCCGTTACATCAATATGATGATGTCGATTCTGCATCGCATCACGGGAACGGCGAACTATTTCGGCAGCGTACTGATCGCGATCTGGCTGGTCGCGGGGGCCAGCGGCGAGGAAGCCTTCGATATGGTGAATGGGGTGTACGCATCACCGCCGGGCCTCCTGATCCTCTTCGGGCTTATCTGGTCGCTCATTCATCATGCGCTGGGCGGCGTTCGCCATTTCATCTGGGATACCGGCCGGGCGCTCAGCGTCGGCGCCATCCGGACGCTGTCCTGGCTCACGATCCTTGGATCGCTGACGCTGACCGCAGTGATCTGGTTTTTCGGCCTTGCAATGACGGGTGTGCTCTGATGTCTGACTACCGCACAGGTCTTTCGCGCGCACGCGGGCTCGGCTCCGCAAAAAGCGGGACGGAGAACTTCTGGCAGCAGCGGGTGACGGGCGCGGCTAACCTCATCCTGCTCGTCTTCCTCACCTACACGGTATTCAAGCTGGCGGGCCAGCCGCTCGCCGAGGTCAGGGCCTATTTCGCCTCGCCGGTCACGACCATGCTTGCGGTGCTGCTGGCGGCGACGTGGGCTTACCACATGCGGCTCGGGATGCAGGTGATCATCGAGGATTACGTCCATGCCGAGGCGACCAAGCTCGTGTGCCTGGTGCTGAACACGTTTTTTGCGGCCGTCGTCGGCCTGACCTCGATCGTCGCAATCATCAAACTGAGTCTGGGAGCGTAGAGTATGGCCGAGAACGGCACAGGATACGGCGCTCCGCGCGTCAATGGCCGCGCCTATCCGTATCAGGATCATACATATGATGTCGTGGTCGTCGGTGCAGGGGGCGCGGGTCTCAGGGCCACGCTGGGTTGCGCTGAGTCCGGGCTGAAAACGGCTTGCATTAGCAAGGTCTTTCCCACCCGCTCGCATACCGTTGCGGCGCAGGGCGGCATCGCCGCCGCACTCGCCAATATGGGCCCGGACGACTGGCGCTGGCACATGTACGACACTGTGAAGGGGTCGGACTGGCTCGGCGATCAGGACGCCATCGAATATCTCTGCCGCCAGGCTCCCGCCGCCGTTTATGAGCTGGAGCATTACGGCATGCCCTTCTCGCGCACCGAGGACGGCAAGATCTATCAGCGTCCCTTTGGCGGCATGACCACCGATTTCGGTGAGGGCCCGCCCGCACTGCGCACCTGTGCCGCCGCTGACCGCACCGGCCACGCGATGCTGCACACGCTTTATGGCCAGTCGCTGCGTCATTCTGCCGAGTTCTACATCGAATATTTCGCGCTCGACCTGATCATGGACGAGGACGGCGTATGCCGCGGCGTCGTCGCCGTGTGCATCGAGGACGGTTCCATCCACCGCTTCCGGGCGCAGAAGACGATCCTGGCGACGGGCGGCTACGGACGCACCTACTTCTCATGCACCTCGGCGCATATCTGCACGGGCGACGGTAACGCCATGGTTCTGCGCGCGGGGCTGCCGCTGCAGGACATGGAGTTCATTCAGTTTCACCCCACCGGCGTCTATGGCGCGGGCGTGCTGATCACCGAAGGCGCGCGCGGCGAGGGCGGCTATCTGACCAATTCCGAGGGCGAACGTTTCATGGAGCGTTATGCTCCGCATGCCAAGGATCTGGCTTCGCGCGACGTCGTCAGCCGGGCGATGACCGTGGAGATCCGCGAAGGGCGCGGTGTCGGTCCGAACAAGGACCACATCTACCTGCATCTCAGCCATCTCGATCCCAAAATGCTGGCCGAGCGCCTCCCGGGCATCACCGAATCGGCGAAGGTCTTCGCGGGCGTCGATCTGCGCCGCGAGCCGGTTCCGGTGCTCCCGACAGCTCACTATAATATGGGCGGCATTCCCACCAACTATCACGGCGAAATGGTGATCCTGAAGAACAGCGACCCCGACTATGTCGTCCCGGGATTGATGGCCGTTGGTGAGGCGGCCAGTGCGTCGGTACATGGCGCCAACCGGCTCGGATCGAATTCGCTCATCGACCTCGTGGTGTTCGGGCGCGCGGCAGCTTTGCGCTGTGCTGAGACCATCGAACCCGGCTCGTCGCAATTACCGCTTCCAGAGGCCGCCGGAGATGCGGCGGTGGCGCGTCTCGATGCCCTCCGTCATGCCAATGGCGGCACCCCGACGGCGGCCCTCCGCCTCAGGATGCAGCGCACCATGCAGGATCATTGCGCGGTGTTCCGCACCGAGAAGGTGCTGGCAGAGGGCGTCGACCGGATCAACGAGGTCTGGAAGGCGAAGTCCGATATCAAGGTGACGGATCGCTCGCTGGTGTGGAACTCCGACCTTGTCGAAGCGCTCGAACTCGATAATCTGGTCCTGCAGGCGGCGGTGGCCGTGAGTGGGGCGCTCGCTCGCAAGGAAAGCCGCGGCGCGCACGCCCGCGAGGATTATCCGGAGCGCAACGATGCGGAATGGCTGAAGCACACGTTGTCCTGGGCGGACGACGCCGAATGCAAGGTGCAGCTCGCCTACCGGCCCGTGCATACCCGCACGCTCACCAACGAGGTGAAGTACATCCAGCCAAAGGCGCGCGTATACTGAAACCGCCCGTTCACTGACGTGATGGCCGTCTCCCGCGAAAGGGGAGGCGGTCTCTTTTTTCCGCCAGAGGTATTTCACGCGTCGCTTTTACACCTTCTGCCGTGGTCCGCACTTCTCGCGAAGCTCCGCCATCTGCGCCATGACATGATGCCGGGCGTTGTCAGCGGGGCGGCGTTTGCGTTCGATCACGACAGTCCCGCGATGATTTGCCGCAGCCCATCGAGGATAGGCTCGTAGGCTTCCTCGTCGCGATCCTCCGGGTAGACCGCATAAGCGGGATAGACGAACCGCGGTGCCCGCTTTACGAGGTGAAGCTCCCCCGAGTCGATATGCGTCTGCGCGACCCGAATTGGGAAATAGCCCGAACCACGCGCGGTGAGCAGATAGCTCACACCCAGCGTGCCCAGATCAAGCGACAGGCCGGGGTGGCGCAGATTGGGGAAGGCGAGCGCATGGTCCCCGGTGAACTCCGGTCCCCAGTTCACGAACACATACTCCGACATCGGCCTGCGCCCGCGCATGTCGCCGCTCGTCACCAGCACCAATTCCTCGTCGAAGAGATGCTCGATAATCAGCCCAGGGCGATTCCCGGGGCGGTACATCAGCGCAAGGTCGAGCGTTCCCTCTATCAGCCGGTCCATGAGTCCGGTGGAAGACCCCGTGGTTGCCGTCACCGCGATGTCCGGAATGTTGACCCTCATCCACGCCAGCCAGTGGAGTAGAAAGCCATCCCATAGGCTAACCTGTCCGCCTACAGACAGGTGGTCCCGATGCTCTTCCGAGAGGCCGACTTCGAGCCGCGCATGCTCCCATATGCGAACGAGCGCCAAAGCGTGCTTGTGGAACTGGTGGCCTGCTTCGGTCAAGCTGGCTCCCGCTTTCGAACGCTCCAGGAGCGATTTTCCGATGAGGTCTTCGAGCGCCTTGATCCGTGAGCTGACAGTTGATTGAGTGACGTTCAGCCGGTCCGCGGCATCGACGAACGAGCCCGCTTCGGCGACGGTGAGGAATGTTCGGGCGAGGGTGATGTCCATGCTCATACCGGGTTCACGATCGATCTATCACTTTTTCCGATATTAAACACTCGAAATTTTTGTTTGCCTCGCGGCTGCGCTCAACACAGATTTCGACTTAGCGGAGTACAATCCGCTTTATCTGGAGGTATTCAAGAATGAAGAAGAAAGCTGAGACCAAACCGGCGGCCAGGACTGCAGCTGCTAAGCCAGCCGCGAAGGCCGCAGCCAAACCGGCCGCCAAGACTGCAGTTGCCAAGCCGACCGCGAAGACGGCAACCGCAAAGACTGCAGCTGCCAAACCGACCGCGAAGACTGCAGCCGCCAAGCCTGCCGCGAAAGCTGCGGCCAAGCCTGCCGCGAAAGCCGCTGCGAAGCCTGCAGCAAAAGCGGCAACCAAACCGGCCGCGAAACCTGCAGCAGTAAAAGCCGCAGCCAAGCCCGCCGCGAAAGCCGCAACGAAAACAGCCGCCAAGCCAGCGGCAACTGCGACGGCAAGAAAGGGCAAGAAGTAAGTTTCAAGTATATGCAAGAGGGGAAGGAGAAATTCTTCCCTTTCTTTTTTTAACGCCCCCACTTCCTCCCAGAGCATCACAACGCAACTCCGTACAGAGCCAAATGGGCTACCGCACTCCTGGGAGGACACGGGCAGCCGGTGCCAGCGTCTGCTATAGGGTTGCGGGCGCACCTTCCGGCGCATGCGTCTCCCCCTTGAAGCTTCCCCATGATGCCGTCGCGGGATTGGCAAGACATTGAAGGTTACGTCGTTTCTGGTCTCTCAATGCAGAATGATCCAGCTTCGAGACGCTGGTCGAGATCACGCGTGATAAGCGCTTGCGGAAGTTCGAGATGGAGCAGAAATTGGACGGATCGAGCGCGATCCAGCTCTGTGGTCAGTGTGCGGCGACAAAGTGGAATTAGGTAAGCACCCTGACTTTCGATGAGTTTCTTGGCTGGGGCGCTAGGGATCGAACCTAGGATCACGGGACCAAAACCCGTTGCCTTACCGCTTGGCTACGCCCCAATAGGGAGATACCCCGAAACGAGCACTCTAGCGGGGTTATAGAGGGTGCTCAGAACCGTTACAAGGGTGAACGAGCGCAGAACGTCGGGGAATTTCACCCACAAGACACCCGCGCCAATTTCAGCCAAAGGGCGTGGGTGTTTTTCACCCACACGCCAATTTCCGCGGTTCTGCCGCAAAATTTGTGTTCATTTTCAGTCGATCTGCTTACGTTATGGCTCCATATTGAATGCAGCCAGCTGGATTTAGTTTCTGACCATGATCGATTTTAAAGGCAGTCATTACCCGAAAGATGTGATTTTGTACGCGGT
>JBNKIW010000094.1:0-6404 GCA_050290865.1 Rhodomicrobiaceae bacterium | reverse complement strand
GCCTGCCAATTCCCGGACGCGCGTCACAAGCCGCGGTGCGTTCAATCCGCAATCGACAGCAAAGCGCTGCCAATGCCGCAGCTTCAGGTGGTCACCGCGGTTCTTGCCCGCGATCTTCTGCGCGAGATTGCGCGTCACGCCGCCCCATGCCGCCGCACACATGACATCGTAGATCGGCGCGAGCGTGAAAATGCGCGCAGTGATCATGATCGAGTAATTCTTGGCGTGAGCATCAGTGTTGCACACCAGGATGTTGAAGACGGCCTGATCGAGCAATCTCAGCACGTCAGGTGCTCGCATGATCCGCCGCGTCAACTCGAACATGTCGGCGAGCTTCGGCCCGGACACGCCTGTCTGGTTCGCCTCGTATTTCGCGGAGGGCGGCTTGCCGAGAGCCTGGCAGAAATCCTCCTGATGTAGACGCCGCCAGCGTCCGGCCTGTCGATGGCGATCGTAGCGCTCCACGAGCGCGTAGCTGCGCTTGCCCGCCTTTCCGGTGGTGATGGGCGGAGCAGCCAGCCCGCAGCGGCGAGCCAGAACAAGGCACAGCGCCTCGTTCTGCACGCTGCCGTAAAGGCGCTCGGCATCGGGCTTGAGGATATGCGTCGAAGGCGCGCCGTCCACGGGGATGTAAATCTGCCCCGCCTCGCCGATTGCGACGCCGAGCTTTGTCTGTACACCAGCAAGCGACATCGAAACGCCCTCGTCGCCCACGAGGAATGGTTTGGCGGGCAATTCCTCGATGATGCGTTCAAGCGCCTTTGCCCCGCGCACCGGCTTCCAACTC
Organism: Rhodomicrobiaceae bacterium; assembly: GCA_050290865.1. Lineage (GTDB taxonomy): Bacteria > Pseudomonadota > Alphaproteobacteria > Rhizobiales > Rhodomicrobiaceae > JARRLC01. Next base: position 5,617 of record JBNKIW010000094.1, on the reverse strand, counting down.
CCCCCGTCCGATGAGCCCGGCTTGCCAATCGATAGCGCCCCCGCGGTATCGCGGCCAATTTCGGCGAGAATGGCGACGACGTCGTCGCGCGCGGCGCCGAGCCGCAGGCTGATTGCCGCCAGATTGGCCGCCTCGGGTAGAAGATTGGCGGCCCAGGGGAGAAAGATCGCAGGCGGCACGGGCGCTGGCGAGAGTGGCATCAGCACGGAGAGCGGGAACGCGCCGCGCGTGGTGAGCCAGTCCGCGTCATAAGTGAAGGCCGCGCCTTCCGCCGTGGAGGCGATGCCGCCGACGCGGCGTGCTTCGTAATAGACGGGCAGTTCAGCCATGGACGTCGTCCGGCATGTCGGGGAGGGCGTCGCCAACGTCGCTCGCGCCCATGACGTCGAGCGGCCGCAAGCCCACGGCCATGGCAACCAGCAAAGCCTTGCCGAGCTGGCATGTCGGTTTGCCCGCTTCGAGATCGATGATGAAGCGGCGGCCGACGCCGGTTGCCAGCGCGAGATCGTCCTGCCGCAGCTTCATGGCCTCGCGGTGCTCGCGGACGAGGGCGCCGAAACGAGCGGCCAACTCGGGGACGGTGCGAACGAAATCGGGTGTCGTGCGGTTTGTGGCCATGGCAGCATTGATGTGCTCGATCGGGTACTTATAGCGCGGAAAGGGTATGGATGCAATAAAAAGTTCCTGAGCGGGAACTCCGGGGCGCGGTTCCATGCCGACGCAACCGCCTGATGTCAAGAGATCGGCCCGCGCATATGCTTCTGGCTGAAGCTGCCGGCCTGAGGGACCGGGGCGAAATCACCACCGGCAAGCGCGCCGATCTCTTGCGCGTCGCGCTGGCGGGCGGGCAGCCTGTGGTCCGGGCCGTCTACCGGCAAGGTGAACGGGTGGCGTGAGCCGTACGCCATCCGTCCCCGGTCACGCCCGCGCTTCGTACCAGCCCTTGCTCGCATTCACGATCCAGACCACCGACAGCATCACCGGTACTTCGATGAGGACGCCTACGACCGTCGCCAGCGCCGCTCCCGAATTGAAGCCGAACAGGCTGATGGCGGCGGCCACGGCCAGTTCGAAAAAATTGCTCGCGCCGATCAGCGCCGACGGCCCGGCAATGCAATGCTGCTCGCCAGCGGCGCGGTTGAGCAGATAGGCGATGCCCGCATTGAAATAGACCTGGATCAGAATGGGCACCGCCAGCAGCGCGATGATCAGCGGTTGCGCCACGATCTGCTGGCCCTGGAAGCCGAAGAGCAGAACGAGCGTCGCCAGGAGCGCCGTGAGCGACAAGGGTTGCAACGTGCCTAGCAGCCGCGCCAGCCCCTCCGCTCCGTCCGCCGCCAGCATGTGCCGCCGTACGATCTGCGCGACGACCACCGGGATCACGATGTAGAGCACGACCGACAGCACCAGTGTGTTCCACGGCACGGTGATTGCCGAGAGCCCGAGCAGCAGGCCGACGATGGGCGCAAAAGCGAACACCATGATGGTGTCGTTCAATGCCACCTGCGACAGCGTGAAATGAGGCTCACCCCTGGTGAGATTGCTCCACACGAACACCATGGCCGTACACGGCGCCGCCGCCAGCAGGATCAGTCCGGCGATGTAGGAATCGATCTGTCCGGCAGGCAGATAGGACCGGAACAGCCAGCCGATGAACAACCAGCCGAGCGCCGCCATCGAGAACGGCTTCACCGCCCAGTTGATGAACAGCGTCACGCCGATGCCGCGCCAGTGCTCGCGCACGCGGGCGAGGGCGGCGAAGTCGATCTTTACCAGCATCGGCACGATCATCAGCCAGATCAGCACCGCGACCGGCATGTTGACCTTGGCGATCTCCGCCGCACCGATGGCCTGGAACACGCCGGGCATCAGTTGCCCGAGCACGATGCCGGCCAGGATGCAGGCGGCCACCCAGACGGAAAGATAACGTTCGAACGCGGACATCGGATACCTCGGGATGGGATAAGGCTGGTCAGGATCTTGCGGTGCGCTCGTCGATCATCCGGCCGATGGCCGCAACCTGCTCTTTTAGGGCCATGACGGAGAGCGACTCCAGCGGCAGGTTGACGAACACGGCGATGCGCTGGGAAAGCATGCGGCAGCAATCGGCGAAAGCGTAGCGCCTTTCCGCCTCGGTGCCTTCCGCCGCCGACGGGTCCGGGACCCCCCAATGCGCCGTAACCGGCTGCCCCGGCCAAACCGGGCACACCTCGTTGGCGGCGTTGTCACAGACCGTGAAGACGAAATCCATTTCCGGCGCGAACGGTGTCGCGAACTCCTCCCACGATTTGGAGCGCAGCGCGCTGACGTCGTAATTCTGCTGCCGCAGCAAGTCGATAGCATAAGGGTGGACTGCGCCGCGCGGTGCGCTCCCGGCGCTGAAGCCGCGGAATTTGCCCGCTCCCAGCCGGTTCATGATCGCTTCGGCGATGATCGAACGGGCGGAATTGTGCGTACATAGGAACAACACGTTGAGGACTTTGCTATCCATGAGTTAACCCTCCGTCGTCTCGCAAAGGCCGGATGCCGCGAAGGCCGTGCCACAAAGCTCGGGATGCCCGCCGCAGCAATCCTCGGTCAGAAAAGCGAGCAGCGCGCGCATCGTCCCGGCATCGAAGGCGTAGCGGATGAAACGGCCGTCGCGTTTGGCGCGGATCAGCCCGGCGCGTTCCAGTTCCTTGAGGTGGAAAGAGGCGTTGGTCGGCCCGATGCCCGCGCGTTTGCTGATTTCGCCCGCGGGCAGCCCCACCGGGCCGTCCTTCACCAGCAGGCGGAAGATCGCTAGGCGGTGCTCCTGCGCGAGTGCGGTCAATGTCTGTATCGCTTGATCGGGCGCCATGAATTCATTGATACAATAATTATTGAAATATGGAAGCCGTTTTTGCACATCCCACCGCACACTTGGCGTTCGACCATCTGGCGGCTGTCATCAACGTGCTATTGGGGGGAAACCGGACGAGCGGCCTGAAAAGCATCCCGACGACATCCAAAGCCGCGTTCTATCCGTTGTTCCTCATCAGCGGCTGGCCGCGCTTGAGGACGGGGGCGGAGTTAGCCATTTGGAGGCAGCCCTTGCGATTTTGCGGCCTCTGGCAGCGGAGGGGCGGCTGGATGCTGAGCGAATGAAGTGGATCCCCGTCATCGAGGCGGATCTTATGAGGGCGAAGGCATCGGAGGCTTTCGGGCAGACGGAGGCCCCGGTTCAAGCCGCCGTCGAGGCGAAGGACTATGCGCGAGCCGCAAAGCTGCAGGCAGAACTTGCGCAGGCGATCGAGAAATATGAGGTGGCTGAAAGCGGTAAGCCGGGGGCGGCAACCGCAGGCGCTTTGCTGAGCGCTTCGTGGTACCATTTGTTCGCCAAGCAGTTCAAGGCTGCGCTGGAGAGTTCGGAGCGCGCGATGCGGTTTCAACCGGACCTGCCAGTCTACGCCACTAACCACGCGCACGCGCTAATGTTCCTCGGCCGCGAGGAGGATGCGCGCGCCCTCTATCGCAAGTACAAAGGTCAACGGACGATGGAAGGGCGCGGCCTGTGGGAGGAAGAAATCTTGAATGACTTCAATGAATTGGAAAAAGCAAAACTCAAGGATCCGCTGATGAATGAAATCCGCGCCGAATTTGCCGCTGCGCAGAAGGCGCAATAAGGCGCGCACGCCGAATTGCCGGAGTATTTATTATGTCTGACATCGTTGACGACGCCATCAAGGCGGTCGGCCCCGAGGGGCCGCAGGACTGGCTTCTCAAGCCCGAAGAACACGCCGCGAACCTGCCCGAGGCCGCCGCGCCGCTGAAGCGCATTCTGACACAGCCTGCCATCGCGGCCATCATCGCGCGCTACAACAAGGCGGACGCCGCGGCCGTGCGCGCCCAGGCCGCCTATAAGCGCCCCGCCAAACTCGCCGCGATCGCCAGCTTTCTGGCCATCATAGTGGGCAGCATGGCCGTGCTGCCTTCATATGCGCTGCTTCCGCAAGGCGCCGTCAGAGCCGCAGGTGCGGCGCAGTTTCTGCTGCTCATCCTCTCTCTCGGCGCCTCGATCCTTGTCGGTTGGAGAAAATCCTTCGTGATCTGGATGACGTTTCGTGCCGAGGCCGAGAACGCCCGCCGAGAGCTTTTCGCGAAGGTTTTTGACCAGGAGGCCACGGCGAATGCCGTCACAGGTTTGCCGCTTCTTTCGTTGCAGCTTGAATATTTCCGGCGCTACCAACTCGATGTGCAGCGGCTCTATTACGCGCGGCGGGGCATGCAGCACTCGCGCGCGGCGGATCACGCTTGGCGCTGGCGGATTGTGGCACTCATCTTTATCGTCGCCGCCTCGTTTCCGCTGCTCTGGGTGTTGCAGGGAAAGGCCGGGCTACCTGATTGGCTGGGGCCATTCCTCAACGGCCTGCCGCATGCGACCGACACCGGAGAACGCCTGTTTCTTGGCATCGGACTGATTGCGTCGGCGCTCCAGGGCCTCCTGGCGGCGAATGCCGTGATCTCGCTCGACGAGCGCAACGCAGCACGCTACCTCTCGACAGCCGAGAACCTTGAAACTCGCGGGCCAACCGCTTGCCGAGGCGCGGCAGCGAGCGGCTGAGGGTGATCGTGCGGCGGTTCTGGCGTTCGTCGCGCTCGTGCAGCAGGAAATCTCGTCGGAGCATCTCGAATGGGTGACGCTGCGCAAGGTGGCGCCGGACCTTTCTCTTGATTGTCTTGTCGGCATGCGATTGCCGCGCCTCGACTGATGAGGCTTTATGCGCGGTGATTTGGCCGTTTCCTCGCGGCGAGCAGGACTTTGCTGTCGATATGATGGAACTGCCCGCCGTCGCCGCGGAAATGCGCGGCAAACGCCGCCGTGCCGCCGAGCTTGGCGGCGCCCTCGCCGTCCCAAAGGGCGAGCAGTTCGACCGCTGCGGCCGAGGCTCTGGCCATGGCCAGCATGGCATCGTTGCAAGCGCCGAACGGATCGTGTTCGCCCGCAAGATCGAGCACGGTGCGGCGGTGCGCGCCGAGCGCCTTCCACAGCCGCATGAACCGTGCTTCCCAGTCGCCGCCCGGCCCGCCGCGCACCTAGCTGTCAAGGAATGCCTCGACGGCGAACGGCAGCACCATCCGCGTGGCGATGCCCTCGGCGGCGCAGGCTTCGTGAAACAGAATATCGCCGCCACGCGCGTCGCTGGCGATCCCGATCAGCGAACCGCCGCAGCGCTTGCGCGCCATCCGGATTTCCGCGAGGATGGCATCGGCGGCGGCGGCCTCCATGTCCGGCGGAAAACGCGGCCGGGGGCGGTCCGGGGCGTCGGTCATGTGGCCAGTGAAGAGGAGCGCCAGCCGGGGTCGCACGGGGGCGGTTTGCGAACGGGATTTGGTCATCGAGGCAGTATAGCGCATTTTGGTCAGGCAGGCTCACGCCCAGCGCCCAGCGCACACTCAGCGCAGGAGACACGTCTGTCGCGGTGTGTGACCCACCACATCGCCCGGCAGTATGATGTCCCAAGCGGCCGCTTATAAGTGTATAGCGATAACGAGCAAGACGCCGCGTCAACGACGGCTTCCGTTGAGGTTTGAAGATATCCCCGCTCGACGACGGCTGCCCCAGGCACCGTTGCGGGGATGTCTTCAAACCTCCGAT
>JBNKIW010000093.1:0-6512 GCA_050290865.1 Rhodomicrobiaceae bacterium | reverse complement strand
TGAAGGTCGACATGCTACCATGGGTTTAGGCGAGGCGCGAGAACATTTCATGAACCTGGCTTAGCTGGATAGGGAGTGGAAACCAATCAGCTCCTTCTTGCCCTCCGGCGTCGCACCGATGAGCACCAGGATGCATTGTTTGTCCGGCTCCATCCGTGCCTGGAGATAGACGCCGTCCGCCCAGATGTAGACGTACCGCCGGGCCGAGAGATCACGCTTTTTCCAGCGCTCGTACTCCTCCTGCCAGCCCGCTTTCAGCCTGGCGAGCACGTCCGACGACAGATTGGGCGCATCCTTGCCGAGCAAGGCTGAGAGCGCCTCCTGCATGTCACCTGTCGAGATGCCGCGCAGATACAGCGCCGGCAGCAGAACATCGAGGCTCTTGGTCCGGCGCGCATAGGGCGGCACGATCGCCGAGGTGAAACGGATGCGGTCGGTCCCCGTCGTACCGCGATCACGCACACGAGGCTGGCGGACCGCCACCGGCCCGATGCCGGTCTGGATCGTCCGTTCCGGCATATGACCGTGGCGCACCAGACGCTGGCGGCCATCGTCCGTGGCGAGATGGGCGTGGGCAGCCAGCGCCTCGGCAACCTCGGCCTCGACGGCGTGAGCGAGCAACTGGCGCGCGCCATCGCGCAGGACCTTGGTGAGGGGATCGGCAAATTCACCCGGCTGGCGCAAGGTGACGACGGTATCGGTTTTCATGGCGTATCGCTCCTTTCGGGATGTGTGGCAGCCCTTTGCCGCCACGATACGCCGCCTTCCTTTTCCGGGGCCGTCACCAACTTTCCCGCATAGCTCTCCAGCAGTAGCACCACCGCGCTCTTGCGCAGACCATGAAAGACGAGCTTCCGTTCCCGAAAGGACGTGAACGCTGCGGTATTCATCTCATTCTGCCAGGTGGCCTTGAACCCGGAGGACCACGGTGTGCCCCTGGAGTTCGTCAAGATCCGCACACTGTGCTTTGGTATGTTTTCCAGCACCGTTTGTAGTTCACGATGCAGTGGAATCCACTGGTGCTTTCGTGTCTTGCTCTGTTTGACCGAGATCTCACCACTCTTGATGGTTCTGTCGCAAATTTCGCCTGCCCAGCAAAATCTGTGGGTGATTTCCGGTTCTGGAAGACCGCCCAATGAGTGATAGACCGAAGTTTTTACTTAAACTTACTCGAAACCCCAGTTGGAACAGTTATTTAGGCGTTTCTTGGCGTCGAAAATGTGTCCATGTGGGCGCCGCTTTGACGACTTTCACCGTCCTTGTTGTTGATCGCGAATCATCCCAAACTGAGCAAAGAGCATACGGTGCCGTATCGATTATCCCTGCTGCGTGCGCCTTTCCCTATCAAGGGATTGCGGTTTCCTCTTCCTCTGGCTCATCCGCTTGTGTCCAGCGCCGAGTGATCCGTATTTTGAAAAATCAAACGATATCAGTGGGTTGAAGTAACCGCCAAGTGAAAACTTCGGTCTAAACGAACGATGACGCGACCGTATTCTTGTGATCCACATCAGCTATGTATACAAAACGCGCCCGTCTGCAAATCAACGCAGCGAAGGAACTCGTCGCCGAATTGGGGCGTCACCTTGATATTTCCGCATCGGTTCAGCTGTGGGACGGTACATGCTGCCCGCTCGGGCGAAATGCCGCCGCGGGAGGCGTTACCATCTGTGTTGGGGGGCCAGGTGTGATCGCGTCGCTGCTACGATGGCCGACGCTCGACCGGCTCATCCGCCATTATGCCCATGGCGGTCTCAGCATTGAGGGGGGCACCCTTATCGACCTAGGAGAGCAACTCGGCGACAGCGGCACGCGCAGGCGGCTGAAGCGTGTCAACAAGCTCAAGCTGCTCGGTAACCTGCTGCCATTCCTGTTTGCCCGCGCGGAAACGCCGGGTGCCTCGCGACGATTTGCAGGCAACGAGACGGGCAAGGCTCGTGCGGCGGACGACAACCGCGACTTTGTGCAGTTTCACTATGACATCGGCAACGACTTCTACAGCCTCTTTCTCGACCCCGAGATGCAATATTCCTGCGCCTACTTTACCGATTGGACGGCGCCGCTGGAGGTCGCACAGCACGCCAAACTGGATATGATCTGCCGCAAGCTGCGCCTTCGCCCAGGCGAGCATTTCCTTGACATCGGCTGTGGCTGGGGTGGCCTGATCTGCCACGCAGCGGAACATTATGGCGTGCGCGCGCACGGTATCACGCTCTCGGACGAGCAAATGGCCGCCGCGCGCGAACGGATCACAGCACGCGGGCTGGAAGGACGGGCAACCGTCGAGATAAGGGATTATGCTGAGCTTACCGGCCAGTATGACAAGGTCGCTTCGATCGGCATGTATGAGCATATCGGGGTCGCCAACATTCCGCGCTATTTCGAGACCGTGCGCAGACTGTTGTCGCCGGACGGTCTGTTCCTCAACCACGCCATTTCGCGGCGGGCGAAGAAAAAGCGGACGCGTTTTGCGAAGCGGCCAGAACAGCGCGCACTTCTCAAATACATCTTCCCCGGCAGCGAATTGGACGACATCGGCCACACCATCGCAGCGATGGAACAAGCGGGCTTCGAGGTGCATGATGTTGAGGCATGGCGCCAGCATTATGCGCGGACGACGCGCTTGTGGTGCGAGCGGCTGACGGCGCAGCGCGACGAAGCGGTGGCGCTGGTGGGAGAGGAGAAATATCGCATCTGGGTGGCCTATCTTGCCGCTTGCTCGCTGGCTTTCCAACGCGGGTCTGCGCGGATCTTTCAAACACTGGTGTCGAAAAGCGCGAAGGGCAAGTCGCCGCTGCCGCCTACCCGCGCGGATTTGTACTGAGAGGCATGGATGGCAACCGGCAGTGGAACGCGGCCCGAGCAACGAATTGCCTGAAGGCTCTCGCTTGTTGCACCACTGGCGGTGCGATGCTCCAAAACCGGCCCCTCGCTTGGTGTTCAGGATGAGACTGCTATACCCGCAATAACAGTCGTTCAAGGGAAGCGCCACTGAAGCACGTATCGGCCTTGAGCGTTCACAGCGTACGGCCTAAACCGTCTCGAAATGAAACACCGGCGCGGTCGTACGAAATGGTAGCCTGCCGCCCTGGGGCATGAGATACGCATGCTCGCGCCGGATCGTCAGATCATCGCAGGCGCCGTCGGTGATCACCAGTACCGGTGCGTCCTTGGGGAAATCGGCGGCGCCCAGCAGCTTATCGATGCCGGGTTGCAAAACGGTGCCGCCGCGCCCGTGGACATCCACTATGCCGAGCAGTGCCTCCGGCGAGACATAGCCCATATCGTGCGAGCGCGCGTCGCACTGGATCACGCGCGTCAAAGGGACTTCGCGGCTCATCGCGTAGGTTGCGATGGCGCCCAGCGCATGTGCGAGGAGGCGCGGCGGCATCGATCCGGAGGTATCGAGCACGACACCGAAAGTGCGCGATGCCATCAGTTCGGGCGGATTGGCCCAGACCGGGCGGGGAATGTCCGGTGTCGTAGCTTGGCGGCGGCTCAGACGGGCGAAACTGCGGCGGCGTTCGAGCGGCGGAAAGAACGCGTCGAGCCATTGCCCGAGTTTCACATCCCAGGGAATCGGCGGATGCTGAAGCGCGCGCACCTCCTCGACGAAATCGGCGGGCAGAAGACCGCGGCCGGGGCGGGCCAGATGCAGATCGAGCCCCTCGGCCAGTGCGCGGCGATAAAAACTGTCAAGATCGCAACCCGGCCCCCGCCACCATCCCGGCGGCCTCTCGCCCAGCACATCACCCTTGCCGATGCCGCGCATCGTCCGCGCCTTGGCCAGGCGGCGCATGAGCCGCAGATCCTTGACGATGCGGTCGTATATCGCTTCGGCGGACTCGCGCTCGAAGCCGAGTTCCGGATCGAGCAGCAGATCATCGGTGGGAATAGCGCCAACCCCCATTTCCACCAGCCAGCCGTTGATGACATAGTCGCAGGCCACATTCCAAAGGAGCGGGTCCCGGCCCTGGCGGCGCTGTTCATGGCGGAGTCCGACATGCAACAACTCGTGCGCCATCACGAACTGCATGCTCTCGTATGTCCACGGAAATTTCGGGTTGACATAGATCTGGCACAGCTCGGGATCGACCGCCGCAAGCGCAATGTCGAGCCGTGCGCACACCGCATCGTCTTCGACGATCTCGAACGCGGCGGCCAGCGCAGCGAGGAGCGGGTAGTTGGCGATGAACCAGGACCGCGCCCGCTCGGCCAGCGAATTCGGATCGCGTGTTCCCCGTCGCGGACCGCGCGCCGCAGCGCCAGCCGCCTCGACCGCTGCCACGATGTTGCGGCGAATGCCCACCGACAGCGCATCGGAGTGCCGCTTCATGACGGCTGCCGATAGCGGCGGCGGGTCGCCGAGAAAAATCCAGCTCGGCTGGCCGCTGCCCGCGACCCCATGTCCGCCATAGGTCATGACGGCGTCGCTGCCTTCTTGAGCGATGGCACTGGCGGCACTCTCCGGATCGCGCCCCGGCAGCGGCAGCGTGCAGTAGGAGAGCGCAGCAGGCCGCCGCCCGGCCCCGAGGTTGCGGAGCAGGTCGGCGGCGATCAGTTCGCAGGCGATCCGCCACGGCAGGTCGGTGCGCCGCGGGTCGGTGTGGTTCATGGCGATATGGAGCAGCAATTGGGCGAAGACGTTGGCCCACTCTGGCGGTGTGGCCCGGTGCCATCCGTTGCTTTCAATGACGTAATGCTGCTCGGTGCCCGCCGCCCGGCGTCCCTGCGCCGCGCGATAGGTTCGGTACGGCGTGATCACGATCCGCGCGTAGCCGTTCCTTGGGAAAGGACGCGCGTCGGCGATCGAACTTGTGGCAAGGCCACACAGCCAGCCGGTCAGGGGATGCGCGCGGGTCGCCTGCCACCCTTCCCCGATAGCCTTGAGGTTTTCCTTTGGTGGCGATTTCTTCCGCTTCGCCATGACCGTAACGCTCTACCCCCTGGCAGCGAGGCGCGGCAGGGCGCGCGCCAGCTCCACCGTGTACCACCCCGGCAGAGCCGCGCCACTCTCCGTCTCCGTGACGATGAGCTGCGCCAGCTCGGTGGAGATGCGTGCCAGCGAAATGATCAGATCTTTGGCGCGGTTGGCCAACTCGCGCGCCTCGCGCCCGGCCTTGGCCGCGTCGTCCGGCAGCTCCTTGATCAGCCGGTCGCGCAGTTGCTGCACCAGGAAATAGAGGATGTCGCGCTCTTCCGGCTTGTCCGGCCAGCCGCGATCGCCCTTCAGGATCGCCGAGAGGTCGTGCGCCCGCTCGCGCAGCTTGGCGAAGGCAACGAATTGCTGGGCATGCGCGGGAGTGAGCATACCGGAGGCCAGCGTCCTGATCTCTTCGAGCGTGATCGCGGGACCGTAAGCGTCGATGGCGCGCCCCAGCATATCCCAGGCGCGCGGCGTGGAAAAAGGTTCCTCGTGCTTGGGCGGCTTGGACCACAGATGGTCGCTGCGGTTCATGATGTAGGATACGACGAGTTCGTTGACGCCGGCGCTCCCCGCCCATTCCAGCCAGTCGCGTGCCGACGCGCGCAGCTGCACATGAATGAGGCGATTGATGAGCGCCGAGGAGAGCGGCCGGGTGATCGCGGCGTCTTCCGTCCTGTTGCCCGCCCCGATGACGATGGTGCCGGAGGGCAGCACGAACTCGCCGACGCGGCGGTCGAGGATGAGCGAGTAGAACGCCTTCTGCACCTCGTGGGAACAGGCGTTCAGCTCATCGAGAAACAGGCAGTAGGGCTCCTCGCGGGCGATGATGGTCGGCGGGCAGAAACGCGATTTGCCACCGAGCACTTGCGGCACCCCGATGATGTCCTCGGGTGCGAGCTGCGAGCCGAGCAGCGACACGCAGGGCAGGCCTACCGCATCGGCGAAGGTCCGAACCAGCGCGGATTTGCCGATGCCGGGCGGTCCCCAAATGAACACCGGCAGCACCGGCGCGACATTCAGCAGGAACGGAAACAGGGATTTGGGCGTGAGGGCTTGCGCGGCTTGCATCGGTCAGATGGGTCTTCCGGCGATGGGCCGTTTGCGATCACATGTGGATGTGGCACCGTTCTTCATGATCCCCGGATAACGGGAGTTTATGGCAATCGAGTGGATCAATGGAACGGTTCATGCGGATTGGATTAGGAGGTGGGGCCGATTGAGCGACCAAGCGCCTTTCATCAATAATCAGCTCCACGCTGCCGCTTCCCCTTCCTCCTCTAAGTTAGGCAGACCGGCTCAAGGTCAGGGCTTCGATCCCCAACGAGGTGAGCGATAAATGCGTGGGTTATCGCTCACATTTCTACTGATTTGTGAGCGATAAAAGGCTACGATATCGCTCATGATCTGGAACTGGCAGAAAGAGGATTGGCCGGATTTTCGCTTCGATCAGGAGGCGCTTGTGTCTCTTGAAGCGCAGTTTCTGATGCAGGGCGGTGTTCTCATCGGCTCGGCACGGCATATTTGCGAGAGCGAGCGGAACAATCTCACCGTCGAAATCATGAGCGCGGAAGCTCTCAAAACCTCCGCG
>JBNKIW010000092.1:0-6739 GCA_050290865.1 Rhodomicrobiaceae bacterium | reverse complement strand
GTCATGCCCGGCGGCGCCGGCCGCATTCGGCGCACCCCACCTGCGGTTGCATTACCTGCCTTAGCTGGATAGGGAATTGGTTTCCAGGTGGGCTACCGGGAGAGCGCCCAATCCTGGCGTGAACTTCTTGCCGATTTGAAGTCTCGCGGCTTGACCGTGCCCCCTAAACTGGCCATTGGCGACGGTGCGCTGGGATTCTGGAAAGCATTATAAGAAGAATTTGGCGCCACGCGGCAGCAGCGCTGCTGGTTGCACAAGATCATGAATGTGCTCAACAAATTGCCAAAGTCCGTGCAACCCGAAGCGAAAGCGGATCTTGCCGAGATCTGGAATGCCGAAAAGCGAACCTTTACGGTGAGCGCTCAGGATAAACCTTCGCGCGGCCGAGGCGGAGAAGGCGTTCAACCGCTTTCTGGCCAAATACCGGGCGAAGTACGATAAGGCCACCGACTGTCTGGCCAAGGATCGCGAGGCGCTGCTGGCGTTTTACGCCTTTCCTGCCGAGCACTGGAAACATATCCGCACCGGCAATCCCATCGAGAGCACCTTCGCTACCGTGCGTCACCGGACGACGCGATCCAAAGGCTGCCTCTCACATGACACCGGCATGATCATGGTATTCAAGCTGATCCAGGCTGCGCAAAGCTCGTGGCGGCGGCTCGACGGACAAAACCAGTTGCCAAAGGTGATCACCGGCGTCAAATTCGCCGATGGCATTGAAGTGAACCAGAAACCTACCGCCGCCTGATCAATGCCGGGGCCGTCACCAACTTTCCCGCATAGCTCGCTACAACTGGCTATATGGCGATGCCGGTGACGACACCTTCTTCGTCCATGCCAGCTCCGGTGGCCTCTATGGCGGCGATGGCACGGATACGCTGGATTATCTCTACGCAACCGGTGCGGTCCATGTCGCGATCAATGGCAGCGATCCCGATGCGTATGAGGCGGCGGGGCCGGATTACTCGACATCGGGCCTGAATTACGATCTCGGCTCGATCGAGAACGTCTCCGGCACAGCTTTCAACGACTATCTGTACGGGAATAGTTCCGCCAACGTCCTGATTGGCCGGGAAGGCCATGACGAGATTTACGGCGATAGTGGCAGCGATACGCTCTACGGCAACCTCGGCAATGACCTGCTCGACGGCGGGGGAGACGCCGACACGCTGACCGGCGGTCTGGGCGACGACATTTACGTTGTCGACAATGTGGGTGACATCGTCACCGAACTGGCGGGTGAGGGAACTGACACGACTCAGTCCTGGATCGCCTATACACTGACTGACAATGTCGAAAATCTCACCCTGCTCGGGTCCTCCTTGATCGACGGCACCGGCAACGCGCTGGACAATGTCATTACCGGGAACGCCAGTCACAATATGCTGGATGGTGGCGCCGGAGCTGACACTCTGATCGGTGGCACGGGTAACGACACCTACATTGTTGACGCCGATGACACGGTGATCGAAGAGGCAAACGCAGGCACCGATACAATTCAATCGGCGCTTGACTACACGCTTGGTGACAATATCGAGAATCTGACGCTGACGGGCGCGGACGCCATAAACGCCACCGGCAACGCGCTTAACAACGTCCTTACCGGCAACTCTGCGGATAACACGCTCAACGGTTCGGCGGGATCGGATGCGCTGACCGGCAGTGGGGGGGGACGACACGCTGGAAGGCGGGACCGGGGCCGATGCACTTGATGGCGGGATTGGCATCGACACTGCGGTGTACGCAGCCTCCGCAGCGGGTGTCACGATCAATCTCGCGAGTGGTGCGGCCGGCGTTGGGGGGGGACGCTGCGGGCGATACGCTAACAGGTATCGAGAACATTATCGGTTCGGCTTACGCGGACATCCTGACTGGCGACAGCGCAGCAAACGCGCTGACGGGTGGGGATGGAGACGATGTGCTCTCCGGGGGCGAGGGCGATGACAAGCTGATCGGCGACACAGGCGCAGCGGCAGCAACGGCGGCGAGCGGCATCATGTTCGGCAGCGGCGGTCAGCTCCTGAAGGGGCAGGGCGCGGGCAATAACTCTCTTGCTTCAGCGATCAACATCAGCAATGCGTTCAGCCTTGGCGCAGACCCCGATATCGCCAACGCCACTGCGGTACCACATATCTCGGTTCTGGCAACGGGGGACGGCGGCGTCGATTATTACATGGTGACGATCAACCGCCCCGGCAGTGCGATTACGCTGGATATCGACTATGGAACGGTGGGCGGTATCGACAGCTTCATCAAGTTGCTGGACGCCGCCGGCAATGTCCTCACCGAAAATGACGATGCCTCTATCGCAAGTGGCGGCGCAGGGTCAGCAAGCGGGCTCGATTCTTTCCTCACCTACACTTTTGCTAACGCTGGCGCATATTACATCGCCGTGGGCACCTACCCGGGAGGAGGAAGTATCCCTGCAGGCGCGACTTACGAGCTGCAGGTGTCTGTGAGCGGTGAAATTCGTAACAATGATGTTCTTTTTGGCGGGGACGGTAACGATCTCCTTGCCGGCGGGGAAGGCGGTGACAGCATTGACGGCGGAGCTGGGATCGACACCGCCGATTACAGCACATCGAGCGCTGCGGTCACGATTTCGCTCGCCGACGGTACCGGCTCAGGAGGGGATGCCGCGGGCGATACGCTAATCAACATCGAGAACGTCACCGGCTCAAGCGAGGCGGACACTCTCACCGGTGATGATGGCGGCAACATTCTTGTTGGAATGGGGGACGACGACATCCTTTTGGGCGGCGGCGGTGACGACGTCCTCATCGGCGGCATGGGCGCCGACTTCATTGATGGCGGCGACGGTATCGACACGGTGGATTACTCGGCGTCTCCGGACGGTATCACCGTCAACTTCAACGTCGGTCCTTCAGGCTATGGTGGCGATGCCGCGGGCGACGATATCTGGAATGTCGAGAACATCATCGGTTCAGCCTATGACGACATTCTGATCGGCCGTGCAGGAACCAACACTCTGATTGGCGGAGCGGGCAACGATCGCCTGGACGGCCGTTCCGGTGCGGATATCCTCGACGGCGGCGACGGTGTCGATATCGTCCGTTACTCATTCTCGTCAGCGGGCGTTGCCATTGATCTCAGCGGCGCCACGGCGAACGCCGGCGGTGATGCCGGGGGTGATCAGATTTCCAATGTCGAAAGCGTCTCTGGTTCCTATTTGAACGATACGCTGACCGGCAACGCAGGCACCAACATGCTCATCGGTCTCAGCGGCGACGATGTGCTGCAGGGTGGCGCGGGTGACGACGTGCTCGACGGCGGATGGGGTAGTGATCTGCTTTCAGGGGGAACCGGTAACGACACTTACAATGTCTACGCTGAGGACGGTGATGACATGATCTACGATGAAGGCGGAACCGACACGCTTACCTTTGCCGATGCCACCGATGCAACGGATCTGTGGTTCGCGCAGGAAGCAAACAACCTTGTTATCTACCGCCTTGGTACGACGGACAGAGTCAGCGTGGAGGACTGGTTCGCTGATCCAGCTAACCAAGTTGAAACCATCGAGGCGGCCGCTTTTGGCAAAGTACTCTATGCCGGCGATGTCAACAGCCTGATCAGCCAGATGGCGAGCTTCGCCGCCCAGGTCGGCACCGATCCATCTGCGGTGCAGCCGACCGAATTGCCCGATGAGTACGCTGTGGCGGTGAGCTCGGTATGGCATCCGGCTGCGTGAGGCGCGGAGCAGCCCGGGGGACGCAATAGCGCAGCGTGGGCTACCAGCGCTGCACCATCCTTCGAGGTGCGGGGTTTCGCGCCCTGACCTCCAATGCATTGTCGGGACGCATCGAATTCCCCGAAGCTCGAGAGCCTGCCTTTTCTGGCGTGGTGTATCAGATCACAGGCCTACACCCTCCTGCAACCGCGCCGGAGAGAAGAACGGTTACTATCTGCCGTCCATCAAGTTGTCGACATGCTCCATAAGCGTCCCTTCGGGACTGGACTCAATCGTGGCAGATGCTCTTCACTAAGCTGCCTCTGGGGTTGTGGGCACGCCACCAAACTTTGGCCTAACGCGCGGTGCAACGACGCTCGCCAAAGCGATGGTCGTATCCGACAGCCGGGCCGGCCGCCAAGACCATGCTGCGCGGCGTTGAATGCGCTGGCGGACAGTTTGCCTTCACGCTGGCGGGCTACAACGTCTGGCTGCCGAAGCTGCTCGCCGAGTGATAAGGTTGCGCGGGCCAAGGTCCGGGGTAGACACCTATAAGGGAGAAACTGTCCTGTCACGGCCGCTTTTTTTCAGCGGCCAAGTAGAGTCACCGCTTGGTCGTACAAGGTTCAGTTCAGGTTCCCCTGTTTATGAACTGCTCGATTTGCTTGGCAGACGCCAGGATCTCCTCGAATCCGGGAGCCGCGCCGAAGATCATCGCCGTAGTGTTGGCGTAGTCGCGCCTGAGCGCGTCGACCATCTCGCCGACCGGCGCGATGGCGAATGTACCGTGGACGGCCGAAGCAAGATCGTAGTCGGGCCGGGCAAAGAACATCCGTGCGTGCCGAACGCAATCGCAACCCAGATCACGATCCGCGAGCGCGGCCTTGCCAATCTCCGAGCCGAACAGGCAATGCAGGTCGTAGTAGTGTCGCGACACGCGCTGTCCTTCCTGCCGAAGCACGCCGCGTCGCTCGTGCCAACGGCGCAGCCCATGGGCAATCACCACCTTGTCCCAGAAGGTGCGCGTGGCCTCGATGGTGGTCACATCGCCGATCGCCAGGTCGAACCCTGCGGCTTCCTTGCTGATGTAGGGACGGATCGTGACGGAGCTGTTGGGGTCGAGAGCCGACTTCGCGCCCGACTCGATCCGCACGGCGGGACGCACATAGGCTCCGTCGCGTGGCTCGACTTCGGGATACCAGACGAGCAGTGTCTGTCCGTCTGGATCGGCTTCGTCGATCTCGACACGCCCAGCGCCATCGGTGGCGTCGGCGAGCTGCACGCTGAGGAATTCGTGGAGCGGGCCGGTGATATAGGCACGACACGCATCCCGGATCGCATCGAGTCTGGCGCGGCGTTTCTTGTTCGACAGGGCCTCCAGTTCTTCGACGGACGCGGCCTCAACGAGGTCGTCGCGGAAGACGGTGACGTCAATGTCCTCGGAAAAGCGCTCGATCAGGCCATAGGCCTTCGACAACGACGTGCCGCCCTTGAACAGCAAGCGTGGCCCGTCGGCGGGCCGTTCGTGGTAGAGCGCGTTCAGGGTCCAACAGACCCAGAAATCCTTTTCGACATTGCCAATCGGTGTGCCGAGCCGATTGGCAGTGGTCAGAAACAGATCGAGCCGCTCATCCGGCGGCGCGGCGATGACCTGTCTGTATGCCGCGGTGGTCATAGGTGTGCCTTGTCCGCATCTGTTGCGCCGAGCAGGCCGCGCAGGAATTCCTGCATCCAGATCGGCAGCGCGGAGAGACCGACGCGCAGATCGTCACGGATCGCCTGCCCGTGCTGAGGGTCGG
Source organism: Rhodomicrobiaceae bacterium (assembly GCA_050290865.1). Classification (GTDB taxonomy): domain Bacteria; phylum Pseudomonadota; class Alphaproteobacteria; order Rhizobiales; family Rhodomicrobiaceae; genus JARRLC01. The sequence goes on along the minus strand of JBNKIW010000092.1, from coordinate 1,249 downwards.
CGAAAAGGCGGTGTAGCGCGGCCTGGACGCGGGCGCGCTCATCGTCCTGCGCGAGCATGTCTTGCATCCAGTGTAGTGCCTGGACGACACGCATGGCCGGTCGATCGGCCCAATAGAGGCGGCTAGGCGCGGCGAGCTTGAAATGGATCTCCTGCTTGCCGAGCTTGATCGGCTTAAGGCGCGCGTCGACCAGCACCTCGATGCGCGCCGGGACGGCGGTGGTGAGCCCGAGATCGTTGGCGGCGGTCATGCCGTCCACCACGGTGCGGGCCTGGTCGCGGCGGGTGACGGCGCGAATGACGGCGCGATAATCGGGCACGGTGGAACGGCCGGTCAGCTCACTCTTGCGGGGCTGATCGTAAAGACCACGGTCGATACGCCGCAGTTCACCTGCGGCGGCGAGGCGTTGTAGGGTCTTGTCGACGGCGGCGCGGCCACCAAGATCGGCAAAATCGCCGGGCGTCCAGACCTCATCAGGGCTGGACGCGATCCGGGCAAGCAACCGGGAACGGAGATCGGTATCTTGTGCCAGCGTCGCCATGTCCGAAATATGCTACATTTTTCAGACATTAGCAAGGGGATGTCCGAAATATCCTACAATCTTCGGACTAGCCGGTGCTGCCCGTCCCCGCTGGGCGGGAGAGTACCGGTTGGCGGGCGAGGGAGATGTTGAAGGGGCGTGAGAGCTGCCCCCCTTCTGGCGGCGCCTCCATCCCGCAAAACCGTTCGCAACGTATGCAATGATATGCTTATCCATTCACTGCTCTGCCTTCTGCTCGGCGCGGCACTCATCTTGCTTCCGCCCGTCGTGCTGATTGCTATAACAGGATGAACGGGGCCGTGCCGGGTTTGGGTAGAATTTGTACGGCAGAGAAATCGCATGTGTCTCCGTGGGCTCATCTGGTGTATCAGAACGTGCCGGATGCTGAGCCTCTATGCCGTAAGGCTGCAACGTGCCGCCGGAACTTTTTTGGCGATTTCGACGCCACCACCCTCAAAGTCGCTTTTGACAAGCTTGGCAACATGGGCCTCAAGGTCGAGATACCCTCGGGCGCCCCGCCCGGTGCGGTCGCTCGCGGGCAGCCGGCCCGTCGTGCTGAAGCGAGCGAGGCTGATGCGGACACGGCAATTGTGGAGTTGTGGGAGGACGACATGTGAACAAATGGAATTCCCAGGGGAATCGCATGATTTATTTTGCGGTGATCATATCGAACAGAAAGTCATCGTCCCAGCCAGCGGCGTGACGTTT
>JBNKIW010000091.1:0-7103 GCA_050290865.1 Rhodomicrobiaceae bacterium | reverse complement strand
TCAGAGGATCCTGCCGAAGCACCTCCTGCACCTGCAGGGATAGCCCGGGAAAGCCGCGTCGCATATCGGTGTGACCGGTCGCCAGCCACACGCGCACGCCTGTCGGGACCGGGATCATCGGCTTTGCTTCCCGCTTGCCGCTTCGCCGTTTGAGGCTGGCCGGTCCACGAGATCGACAATGCGCTTGAGGATATCGATGTCGAGGCCTGCTCCAACCCGCACGAACCGGCCATTGCCAAGCTCGATCTCAATGCGATCGTCACCCCGCGTCCGCTCCGCGTCTGGCCGTACTGGCACCGTGTTCGGACTTGTCGCAGACGAAGCCTCCGGCGCCGCCGTTTCCGTGTACGTCGCCGGCAGAGCTAGGGTGACCGGCACGAAAGCTGGAGCGGCAGGATACGCCTGCGCTTCTCTCGCCAACCGCCGCCAGCGGAATAAAAGGCTCGGCTTGATCCCGTGTCGGCGCGCTACCGCCGAGATGTTGGCATCGGGCCGCTCGGCCTCCGCGACGATCGACTGCTTCTCCGCCTCGCTCCAACGCCGCCGCGTCTCGGCAACAACCGAATACCGGCGTGAAAAACTGTCTCCAGACATAGGCACAGACATAGCTCCTGTTGGGTTCAACCGACACCAACAAGAGCCGTATCCGCCCGCGCCCGCAAGGCGGCCCTCACCGTAGGCTTACGAAACTGGCGCTCATCGCCGCTTGCGATCCGATCCTGCAAGCCACTGCCTGTCGGCGCCTCGACGCCACCGATACCGAAGCCCGCGACGCACTCGCCGCATGGTGGCGGCAGCATACCGAGGCTGGCGGCGAGCCCAAATTACGAGTGTTGCCATCGCTCGGTAGGCGTTCGGGGCAGTCACTGAGAAGATTGACGTATCCAATGAAGCGATGCTCCAAAAGGAGACATTCGAAGCACCCCAGCTATGCGGCTGAAATGCCCTTCGACAGCGGCCGTTCACCCCCAATCTTCCCGCGGCGATACTTCCCGCCCGCAAGGGTAGGTGTTCACAGCTCCTCCGCCGAACATGCCTTCATTTGACGCGGAACGTGCCGTGGCACGCCGCGCAATGCGCCGTAATCTGCGCGAGGCCCTCCATCGCCTTTCCCCACCCGGCCGCATCCAGCGGCTCGGACAGGCCAGTTGTCACGCGCGCGAAATCATCCGCCGCCCGGTGGAAGCCGAAGCCCATCTCCCTGAACTCCTGCGGCATGTAGCGCCCGAAGCCCAATCCTTTACCGATCGCCATCTCATTGCGCGCCAGGGTGCCAGCTTTCCGGACCTTGCCGCTGGCCAGGAGTTCGATAACGCTGTTCAGCGTAGTCATATGCGCGCGCATATGCTCCAGGAACCGCACCTTCACATCCGGCGGCAGATCGATCGCGGTACGCGTGTCCTCAGCCGCGACAGAGAATGTGAGAATTGGCAGCAGCCCCGCCGCCAGAACCAGCCTTCGCATCGTTTCCTCCTATTTTCGCCAGTGCCTCAATGGCGATGCAGCCTTTATCACCAACAATGGCCGCCACCGCGCCCCATCCCGCCTCCCCGTCCCCGCCCCCGACCGCCGGCAGCCCATCGTGGGCGCAGATTGCTGTTCCGCAAAGTGAAGACCTCGTCTCCAGATTTCACGGACTTGGCAATATAGGCATCCTCGGGCATGCGGCTGGTTCGAAACGCTTTGAACGAGATGTTCTGTCCAACGGAAAGCCGCTTGAGTTCTTCGCGCAAGGCGAATGTTGGGCCCAAATGCAGATTGATCACTTTTGCATCCGGGGTCTGCACGATCAGATGCGCGCCCTCTAAAGATCGACCCGTCGTCTTCTCACACCGGCCGATCTTAATGTCCTTAATGGTTCCCGAGAGTGCCTTGACCCGGATGCCAAGCGCCTGCCGGGCTACGCCCGCTGGTTCGCCGGTCCCCCTTTGGGCTGCTGCCGGAGCGGCGAAGAGCGCCGCCGAGAGCATCCCGATGACGATGAAAGACGGGCGGGATGGAACATTTTTCATGACAGTCTCCTTCTGCGAGACGCCTGCATTTCTGGAGACGATCTTGGACCAGCGATGTTTTCAGTTTGCTGAAACACCGTTTCAGGTTCCTGTAAGCTCGGCGTATGAAGCCCACTGACCAGGGAGAGCGAGCCGCGGCCACCCACGCACAGCTCCAAGAGGTGCCACCTGCCTGGTGCGCAAGACAAGGTCGCTCGAAGCGAGCCCCACTGAGGAACACGTCAAAGGCATACTGATCTTCTCCCTCATTGCTAAGGAGCAAGATCATGTGCTCAGATTCAGCCAATCCCTCTTGGGAACCGGCTTCCGGGCGGCGCGGGCGCATGGGGCGCGTTTCCTTTTCTGATCGCTCCTGGTACGTTTTGGTGAAATTCGTAAGCCTGCGATGGGGGGTGCCGTGCGTTTCTTGGCGATGCTGTTTATGGGGTTGGCGCTGGCGGCGCGGCCCGTGGTGGGGGCAGCGGAGGATGCCCCCTTGCCCGTGCTCGACACTGGCGGGCATATGTCGCTGATCAGGGACATCGCCTTCACGCGGGACGGGCGGCAGATCGTTTCGGCGTCGGTTGACAAGGTCATCCGGGTTTGGGATGTGGCGACGGGGAAGACCGTGCGCACCATCCGCGGCGAGGCGGCACTGGGCGATGAGGGAAGTATCTACGCCCTGGCGCTGTCGCCGGATGGCAAATGGCTGGCGGCGGGGGGACTGCTCTCCGGCAAACCTAATGAGAAAACCGCCATCCGTCTCTATGACTTTGCGAGCGGCAGGCTGGTGGCGCGGCTCAAGGGGCATAAGAATGTCGTCTTTGACCTCGCCTTTTCGCCCGATGGCAGCCATCTGATTTCAGGAAGCGGCGACTTCACCGCTATCATCTGGGACGTAGCTGCGATGCGCCCAAAACACCGCCTGCGCGGCCATAAGGATGATGTCCAGGCCGTCGGCTTCGCGCCTGACGGCCAGCGCGCAGTGACGGGCTCTTACGACCACGATTTGCGGCTGTGGCGCGTCGCCGATGGCGCTGAGATCGCGCGGATGCCGGGCCATCGCAATAAGGTCAGGAGCCTTGCGGTGGCCCCGGATGGCACCGTCGCTTCGGGGGATGAGCGCGGCGAAATCCGGCTGTGGGATACCAAGACCGGCGCGTTCCGAACGGTGCTGGCGCGGCAGAGGACAACAGTCGGCAGCCTAACCTTCAGCCCGGATGGGAAGACGCTGCTGTCGGGGACAGGTATAGCGCCACACGACTGCCACGTCTTCGACACCGCCAGCGGACGCGAGATCGTTACCTATCGCGGCCATGACAATATCGTCCTCGCCACCGCCATCAGCCCCGATGGGCGCTGGGCGGCGACGGGCGGGGGCAACAATAACGAAATTCACATCTGGGCTCCCCGATCGGGGCCGGGGACAAGCTTGAAGGCGGGCGAGCGCCGCAAGGGGCCGGAGGGGCGCCCTTTAGTGCTCCGCGGGAGCGGGCGGCCAGTATGGGCCGTGGGCGTCTCGGCTGATGGGCGGCAGATAGGCTGGGGGCATCGGCATAGGACGGCGATCATTCAGGCGCCGGCGCTCGAATATGCTCTGACTCTGCCCACGGGCGATGCGCCGCTCACCGGGCCGGTGGCTGGCCGTTATGGCGCTTTCCGCCGCGCCAGGGCGAATTTGAACGGCTGGTCGCTTAGACACCGCAAGGGCGGCCGTTACGGCGAAGACGCCATCCTTGATATTCGACAAGGCGGGCGGGTGGTCGCTACCATCGAGCGCGGCTCCACCAATGGCTATCTACACCGCTCCTACAGCTACACCCCCGATGGCGAGGCCGTCATCTCCGGCGGCGCGAATGGCTGGCTTACCGCCCATGACCGCTCCGGCAGCAAGCTCGGCAATTTCTTTGGGCACCATGGCGATGTCTGGGCCGTCGCTCCCTCGCCCGATGGCCGGTACCTCGTCTCCGGCGCCGACGACCAGACGCTGCGGCTGTGGAACCTGAAGACCCGCGAACTGCTCGTCACCCTGTTCCGCGGCACCGACGGCGAATGGGTGATGTGGACGCCGCAAGGCTATTACGCCGCCTCCGGCCCCGGCGCCGAGCTGATCGGCTGGCAGATCAATCGCGGTCCGGAGAACGCCGCTGACTACGTCACCGCCGCCCAGCTTCGCGCCAAGCTCAACCGCCCGGACATCGTCGCCAAGGCCATCCAGCTCGCCAGCGCGGAAGAAGCGGTGCGCAAGTCACCCAGCACCAGTTTCAAGCTCAGCGACCTGTTGAAACGCCCCGTCCCGCGCTTCCGCATCGTCTCTCCTGCCGCGAACGCCACGCTCAGAGGCGGCTCTGCACAACTCGAACTGATGCTCGAAGCCACACCCGACCCAGTCAAATTCATCCGCATCCAGGTCAACGGCGTGCAGATCGGCGAGCACCTGCCCGCGAGCGGTCCCGGTTTCTCCCCCGGCACGGTGAGATTCAAGGTGCCCCTCGCCAAAGGCCGCAACACCATCCGTGTAGTCGCCATCAACCAGCGAAACCTGGAGACGCCCGCCGAAGTCATCATCACCCACAATGGCGAAGGCGCGCTCGACTAGCGCGGCGCGCTGACGACAAGCTGCTCGGCGACGCCTACCAGGCCGACATCGTCGTCTATGCAGCCGCGCGCTGGGACCAGGAGGCGCTGGAGCGCGCCGACCTCGGCCACGGGCTGTTCACGCTGGCCCTCGTCGAGGGCGTGAAGGGGGCGGCGAAGAACAAGGCGGGCGAGGTGCGCACCGAGGGTTTGCGCGATTATGTGCGGCGGCGCGCCGGCGAACTGGCCAAGGCGATGAAGCGGCAGCAGACGCCGCAATATTACCGCGGGCGGGATGCGGGGGACTATCTGCTGGCGCGCGGGGAGTAGGGGCGCACTTCACGGGGGCGGGGTTGGAGATGGTTTCGCGCCCCCCGTTGTTGACCAATGGAGGGAACCCTTCCAGTCCGCCACGGCCTCATCCACTGACGAAGCAATGCTCCATTACCTGCCCTTCGCGTGGCACAAAAAATAGGATTGCTATTCGCTCAGTAGCGGTCTCTGGTGAAATGGTTATGATTTCTGAGTGGGCCTCCCGTCGCCAAGCACATTTTGCTGACCGTAACGTTGAACCGCATCCAAGGCGACACGCCGAGGTGGGGACGAAATACGGCGCCCGGCGCGAGGTACCCCCCCCTCGTTTCGCGAGATTTCCGCCAATTGCAGTGCGTCTTCGATATGAGGAAATCGCGCCCAACGAGAAGTACTACGGCCCGGACCACCCCAACGTGGCCATCCGCCTCAACAATCTGGCGCAGCTCTTGGCTGACACGAACCGTCTCGCCGAGGCCGAGCCGCTGATGCGACGCGCGCTCGCCATCTTCACCGCCAGCCTCGGGCCGGACCATCAGAGCACGCAGACGGTGGCGCGCAACCTCGCCGCCCTCCTCGCCGCGATGGGCGCCGCGCCATAGCCGCAGCCGCCCCGCAACAAGCCGACGCATAACAGAACCACTGCCTCAGATTGCGAGACGCAAGCCCTCACGGTCCGCCCATAACCGTATGAGTTGCAGCGGCTTGCCCGATGGATACCGGTTTCGCATGCCACGAGCCTGTACGATCGCTCGGCTTTTCGGGTCGATCTCCAATGTCGCGACGGCTCGCGCCTTGTTTTCTTGCGTAAGCCGAAGGGACCAAATGTGGCAGGCGCCCCGCCAACATCTGCTCGCGTAGCTTGCCACGCAATGTCGGAGCATTTGCCCCTCGTCTTCGAGTTGCTTACTGCTGGTGAGTTCAACGAATTGCCACCAGCGCGGCAATTCCGAAGGCACCGATGGTGGTGCTTCGACCATCATAGGGCGTAAATTCGAGCTGCTCCATGTAAGCCCGCTCTTTAATGACTTCAGACCTCGGTGCCATTCCTCCATGTGTCGCAACATAGAGGTGAAGGTCCGCCCCTTCATCGAGAAATGCGCGTCGGGCGGTTCGTGATAGACCATTCCGTTCGGTGTTAACACTGCGATCCGCTCCTGACGAATACTATAGATGAAGTCGATAAGCGGCGCGACTTGCGTCAGGTCAATTTCATCGGCATTTGCGCGCAAAAAGTGCCACACGGTTCGCCAAAACTCGCCGGACTGAAGATCGATTGCAATGCGTGTCGAGAGAATGGCGACTGCGAGTTCCTCCGAAATGCCAAGACCTATCAGCTCGGCACGGCGCATCGCTATATTGATGTGCATATGATCGGGCGAACGGAGGAAGATATCCTCCATTCGCCGCGTCATTTTTATTGGTAGGTCCAAAGAGCGGAAACTGCGCCCGCTCCCATGTGCGATGAACCAGCGCCGCTGCCATTCGGTCTCCTCGCCGTTTTGGAGGTACCAGGCGGAAACCAAAAACTGAGGCATCGGATATTCTGCAACAAGATGCTGGACCAAAGAATTGATTGCCACTCTCCAGGAGCCGTCCGACCCCGGCCAGTCACCAATTTCTCTTATATGCGCATATGACGAACACGATAAATTGGCCAGCGCCTCGATCCCTGGATGATGGCCTTCAGCGCAAGGCGCCGCCAGAACCGACGGCGCTCGTTGCCGAACGCAGCAAAGAAGCTCCGCGAAGGTCGCGCGTGCAACGGTATCGGCTACCAAGCGAGCATATGCCTGACTGATCGCTTGATCGGTTTTGAGCTTGTGATGGCGAGCGAAACGCTCTGTAGGAGACATGACGTCGTCCTCTGTCCAGCGTTGATCTCTGAGTCTGTGTGGGGTGTCAGGTGTTCACAGACGCGCAAGGCTTAAGGCACGCCTCATCGGTTGGGCGCGGAATGCCTTTGTTAGCGGTCAGAGCTGGTCCAAGAAGAACATCATGGGGCGATATTCGAGGGTAAACGGCGAGGTTGTCAAGTCTTGGAATTGAATTGCCTCGGGTGCCTGCTATGCGCGGGCATGATGTTTAACATGGGCTCCATTCGGAATTTGTTGAAGGAGCCCCGTTCATCGTCCATCCGCACGATGCTCCAAAAGCGTTCGTTGGCCCTGGCATCCCTACACGGTCGCGATACTTTAGTTAGCTGCCGTACGCCTCCGAGAG
>JBNKIW010000090.1:0-7168 GCA_050290865.1 Rhodomicrobiaceae bacterium | reverse complement strand
TGATTGAGATGAGCGCGGCGCTGGGGCTTGCGATCACGGCCCGCGCTGCGGTGGAGTTGATGGGAGACCGTCGGGACAACAGGCCCCGCCGCTCACGCCAACCTGATGTCGCAGCGCAGGCGGCGGCGTCTGCCGTGGTGCCACAGATCGCCGCCACCGGGCCGGAGGATGGCTGGAGGATGTGGTTTCAAGGGTGCGTCGCGGCTGAACAAGGTGCGCGGGTGACGCCAAAGGAGGCCTTCAGCCATTACGAAGCCTGGGCAGGGCGAGAGGGCATCAAGAGCACTCTCCCCTATGTCACCTTCGGGCGGCGCATGTCAGAGGCCATTCTGGGCCTGGGAGGCAAGTCTGGTCGCGGCGCCACCCGGTATTATGAGGGCATCGCCCTCAGCGACGCCGCAGGCGGAGCAAGCATGCAGACAAGCTTGGAGGCGGGCGAGTGATGTTCAGCGCCCTGTTTCCTCGCAGCGCCAGCACCCAGCGCGCTATCGGCTTCCTGGAGCATTTCCATACCAGCCAAGCGGCATGGGTTCTCGTTGCGACAGGTGGGAGCGGTAACGCGCCGGTCGCGACCTTCCTTCCGGCGAACCATGGCAGTGCCGACACCTGGATTGCCTCGGCACAGCGTCAGAAGCGGAACATCCTGACGCTGATGGCCGAGCCGGTCGCGCCAGTGAACAACCGCATGCTGGTGCGCGGTGATCTGCGGGCCATGCGCCATTTCGGCATCAAGCTACCGATGTCGGGGCGCGCCGCGCTCGATGCCTTCAAACCTGCACCGTTCCTTCTTCTGGCCGCAGGCCGCACGATCTACGCCGGATGGCGTCTGGTTGCGCCTGTCACACGAATCGAAGCCGTTGGAGACACCGCGAAGGCGGTTGCCGAGCGCCTCAATGGCGTCTCGCTGGGCCATCTGATGCCGGTAGGCGGCACTACGCTCCAGGGCGGCGAACTGATCGAGCTGCAATATATGCTGAAGGACAGGCTGTGCCTTCTCAGCGATTTTTACCAAACTCCCCCTCGACCTGTGGCCGCGGGCGAAGCGGCGGCGACACTGGCGGACATCGACGCCAAGCCGGTCACATGGTTGTGGCCAGGCATCATCGCCGCGGGAAAGCTCAATCTTCTTGGTGGGCTGCCGGATCTCGGCAAGAGCCAGGTGACGCTATCCGTCGCCGCGACGGTCTCAACGGGCGGCGGATGGCCCTGCGAAGCAGGCAAGGCCGAACCAGGCGGCGTGCTGATCCTCACCAACGAGGATGACGCCGAGGACACCATCAAGCCGCGTTTGATGGCAGCGGGCGCCGACCTGCGCCGCGTGAGGGTGATCGACGACATCATCGACCTGCGCGAGGGGATCGGCCCCATCGTGGCGGCGGCCGCGCGCTTGGGTGGGGTGCGCCTCATCATCTTCGACCCGCTCGATGGCTATGTCGAAGGCGCGGCGCATACTGTGCGTGCGGCGCTCACACCTCTGACAACCTGGGCGGCCGCGACCAGCACGGCACTCATCGCCATCGTCCATCCGCCGAAGGGCAATGATGGCAAGACGATGCAGGAATGGTTTTCCGGATCGACGGCGTTCTGGCGCATGGCGCGGACAGCCTGGTTCGTCACGCCCGATCCGGCCAACGAGGACCGGCGGCTGTTGTTGTTTGCGAAAGGCAACGTCATCAACGACCGCCGCGGGCACGCATACCGCTTTGAGAGCGTGGATCTTCCGGGCGGCGTCGACACAAGCCGCGTTGTTTGGGATCGGGCGCGCGTCGAGGTAACGGCACAGCAGATGCTGGACGCCAGGCGCCCAACGGCAAGGAGGGCGCAGGTAAAGACTGGCGGCCAACGGGCGGCAGCGGGGCGGACGACAAATCCCGATGGATCGACAGCGAGGCCGGATGCCGAGGAATGGCTACGGTCAGCACTCGCAAACGGACCGAGGATTGCAACCGAGCTGAAACGTGAGGCGCTCGCCGCAGGTATCGGCACCGGCACCCTCTACCGGGCGGCTGAGAAGCTGGGCGTGGCAATTGAAGGGGAAGGCAACTTCAGGGTGAGCACGTGGCGGTTATAACAACCAAGAATAACACCAGCGAGGAAGTGGTCGGGCGTGCCGCTGACGGCGGCGGATATGGGCGGATGGATCGCCGGCTCAGACGGGTAACGACGGATAAAACGACGGTTTCGACGGATCACGACGGATCACGACGGATGTCGACGGATGGATTTTCATCCGTCGTTATGCCGTCGGTGATCCGTCGGTGCCAGCCACAGTGCATGTCGCGCGCGCGGGACGTTTCTCGTGTCCGTGTCCGTATCCAGATCCGCCGCCAAGAAAAATGGAAGGCTCAGAAACATGCCTTCCCGTTCCTTCCAATTATCCAGCGTTCCATCGTTCCACACCGTGTCCACTCGTGTCCACGCCGTGTCCGCTGTGGACACGGACACGAGGCAATGGACACGGCGCTGTCAGCCAGACCGACAGCTTCGACGGATGGAGTTCGATCCGTCGCTATGCCGTCGGCGATCCGTCGCAACTCCCAGTACCCGTGCCCGTGTGCACAACGGGCGCGGTGCCGGCGCACGGACAGATGGTTGGGCGGATGGACGGACGGCTTCGGCGGATGCCGACAGATCGAAATCCATCCGTCGCTATGCCGTCAGCGATCTGTCGGTGCCAACCGCAGCGTGTTGGTCTCGCGCGCACAGCCAGTCGTATGCCGCGCGGGATTGTCAGCACTGACGACGTGTGTGATGGCCGCATTTCGGCGTGGCACTCCCATCGGCATTTGCGCGGGAGGAGTGCACCAGGGCCAGCGCGACGGCACGCAAGGTGCACAACCTCCGGGTACGCGGCATACACGACATAGGAAATGCAGAGCGGGTGGCGCTCAAACGGATAACTTGAACGGAGTGCGGGGAATGAGAGTGCAACTAAGTACTAGGCAATCTGACGCACCGCAACGGCTCTGTAACGATGTAACGATAACTGCCTAACAGATTGTAATTACGCCAAATACAAAAGCTTTGCGCCCGAATGGCGAGTTTTCTTCTGCCTACAAGTTTCTCTTTGGGGAGAGGAAACGTTTCGACTTGGCGTTTACGAGGGGTTATAGTCATTAAGTATTTGAAATCACTTACACAAAACGTTCCGAAGAAGGCGAATAAAGTACGGCACAGGTGAACTTCGACGGAGAGGTTACGGGGCGCGAAGGATTTTAAGCGAAAGCAGTACGTATACGGAGATTATGCCATTTAAGGCAAAACGGTCGAACTCACTAACTTTCACCAGGAGATACAGGCATGAGAGACGACACAACCACCATCACAACTGAGGCCGGATCAGGCGCGGACGAAAGCGGCGAGAAGGTTGTAGAGGACCTCATCGCCGGCGTTCCCACAGCGACGGTGGGAGCGACCTATTTGGAATTGCTTGATGAACTGCACCAGAAGGGCCTGTGTTTAGCTCTGACGACCGATCACGAACTGGTGAAAGCGATTGCAGCCGCCGGTCCGGCACTGGCCAAGGCCGGAATCACCCTCAGCCGCTTCAAGCGGAACGGCACGCACAGACTGAGGTTCACACAGCGCGAACCGATAGCACATTGAATAGTGAGACACCCCCGGCGTTCACGGCGCCGGGGGTGTCTCTGTTATCCAGGGGATTTGCTGGAGGGGTAAACTGTAGTGACCAAACAAGTAGATAAGACTACGGCGCCGGAAGTCAACACTGTCGTTAGGATGGCGGCGAAAAAAATCGGCGTAACCTTGCAGGATTATGCGACGGCCGCACAATTGCCGATCGAGTTCCTGGAACAACTTGGGGTTCGTACGGTTGACAACCCCTGGGCGGAGAGCCGCTCAGCGCTCGCCATACCCTACCGTCGGCGCGATGGCAGTGCCTTACGGGATCGGATCTGGCAAGGCGTCACGCCGGGAGAAAGCAAGGCGAGGCGGGCACTATGGGATAAGCGTGAAGAGAAGCTTGGCGCACTCCTGTATGGCCTCGATCAGATGCCGGCGCGCGGCTGCCCCATCGTTCTGGTTGATAATGAGCGGTCCTGCCACATCCTCTGGCATCACGGGTTCGATGCCGTAGGCGTAGCTGGTGCCAACGGCTACTACCCGAAGCGTGATGATCCGGAACTGGCCGGGATTACCCCTATCACCGTGTTTCCCGGCAAAGGCGGCGCTCGGGATGAACTGCTGAAACGGCTTTCCGTCTCCAAGCACCGCAAAGAATTCCGCGTTGCCGTTCTGAACGGCTTCGCCGATATTCATGATCTGCATATGAAGGAGCCGCAGGGCTTCGAGGAACACCTGGATGCCGCACTCGCCGCGGCTGAACCGCTGGAGGCACTTCTTGCCCGCGAGCCCGCCCTTGATGCGCGCAAGGAAACGAAAACAGCGGGTAGCCAGGATGGAACGATTGCCGACACTCTGGTCAATCTGGCCCAGCAGGATGCCACGTTCTTCTGGGCACCAGATGAATCGGCCTGGGGCGCGATCAGCATCGACGGACGCCGGGAAACCTGGAACCTGCGTTCCAAGGGCTTTCGCAAGTGGCTGACACATCAATACTATAAGGCGACGAGGAAGGCGCCGAATGCCGATGCCATGGCCCAGGCGTTGCTCACCTTGGACGCCATCGCGCGCTATGATGGCGAGCAGCATCCGGTTTTCGTCCGCACGGCAGAGCATGCAGGAAAATACTACGTCGATCTGGCAGACGATCAGTGGCGCGCGGTTGAGATCGACGAGCAGGGCTGGCGCGTCGTAGGCGCCCCGCCGGTGCACTTTCAGCGCCCGCGCGGCATGTTGCCCCTGCCCGAGCCGGTTTCCGGTGGCAACCTGCGGGAGCTTCGCGACCTGCTCAACCTGTCGAGCGACAACAACTTCACCCTGGTTGTCGCGTGGCTCCTGGCGGCGCTGCGGGCAACGGGTCCATATCCACTACTCGCGCTTGCGGGCGAGGCGGGCGCCAGCAAATCAACCACCGCCCTCTTCCTGCGCTCGCTTGTTGATCCCAACGTCGCACCGCTTCGAGCAGCACCGCCCAACGAGCGCGACCTCTGGATCGCCGCCGCCAATGCCGGGATGCTGCTGTTTGACAATATGACCCGTCTTCCCACCTGGCTTTCCGATGCGCTTTGCCGCGTTGCCACCGGCGGCGGTTTCGCGACACGCCAATTGCATACCGACGACGATGAGATCCTGTTCGACGCCATGCGTCCGACGCTGCTGACCGCCATCGGCGACATCATTGCCCGCAGCGACCTCGCCGATCGGGCTATCATGCTCGAACTGCAGCCCATCGGCGGCGACAAGAAGATGACCGACGAAGCGGTGAAAGCCAGATTGGAAGAGGCCAGGCCGCGCATCCTGGGCGCCTTGCTGGACGCCATGGTTATTGGGATGCGCAACCGCAGCGCGGTGAAACTGTCGCAACTGCCGCGCCTGGCCGACTTTGCTGTCTGGGCGACCGCCTGTGAGAGCGCCTTCACGCACCCCGGCGGCGTTATGGAAGCGTATTATGAAAACACTGCCGAAGCCGTGCAGACCGTGATTGAGGGCGACGTGGTGTGCTTGGCACTTCTCGCATTCTTGGACACCTTGAACGATACTCAATGGCGGGGGCGACCGGAGCAACTGCTAGGACACCTCAACATGCATGCACCGGAAGGCGGCCAGCGTGAAGGTTATTGGCCCCGCAACCCGTCATCCATGTCCAGCCGTCTTCGCCTTGCCGCTCCAACCCTGCGCAAGATCGGCATCACAATCGAGCGTACCAAAAGAAGTCACGGTAAACGGTATATCGAGATCACGAAGGCGCCAAAGGCGCAGTAACCTCTATGCGGTAAGCCTGCAGCAAAAACCTCACAGGCGAGGCGCTTGGTGAGGTTCTTTTTTTGACACCAAGAAGAACAAAAGATGAATATCACTTCTTTATCCTCTGAATTAAGTGAAAACGCCGGCACCCCCGGCACCCGCGCGCCAAAACCCTTGCTGAGCAAGGATTTTGCGGGTGCCGGCGTGGGTGCCGGTGGGGTGCCGGCGGTGCCGGTCCCCACGAAGCGGGTGCCGGCGTGGGTGCCGGTGTGGGTGCCGGTCTTTTGGGTAGGACCGGCACCCACCAAACCCTTGCTCAGCAAGGGTTTCCGTGCGCGGGTGCCGGGGGTGCCGGCGTTTTCACCCCTATATTCGGGAAGGCATCCTCATACTCGCGCGACCTGCACCGGATGCCAGGACACGCCGCGCCGCACTTGATGCCATCCGCAGCGCTGCCAGCGGGCAAGAATCCCCCGCCGATGTGGCGCGGTCTCAGGATTTTCTCTATAACGAGCGATATCGTCAGGGGGCACCCTGACACGGTGGGGCGGCGCGCGGGTGCTCTACGTTGAAACGATTTTGCGCAAGCCGACGTTGTAGCGCACAATGAATGTAAAAACGGCTTTATCGAAAAGGTGCTGGGATGGTGAAAAAAAAATTGGCACGCGATGATGTAATGCGGGCGGCGCTTTTGGGTCTTGCGCTGCGTACATTCAGTGACGATTTTCTTGAATTGCTGGATGAGACAGCGCCGAGTGACCAGGCGCTGGACTCATCGCTTTGGACAACATCACTTGACGAGCAACGCGGTGTCGAAGAAAAGCTGCACGGCATTATAGCAGACCTTCAAAAACGCTTGGATGAAATTGGTGTGCGCGGTTTATTGATCGTCGCCAGTGAGCGGTATTTGCTGGATGAACAGCGGCGAATTCGGGAGCGTCTCTACGGCACCTCGGACGGACCGATAGCGACTGTAATCAAGATGCGGCCGGACAAAGAAAAATAGCGGGGACACTCAAGATTGCGCTCTGGACCAACCACGTCAGTGCGTGTTCACCGTCTGCTGTGTAATTACCGGTGAACACGCACCTGGGGCGCGAGGGGCGTCCAGCAGCGGCGAGAGGATGGCGAGCGCGACGGCGATGGCGGTAGCGACTAACGCGATTGCGGAGGCCCACCACACCGTCGTCCTGATCTGCCGCATGCCCTTGCTGGCTTGGCGCGCCATGGTCAGCTCTGCTACCACTGCCGCTCTGATCACATCTACCGCCTCACCCGCCGCCGACCGCACCTCGCCGGCGATGTGTTCCGCTGCGGCCTGAACAAGCTGCTCCCCGAGGCG
>JBNKIW010000089.1:0-7498 GCA_050290865.1 Rhodomicrobiaceae bacterium | reverse complement strand
TGTGGACCAAATCCGAAGTTCACCAGCGCCGCGTGAAAGGACGCCGTCTTAGCGATTTATGACTCCTGGTACTAGTATAACGTGCATCCTCGAATGCCCCTCATGCTATGGACACGGGCCGAGTGGAACGTGCGGGAGTGTCGCCCGGCCAAGGGCGCTTCCGCGCTGTTTTCGTCGTGCCTGCCCGAGGCCCCCGATATTGGCCGCAATCGCCGGATAGACGCGGAGAAGAGAAGGATAAATGTGATCAAACCTCCGAAGGATGGGACAAAGCCTCTTTCATCTTCTATTAACGCTGGGCGGTAGCCGGGCATCGCCGCCTGGCCGAGCATCCTCCTCCTGTCCGGCTGTGCCTTGATATGGTGCACCGCTGTCCCGATATTGAGTTGAACTCTTCAGGCCCCGACAGATGATGACCCAGCAGACATCAAGCTTTCCGCACTGGCACGGAACAACCATTCTCACCGTACGCAAGGCTGGCCGCGTGGTGGTGGCGGGCGACGGTCAGGTGTCACTCGGCCAGACCGTTATCAAGGCGAACGCCCGCAAGGTGCGTACGCTTGGCAAGGGCAATGTCATCGGCGGTTTTGCCGGTGCCACAGCAGATGCTTTTACGCTGTTCGAGCGGCTTGAGGCCAAGCTAGAACAATATCCGGATCAGCTGGTGCGTGCCTGCGTCGATCTCGCCAAAGACTGGCGTACCGACCGTTACCTCCGCCGCCTGGAAGCCATGATGCTGGTGGCGGACAAGTCCGCGACGCTCGTCCTGACGGGAACCGGCGATGTGCTGGAACCTGAACACGACGTCATGGGCATCGGCTCCGGCGGCAATTACGCACTCGCCGCCGCCCGGGCGCTCATGGACACGGATATGGACGCCGAGGCGGTTGCGCGCCGGGCGATGGCGATTGCGGCCGACATCTGCGTCTACACGAACGCCAACCTCATCGTCGAAACACTGGCCTCCGACATCGAGCGCTGAGGCTCCGGAAACCTGCCCAGACGGACGCGAGGCGCTGACCCCAGCAATCGCGGAAACGCCGAACCAGAGCAACAATCAATGACCGACTTCTCCCCTCGCGAAATCGTCTCCGAACTCGACCGCCACATCATCGGCCAGAACGACGCCAAACGCGCCGTGGCGATCGCGCTCAGAAACCGCTGGCGGCGCCAGCAACTCGTGGACGATATGCGCGAGGAGGTGCTTCCCAAGAACATCCTCATGATCGGCCCGACCGGCGTCGGCAAGACCGAGATTTCGCGCCGCCTGGCCCGCCTCGCCAACGCGCCGTTCCTGAAAGTCGAGGCGACGAAGTTCACCGAGGTGGGGTATGTCGGCCGCGACGTCGATCAGATCGTCCGTGATCTATTGGAGATAGGTGTCAGCCTCGTCCGCGAGGCCAAGCGCAAGGAGGTGCAGGCGAATGCGCATCTTCAGGCGGAAGAGCGTGTGTTAATCGCGCTCGTCGGCCCGAATGCATCGCCCTCCACGCGTGAGACCTTCCGCAAGAAACTGCGCGAGGGCGAACTGGACGAGAAGGAGATCGAGATCGAGGTCGCGGACACCGGCATGGGTATGCCCAGTTTCGAAATCCCCGGCATGCCTGGCGCGCAGGTCGGCATGATCAACCTCAACGAAATGCTCGGCAAGGCATTCGGAGGGCGCACCAAGACGCGCAAGGTGTCGGTGAAGGAATCCTACGCCTTCCTCATCAATGAGGAATCGGACAAGCTCCTGGACAACGACCAGATCGTGCAGGACGCCATCAAGGCCGTGGAAGACAACGGCATCGTCTTCGTGGACGAAATCGACAAGATTTGCGCGCGCTCCGAGCGTATCGGCGGGGACGTCAGCCGCGAGGGCGTTCAGCGCGATCTGCTGCCGCTGATCGAAGGGACGACGGTCGGCACAAAATATGGTCCGGTCAAGACGGACCACATCCTGTTCATCGCCTCAGGCGCATTCCACGTCGCCAAGCCGTCCGATCTTCTGCCAGAGCTTCAGGGCCGCCTGCCGATCCGCGTCGAGCTGTCGGCGCTGACGCGCGACGACTTCCGCCGCATCCTGCGCGAGCCGCGCGCCAGCCTGATCAAGCAGTATATCGAGCTGATGGCAACCGAGGGCGTGACGCTCGAGTTCACCGAAGACGCCATCGACGCCCTGGCCGACATCGCCGTGCAGGTGAACGGGAGCGTCGAGAACATCGGCGCGCGAAGGCTTTCGACAGTGATGGAGCGTGTCCTCGACGAGATCAGCTTCGAGGCCTCCGACCGCGGCAACGAGACGATCGTCATCGACGCCGCCTATGTGCAGGCGCATGTCGGCGATCTGGCGAAGGACGCGGATCTGAGCAAGTTCATTTTGTGAGGGCGACTGTTTGACGGTCGTCCCCGGTTGCTCCGCCGCCGCCGCCACGCCGGCACCATTCAGACGCCGCAGGAGGATTGCCGCGCACCCTCCGGCTGTTTCTTTTCGCGAAGCACCCGCGGCCGCTATTCGCCAGACAGGGCCACGGACTTGACCTCGTCCAGCAGGCGCGCTGCCTCTGTACCCTGAATACGCGCGATGTCATCCTGGTATTTGAGCAGCGTCCCCAGCGTGGAGTTCACAGACTCCTGGTCGAGCGCCACGCAGTCCAGCGAGGTGAGCGCCTGCGCCCAGTTGATCGTCTCGGCGACGCCGGGATTCTTGTACAGGTCCATCTTGCGGACGGACTGAACGAAAGCCACGATCTGGCTGGTGAGCACGGCTGGCGCCTCGGGCACCTTCATCGCCAGGATTTCGGCCTCGCGCGCCGCTGCCGGATAGTCGATCCAGCAGTAGAAGCACCGCCGCCGCACGGCGTCGTGCACCTCGCGCGTGCGGTTGGAGGTCAGGATGGTGATGGGAGGCTCGGTGGCGCTGATCGTGCCCATCTCGGGGATGGTGATCTGATAGTCGGCGAGGATTTCGAGGAGAAACGCCTCGAACGGCTCATCGGCGCGGTCCAATTCGTCGATGAGCAGCACCGGCCCGCGCCCCTCCGCCGACAGCTCCAGCGCCTGCAGAAGCGGGCGCTTCAGGAGATAATCGGCGCTGTAGATATCGCGCTCCAGGCTGGCGCGATCGGCGCCATGCTCCGCCTCGGCGGCGCGGATGTGCAGCAACTGGCGGCTGTAGTTCCATTCATAGGCGGCCGACGACAGATCCAGCCCCTCATAACACTGCAGCCGGACGAGCGGGCGCCCGAGCTGCGCCGCCAGCACCTTCGCCACTTCGGTCTTGCCGACGCCCGCTTCGCCTTCGAGCAGCAGCGGACGCTTCAGCTTCAGGGCCAGGAAGACGGACGTGGCAAGGGCGTCGCTGGCGAGGTAATTGCCCTTCGCCAGCAACGCCTTGGTCTCGGCAACCGATTGTGGCAGCGCACCCGTCATGCAAGCGCCGCTGCCACGGCCCGCTCGGCCATCACGGTGATAAGCGAGGCACGGTAGTCGGCGCTGCCATGCATGTCGCTCATGAGACCGCTCGCGGGAACGGTGACGCCGCGCACGGCGTCCGGCGAGAAATTCGCCTTCAGCGCCGCTTCCATCTCGGGCACGCGAAACACGCCGTTCTGCCCGGCCCCGGACACCGCCACCCGGACATCGCCCGAGGAGAACATGCCGCCCTTGGTCTTCGACACGAACACGCTGACGAGGCAGTAGCGCGAGGCGCGCTGCTCGAACTTCACGTAGCCCGCACGCTCCGGCACGGGAAAGCGCACCCCGGTGATGATCTCGCCCGGTTCCAGCGCTGTCGTGAAAAGACCCTTGAAATAGGCGTCCGCGTCGATCTGGCGCTTGTTCGTGACGATGGTGGCGTTCAAGGCCAGCGCCCCCGCCGGGTAGTCGGCGGCGGGGTCGTTATTGGCGAGCGAGCCGCCGATGGTGCCGCGATGGCGGACCTGGGGATCGCCGATGCCCCCCGCGAGAACGGCCAGCGCCGGGATGGCGCCGCGCACCTCGGCACTTGCCGCCACTTCGGCATGCGTTGTCAGCGCACCAATGACGAGGAGGGAGCTGTCACACCGGATGCCGCGCATCTCGGCGATGCCCCCGAGATCGACCAGCACCGAGGGGCTGGCCAGCCGCTGTTTCAGCGTCGGGATGAGCGTGTGCCCACCCGCCAGGAGCGTCGCGTTCATATTCGCCGTGACGGCGGCCGAGGCATCCGCTACGGATGCGGGACGCACATATTCGAAGCCATGCATTGTCATTCCTCCCTTATTCCGCAGCCGCCTTCACGCCGCTATTGATCGCGCGCCAGATTTTTTCCGGCGTCGCGGGCATGTCGATATGGGTAACGCCGTAGTCCTTCAGCGCATCCACGATGGCGTTGATGATCGCGGGTGGCGAACCGATGGCCCCCGCCTCGCCGCAGCCCTTCACCCCGAGCGGATTGTGCGTGCAGGGCGTGCCCGGCATGGTGTGCACCTTGAATGATGGCAGGTCGTCCGCACGCGGCATGCAGTAGTCCATGTAGGAGCCGGTCAGAAGCTGCCCGCCATCGTCATAGACGGCGCCTTCCAGGAGCGCCTGGCCGATACCCTGCGCCAGCCCGCCGTGAACCTGCCCCTCGACGACCATCGGATTGATGACATTGCCGAAATCGTCCGCGGCGACGAACGACACGATCTCCAGCGTGCCCGTGCGCGGGTCGATCTCGACCTCGGCCACGTAGCTGCCCGCGGGATAGGTGAAGTTCTTCGGGTCGTAGAAGGAGGTTTCCTCAAGCCCCGGCTCCAGCGACTCGATCGGGTATTGGTGCGGGACATAGGCCGTCAGCGCGATTTCGCCGAATGCCTTCGACTTGTCGGTCCCCTTGACGGTATAGGCGCCATCTTTGAACTCGATATCATCCGCCGAGGCTTCGAGCAGGTGCGCGGCGATCTTGCGGCCCTTCTCGATGACCTTGTCCAGCGCCTGCACCAGCGCCGCGCCGCCCACCGCGATGGAGCGCGAACCGTACGTACCGAGGCCGAAGGGCAGCTTGTCCGTATCGCCGTGGACGATATCGACCGCCGCGATGTCCACGCCCAGCTTCTCCGCCACGACCTGGGCGAAGGTGGTCTCGTGGCCCTGACCGTGGCTGTGAGTCCCGGTCAGCACGGTTACGCTGCCCGTCGGGTTGACGCGCACTGTCGCCACTTCGAACAGGCCCGCCCGCGCGCCGAGCTGGCCGACGAGAGCCGACGGCGCCACGCCGCACGCCTCGATGTAGCAGGACAGCCCGATGCCACGCAGCTTGCCTGCCGCTTTTGCCGACGCTGCACGCGCCGGGAAGCCCGCGTAGTCGGAGAGTTCGAGCGCCTTGTCCAGCGAAGCCTGATAATTGCCGGTGTCATAGACCACGGCGACCGGCGTCTGATAGGGGAACTGGTCCGGCCCGATCATGTTGCGCCGCCGGATCTCAACCTGATCGAGGCCGAGTTCCATTGCCGCTTTGCTCATCAGCCTTTCGAGAATGTAGGTCGCCTCGGGCCGCCCCGCGCCGCGATAGGCGTCCACCGCCACCGTATTGGTAAACATTGCCTTCACGTTCACATAGACCGCCGGCGTCTTGTACTGCCCGGCCAGCAGCGTGCCGTGCAGCCAGGTCGGGACCGCGGTCGAGAAGGTCGAGAGATAGGCACCCATATTGGCGAGCGTCTCGCAGCGCAGGGCGAGAGCGTTGCCGTCGGCGTCGAACGCCAGTTCGGCATGGGTGACATGGTCGCGGCCATGCGCGTCGGACATGAACGCCTCGGAGCGATCCGCCACCCAGCGCACGGGGCGCCCCACGCGCTTCGACGCCCAGGTGACCAGCGCTTCCTCGGCATAATGGAAGATCTTCGTGCCGAAGCCGCCGCCGACATCGGGCGCATAGACGCGCAGCTTGTGCTCGGGAATATTCAGCACGAACGCGCCCATGAGCAGCCGGATGACATGCGGGTTCTGGCTGGTGGTGTAAAGCGTGTGTTCCTCGGATGCGAGGTTGTAATCGCCGATCGCCGCGCGCGGCTCCATGGGGTTGGCCACGAGCCGGTTGTTGATGAGGTCGATCTTGGTGATATGCGTGGCGCGGGCGAAGGCGGCATCGGCGGCGGCCTTGTCGCCCAGCTCCCAGTCGTAGCAGAGATTGTCCGGCGCCTCGTCATGCACCGCGGTCCCCGCCGTTGCGGCGTTACGCATATCGACGATGGCGGGCAGTTCCTCCAGATCGAGACGCACGAGTTCGGCCGCGTCCTGCGCCTGATCCAGCGTTTCAGCAATCACGGCCACGATCGGATCGCCGACATGCCGGACCTTGCCCGCAGCCAGGATGGGATGCTTCGGCTCCTTCATCGGCGAGCCGTCCCGGCTGGTGATCAGCCAGCCGCAGGGTATGCCCCCCGCGCCCGACGCGTCGATGTCCTCATGCGTGAAGACGGCCACCACGCCCGGCGCGGCCTTCGCTGCCGACACGTCGATGGACCGGATGCGCGCATGGGCGGCCGACGAACGCAAAAGATAGAGGCAGGTCTCGTTCGGCAAATGAATATCGGCGGTATATTTGCCTAGGCCCTTGATAAAACGGAAATCTTCGCGGCGCTTAACGCTGGCGCCAATGCCCTGAGCGGTCATGCTTTCCTCCGGTGATCTTATAATGTCTGGCGCTTATTCAGCGGCCATGGCGCGCCCGCTCATATTCGCGGCGGCGATCTGCACGGCCTTCACGATGTTGTGATAACCGGTGCAGCGGCAGATATTGCCCTGGAGCCAGGAGCGGATTTCGGCCTCGCTCGGATTGGGATTTTTGGCGAGCAGGTCGGCCGCCGACATGATCATGCCCGGCGTGCAGTAGCCGCATTGCAGGCCGTGCGCCTCTCGAAACGCCGCCTGCAGCGGATGGAGGTCGGCCCCTTGCGACAGGCCCTCGATGGTGGTGATGCGCGCACCGTCGGCCTGGACCGCGAGCATGGTGCAGGATTTGACGCTGTTGCCATTCATATGCACCACGCAGCCACCACATTGCGACGTATCACAGCCGATATGGGTTCCGGTGAGACCGAGGCTGTCGCGGATAAGCTCCGACAGCAATGTGCCCGGCTCGACCTGCACACGCATGGCTTTGCCGTTCACTTCAAGTGAGATTTCCGGCATATCGTTCCTTTCCTCCCGGTATATTTTTTGTATCGTGGCGCTTCCACGGGGCATCGCCCCCCGCGATGCTTTGCCGCAGCGCGGAGTATGGCACACTTACCGCCACCGTGAAATATGGCTGGCGGTCATGGCCACAGGCAGAAGAACCATCGCAGCACCGGAACGGGCGCATGCCGCACGCGGCGGCAGGCAGCGCACCGCTGCGCCCTGCACGCAAGCGGGGCTGTACTAGTGGCCTGCTTCATTTAATTTAAGCAGGTCTGGCGCGGCAAATTGATTCAGGGGGATCCCCTGCAACCGGCGAGTCAGATTCGGTGAATACCGGCCGCACCAAGGCAGCGGCCGGAGCAACCGGATT